>JAQWCW010000001.1 GCA_028705775.1 Eubacteriales bacterium
AAGTCCTTGAACTTCCAGACGATTTCTATGTTGTCAAGATCGTAAATGTAGACCGCAGAAATGAATGCGTGGGTCAGCTCATAGGTCAGAGCTTTACAGTCGGCGTACTGTTCGCAGACAGCATCCAGCTTTTCATCTGAACAGGAGGTCTCGGAGTCAAGCTCCTTCATCCGTTCGTGACTGCGCTGGATTGCTTCATCGTTTTCAGCAATTTTCGTGTCCGTTGCCGCCTTCTGCTGAATGTATGCCTCCTTCGTGATGCTTCCGGCTGCATACTTCTCGTAGAGTTTCAGCTTCGACGCCTTGTGCTGCTCGTTCTGATTTTGGAGAGTGCGGATTTTATCAGCGCATTCCTTGATGGCAGATTTCCGAAGATCACCGACTTCTCGGTTTTGGACTGCTTCCTTCTGTGCCAAAGCGAGAAACTGAGCAATGGCATGGAAGACAACCTTCTCAATATCCATTTCCGGAAAGCTCCTGCCGACCGGACAGTCTGTGTTTCCGTTGTTGACCGAGTGAATGCACTGGAAGTACCGAATGCCAGCCTTGTTCTTGCGGCGCGTCATAGCACGTTTACAGTTTCCGCAGCGGACAAGTCCCTTGAGCGGATAGTCATGCTGCTTGCACGTGGGATTCCGTCCTCCACCTCGAATGACCTTCTGAGCAAGCTCAAAGTCTTCCTTGCTGACAATGGCTTCATGGGTTCCTTCTACGATGATCGGCTCATTGACAACGCGCTTTTTTGAGCCGACACCGCAGGACTTCATTTTGCGACTGACCAGCGTTCCGGTGTAAACAAGGTTTTTGAGGATGTTATAGACCATCACGGTTTCCCAACTGATTTTCTCGCTCATGTTACTGAACTTCTTCTTGTCGGGATGCTTGCTCTTGAAGTATTGCCCCGGCGTCGGGATGCCGTCATCATTCAGGCTGCGGGCGATCTGAGAGGTGTTGCTGCCTTCCAGAGCCTCGCGGAAAATACGACGGATCACATCAGCCGCCTCCGGGTCTACGGTAAGTTTGTTCCGAATGGTGGGATGCAGGACGTAGCCGTATGGAGCGTAGCCACCGACATACTTGCCCTGCTTCACCATCTGGATTTTTGCCGATGTGGTCTTTACGGATAAGCTCACACTCGCTCCCTCGCGGTTCTTTTCCAGCCACGCATACGCCTCTCGCGGCTTCAGCCCTGTTATCCCTTGACGAAAAAACCCATTGCTTTCTTCAAAATGATATTAGCTTGGCGCAGCTCCTCGTTTTCTTTGCGCAGCTCCCGATTCTGCTTCTCCAAGTCGCTGTGCATGGCTTGTGGGCTTCCTTCCAACCGCCTTTCCTGCCGCCACCTGTATAGCGTTTTCGTGGTCACGCCCAGCCTTTCGCTGACTTCCTTTACGCTGCTTTCTAATACCAGCGATATTGCTTGCTCCTTAAACTCTTTGGTGTACTTCCTGCTCATACTTCACCCTCCTTGTTTTCTTTATTATACCTTTTCTCTTTGGAGGGTGTCTCGTTTTATTGTAGCAGTCCACAACGCCCACGCGCCAGGATGGTCATCACCCGATTCTCACCATGTATCTCGGAGACATTCGTTATCGCGTAGATGCCAAGGCGCAAGCGGAAAAGCGCCCCTTCGCGCATGTAATGATTCCTCGCTTCACCGGCGCGCGCTTTTGTTTGGATCAAGAGACAAAGACGCCAGCGATTGGGCAGTACTATACACAGATTATGCAGGATGACCTGCGCAACCATATGATCGTTGACGATGTACTGGCTTGCGTCAAGGAAGGTCGCAATTGCCTACTGCTCAGCGAACGAACACGCCATGTAGAGATGCTGTCCGACTTCCTTGGCAAGCATGTCGACAATGTTTTGGTGATGACCGGCGGAAAAACCAACGCTGAGACAGCGGAGCAAATGGAACGCTTGCGGAACGCGCCTACCGATGAACCTTTGGTGATTTGCGCGACAGGAAAATACATCGGCGAGGGATTTGACGAAGCGCGTTTGGATACTCTTTTTTTGACAATGCCGATTTCCTGGCAAGGGACATTGGCACAGTATGCGGGTAGACTGCATCGCCTGTATGAGGGGAAGCGCGAAGCGCGCGTCTACGATTATATCGATAATAACGCGGAAATGCTGGAGAAAATGTATCATAAACGACTGAAGGGCTATTCTTCCATCGGATATCATGTGGCTGCCGAACATCAATCCGCTGTTGTTGGCAGTGACATAATCTATGACCAGAACACCTTTCAGGAACGCTTTCTTCATGATCTCGATCAGTCACGTAAAAGCATCGTGATCGTCAGTCCATATGTCACCATGAGACGCATTCGTTGGCTCGAAACAACATTCTGCAAGACGATGGAAAGACGCGTTCTCATCAGCGTCATAACCAGACCTGCCAATTCATTTCAGGGACGATCCGGCGAAAATGCTCAAGCAGCCATTGACCATCTTACGAAAAGTGGTATCACGGTGCGCTGCCATGAAGCCATCCACCAGAAATATGCCATCATCGACGATATGATCGTTTGGTATGGCAGTATTAATCTACTCAGTTTCGGTACATCGCAAGAAAGCATCATGCGCCTTTCCAGCGGCAGCGTGGCAAGGGCACTACGGATAGACTGATATGCTGACAGCTACAAACATGAGAAGCTATATTCCCGATGATTCAAAGGAGAAGCAATCGATGAAATCACCGTTCGACAAATTTTCTGCACATCAAACATATCAGCCGGGACATTGTGCTATTGTCAAGGTTGTGAAAAAGAGTAACAGATCACTTGTTTGCTTGTTTGGAGAAGGGAATAGCATCAAAGGTTTCATGTCTGCTCTTGATCCTCAATACCGGCTGGACTATTCATTATATGAAGAGATATCCGAAGACAATCAAATGGAGTGCGAAATAATAGGTTACGACTACGATCACAAAAGTTTCCAGTTGAGATACATCCGTAGAATTGAGTGATGTCCATAATTCCAGAATGATCTCGTTTTTTCTCAAGTACTGATTGATAACGTGTTCTATCTTAGAATCCGTATTAAATAGCATATTCATAGAACCCATATGAGAATCCGTGTCAGAATACGTATCCAATCATAGAATCCGTGTATCAACCTGTAAATGAATACGCTATCTCAATTAGGACTGTCGCGTTTTATCAACCCCGATGTCCGAACACAGTAAAGAACACGTCGCAATGCGATGTGTTCTTTTTTGCAGTTAAGTATGTGCGTTGACAAGTTAAGTGTGCCTGACGGTACGAGAATTATTGTGACATACTTTCAATCGTTGTTCCGCTGAAACAACGATTAGCTGCCGCGAATGAGGTTACTCCACTGCCATGATTTATATGCTGATTCTCGGATGAAATAGGTTGAATCAATCCTAGTATTTGTGCTATACTATTTGCGGAGGGATGTAAAATGATGATAAACACCAACGCCATCGTTTCCATGACAGAAGCCAATCAGAACTTCTCCCGTGTTACGCGGATAGCTGATACAAACGGGCAGGCAGTTGTGTTCAAAAATAACCGTCCGAAATACTTGCTTATAGATATGGACAGTTCCCCGCTTTTGGACATGACGGCCGATGAGAAGATTGATGTAGTTGCGGCGCGCATTATAAAGAAATATAAGCCTGCCTTTGAGGAATTGGCAAAATGATTCGATTTAGTCCTGAACGTGTTCTTCTGCTGCATCAGCTTATGATTGCTCAAACGGGCGGCTCTGACGGTCTGCGCGATATGGCGCTTTTGGAAAGCGCAGTTCAAAGCATTTACGCAAGCTTCGACGGGCAGGAGCTGTATCCCAGCAAACAGGAAAAGGGCGCCCGCCTTGGGTATGCTTTGATTTCCAACCATGCTTTTGTGGATGGCAATAAGCGCATTGGTATGTATGCTATGCTCACATTCCTTGAAGTGAACGGTATACGTTTGAATTGCACGAATGCGGAAGTTGCGAAAGTCGGACTTGGCGCAGCGTCCGGAACAATGCAATTTGATGATGTATTGGCATGGGTCAACGAGCATCAGCTATAAGGAGCGTCACGTTCATATAAACGCTGCTTTAGGGCAAATACTGCTTGTCACCGTATGTAACCCTTTGACTTAATCAGCTTTCAAGCCATATCCTGCAAGACTGACCGAGCACGAAAAAAAGCTCATCGCAATGCGATGTGTTGTTTTTTTGCAGTCAATTATGCCTGACGGCATAAAATGCGATACGCACATGAAGTATGCCTGACGGCAAAAAATGCGCAACGCGCGTAAAGTATGCCTGACGGCAAACGAAGTATAGTGACACACTTACTTAATCGTCGTTCCGCAGGAACAACGCTTCGATTCCGCGAATGCGGCAACTTCAATGCGCGCAAACGCGAGCTGCTTCACTGCATGGCGGTATAGAGCGCGTAGAAATGCCTTTTCGCGCCGTCTGTCTCCATTTACGCCTTTTCGGGCAGTTTGTCGGGAATTATAAGGAGCATTGTTTTCTGCTCGTCCATTTCAACGCGGAGCAAGCCTTCCTTTTGCAGCTGCTTCATGACGTCCGAAAAGCGCCTGAAGCCGATAATCCTCTCGGTGAACTGCGGATAGTCCGCCTGAATGTCAGCCTTTAGAATGCTGGGGTTAATCCTGTCAAAGCCGTTATCCTTGTACTGCTTGAGCTTGCCGAGGAAGATTTGCTTCCAGTTTTCCTTGCCAATCTGGGTGCGCTTCGCGTCCTCCTCAGGGGAGTGCAGGGAAACCATCATGTTATAGTTATCGTTGGTAATCGCGATTGTGCGGTACTTTTGCTCAAGCTTTGTGAGCAGCTTTCCGAATGTCGCGCAGCCGTAATTCTTTTCGTTGAAATCGGGGCGGAGGCGCATGAGCGTTCCCTTGACCTCGCTGGCAAATACCTCCTGCTCGTCGCGCTCGTCGAGGATGTTCTCAATCAGCTTCATCAGCTGCTCCTCGTCAATCGTTTCCTCGCTCTGCTGCGCGCTCTCCGTCTTTACGGGAACGCTCCTGCTCTGCGATACGGTTTCTAGGAACTGGAATTCGTTGCAGGCGTTTATGAATATCTTGCTCGCCGCCTCGCTTCGGGATATGCCCAATACGAACTTGCCCATGCTCTTAAGACGACCGACAAGCGGGGTATAATCGCTGTCGCCCGAAACAATGCAGAAGGAATCAATGCGCGGATTGGTAAAAGCGACCTCAAGCGCGTCGATAACCAGAAGAATGTCCGCGTTGTTCTTCTGCGCCGCGCCGAAGCGCAGGGACGGAACGACCGTGAAGGTATTGGAAAGCAGAACCTCCTTCAAATCGGAGAATCTGTCCGTATAGCCGTAAACCTTGCCGAGAAGGATGTCGCCGCGAATCTTGACCTTCTCCAAGATATTATTGAGCGTAGCGACCTTCGCTCCGCAGTTTTCCAAATCCACAAACAGCGCAAAATGGCTGGTATTATTGTTAATCAATTGAATTCCTCATTTCATAAATGTAATTATATGTTTGTTTCACGTGAAACATCAAATCCTGAATGCAAACCTGTCGCCCCTTATGAACTGCTCGGAGGTATGAAGCGGGGTGTGCTTTTCGTCATACATACATTCGAGCAGATACAGAAGCGCGCTGCCCTTTGGGACGGAAAGAAGCTGCGCCGTTTCCGCGTCCGCGTAGCGAATTGAAACCACATGGCTTGCGGAGGCAACGGAATAGCCCTTTTCGAGCATTGCGGTATAAAGGCTGCCCGAAAGCGCCGATTCGGTTAAGAAGGACAGCGCCTTTGAATACCTGTTGTACTCAAGCACGACCGGCTCGCCGTCGCAGAGCCTGATTCGGCAGGAGGAAAGCACGGATTCGCCCGCCTGCGCCTTGAGCATCGTCATGTCCTGCCGGTTTGCCGGAGACAGGGCAGCTGAAATAACCCGCGTTTCAGCCTCGTGGCCCGCGCGCTTGCAGTAATCCTGAAAGGATGTTATGCTCGGCGAATCCGAAAGCATATTCGGCAGGCGCACAGAAGTGCCGATTCCGCGCTTTCTTGTAAGATAGCCCTCGTCGGTAAGCAGGGCAAGCGCCTTTCTTACGGTAACGCGGCTCAGGGAATACTTTTCGCAGAGCGATTCCTCCGTCGGGAATGCGTCGCCCGCCTTGAGAAAGCCGAAGCGGATTTCATCCCGAAGCTTTGTATAAAGCCGCCTGTAAAGCGCTTCAGAGCCTTTTTTATCCATTTCTCCTTACGCCTCCTTATGCGCGAGCAGATATTCCGCCTCGGCGCGGCGTATATCCGCAAGATTCTTTACAACCGGCGGAATCGAAAGCAGCGCGCAGCCGACAGCCATGGCGTAATGCCGCGTGAAATACGCGCCGACAAAGCAGGTGAACATGAACGCGATGAAGGTTACGACGCTCCGCTTCTCGTGCGGATTAACCACAAAGGCAAGCGAAAACAGCACATACCAGAAGGCGAGGGCGAAAACCGCGTAGCTGTAAGGCAGAAGCGCTATAAGGCAGCCGAACGCGGGCGCAATCGCCTTGCCGCCCTTGAAGCGGTGGAAGGGCGAATACGCATGGCCGAGAACCGGCATAAGGAGCATTGGCGCAAGCAGGGGGGACAGGGGCGAATACGCCCTCAGGAAGATTGCAACGGGCCAGAAGCCCTTTGAAAGCTCCGCTATAAGCGTAAGAATTCCGACGGGAACGCCCGCGTACTTGAACGCGTTTGAGCTTCCCGGATTTCCGTCCTTCGCCCTCTCGGTTATGTCAACGCCTCTGAGCAGCTTCGGGAAAAGCCGCGCGTACAGTATTCCGCCCGAAAAAAACCCAAGCAGAAGATAGACCAGCGCCCTCAGCACGCTCTCACTTCCTAAGTAATCTTTGTGTCAGCCTTCTATGATTGAGCAGATGTCGTCGGCGGCGTTTTTGTTCATGTTCTGCCCTTGCGCGTAAAGCATTCTCTCTGAGGCCGCCGAATCGGAGGAAAGCCAGAGCGCCGCAAGAGCGCTTTCCTTAGGAGAAAACGTCCCGACGGAAAGCCCGTTTTCGTCAAAGAAGCGCGCGTTGATGGTTTCGCAGCCCGGAATAGGCGCCGTATGCACCAGCGGAATGTTCTTTACAGCCGCTTCCGTGCTGCTAAGCCCGCCCGGTTTTGACAGAAGAACGTCGCTTGCAGCCATGTAAACGGCAACCTCCCGCGTGAAGGGAACAACGGTGAGCCGCCCGTCGCTTCCGAAGCGCTCCTTGAGCAGCGAAGCCATCTTCTCGTTGCTTCCGATAAGGGAAAAGATTCGCGTATCGTCTCCGCAGCGCCTCAACAACTCCCCGATTATGTCGGGAAGGTCGCCAAAGCCCATGCTTCCGCCCATCAGCATGATTACGCGCGCGCTGTCGGGAACTGAAAGCGTCCTGCGCGCTTCCGTGCGCTCTATCGGCTCGGAAAACACGTGCGAAACGGGAATGCCCGTCGCAATAAGCCGCTCAGGGGCAAAGCCCTTGCGCTCATAGTCCGCCCTCAGCTTTTCATGGGGAATGAAGAACAAATCAACGTCCGTTTCCTCCCAGAAGGGAGTGCAGACGTAATCCGTCGCGATTCCGAAGGAGCGCGTTTTCATTCCGCGCCTGCGCCGCAAAAAGCTCATCGCCTCCGCGCCGAAAAGATGCGGGCTGAGCACTGTGTCATAGCCGTTTGCGGAAATGAACTCGCCCAAGCGCTCGGCATAAAGCCGATTTGCGTAATAGACGGGCGAGCGCAGCTTGTCGGACGAGATTGCCTCTCCCGCGCGGTAGAGCCGCCCGAAGGTCTTTGGAGAGTTCTGCGTCATTCTGACATAGCCGCCGCTGATGATTTCCGACGCTCGCCTGCTTCCGAACGTCAGCACATCCTTCATATCGGCGTCAACTCCGCGCCTTTTGAGCGCCTCAAGCATTGCTCTCCCCGCCGTGTTATGCCCCTGTCCCGTATTGGTGCTGAGAATCAGAACTTTCATAGCAGTAGCCTCCATAACGGCGCCTTACCCGACGATACCTTGATTATACCATAGAAGCCAAATATATCAAAGGAGTAAAGCGCTTGAAATGAGCGCGGGGTTATGTTTCACGTGAAACATTGTTTCGCGTAAAGCCGTCAAGCGATTTCTTTAAGCGCTTTGATGTTTCACGTGAAACAAGTATTTGCCCAGCGCGTAAAAATGCACGCCATGTTATATGCGAAACATCAAAGCGCGATTGCTTTGGAAGAAATATTTATGTATAATAAAAGCACTTGAATTTCAAATCTGAGGAGGCGGAAATATGGCGTGGACAGAGGCGCAGGAAAAGGCGATTACCGCAGGCGCTAAAGAGCTGCTCGTCAGCGCCGCCGCCGGCAGCGGCAAAACGACCGTGCTTGTCGAGCGCGTATGCCGCCTTATCGAAAGCGACGAATCAATCGGAATCGGCAGCATCCTTCTGGTTACCTTCACAAAGGCGGCTGCTGCGGAGATGAAGGCGAGAATCAACGCAAGCCTTATAAAGCGCGGTCAGGACAGCGAAAGAATGCGCCGCGAGGCAGCGCTTACCGAATGCGCGAGCATTTCCACAATTCATTCCTTCTGCGGCGAAATTATCCGCTCCTTCTTTCCCATAATCGGCGTTGACCCGATGTATCGGATTTTGCCGGACAGCGAGGGCGCGGCGATGTCGGACAAGGCGCTTGACGAAGCGCTTTCCGAAATGTACGACGAGGCGGACGAGGATTTCCGCGAGCTTGCGAAGCGCTTTTCGGATAAGGATATTATGGACGCGGTAAGAAGCCTTCATGTCTTTCTCTCCGCGCGCGCAGACGCTGAGGAATTCACAAAAAACGCGCTTGCGGAGTTCACGCTTACCAAAGAGGAGCTTTTTTCGAGCAAGTGGTTTTCCTTCATGCTTTCGCTTACCGTAAAAAAGCTCGGCGCCTGTCTTTACATGGCTGAAAGCTTCCGCGCGCTTGCGGAATCAAGCGACGTTCCCGCGGCGTATATTGAAACCGCGCTTTCCGATATAAGCGATATAAAGTCGCTGATGGTTTCTCTCGAGGGGGAAAAAGAGGACGCGGCTTTTGCGGCGCGCGCGTTTTCGCTTCGTCCGCTGGGCCGCGCAAAGAAAAGCGATGTGATTGACAAGGACGCGCAGGAAAAATGCAAGGACGCGCGCGACAGCTATAAGGACGTGCTGAAAAAGCTGCTTGAGCCGTTTTCGTTTACTCCGGATGAGGAGGAGCTGCGGCAGAACGCAGTAATCGCGCCATTGCGGGCGTTGTGCGCTCTTGAAAAAAAGTATTCCGAAATGTTTGCGGAGGCGAAATCGCTCGCCTGCGCGCTTGATTTTAACGACCTTGAGCATTATGCGTATCAGGCGCTTCAGGACGGCGAGGTTAAAAAAGCGCTTTCGGAAAAATACCGCGCGGTGTTTATCGACGAGTATCAGGACGTTTCAAATTTACAGGAGGCAATCCTCAGCTCCCTTCGCTCGCTCAGCTCGTACTTCATGGTCGGGGACGTAAAGCAGTCAATTTACCGCTTCCGTCAGGCTGACCCGACGCTTTTTATTGACAAGTATGAGTCCTTTTCGGCGGATGACGGCGGCGACATGAGAAGAATTGATTTATCGGCTAACTTCCGTTCGCGCGGAAATATCCTGCGCGCGGTAAATCAGGTTTTTGAAAGCTGCATGAACAGGGACAGCGCCGAAATCGAGTATGACGAGGCGGCGCGGCTCGTCCCCGGGCTTCAGAACGACGACGACCCGCCCGTAACGCTCATGCTTTTCTCCCGAAAGGAGCAGCTTGAGGAGGACGAGGAAAGGCGCGGCTCGCTCTATTCGGAGGCGTCCGAGGCGGGACGGGAAATACAGAAGCTTATAGGAAAACCCTTTATTGATAAGGGCAAAACGCGTCCGCTTGCATATTCCGACATAGTAATTCTTTTAAGAAGCCGAACGGACGTAACGGAGCTTTTGTCCGAAACTCTTACGCAGATGGGCATTCCGAACGTTACCGACGTCGGCGCAAGCTATTATCAGATGCCGGAAATAGCCGAGATGCTTTCCGTGCTTTCATACCTCGATAATCCACTTCAGGATATTCCGCTTCTCGCGGCGCTCAGGCTTCCCGTGTTTTCTCTTTCCGAGGAGCAGCTTGCGGATATGAGGCTTCAGGGCGGCGGCTCCTGTTTCTCAGAGTCCTTCGCCGCCTGCCTCTCGCTTGAGGGAGAAACGGGCGACAGGGCGCGGGAATGCGAAAAAACGCTTTCGCGCTGGCGCAGGTTTGCTGTTTACATGGCGGCGGACAAGCTCGCGGAAACCATCATGGAGGAAAGCGGGCTTTACGCCTTTGCCGCCTCGCTGCCGGACGGCGATTTGCGGCAGGCGAATATGCGCCTTCTGAGCGAAAAGGCGCGGCGCTTTATCGAAACGCGCTTCGGCGGGCTTTCGGACTTCCTCGCCTTCACGACGGATGTGAAAATGAAGGATTCGGAGGCGGCGCAGCTCATTTCCGAAAACGAAAACGCGGTTCGCGTAATGACGATTCATAAATCGAAGGGGCTTGAGTTCCCCGTTGTTTTCATCCTGCAGCTCGGCAAAAAGCTGAGTCAGGGCAAGGACAAATCGCCGCTTGCGCTCTCGCGCCTCGGCGGGCTTGCGCTTCCCGCCGTATTCCCCGATAAAAACCTTAAGCAGCGTTCGTTTATCGAAAGGGCAATCAAGGCGCAGAGGGAAATGGACGAGCGCAGCGAGGCTATGCGGCTTCTCTATGTCGCAATGACAAGGCCGCGCTACGCCCTCTATCTGATGGGAACGGTAAATCCCGAGCGCGCGATTCCCGTGTGGAATATGCCTCCCGACAGGCTCAGGTCGCTTTCCGCTCAGACCGCTCTTGACTGGATTGTTCAGCCCCTCGCGCGCCCCGAAAGGGACGGCGAAAAGGGCGCAGATTTTGCGCAGCTCATGTTATCAACAACTCAGGAAGGGTTGTCCACAACATTTCCTCTATCCCAAACCCGTTGGAATATAAGGGTTTTCGGGTTTTCTCCACATGAAAATGCGGATAAGTCGGAGGTTATCCACAACCTGATGGACAAGTTATCCACAGCGATAAGTGTCAAACCTTCGGAGGATACGGTTCTGCGGCTTACCGGAAGAAATAACCTCGAAAGCGCCCCCGCAAGGCGCAAGGCGACTGTGACGGAAATCGCGCGCGGGGAAATAGCGGGCGAAAACGCGGACGAGGAAACGGGACGGAACAAGGAAGCGCTCTGGGAAAAGGAGATGCCCGAAAAGCCTCCGTTCATGCAGGAGGAAACGCCGGACGGCGCGTCGCTCGGCAGCGCGTATCACCTGATTCTCTCAAAGCTTCCCCTTGATATGCTGAAAAATGCGGGACAGGACGAACGGCTGAATGTAATCAATAGAACCCTTGAGCGGCTTTCGGAAATGCAGGCAATCCCGCCGAATCTTCTCTGTAGGATTGACGCGGGGCATATCCTGCGGTTTATGGAAAGCGAAATCGGCGCGGAAATGCTTTTGGCAAGCGTAGTTCACCGCGAATGGTCGTTCGTCTGCGAAATGGGCAGGGGCAATCTGGTTTTGCAGGGCGTTATCGACCTGTGTATCGAAACGCAGGACGGGCTAATCCTTGCGGATTACAAGACGGACAAACCGGAGGATAAGCAGGCGCTGCTTGAGCGCTACTCGCCGCAGGTTAATATGTACAGGAGAGCGGTTGAAAAAATAACGGGCAAAAAGGTAAAAAGAGCCTGCCTGTATCTCATTCGCAGCGGAGAAATACTCGATATTACAGATAATAAGGTGAATATTGACATATGATAGATTTTCATGTACACAGCGATTACTCGGCGGACGCGAAGAATACAATGAAGGAAATGGCAGCCTCGGCTGCAAGGCGCGGAATCACCCATCTCTGCTTTACCGACCATGTTGACATCGGGCATAAGCACAGGGAATTCGCGCGCTTTCCGAATAAGGAGTACATAACGGAGGAATTCGCGGAGGCAAGCGCCAAATCGAAGGTGAACCTGTATCTGGGGCTTGAAATTGCCGACAATTTCAGAAAAAGGGACATAATCGTCAGTGAACTCAAGTACTGGAAGCTCGATTATCACCTTCTGAGCCTTCATATGGTTGACGGAACGGACTGCTACGACGCGCGTTATTTTCAGAGAAGGCCGCGCGAAAAAACGTACCGCCTTTATCTTGAGGCGCTGCTTGAAAGCGCAGTCAATTTCCCCGATTACGACGGCTTTGCGCATATAGGCTACTGCGGCCGCTATGCTCCGTATCTGCCGAAAAGCGAAAATCCTTTGCGTTATTCGGACGGCGAGGACGTTATAGACGAAATCCTGAAAACCCTTATAAACCGCGATAAAGCGCTTGAAATCAACGGCTCGGGGCTGCTCAGGGGCAGCGTTACCATGCCGGAGACAACCATCCTGCGGCGCTACCGCGAGCTTGGCGGCGAAAACATCATCACCGGCAGCGATGCGCACCGCTCGATTGATTCCGGAAAGCCGATTCGCGAGTGCTACGAGCTTGCGCAAAGCCTCGGCTTCAAGTACGTTTGCAGGTATGAAAACCGCGTCCGATTCATGGAAAGCATCGAAAAAGCGCTGGAATAAGCTTGAGAATCACGCGATTAAGAAGCTAACAAGAATCAACAAGAGACTATTTCGCAGCATAGCAGCGCCACAAGACAAAGCCTCCCTTGTGCAAGAACAGGTGGCACGGCGTAGCCGTGACGGAAGGATTGTCGGTTGGTTTGTCGTTAGGTTTCTCGCAGAAAATGTTGTTGAATAACAGGCGTAAATCCTTATATTTCAATCTTATCCAACAATCCCTCAGGCGCTCCGCGCATGAGCTTGCTCAAAAATCGTCTATCGCTAAGCGGCAAGCGCAGACGGGGCAGGAGTTTACTCGCGGGTAAATGACTGCCTCGGCTGTCGCGTAGCCAACACCGCGAGAGACGGTTTTTCAGCAAGCGTACATCTCCCTTTGCATAATGGAGCCTCCTTTGGAAAAACAGCCTGCTTGCGCAGGCTGTTTTTGCTATATGGTTATTGTTATTGTAATCACTAGTTCTAGGCAAGAACGCGAACCGACAAGACCCGTTTTCTCTACACCCCTGCTTGCTAAAAACGCTTCGGACGCTAGGAGACAAGCTAAATGGCGAGGGAGTTTACTTATCGGTAAATGACCGAGCTATTTTGCGTACTTGGCGCCGCAGACGGGGCGTTTTTTCAGCGAGCAGTCATTACTCAAACACGCGAACCGGCAGCACCAAATACAAATAATCTTCCCATTCCGCCGGACAAACGACGGACGGGCTTACGTTGGAGGTAAAGCGCATACAGACGGTTTCCTCGTCTATATTGCGGAGAACGTCGCTCAGGTAGCGTACATTGAAGGCAATGTCAATATCCCTGCCCTCAAGCAGCAAATCAAGTTTTTCATGCACGTCGCCAAGCTCGGCATTAGAGGTGATAACAAGCCCCTCCTGCGTCATGTGCATTTTAATCAGGTTATTCTTGCCCTCGCGCGCCATAAGGCTTGCGCGCTCGATTGCGCGCTCGAATTCGCGCGTTTTGATGGTCGCGCGGCTCGTCCAAGTGGTGGGCATAATCTGGCGGTAGCGGATGTATTCGCCGGCAAGAAGCACATTGTACATCTTCGTTTTTCCGAAGGAAAGCTCCATTCTGCTTTCAGAAAAAGATATGGTAAGCGGCGTATCATCGGTTGAAAGCAGCTTTGCAAGCTCGGACATAACCTTGCCGGGCACGACAGTTTCAATAGTTTCGCCGGCGGCAACGTCCGCATATGTGCCGGAAAGGCGGCGCATAGCAAGGCGGAAGCCGTCAAGCGCTACAAGGCGAACCTCGCTCTGGGTAATTTCTAGCAGTATTCCGGTAAGAATAAGGCGGGTTTCGTCCGTCGCAACGGCAAAGCTGACCTTGTTAATCATATCGCGCATCTTGCTCTGCGGAAGGGTTACGGACTTATGGGTGTCCGGCTCGTCCATCCTCGGATACTCGCGCGCTGAAAGACCGGACAGCTTGATAGTTGAGCCGGCGTTACGCAGGTAAGCGATATTCTTATCGTCTACGTTGATTTCAAGGAGTCCTCCGCTCAATTTACGCACAAGGTCGGTAAACAGACGGCCCGGCAGAACAACCTGCCCTTCTTCCTTAACCGTTGCGTCAACATAGGTTTCGATTGTAAGGTTAAGGTCGGTGCAGGTAATCCTAATCCCGCTCTCGGTGGTTTCGAGCAGAACTCCCTCAAGAATCTGCTTTGCAGGTCTGGATGAAAGCGCGCGGGATGCAGTGCTAAGTCCGTCCAACAGCTCTTGTACGTCGCAGGTAAACAGCATCGGAATTCCTCCTGTTTCAAGTTCGGTTAATAGCTCTGTTTGCTTCAGCGCCCCTATGGTTGCTGTTGTAATAATATATAGTAGTAGTAGTAGGGGGTGCGGATAACAGGGATAACCTCGGAAAGCTATGATTCTCAACAATTCTCCGCATGGACAAACAGAGGAAAAATAAGCGGGAGCTGCGGAAAAACTATGGATTCCGTTAGAACTTATTATAGCATAATCTCAAATAAGAGTAAAGCGAACAAATGTCAAGTTTGTTTTTATAATCAAAAGCTGCCTTAAAATTTCCAAGAAGCCGATTTTGTCATATCAGTTTTTCTCTCAAAAGTAAAAGAGTGTTTGAGTCCTCAACTTCGCAAAAGGCTCCGTCCACAGCCTGCGGATAACATAAATCCAAAACGGATAAAAGAAAATTTCCTCTTGACAAAGCGCTTTTCCGCAGGTTGTTCTGCTTTTTAGGGGGGCTTTGTCCGCAAGCGAACGGATATTCCATACCGGAAAAGAGGAGTTTAAAACTAAGCCGTTTTTGTCACCAATTCGCTGTTTTGAACTCATTCGCTATTCTTTTGTGCTTATCATTCCACCTTTCATTTACGGGCTTTTTCTTTGCGTTTTATTCGCCGTATGGTATAATAGGTAAGTATATCAATTTTCTCAGGCAAAAGCAAAAAGGAGGCGTGCGAATGAGGCTTGAGGTTCTGGATACTACGCTTCGCGACGGAGCGCAGAGCGGCGGAATGAGCCTTCGCGCGCAGGATAAAATAAGGGTTATGCGCGCCCTTGACAGCTTGGGCGTTGACTATATAGAGGCGGGAATGCCCGCGGGCAGCGAAACCGACGCTCGTTTCTATGAAATTATCAAGCATGAAAAACCGCTTGTAAACGCCGTTTTGTGCGCGTTTTCCTCCACCTGTCATCCGGCTTGCAAGGCGGAGGACGATGAAAATCTGAAAGCCTGCGCGTTTTCTCCCGCGCCGGTAGTATCCGTTTTCGGCAAGGCGAGCGAGTGGCAGGTAAAGCGCGTATTGCAGACCGAAACCTCGGAGAACCTACGGATGATAGAAGAATCCGTCAGGTTTTTGAAAAATGCCGGAAAGCGCGTTTTCTTTGACGCGGAGCATTTTTTTGACGGCGCGGCGGAAAATATGGATTATTCGCTTGAATGCCTGCGTGCTGCCGCGCGCGGCGGAGCGGAAATTCTGACGCTCTGCGATACGAACGGCGGAAGCCTTATCGGAAGGGTAAGTGATATTGTAAGGCGCGTTAATTCAGAGTTTGCCGGTATGCTTTCAATCCACGCGCATAACGATTCGGGAATTGCCGCCGCAATATCAATGGCAGCGGTTTCGGCGGGCGTAGTTCAGGTTCAGGGAACTGTAGGCGGAATGGGAGAAAGATGCGGCAACGCCGATTTATGCACCCTTTTGCCGAACCTGATTCTGAAAATGGGCTATGACATGAAGGCTAAGGAATGCCTGAAAAATCTGACGCATCTTTCGCGAACGATTTCCGAAATATGCAATTTTACTCCCGACCGCCGCGCGCCGTATGTCGGCTCGTCCGCTTTTGCGCATAAGGGCGGAACGCATATTGACGCAATACTCAAGGACGACAGGAGCTTTGAGCATATAAATCCTAAAATCGTCGGAAACTCAAGGCGGCTTCTTATCAGCGACCAGAGCGGGCGCAGCGCCGTGCATTCGCGTTTGCTGCTTGCAGCGCCTGATATAAAGCGCGATTCGCCCGAAATGGATAAAATTATGCTCGCAATGAAGAAAAAGGCGGCGGAAGGCTATCGCTACGAAAACGCCGAGGGCAGTTTTGAGCTTCTTGCTTTGAAGGCAATCGGGCGGCGCAAAACCTTTTATGAGGTAATCGACTTTCATGTGCTTTGCGAAAAGGCGATTGACGCGCGCAACGCAATGGCGCATATCAAGGTCAGGGTCGGGGACAGTGAGGAAATAAACGCCGCTGAGGGCGACGGCCCTGTAAACGCGCTGGATAACGCGCTTCGCAAGGCGCTTTCCGTGTTCTATCCCTGCCTTGAAAAAATGAGGCTGACCGATTTCAAGGTGCGCGTTATTGATTCCGGCGGAACGGCAAGCACGGTCAGAGTACAGATTGAAACCACGGACGGCGAAAGAGTGTGGTCGACAATAGGCGTAAGCCCCAATATTATCTCGGCTTGCTTCAAGGCGCTTACGGATTCAATCGACTATATGCTCACGTTTCTTGATAAGCCTATGGCGTGAAAAATGCCAAATTAGACTTTTTCTTCGCAATACTGTAATATTTATTTAATGGCTTTTGCGGGAACTACTGCAAGAATTGGGAAGGTGGAACCGTTATATGATTGAGCAGCAGGACACGGAAAACAACGCAGCAGAAAGCGTTTTTCCCGATGCAGGCAATGCTGACGCGCCTACGGCGCTTTCCTTTGAGGAAATGTACGAGAAGTATGCGCAGGATGTATTGAGGGTAAGCTACTTCTATCTGGGCGACAGGCAAAAGGCTGAGGATGTTTGCCAGGATGTGTTCGTCAGGCTTCTTACGAATACGCCCGTTATTCAGGAGGGGCGCGAAAAAGCATGGCTTCTGAAGGTTGCGCTAAACCGCTGCCGCGATTTGTGGAGAGCGGCATGGGCAAAGCGCGTCGTTCTGGGAAGCCCCGCGTTCGAGCTTTATCCTGCGCCGGACGATATTAAGCAAACTGATGACCGCACAGAGATAATGCAGGCTATTGCTAAGCTCCCTGCCGGCTTTAAGGAGGTAATTTATCTGCATTATTATCAGGGCTATGGCATAGCAGAAATGGCGCAGATACTCGCATTGCCGGAGGGTACTATTTCAAGCAGGCTCTCGCGAGGAAGAAAAAAGCTTGAGGAAATCATGAAAGGAGGCGGAGAGGAATGAAGCCTGAGGATTTTAAGCAAATTATGGATTCATCGCTTTCGGGTTTGATGCCGTCGGCGGAGCTGAAGGGGCGCATTCTTGCCGCCGGAAACAACTCAGAAGTAAGGAAGGAAAAGCCGTTTTTCGCGCGATATGCGCCGGCGATTTCCTTTGCGGCTGTTATAGTCGTCTGCTGCGCGCTCGTGCTGCCTATGGCGCTTGGGCACAAAAGCGCGCCTGAGGAAACCGTGCTTGCGTCGCAGGCTGCGGGCGGCGCGGGAGATATTGCTCTTGTCGCCGCGGCTGACCTTACGCGCGGAAGCGTAAGCGTAGGCTCTACGCAGACAAGCGGTTACACCAGTATATGGGAAAAAGGAACCGGAGCAAATTTCCCGCTCGTTATGATAGACGGCAAGGCGTACCGTATGCTCAAGAGCGATTTTTCCGCCGCCTCGCTCAAGGGCGACAGCCTTGGAAACGTCGATGATTATACTGACGAGCCTTCGCTTTCCGAAGGAAATATTGTCAGCAATACCGTTGAGCTGGGCACGGAAGTGTTCGCCGTCAGCGGCATGAAGGGCGCGTTCGTATGCGCCGACGTCGGCGGAAAAACCCGCGCTTTCCAGCGCGTCAGCTATGCCGGCACGGATACCGTTTCCGGCGAAACGCTGATGAGCACGCTCGCAGTCAATAATGTAGCGCGCATTGAAGTGAGCGGAGTTGGAACAATCACGGACGCCGACACTATTTCGAGCCTCGTTTCAACGCTCTGCGATAACGCCTCGTCCTACGGCGCGTCCAAGGGCGAAAGCGGCAGCGCCGTGCTGTTCTTTTTAAACAACGGGCTTTGCGTCCAGCTTTTCCAGAAGGACGATATTTTCAGCGCCTGCGGCGCGTGGGTCTGCCCCGAATTCCGCGACGCGCTGAGTGAGCTTTTCGCGGAGTGAATACGCTGCTTAACTGACCCGCATAATGTAAATCAGGGACAGGATGAAAATCCTGTCCTTTTTTTGAGGATATAGAAGTAAAGGTAGTCTGAGTATATATATGCTTATTATTAAATAATAATTCTCGCGACAATCCCTAAAACAATCCTTCCGTCACGGCTACGCCGTGCCACCTCCCTTTGCTACATACGAGGCTTCTTCCGGTATTGCCGCCGCACTGTAAAGTAGCCGCTTGTAGGTTATCGTTAGTTCTTAATCATGTAATTCTCAAGCTTGTTCTAATATTGAGATTTTCAATCATAATGGCGTTATCACAACCCGTCAGCTTGCTAAGACCCTTTACGCCTCCTTCTTAATCGCCGGCGTTTCCTCGTCGGAGGTTTTTGTTTTTTCGGGGAAGAACACCGCAAAGGAGGTTCCCGCGCCGGGTTTTGAGCGGACGGTTATGCGCCCGCCGTGCGAAAGCACTATAATCCGCGCTATGGAAAGCCCCAGCCCGTGACCGCCGCCCTCGCGCTTGCGCGCCTCGTCGGAGCGGTAGAAGCGGTCGAAGATTCGCGGCAAATCCTCCTTGGATATTCCGACGCCCGTATCCGAAACGGTTGTTAGGCAGCCGTCCGGCATATGCTCGCAGGAGAGGGTAATCGTTCCGCCGGAGGGAGTGTATTTAACCGCGTTGTCAAGCAGCACGCGCAGCGCCTGCTTGACCATGCCTTGGTCGGCATAAATCAGGCTCGACTCAAGCTTATCCGTAAGAATTGTGTATGCGGGCGCAACCATCTGCATTTCCTTTTGCAGCGTCGCCACAAGGTCGCGCATATTGAAGGTTGAAAGCTCCATATGCAGGGTCTTTTTATCGTGCCGCGCAAGGAAAAGCAGGCTTTCGACAAGCTCCTTCATGTTGGACGCCTCGGCGGAAATCGCGGTTATTCCCTCGTTGAGAATATCCTTATCCTCCTTGCCCCAGCGCGAAAGCAAATCGGCATAGCCCTGAATTACGGCGATTGGAGTGCGCAGCTCATGGCTCGCGTCGGAAACGAACTGCTTCTGGCTGTTGTAGCTGAGTTCAATTCTGTCGAGCATTGAGTTTATAACGGCGGAAAGGTCGCGCAGCTCGTTTTTCATTCCCTGCAGATTGATTCGCGCCGAAAGGTTCGTTGCGGACAGCGTTTTGGCTATCTCCGCTATTTCGTAGATAGGCTGCAAAACCGTCTTGTCGAGCCGCCGCCTGTCCTGAAGGAAGCGCATTGCGCGCATCAAATCAAAGAAAAGCATTGCGCCCGCAAGCCATAGGTAGAGGGTCCGCTGGCGGGTAACGTCAAATAGCGCCGCTACGGTATACGTCTTTTCACCGGCAGTTTTCGGGCGCGTTATAAGCATCGTCGCCTTTTCATCGAAAAGCCCGTTTGTGAATGCGTTTTTTACATCCTTTGCGGCGGCGATAATCAGGTTCTTTTCCTCGTTATAGCCATCGCTGACGGTCGCCGTAAGCCCGTATAAACGCGTTTCGCCTACGCCGTATTCGCCCGCGGCGGCAGGTATATCCGCAATCACGTCCGCAAGCTGAACGTCAAGGCTATGGTAGGAAACAACGGAAAAGAGCAATGTGAAAAGGATTAGGATTGGGATTGTCTGCGAGAAAAGCTTTCCGCAGTAGGAGAGCGCGATTCGAAGCGTAAGCGAAAAGCGCAGGTTTGCGCCAAGCGCCTCCATTTTGCCGTGCGTTCTTGCGCTCAGGCGGTTAAAGCCGTTGTCCTGCTCCGCCCTTTTGTTTTTAAGCTCCGCCATCCTGCCGCGCAGCTTCCCCGCCGCCCTTTTGCGGCGCTTTTCGTTTTTTTGTTTTATCTCGCGCGCCCTTTTCAGGCTTTCCGCCTTGTTATTCTTCATATTTGAACATATATCCCACCGCGCGTATCGTATGCAGCGTTTTTATGGAGTACTTTTCGTCGAGCTTATTGCGCAGGTAGCGGATATAAACATCCACCACGTTGGTATCGCCCGCGAATTCATAGCCCCATACCTCGTTCAGCAGTTCGTCGCGGCTTACAGCCTCGCCGGTATGCCGCATAAGATATGCGAGAAGGTCAAACTCCTTCTTGGTCAGGTTAACTTCGTTTCCGGCGCACGTTACGCCGTAGCTGCTCAAATCCATATGCACGGGGCCTTCCGTCAGCGTTTCGTGCGTTTTGCCGGTCAGCCTGCGCTTTTTCAAGGCAACGCGGATTCGGGCAAGCAGCTCCTCAATCGCAAAGGGCTTCGTCATATAATCGTCCGCGCCCATGTCAAGCCCCATAACCTTGTCGGATACGTCGTCCTTTGCCGTCAGCATGATTACGGGCATATCGCTCGTCTGCCTCAGGCGGCGGCAGACCTCTATTCCGGAGAGCAGGGGCAGCATCAAATCGAGAATAAGCAAATCGGGCTTACCGCTCAAGGCGGCGTCAAGCCCCTCGCGCCCGTCGTAGGCGCATATAACCTCGTAGCCCTCGTGCTTCAGCTCCAGCTCAAGAAAGCGGGCTATCTTCTTCTCGTCCTCAACAATAAGTATTTTTGCCATCTGCGTCTGCCTCCAAAGAATATATTAAAACGCCCTTAGGCTGTTTTTCGTTATATGCGCCTTTGCCGCCCCCGCATAAAGGCGCGGGGACGGCGGGCATAATATATCAGTAAATCACTTGATGGTGGCTGAGGAGAAGCCGTCGTCATCGTCCTTTTCAACGGTTATGCTTCCGTCCGCGTTGAACTCAACAGACGCGCTCTGCGCCTTTTTCGCGCTTTCGATTTCCTCCTCAAGGGAGGGCATACGCTTTTTCAGCTCCTCATAGGTGCGCTCCTGCTCGTCCATTTCACGCTTGTCCTCCTCGGACACTTCGGGCTTTTTCTTTTGCTGCGCGCTGCTGCCGGTAAAGCTCTGCATTGAGCTGCGCACGTTATGCCCCGCGTTCTGGATGATTGTCTGAAGCGTAGCCTTTACGAAGGCAGGGTCGCTCTTTACAAAGGATATGCGGTAGCCCAGAATCAGCGAGAGCAGCAGCCCGCCAGCGAGCAGGTAGGGAGCCGAAAGCAGGGCAATCGCGAGGAAGAGGACGGAAAGATTGATTATCATAACGCCGTCCTTCTTAACCATAACGCGGCAGGCATATGCCTTCTGAAACAGCTTGCCGATGGTTAAGCCAACGTCCGCCGTGTAAATCTTCTTATGCTCCGCTCCCTGAGCGCTCTGCGCTTTGGCGCTTTGCGCGCTCTCGCTCCTCAGCTTGCCGCGCTTTTCAAGCTCGGCAAGGCAGCGGGGAACGTCGCCGTCCATCATATCGAGAAGCGCAACCGCTTCCTCGTAGGTGACCTCGGCTCTGCGCCTCAGAAGCTCAACATCGTCAATAGTGTAGTTTGCCATAATATTTCCTCCTGTAAACAGCCCTTGACATTATACCATTTGGTTTGCAGATTAGCAATTAAGGCTTGCCCTGCCTGATTACTTGACCATTTCCTTGATTCCGTCCCTCACGTTGCGGGCGGCGTTATGCACAACGCTGTGAATGTTCTGGAAAACTTCTTCCTTGCGCTCGAAGCTTATGCGATAGCCAAGCGCGAGGGCGAGAACGGCGCAGCCGAGAGCCAGCCAAGGCGCAACGATTGTGGCAATGATTGAGAACAAGAGGGAGAAGTTAGCGATGATGGTGTCGCCCTTGCGAACCATAAGAAGGTTTTTGCTCAGCATAGTGAAGATACCTCCGTTGTTATTTGTCGTCTTGCTGCCGAAGCCGCAGTTCTTTTTCCAGTCGCAGGAGGACTTTTCGCAAGCCTCACACCAGTTGTCCCAGCAGTTCTTCTTTTCTGTGGCTTTGCTTTCGGTCTTTTCCTCGGCGGTTTCGGTCTGCGCGTTCGCCGCCGCTGTATCATCGGCGTTTGCCTTGATTTCCGAAATCGCGGCTTCCAAATCGCCGCCGTGCTTTTCTATAAGCGCGATAGCCTCGTCATAGCTCATATGTCCGGCGCGGCGAAGATACTCAACGTTTTCCAAAGTGTAGTTTTTCATTTTCTTTCTCCTTTTATCTTCCGTCGGGTTTGTTGTCTGTTCCCTCCCGACACGCATAGAATATCAGTTTCCGCTCGCCGCTGCTTGTGAAACGGGTGAAAGAAAAATGAGAAATAAATGAGAAAACGAATTGCGCGCTTTAATTCTTTATATATCGCGCCTTTGTGGTATAATCAGCTTATGTTTAAGGCTGAATCCAAACCGAAGCGGCGGATTATCTGCCGGAGTAAGGAGTTAATAATGAAGTATACGTATCTCGGCGGCACTGGAATCAGGGTTTCCCGCATTTGCATGGGCTGCATGGGCTTTGGCGACGCTTCCTTCGGGCAGCATTCGTGGACGCTCTGCGAGGAGGACTCAAGGAAGATAATCCGGCATGGGCTTGAAAAGGGCGTAAATTTTTTCGATACGGCTATCGTCTATCAGGGCGGCAGCAGCGAGCAGTACCTCGGCAGAGCGCTCAGGGATTTCGCAAGGCGCGAGGATGTCGTTGTCGCCACAAAGTTCCCGCCGCGAAGCAGAACTGAAATCGAGCAGGGAAAATCGGGCAAGCAGCACGTTATGGACTCGCTCGACAGAAGCCTCTCAAACCTCGGAATGAATTATGTGGATTTGTATATCTGCCATATGTGGGATTATAAAACTCCGATTTATGAAATATTGGAGGGCTTGAGCGAGGCTGTCAAGTCCGGCAAGGCGCGCTCAGTCGGCATTTCCAACTGCTACGCGTATCAGCTCGCAAAGGCGAACGCCCTTGCAAGGCAGGAGGGCTTTCCCGAATTCGTAAGCGTTCAGGGGCATTATAACCTTATTTTCCGCGAGGAGGAGCGCGAAATGGCGCGGCTGTGCAGGGAGGAAAACATTGCGATGACGCCTTACAGCGCGCTTGCGGGCGGACGGCTCTCAAAGCGCCCGGGCGAAACCTCCAAACGGCTTGAGGAGGACGAGTACGCCCGCTTCAAGTACGATAAAACGGCTGAGCAGGACGGCGTTATCATCGCGCGCGTTATGGAGCTTGCGGAAAAGCGCGGAGTTTCCATGACGGAAATCGCGCTTGCATGGCTGATTGGCAAGACGACCTCTCCCGTCGTCGGCGCAACAAAGCTGAGCCATGTCGACGGCGCCGTCGCAGCAGCGGAGCTTACGCTTACCGCCGAGGAAAACGCGTATCTTGAGGAAGCGTATATCCCTCACCGCCTTGTCGGCGTTATGGCAGAGAATAAGTGAGGTATACGGATGTAGTGCGGACGAGTATAGTGCGGATGATGTGTTATAGATAAGATAATATGGATGAGTCATTATTGGATTGAATATATAGTGCTTATGTGTAATGTAACATTATTTAGTGTAAATTAGGTAATACGGACGAGTATAGTGCAATATCATAATAAACCGTCTGCAACCGCAGTCTGTTTACCAAAGAAGGCTCCACTATGTAAAGTGAGCTGTACGCTTGCTGAAAAAAGGCTCCCTTGTGTAAAGGGAGCTGGCGCGGAGCGCCTGAGGGATTGTCAGAAAGGCTTGATATATAAGGATTTTCGATGATTATTCAATAACCTTTTTCTTTCGAGCAACCTAACGACAATCCTTCCGTCACGGCTACGCCGTGCCACCTGTTCTTGCTACATACGAGGCTTCTTCCGGTATTGAAGCCGTCCATTGATACGATTCTTGTTGATTCGCGTTTGCCGCTATCGTTCCATCGCTCTGTAGCAGTCGCCGCCGAATTCGATTACAGGTGAAATCACAGGTGTTCCTCCCTATATATATCGTTATGCTCGGTATAACTTGCGCATCGAGAATGTCAATGCGGCGGTTTCGTCAATTTTACTGCGCTTTTGACAAATACGGTATTCCATTTTGCAAACGTTTGTGCTACAATGCAATCATTAGATGCGGCGCAGAAGAAGCCGCTCACGGAAAAATCAATCAAAACCGAAAAGGAGAATAACCATGAAGAAATTACTGGCTATCGTTCTATCTGTCGCGCTGTGCCTGACCGCATTCGGCACTGTCGCCTTCGCTGAGGAGAGCGTAGAGGATGTAATCGCTCAGGCTCAGAGCATGACCAACGAGGAGCTTTACAAAAAGGCAATCGAGGAATCCAACGGAAAGGTGCTTTACGGAATCGGAAATTCCAGCCGCGGCAAGACCGCCGGCGCGGAATTCGTTGCGATGCTTCAGGGCATCGACCCCTCCTATACCGGCACAATCGAGTGGTCGCAGCCGAAGAACAACTCAATCTTCACCACCCTTAACGCCGATATCAAGAGCAGCAGCCATATCTATTCGATGACGCTGATTCAGGACGGAAACCAGATTCAGTCCAAAATGCTGAACACCGGCAACCTGCTGAACTTCATCCCCAAGGAGTGGGCGGAGCAGGAAGGCGTTGACATCGCCGCGAACAGCTACCCGCTTACCCTCCAGACCCTTAACAAGGTTTTCATGTTCAACAACACCTCCGGCGCGGTTTTCACCAACTGCTGGGATTTCGTTGCCGAGGGCGTCAACCCGCTTTACATGGACGTGAACTCCGAACTTGTCGGAAAGAACTTCCTGTATATGCTCACCTCCGAGAAGTACTCCACCTATCTCAAGGACGCTTTTGACAAGCTGCCCACCGAAAAAAAGGCGTATTTCGCGGCGGTTATCGATGAAGTAGCCCCTGACTGCGATTACCTCGGGCTTACCGCCGAAAACGCCAAGTACGGCCTTGCCTTCATCAAGCTTTGGTGCGAGCAGTACAACGCGCAGACCGACGACGGCCCTATCTGCAACACCCTCGTTACCGCCTCCGCCGCCGGACAGAGCGGCTTGCTGGTTTACTCCAAGCTCCGCTCCGTTGAGGAGAGCGCGGACGCGTCCGTTAACAACATCACCATCGCCGCTTATCAGGATGATTACACCGGAATCGGCGGCTATGCCTACAAGCATTTCCTTATGCTCACCAAGACCTCCCCGCTGCCCTGGACTGCCTGCGCTTTCATATCGTTCATGACGACGACTGAAACCGGCTTCCACGCATGGGGCAAGGACATGGGCGGTTACAGCGCCAACCCCGTATGCAACACCGACCACAGCAAGGACGGCTTTGTTGACGGCGTTGACACCTATCCTGCCAAGGACGACCGCGGCTACGAGTGGTGGACTTCCGCTGAGGGCGGACAGCTCGTGGTTGAAGACCCCGCGTACTGCGCAGAGGTTTCCTTCGACTTGGGCGACTGGATTGACATGATAATCGGAAACAAGTAAACCGTAGCTCCCGCAGCGGGGCTGGCGCGCTCGCGTCAGCCCCGTGCTGTTTAGAATCTGTCGGGCATTACCTTTTCCGGCAGGGCAAAACCCGCCTATCGCTTACTATCCACCGGAAGGAGCGACTGAAATGCAAACAAGCGCGGCATACCCGAGCGCGGCGCGCATACGGCTCAACAAGCTTTTGACCTACATATCAAAGCCGCAGAACGCAATCCTTTTAATCCTCGGAATTATTCTGACGGTTACAACCCTCGCGCCGATGTTCTCAATTGCAATCGACACCGTGACCGTGCATATAGGCTCCGTCGATTCCGCAAGAACGGGGCTTACGGAGGGCTATACGCTGTACAACTGGAGCGATTTGTTCACGGGAAGGCTCGCCAAAACGAACCTGTGGACGCCGCTCCTGAATTCGGTTCTCCTGTCCGTATGGGCGTGCTTCGGCTCAATCCTGTACGGCGGAATTTTTGCGTATCTCGTTACGCGCACAAACCTGAAATTCAAGAAATATCTCAGCTCAATCTTCATATTCCCATACATAATGCCGCAATGGACGCTCGCGGTTGTGTGGAAGAATATGTTCGATTCGCGGCTGGTTTCGGGCACTTCGGACGGCATTTTTGCGGGAATTCTCGGAATCACAATGCCTGAGTGGTGGTGTCAGGGGCTGTTCCCCGCCGCCGTCGTGCTTTCACTGCACTACGCGCCCTTCGCCTACATATTAATCGGCGGTATATTCCGCAATATGGACGCGAATCTTGAGGAAGCGGCGACAATACTCAACACCCCGCGCATAAAAACCTTCGCGAGGATTACCCTGCCGATGGTTCGTCCGGCAATACTAAGCACAATTCTTCTCGTATTCTCAAGCGCTATGGGCTCGTACCCCGTTCCGCACTATATGAAGCTCGAAACGCTTTGCACAAAATACGTCGGAATGTCCGCAAACCGCGCGGGCGAGGCAAGCATACTCGCCGTGATTATGATGCTTTTCGGAATAGCAATCCTGTTAATCAACCAAAAAACGACGGGCGGGCGAAAGAGCTTTACGACGGTAACGGGCAAATCCGGACAGGCAAGCGTTGTTAACCTCGGCAAGGTCGGCAAATACGCGATTGCAATCCTGTTCGTGCTGCTTACCCTCGCAACCGGAATCGTGCCGATACTGACCTTTGCGCTTGAAACCTTCCTGCCGAACCCGGGTGATTACAGCTTCCTTTCATCGGGGCTTTCGGGGCTGACCACCAAATGGTGGATAACAGCCGAAAACATAACGGAGAACGGAATGTACGGGCAGACGGGAATTCTGTACAATTCGACAATCTGGAACGCGTTCGGCGGCTCGGTGTTCGTCGCCCTCTGCTGCGCGCTGCTTTCCGGAACGATTGGGCTTCTCGTCGGCTACTGTGTGAGCAAAAATCGGCGGAGCAAGTGGGCTGCCTACGTCAACTCAATGGCGTTCCTCCCCTATCTCATGCCCTCCCTTGCCGTCGGCGTAGCCTTCTTCATTTTCGGCTCGTCAATGGGAATATATAACACGTTCCTGCTGCTTATACTAGCCGGAACGGTTAAGTATATACCCTTTGCAAGCCGCTCCGCGCTGAACTCGATGATGCAGCTTTCCGGCGAGATTGAGGAAGCGGCAATCATCCAGAACGTGCCGTGGCATAAGCGGATGCTCAGAATCATAATACCAATCCAGAAATCCGCTATAATAAGCGGCTATCTGCTTCCGTTCATGACCTGCATCCGCGAGCTGACGCTGTTCATGCTCCTCTGCTCGCAGACAAAGATAATCACGACGATGCTCGATTATTTTGACGAGATGGGGCTTTACGCCTTCTCAAGCGGAATCAACCTTATGCTGATTGTATTAATCCTTATCTGCAACGCCGTGGTGAACAAGCTGACCGGCGCGAGCCTCGATAAGGGAATCGGAGGTAACTGACGATGGCGAGAATAGAGCTTACAAACGTATCGAAGCGCTGGGGGCATTTTTACGCGGTTGACCATCTTGACCTTACCATTGACGACAATGCGTTCGTAACCCTGCTAGGGCCTTCCGGCTGCGGCAAAACGACGACGCTGCGCATGATTGCCGGACTGGAAACGCCGACGGAGGGGCGGATTACGATTGACGGAGTGCCCGTTTTCGACTCGGAGCGCGGAATCAACGTATCCGCGAACGCGCGCAGGGTCGGCTTCCTTTTCCAGAACTACGCGCTCTGGCCGAACATGACCGTTTACCAGAATATAGCCTTCGGACTCGGCAATATAAAGGAAGAAATGGACAAGGCGGACACGGAGGCGCGCGCGATAAGCGCAATGCTTTCCATTCTGGACAAGGCGGGCGCTGCAAGGGCGCTCGTTGAGGAAAGCCGCGACAAGGACGGGAAAACGGACGCGCAGAAGGCGCAGTTGCGGCTTATCGACACCTACGAGATAAGCGGAATGAGCGCAAAGGCGCTGCTGAAAATCAATCTTGCCGATTCGGCGGACGTTGAAAAGCACAAGGCGGCGCTCAGGCAGAGGCTTGACGCCCTAAAGGAAAAGCACAGGGAGAAAGGCGAAACGCTCTCGGATGATTTTACCGTTCTTTCCGGCGGAAAGCCCGTTCGCTCCGTCCGCAAGCTCGATAAGGAGGAAATCGACCTTGCCGTAAGGCGCGTCAGCCGGATAGTCAAAATAGGAATGTTCATGGACAGGTATCCGAGCGAGCTGTCCGGCGGACAGCAGCAGCGCGTTGCAATCGCAAGAACCCTTGCGCCCGGGCCGCGCGTGCTGTTCATGGATGAGCCGCTTTCCAACCTTGACGCGAAGCTGCGCCTTGAAATGCGCTCGGAATTGCAGCGCCTGCACCTTGAAACCGGCTCGACCTTTATCTATGTAACGCACGACCAGATGGAGGCGATGACGCTCGCCACCAAGATATGCCTTATCGAAAACGGCGTTTTGCAGCAGTATGACGAGCCGCTGACGGTATACAACCGCCCGTCCAATCTGTTCGTTGCGGACTTTGTGGGAAATCCCGCCGTAAACTTTATCGAGGCGCGCGGCGCTCAGCAGGGCGGCGAGTTGCCCGTAACCATTTTCGGCTCGCACAAGGCGGTTTTCAAGCCTGCCGAAAGCATGGATTTGGCGAAATGGTTCGGCACGGAGGACGAGCGGGACGCGCAGAAGGCGGAAAAGGCAAAGGCGGCGCTCAAGGACAAAAAGAACGTAGAAAAGGGCAACAAGGACTCCGTTTTCCGCTATCATATAGCGCGGGTTAACGAAATGGAGGACTTCGGTGACAAGCGCACGGCGGACGATAACGATTTTATTTTAGGCGTTCGCCCCGAATTTTTGGATATACGCGAGGACGGAGCGCTTGAGGCGGAGGTATTCAGCGCGATGCCTACCGGCATGGAAACGACCGTAAAGCTGAGAGTTGACGATTTTCTCTTGACCGGAGTAGTATTTGGCGGCATACTGTACAAGATAGGGCAGAAGGTGCGCTTTTCCGTAAGGGGCGACAGCCTTATGCTCTTCTCACGCAAAAACGGACGAATGATTGCTCAGGGCTCCATTGAAATCAAGGAGTGAACGGAATGCTTACCTACCCTTACCAGAAGCTGAACGCCTTTGCCGCGCATGGCTCGGCGGGCAATCCGGCGGCATATCTGCGCCTCGGGGCGGACACGCTTACCGACGAGCAGATGCTGAAAATTGCGGGCGAGCACAAGGGCTTCGTATCCGAAATGGTATTCGTTTCCCGCTCAAAAAAGGCGGATATGAAGCTGACCTACTATTCCTCCGAGTGCGAGGTTGACTTCTGCGGTCACGGAACGATTGCGACGATGTACTCGCTGCTGAAAAGCGACGAGGAGCTTTCGCACAAGTCCGAGGTTGTAATCGAAACGAACCGCAAGGGGCTTTTAACGGTTTACAACCGCATTCGCGATGAAAAGGCGGTTTACGTTAAGGCCCCGAAGCCCGAAAAGCTGAAGTGTCCCTGCGAAAAAGCGGAGGCGGCGCGCGCTCTTTCCCTTCCGGAATCGGCGCTTGACAGCCGCTATCCAATCGGCTTTATCGACGCGGGGCTCAGAACCCTCATCGTGCCGATAACGGAGCTTCAAGACGAAACGACAATCAGCCCCGATATTTTCGAGCTGAAGGAATTCTGCGAGGCGGACGGAATAGACATTGTTCTCGCCTTCTCAATGCAGACGAAAAGCGACAAGCGCATTGCGCATACCCGCGTTTTCGCTCCGCGCTTCGGCTATCTTGAGGACCCCGCTACAGGCTCCGGCAACAGCGCTTTCGGCGCATATATGCTCGAAAACGGCATATGGGCGGGCGAGGCGACGGCAATCGAGCAGGGCGCGGGCGAGCCGTACAACAAGGTATGCCTCAGCGTTGAAAACGGCGAGCTGCTTTTCGGCGGCGGCGCGCAGCTTATAATCGACGGCAGCTATTTCATCAGATGACGCTCGGTTGATGATGAAATCATAAGCAAAAGGCACTCAATAACGACAACGGCGGCGGCAAAGCCCGATGCTTTGCCGCCGCTGTCTAGTTAAATGGTACTGCCAAGTTAATGGCAGAGCGCCTGTATTTAAGTAAAATGCATTTTAGTTACGGCACGTTTCATGCGCTGTAATTAAAGAAATCATGCATTTTTTTTAGTTAGAAGCGGGTCTGCGCGCCGTAACTAAAGCCGGCTTTATTTACGGAGAGAAAAATAACGAAAATCGGGTGCAATGCGCGGGTTGCGGCAAAGCCGAAGGCAAGCAGATTATATGCGAAGGGATATTATGTTTACAGCGCTCAGCTTCAAGCGCGCAGCGTACAATCATGATTCTGATTCGGCTGCCGCGCTTATTGCTCAAGGCTGTCGGGATTTAACAGAAAGTCATAAATATTCATAGTGAGAATGCCTTCGTCATTGTAGAACGCCGGCGTAATATCCTTCGTGACAACAATCTTCTTGAACGAATCCTCGATTCTGCGAAACGGTCGAAGCTCCTGCTCCCGCTTTTCTTCATCGGGTATTGAATATGCCGATTGAATGTAATAGCGCTTTGAACCCATGTTGCAGACGAAATCGACCTCAAGCTGCTTTCTGACCGTTTTGTTTTCCGCATCCTTTTCCGCGACAGGCACAACGCCGACATCCACATTGAATCCGCGCATAACAAGCTCGTTATAAATTACGTTTTCCATCGTGTGCGTTTGCTCAAACTGGCGGAAGTTGATTCGCGCGTTGCGCAGACCCAAATCGGAAAAATAGTATTTGCGGGGCGTTTCAATATAGGATTTGCCTTTTATGTCATATCTCTGTGCCGATTCCACAAGGAAGGAGTCCTCGAGGTATTCCAGATACCTCCTTACCGTATTTGCCGTGATTCCGGATTTTTTCACGGTGTGAAATGTGTTTTTCAGCTTTTCGGGATTTGTGAGCGAGCCGATGGATGAAGAAAGGATATTCAGCAAATCCTCAAGCTCTCCTTTTCCCTTGACCTTATGCCGCCTGTAAATATCGCGTATATAAATTTCATCGAACAGCCTGTGAAGCACGGCGGATTTATCTGCTTCGCTTTGGCGCAGAACGACCATCGGTATACCGCCGTACAGCATATATTGCACAAGCCCCTCGTATTTATCTCCCTGATACACGCTCATAAACTCAGCAAAGCTTAAGGGGAACATATGCACTTCGTCGCCCCGTCCGGCAAACTCGGTGATTATATCGCGGGATAGTAACTTCGCGTTGCTGCCCGTCACATAAACGTCTATATTGCTTTTGCGCAGATATCCGTTCAGCACTGACTCAAAGCATCCGAGCAGCTGAACCTCGTCAAGCAGAAGATAATACATATCGCTATCGACAGTTTTCGTCCGTATAAACTCCATGAATTTTTCCGGCTCGACTTTTCTGTCTTGCTTTTCAATTTCAAGCAGGTTTTCTCCGATGGAAGATAAATCCTCCGCTGAATCGAAAGCAAAGCGAATGATGTGGTTTTCCGCAACGCCATCGGAGAGCAGCTGATTATAGAAAATTGTGTTGAGCAGATACGACTTGCCGCACCTGCGCACGCCGGTAATGACCTTGACAAGCCCGTTGTGTTTTCTTTCAATCAGTTTGTCCAGATAGAAATCGCGCTTGACCTCCATATTATCAACACCTCCTGTGAATGATTTTTGCACCTTTTTGCACTTTTCATTCGTATTATATCACAATCAAGCGCAAAAGGCAGCCGTGTAGAGATGATTTTTGCACCTTTTAACACTTTTCATTCATGAAAGGCGCGCGGATGCCGTTTCTCTGCGCTTTACGGCGGAATTTCAGCGCTTATCGGCGGAAAGATATGCGGGTTTATATTCCCGCGTCCCTCGTCTGCAAATCTATTCATCAAGCGTCTTTCAGAGGCTCAAGCGGCGCGCGCTCCCTTCGCAGCGGGATTTTTGCAATATGCGGGCGCAAATCGGGCGCGATTTTGCTTTTCGGCTTGCTATTTTTTCTGCCTGTTTATATAATATCATCATAGGTCAACTTCTTATGAATAAAGGAGGTGTAGGCATGGCGAACGATGAGCGGTATGTTATCGAGATGCTTCACATCACCAAAGAGTTCCCCGGAATCAAGGCGAACGACGACATAACCCTCCAGCTCAGGAAGGGCGAAATCCACGCGCTGCTCGGCGAAAACGGCGCGGGCAAGTCAACGCTTATGAGCGTGCTTTTCGGTCTTTATACGCCTGAAAAGGGCATTATAAAGAAGGACGGGAAGGAAGTAAAGATTAACGACCCGAACGACGCTACGGCGCTTAATATAGGCATGGTTCACCAGCATTTCAAGCTGGTGGACGTGTTTACCGTGCTTGACAACATCATTCTCGGCGCGGAGGACACGCGTTTCGGTTTCCTGAGCAAGAAAACGGCGCGGCGCAAGGTGCTTGAGCTCGAGGATAAGTACGGGCTGCACGTAGACCTTGACGCGAAGGTTGAAAACATAACGGTTGGTATGCAGCAGCGCGTTGAAATTCTCAAAATGCTCTACCGCGATAACGAGGTGCTTATTTTCGACGAGCCTACCGCAATGCTCACTCCGCAGGAAATCGAGGAGCTGATGCAGATTATGCGCGGGCTTACGAAGGAAGGCAAGAGCATTCTCTTTATTTCCCATAAGCTCAACGAGATTATGGAGGCTTCCGACCGCGTTACAGTTCTGCGCAAGGGGCGCTGCATCGGCACTGTCAACACCTCCGAAACCACCAAGGAGGAGCTTAGCCGCATGATGGTCGGAAGACCCGTGCAGCTGGTTGTTGAGAAAAAACCCGCCGTTTTGGGCGAGGAGGTGCTTAATGTAAGCGATTTGCACGTCCATTCCAATATGTACAAGCGCGAGGCTGTAAAGGGCGTAAGCTTCTCCGTTCGCAAGGGCGAAATCGTCTGCGTTGCGGGAATTGACGGCAACGGGCAGACGGAGCTTGTAGGCGCGCTTACGGGGCTTGAAAAATCCTCAAAGGGAAAGATTACCCTGTGCGGAAAGAATATTTCCTCCGTTTCCGTCAAGGAGCGCAGCACGGCGGGAATGAGCCATATTCCGGAGGACAGGCATAAGTTCGGGCTGATTCTCGACTTTACGCTTGAGGAAAACCTTGTGCTTCAGCGCTTCAAGGAAAAGGAATTTTCCAAAAAGGGCTTCATCCGTTTCGGCGCTATACGCTCCTATGCCGAAAAGTTGATTAAGCAGTACGACATCCGCTCCGGTCAGGGCGCGGTGACGACCGTTCGCAGTATGTCGGGCGGAAACCAGCAGAAGGCAATCGTCGCAAGAGAAATCGACAGGGGGCTGCCCTTCATAATCGCCGTTCAGCCGACGCGCGGGCTTGACGTTGGCGCGATTGAGTACATTCACAACCAGCTTGTCCGTCAGCGGGACGAGGGCAAGGCGGTTCTTCTCGTTTCCCTTGAGCTTGACGAGGTCATGAACCTTTCCGACAGAATCCTTGTAATGTACGAGGGCGAGATTGTCGGCGAGTTCGACCCGAAAAAGGTTACGATAGAAGAACTCGGACTCTATATGGCAGGCGCGCGCCGTCAGGGCGGGGAGGCAACCGCATGAAAGAAAAAGGCTTATCGTCCTTCATGAACAAAAACGGGACGCGCTCCGTAATGGCGTCGCTCATCTCAATCCTGATTGGCTTGGCGGCAGGCTCGCTCATTATCCTGATTGTCGGAATTTCCAATCCCTCAATCGGCATAAAGAGCGCTTGGGACGGAATCCGAATCGCGGTTGCGGGGCTGTTCAGCACGGGCAGGGACGCGGCGGGCGCGCTGACCTTCGGCTTCAACTCGACAAGCATAGGCAATATGCTTTTCCGCGCAACTCCCGTTATCCTTACGGGTCTTTCCGTCGCCCTCGCCTTCAAAACGGGGCTTTTCAACATCGGCGCGCCCGGGCAGTATCTTGCCGGAACGGCGGCTACGCTGTACATTGCCCTTACGATACCCACGACGGTTGTTCCCGCATGGATAGTATGGATTCTCGCCTTCTTCGGCGGAATGCTCGCGGGCGCGGTGTGGGGCGCGATTCCCGGAATGCTCAAGGCGTACCTTAACATCAACGAGGTTCTCGCGTGCATTATGACAAACTGGATTGCCGCAAACCTTGTCACATGGCTCTTTGATGTCAGCAGCCTCAAAAACGTTCTGGAAAGCGGCAAGACGGGCTACATTTACAAAACGACGCACAACGGCGTTGCGACGCCTAAGCTCGGGCTTGACGCGATTTTCCCGAACTCGCAGGTCAACGCGGGCATTCTTGTTGCAATCCTGATTGCAATAATCGTATACATCATCCTCAATAAAACGACCTTCGGCTATGAGCTGAAGGCGTGCGGCTCGAACCGCTTTGCCGCCAGATACGCGGGAATAAAGGACAAGCGCAATATCATTCTCGCCATGGCGCTCGCGGGCGGGCTTGCCGGAACAGCCGGCGCGCTCTACTTCCTTTCGGGCAATACGGAGTTCTACTGGACAACCTATCAGACCCTGCCGGCGGTTGGCTTCAACGGAATCCCCGTTGCCCTGCTTGCCTCAAGCAGCCCAATCGGAGTAATTTTCTCCGGCATATTCATGTCAATGCTCGATATTGCGGGGCTTCAGCTTACCAACCTTACCGCGTATAACGAGTACATAACGGACGTTATAATCGCCGTCATCGTTTACCTCTCCGCCTTCTCGCTCGTAATCCGTATGTGGCTTGACGGGCGGCGGCGCAAGGCGAAGGCTGCATTGGAAACCGCCGCTCCCGCAGAGCCTGTGCCGGAGGAAGTAAAGGCGCAGGACGAAAGCGGCGCGGGAATAGCTCCGGATAAGGAGGCTGAGAATAAATGACATTCTTGATTCGTCAGACGCTTATCTACGCCGTTCCGCTCATGATTGTCGCCCTTGCGGGCGTTTTCGCGGAGCGCAGCGGTATAATCAACCTCGCGCTTGAGGGCATTATGATTTTCGGCGCGTTCGCCGGAGTGCTTTTCGTCAGGCTCGTTCAGCAGTGGGGAATCTTCGACGCGGCAAGAGCGTCGGGCGATTGGGTTACGCTTCAGGGCTTTATGCTGCTTTCGATGGGCGTCGCGGCGCTTCTTGGCGCGCTGTTCTCGCTCCTGCTCGCGTTTGCGGCGATAAACCTCAAAGCCGACCAGACAATCGGCGGCACTGCGCTGAACCTGATGGCTCCCGCCCTCGTGCTTTTCTTCATCCGCATCATCGCCAATCAGAACACCCTGCAGATGGCGACGGGCGACAGCGCAAGCTGGTTCATGCTCAAGAAAAAAATGCTCGGCGTTTCGGGAAACATGGGCTTTTTCGGGGAAACCTTCCTCAACAAGGTCTACATTGCAACCTATATATGTATAATAATATATATAGTGCTTGCGATAATCCTGTATAAAACGCGCTTCGGGCTTCGCCTCCGCTCCTGCGGCGAAAATCCGCAGGCGTCGAACTCGCTCGGAATAAACGTAATAAAAATGCGCTATTCCGGCGTTGCGATTTCGGGCGCGCTTGCCGGAATGGGCGGCTTCGTTTACGCAATGACGACCGCAAACTGCACCTCGAACGGCGACGTTGCGGGCTTTGGCTTCCTCGCCCTCGCGGTTATGATTTTCGGCAACTGGAAGCCGCTCAATATCGCGGGCGCGGCGCTCCTGTTCGGTTTGTTCAAATGCGTCGCCGCGTCGTACTCGACGCTTGACATCAACGGCGACGGTGTCTATTTCCTCAAGGAAATCGGAATCAACACCAATTTCTATCGCCTGCTGCCGTACCTGATTACGATAATCGTGCTTGCGTTCACCTCCAAAAGCTCCCGCGCGCCGAAAGCTGAGGGCATTCCGTTCGACAAGGGCAAGCGCTGACAGGCATATAAGGCAAAGCGCCAAATTGACTTTTTGTTATTCTTGTGATAACGTATATTTCGGCGTAAGGCAGCCAGACGGTCGCATGCCCCAATCGGCATGAGGAAAGTCCGAGCACCACAGGGCAGAGCGCCGGGTAACGCCCGGTGGAGGCGACTCCAAGGAAAGTGCAACAGAGAGATACCGCAGGCGCAAGCCTGTAAGGATGGAAAGGTGAGGTAAGAGCTCACCAGCGGCTTGGCGACTTGTCCGCTATGTAAACCCCGCTTGGTGCAAGATTGTATGAGAGCATATGCGGCTGCCCGCCGCGCTCTTGTAATCGCTCGAGGCGAGCGGTAACGCCCGCCCTAGATAGATGACCGCCCCAACGACAGAACTCGGCTTACCGCTGCGCTTACACCACTACTTAAAAAGCCCGCCTGATTGACCGAAAGGGCGGGAGGGACTATAATAAGCAGGACAAATGAATAGCGGGCGTATCTGCGCAGTAATGCGCGGCGCTTCCCGTTTCGGGGAGCGTCATGGGAATGCGGATGAGATTTCCGAGCTATCCCAGTAACCGTGAAGCGGACGAAAGCACGAGAATGCCACTGCCGGAGGAATCGGGCGGGAAGGTGTGCAAGTAGGATGAGGCAAAGTCGGGAGACCTGTTTACGCCTTGAAATCATGCCCCTGGGGGTGGGATATGCTATCGTAGCCGTAGCCCCTTGTGGCTGTCGGCTTATGTAGTGTTCCTCAGGGAGGAGCGCTTTTTTATTGCAGAAAAGGCGGCTTCTCTATGTGCGGTTCATTTGATTAACGCATTGGGAGGATACTCTATGCTAAGGAAATCGGTCTCAATTCTTCTCTTGCTCGCAATCCTTCTCTCCGCGTCCTTCGCGCTCGCAGACGGCGCAGGGATTACCGTAACGGATATGAAGGGGCGCGAAATAACCCTCGACAAGCCCGCAACGCGCATTGTGGCGCTCACGGCGGCGGACTGCGAAATTCTCTGCGCCTTGGGCGCGGGCGATACGCTCGTCGGCAGGGGAACGTACTGCGATTACCCCGAAAGCGTGCTTGAAGCGCCCGCTGTCGATTCGGGCGCGGGAACGAACGTCGAGCAGATTATCGCGCTTGAGCCGCAGGTTGTGCTGATGAACACAATGGCGCAGACTCTTGAGCAGGTTGAGGCGCTCGAAAACGCGGGAATCAAGGTTGTCGTCAGCGAGGCGACCGACATTGCGAGCGTTTATGAGGCAATCGGTCTGATTGGCGCGCTTACAGGCAAAAACGCCGAGGCAGGCGAAATGGTTGCGGAAATGCAGGCGGCGTTTGCGGAAATAACGGCAAACAGCGAAAATGCGGGCAAAACCGTGTACTTCGAGGTTTCCCCTCTGCAATGGGGGCTTTGGAGCGCGGGAAAGAACACCTTCATGGACGAAATCGCCACGATGTGCGGGCTGACGAACGCGTTTGCCGACGTAGACGGCTGGGGCGAAATTTCCGAGGAGCAAGTACTCGCGCGCGATCCGGACTACATAGTTACGATAACGATGTACTATGGCGAAGGCCCGACGCCCGTAGAGGAAATCAAGAGCCGCGCAGGCTGGGAAAACCTCAAGGCGGTAAAAAGCGACGCGATATTCGGCGCTGATTCTAACGAAATATCCCGCCCGGGCCCGCGCCTTGCGGACGCGGCAAGGGCTCTTTATGAGTTTGTCGGCGGCGAAGCGGCGGATAATTAACCAAGCAGGCTCAGAAAACGGGGGAAGCCCTGCGGCTTCCCCCTCCCTTGTAAAATTCCGCGCAGGCAATCAGCCGTTTGCGCTTGAAAGCAAGCCCCTGCCCCGCCTGCGGACAAGGCTTTCGGCAGGCTTCCCTTCTGCCATATTATGTGAGGTATTATGAAATCCGAGCGCTTCAGATGGTACACATACGGGCTGTTTTCCCTTGCGCTTTTCGGCGCAATGCTTTTGTGCGTCTGCGCGGGCAGCGTTTCCGTTCCTGCGGGCGATACGCTTTCTGTGCTTTGGAACGCGCTTTGCGGTAAGCCGAGTCCGGACGGAATATCGGGCGCGATTATCCTTTCGGTGCGCCTGCCGCGCGTTTTCTGCGTTGCCCTGATTGGCGCTGCGCTCTCCCTCTGCGGCGCGGCTATGCAGGGGCTTTTGCGCAATCCGCTCGCTGACGGCTCAACCCTCGGCGTTTCCTCCGGCGCGTCGCTCGGCGCTGTAATGGCAATAGCGTTCGGCGTTTCGATTCCGTCCCTGCCCTATGCGGGTACGATGGCGATGGCAATGCTTTTCGCGTTCCTGTCACTTATGCTGATTCTGTTTCTTGCGTATCTGTTGGATAAATCGCTTTCAACAAGCAGCATAATCCTGATAGGCGTAATCTTTTCGATGTTCGCCTCAAGCGTTATCAGCCTTATAATCGCCTTTGCGGGCGAAAAGCTAAAATCAATCACCTTCTGGACAATGGGCTCGCTGTCGGGCAGCAATTATGCCTACGCGCTCATACTTGCCCTTGCGCTCCTTATCTGCGGCGCGGTTATTCTGCGCTGCTCGCAGGAGCTTAACGCGTTTGCGGTCGGGGAGGATAACGCGCGGAGCGTCGGCGTTCCCGTTCGCCGCGTAAAGCTTACAATCCTTATCGCCGTTTCGGTTCTGATTGGCATATCGGTTTCCGTCGGCGGCACAATCGGCTTTGTCGGGCTTGTAACTCCGCATATTGCGCGCATGATTGTCGGGCCGAATCATAAAAAGCTTTTGCCTGCCTCCATGTTTTCCGGCGCGGTTTTCCTGTTGCTTGCCGATTTGGTCGGGCGGACGCTCGTCAGCCCAATCGAGCTGCCAATCGGCGTCGTTACCTCGCTTGTCGGCTCGGTTATATTCGTAATCGTTTTCTACAAAAACAGAAGGAAGGGCTGAAAATGCTGACGGCGCAGGGAATTACGGTTCGCTACGGCGATAAAACGGTTGTTGACGGCGTTTCCTTTTCGCTCAGGGAGGGCGAGTGGCTGATGCTCGCGGGGCCTAACGGCGCGGGCAAAAGCACGCTTGTTTCGGCGCTTTCGCAGGGCGCTGCCTACGCGGGCAAAATTGAGCTTGACGGGCGCGATTTGCGCGCATATAAGCCCTCGGAGCTTGCCCGCAAAGTCGGAGTGCTTTCCCAGGGGCATGAGGCGGGCTACGCCTTCACCGTGGAGGAAATTGTCAGCCTTGGGCGCTACGCCTATCGCGGCGGCTTCCTTTCGGGGCGCGATAAAGACGGCGAGAAAAGGATTAATCAGGCGCTTGCCGATACGGGAATGGACGCAATGCGCAAAAAAAGCGTGCTTACCCTCTCCGGCGGCGAAATGCAGCGCGCGTTTCTGGCGCAGGTTTTCGCGCAAAGCCCGCAAATCCTTCTGCTGGACGAGCCTGCAAACCATCTGGATTTAATCTATCAGAAGCACATTTTCTCCCTGATTCGCGATTGGCTCAGCCTGCCCGGGCGCGCCGTCCTCTCCGTCGTCCATGATTTGAGCCTTGCCAAGCGCTACGGAACGGACGCAATCCTGATGAGCGGCGGCAAAGCCGTTGCGCAGGGCGGCATAAACGCCGTATTCACCCCCGAAAACCTCGACAGAGTATACGGAATGGACGTTTACGGCTGGATGCGCGATTCCCTGAAACAATGGGAATAATTGCGCTTTCAGGCGTTTCGGACTAAAAACACATCTGATTCAGTCGTTTTACGAACCATAATATAGAATTATCAGCATTGGTTTGACGTAAACGCAATATGTACATAGCAAAAGCGCCGGCAATAACGTCGGCGCTTTTTTATGCGATTGAGGCGTCCGTCAGGCTTTTTCCGCGCCCTCCGCCGCGTCTGACGGGGATACTCTGCGGTTCCATTCGCCTTGGCGGTAGAAAACGAGGGAGAGGACGGCGGAAACGCACCAGCCGATAGGCCATGAAAGCCAGATTCCGGTTGTGCTGAGGGAGGTTTGGGAAAGGACGATTGCGAGTACGACGCGCAGGGTCAAATCGCTGAACGTTGCGACCATGAACTTTGACATTTTGCCCGCGCCGCGCAGAACGCCGTCCGAAACGAGCTTGACGGAGATTATGAAGTAGAAGGGCGCGACAATGCGGAGGAAATCGACGCCCGTTTCCATTGCAAGCCCCGTCGGGTTTTCAAGGAAAACGGACATGAGCGGGCTGCCGAAAACGAGGTAGGCGAGCGAAAGGGGAATGCAGAGCAGCCAGACAAGCTTTATTCCGGCGCGGAAGCCCGCCTTGATTCTGTCAAGCTTCATTGCGCCAAGATTCTGCGCGGTGAAGTTGGATATGCCGTTGCTGAGGGTCGTCAGCGAGGCGATAACCATGTTATTGAGCTTAATCGCGCCCGAATAACCGGCAATGACAGGCGCGCCGAAGCCGTTTATAACGCTCTGTATGACAATGTTTCCGACGGAAATGAAGCTCTGCTGGAGTATGCTCGGAACGGCGACTGCGGCAATTTTACCAAGCAGAAGCCCTGAAAATACAGGCGTTTTCCCCTCCGACTTAATCTTGCGGAGGCGCGAAAGCACGAACGCGACGGCGAGCAGGCAGCTTACGCCCTGACACAGGAAGGTCGCCCACGCAACGCCCGCTACGCCCATTTTGAAAGCGCTGACGAAAAGAATGTCAACGGCGATGTTGGCAATCGACGAGCAGGCGAGGAATACGAACGGCGTTTTGCTGTCGCCGAGAGCCGAGAAAATGCCAGCTGATATATTGTAGAAAAATACGAAGGGCAACCCCCATATGTAGATTTCAAGATAGAGGCGCGAGGCGGCGAAAATGCCAGTCGGGGTATTGATAAGGCGAAGCAGCGCGTCGCAGAAAAGCGTTCCGCCCGCCATAAGCAGGAGGCAGAGCGCGCCGCCCGCAATCATTGTGGTGTAAACCGCCGTTTTCAGCTCCGAATACCGCTTTGCGCCGAAAAGCTGCGAAACGACGACCGAGCAGCCGATATTCGTGCCGAACGCGAAGGCGATAAAGATAAGCGTTACCTCATAACTGTTGCCGACGGCGGCAAGCGCGTCGTTGCTGATGAACTTGCCGGCGACAAAGCTGTCCGCAAGGTTATAAAGCTGCTGAAAAATAATGCTTCCGAACAGCGGCAGGCAGAACCGCCAAAGCACGGAGTTCGGTTTGCCGACAGTCAAATCCTTGTTCATAATCCCCTTGACCTTCCTTTTGCGCCATTCTTGACTTTCAGGCGCAGGATTAGTATACTTCGCTTACAGCCATCTGTAAAATCTATCATTGATATTGTGACTATACGTTTTTGATATGAAAGCGGGGCATCAAAATGAACATAAGCTATGACGCTTACAGGGCGTTCTGCTGCGTTGCAAGAACCGGCAGCATAACCGCCGCCGCAAGGGAAATGCTCAGCACGCAGCCTAACCTGACGCGCACAATTCATCAGCTTGAGGACGCCGTCCATTGCAGGCTCTTTGAGCGCTCGAATCGCGGCGTTTCGCTCACGAAGGAGGGCGAGCGCCTCTACGCGCACGTTTCCGTTGCGTTTGAGCATATCGCGGCGGGCGAAGCGGAAATTGAAAAGAGCGTAAGGCTTGAGGCTGGGCTTGTGTCAATCGCCGCGAGCGAGGTCGCTCTGCGCTGCTTCCTTCTGCCGATTCTGTCCGCCTTCCGCGAAATGCACCCGAAGGTGCGCGTGCGCGTTGGCAATTACAGCACTCCGGAGGCGATACGGGCGCTCCGCGATGGCTTTGCGGAGCTTGCGGCAGTAACGACGCCAATCGACGAGGACGATTCGCTTGATAGAAAGACGCTCGCGCGATTTAGCGAGGTTCCCGTATGCGGGCTTCGCTGTCCTGAGCTTATATCCGGCAGGCACAGCCTTTCCGAGCTTGCAAAATATCCAATCGTCGGGCTTGGCAGGCAGACAAAGACCTGTGAGTTTTACGCAAGGGTATTCGCGGCGCACGGGCTTTCGTACTCTCCCGAAATCGAGGCGGCGACCGCCGACCAGATAATGCCGCTTGTCGAGGCAGGGCTTGGGATAGGCTTCGTTCCCGAAAGCTTCCTTGCCGAAAACAGAAGCGTCAGGCGAATAGCCCTTGAAGAAAGCATTCCCGAGCGGAAAATCTGCCTGCTTACGCGCAAAGAAAGCGCGCTTTCGCTTCCGGCGGCGGAGCTTCAGAGGCTTTGCCTGCCTGAACGCTGACGCGCCCGCCGCCTACTGCCTGTTCTCGTTTCCCCAATCGCAGAGCTTGTCAAGCACGCTTACGAGCGATTTGCCCCTCTCGGTGAGCCTGTATTCGACCTTCGGCGGAATCTGCGGGTAAACAGTGCGCTCAATAAGGCGGCTCGCCTCAAGCTCCTTCAGGTTCTGCGAAAGGGTTTTGTCCGCAATATTCTTCATGTACCGCTGCATTTCATTGAATCGCACAGGCTCGTACTCCATAAGGCAGTAAAGGATTACCGGCTTATGCTTTCCTGCGATTAGCGAGAGCGCGTAGCAGTAGCCCGTCTGCGAAAAGTCCGCCTGCTCGATTGCTTTTTGCCGCATAGCTTACCTCCATACCAGTACCTAACATAAATGTAGGTACTTGCGCTATTTCAGGCACAATGATAGCATGATGGAGAAGGGAATTCAACCGAAATTTCGGCAAGAGCCTTGAAAAAAGAAAGCGGGCGATTAATTATGAAAAAGAATCTGGGAATAGTGCAGGCGGTTTATCCTATGCCGGTTCTGATGGTGGCGGCATACGACGAAAACGGCAAGGTCAACGTTATGAACGCGGCGTGGGGCATGATTTGCAGCGAGGACAGGATTGCGCTTTTCATTGACGAGGAGCATAAAACCACTCAGAACCTGCTCAAAACGAAGGCTTTCACCGTTAGCATTGCGGACAGGGAGCATATGGAGGTCGCGGATTTCTTCGGTATTGCGTCCGGAAATAAGATTTCGGACAAGTTTGAAAGAACGGGCTTTCACGCCGTAAAAAGCGCGTTCGTCAGCGCGCCCGTTATCGACGAATTCCCCGTTGTAATGGAATGCGAGCTTGCGGAGGTCGTAAAGACTGACAGCTTCTACTGCATTGTGGGCAGGATTGTCAACACGGCTGCGGAGGAAAGGGTGCTTTCCGAAAACGGCAAGGTTGACCCTTCAAAGCTCCAAGCGCTCATCTTCGACCAGTTCCGGCACGACTACTACGTTTCCGGCGAAAAAGTCGGAAAGGCATGGAACGCAGGCGCTCCGCTTATGAAAAAGTAAGCGTTGAACGTAATATAAGAAAGCGCCTCCCGCTTATGCAATCAGGCGGGACGCTTTCTTATCACGCAAAAGGCGCAGGGCAGATAACTCTCTTGGTCGCCATGCGCCTTATATAAAAATCACCCCGCCTCATGCGTTTTTGCGCGCGGGGCGGGGCGATTTTGAAAATTGTTTTTCGGCGGCAGCGCAGGGCCTTTGCCCTGCGCCCTGCCGTTTCGCTTACTGGAACAAATCCTTTACCCTGTCGAGGAAGGTTTTTCTGCCCGAATACTCCTTGCCGGAGAGGGACGCCTCGAACTGGGTGAGCAGCTGCTTCTGCTTTTCGGAGAGCTTCTGCGGAACCTCGACGTGCGCCGTTACGAGCAAATCGCCGCGCGTTGTCGAGCGCAGGTTCTGAATGCCCTTGCCGCGGATGCGGAAGCGCGCGCCCTCCTGAGTGCCTTCGGGAACGTGATAGCTCACCTTGCCGTCAAGCGTAGGAATATCAACGTCCGCGCCGAGCGCCGCCTGCGCGAAGGAAATAGGCATATCAAGCAAAAGCGTCGAGCCTTCGCGCCTGAAAAGCTTATGGGGCTTAACAGTTATATTTACATACAAATCTCCGGAGGGCCCGCCGCGCATACCCGGCTCGCCCTCGCCCCTGTCCACAATCGTCTGCCCGTTGTCGATTCCCGCGGGAACCTTGACGGTTACGCTGCGGCGCTTGCGCACTCTGCCCGAACCCGAGCAGGCGGTGCATTTATCGGCAATAATCTTGCCTGTTCCGCCGCAGGTCTGGCAGGTGCGAACCGTAACCATGAAGCCGCCGCCTGCGCGAACCTGACCCGTTCCGTGGCAGGTGGGGCAGGTGGACGCGGAAGTGCCCGCCTTTGCGCCGCTGCCGCCGCACACATCGCAGTTTTCGCCGCGCATGAAATCAAAGGTCTTTTCGCAGCCGAACGCCGCTTCCTCAAAGGTCAGCTTCATGTCATAGCGCAAATCGTTGCCCGGCTGAGGGGCTGAACGGCTGCGCTGAGCGCCGCCGCCGCCGAAAAGCTGCTCGAATATCGAATCAAAGCCCGAGCCGCCGCCAAAGCCGCCGAAGCCGTTGAAATCAAAGCCGCCCGCTCCGCCGCCGCCGAAGCCGCCCATATTGGGCCCTTCATGACCGAACTGGTCATACCGCGCGCGCTTTTGCGCGTCGGAAAGAACCTCGTTCGCCTCGTTTATCTCCTTGAAGCGCTCCTCAGCCGTCTTATCATTCGGATGAAGGTCGGGGTGGCATTCCTTGGCGAGCTTGCGGTAAGCGCGTTTGATTTCGTCGTCCGTAGCCGTCTTTGATACGCCAAGCACCTCATAATAATCACGTTTTACTGCCAAGCTACATTACCCCTTATTAACAGCCCTATGGGAGTCCGGCATTTCGCCGGGCTCCCATCAGACTTGCAATTTATCTTTGCGCGCCGATTAATGAACGTCGAAGTCGCCTTCAACCGTTCCGTCATCGCTCTGCGGAGGGGTCTGCTGCGCGCCTGCGTCCTGCGCTCCCGCTTCCGGATTCGGCTGACCGCCCTGCGCGCCCTCATTCTGGTAGAGCTTTCCGAACACTGCGTAAACCTTCTGAGCGAACGGCTCCATAGCGTTCTTGATTTCCTCTACGTTGTTGCCCTCGCGAACCTTCTTGAATTCGTCAATGGCAGTCTGAACGGTCTGCTTATCCTCCTCGGACAGCTTCTCGCCGTTATCCTTGAGCTGCTTTTCCATCTCGTAGGTCATACTGTCCGCCTTGTTGAGGGTTTCGACTTCTTCCTTGCGCTTCTTGTCCTCCTCGGCAAACTGCTCGGCTTCCTTGACGCGCTTCTGGATTTCGTCCTCGCTCATATTGCTGGAGGCGGTAATCGTGACCTTCTGCTCGTTGCCCGTGCCCAAATCCTTTGCGGATACGTTCACGATGCCGTTGCGGTCGATAGAGAAGGTGACCTCAATCTGCGGAACTCCGCGGGGAGCGGCGGGAATGCCGGTGAGCTGGAAGCGGCCGAGGGTCTTATTGTCGTAAGCCATCGGGCGCTCGCCCTGAAGAACATGGATTTCAACGGTGGTCTGACCGTCGGCGGCGGTGGAGAACACCTGACTCTTGGTGGTAGGAATGGTCGTGTTGCGGTCGATGAGGCGGGTGAAAATGTGACCCTCGGTTTCAAGTCCGAGAGAAAGCGGGGTAACGTCAAGGAGCAGCACATCCTTGACCTCGCCGCCCAGAACGCCGCCCTGAATCGCAGCGCCGACAGCTACGCACTCGTCGGGGTTGATGCCCTTGAAGGGCTCCTTGCCGGTTACGCGCTTAACGGTTTCCTGTACGGCGGGAATACGGGTAGAGCCGCCAACGAGGATAACCTTGTCAATCTGCGCCGCGGTGAGTCCGGCGTCCTTGAGCGCGTTCTTCATCGGCTCAATGGTGCCCTCTACCAAATCCGCGGTAAGCTCGTTGAACTTTGCGCGGGTGATTGTCATGTCAAGATGCTTGGGGCCGGTCGCGTCGGCGGTGATGAACGGCAGGTTGACATTCGCTGTCATAGTGCCGGAAAGCTCAATCTTCGCCTTTTCGGCGGCTTCCTTGAGGCGCTGATACGCCATGCGGTCTTTGGTAAGGTCGATGCCGTTGGTCTTGCGGAATTCGTCCGCGATGTACTTGATAAGGCGCTCGTCGAAATCATCGCCGCCCAGACGGGTGTTACCGTTGGTGGCAAGAACCTCGAATACGCCGTCGCCAATCTCAAGCAGGGAAACGTCGAACGTTCCGCCGCCGAGGTCGTAAACCAGAATCTTCTGGGACTGCTCCTTGTCAAGACCGTATGCAAGGGAAGCGGCGGTCGGCTCGTTGATTATGCGCAGAACGTCAAGACCGGCAATTCTGCCCGCGTCCTTGGTCGCCTGCCTCTGGCTGTCGGAGAAGTATGCAGGAACGGTGATGACCGCCTGAGTCACGGTTTCGCCGAGATACGCCTCAGCGTCAGCCTTGAGCTTCTGCAGAATCATAGCGCTGATTTCCTGCGGGGTATAATTCTTGTCGTCAATGCTCACCTTTTCGGTGGTGCCCATCTTGCGCTTGATGGAGGCAATGGTGCGCTCGGGGTTGGTTACAGCCTGACGCTTCGCAACCTGACCTACAAGGCGCTCGCCTTCCTTAGTGAATGCAACAACGGACGGAGTGGTGCGCGCGCCTTCGGCGTTCGCGATAACAACGGGTTCGCCGCCTTCCATAACGGCGACGCAGCTATTGGTGGTTCCAAGGTCAATACCGATGATTTTTCCCATAATCTTTTCCTCCTATAAATAAGCTGTAAATGTCTTTTTGTTTGGCGCTTTTATGCGATAACCTTTACCATAGCGTGCCTTAGCACGATATCGCCCATCTTGTAGCCCTTCTGGAATACCTCGCAGACCGTTCCGCTTTCGCCTTCCTCGGCGGGGGCTTGCAGAACTGCGTTTTCAATGGCGGGGTCGAACTTCTGCCCGAGGCATTCAATCTCCTTGATTCCGCGCTTTTCAAATGCGTCCTGCATCTGCTTTAGGGTCATCTTGACGCCGGAAAGGAATTTCTCGTCCTCGCTGCCCAGCGCTATCGCTCTTTCGAGATTATCCATGGCCGGAAGCAGCAGCTTTGCGAATTCCCTTGCCCCGTCCTCGAAGGATTCGGCGCGCGCGTTCTGATTGCGGCGGCGGTAGTTGTCGAAGTCCGCCTGAACCCTCTGCGCCAGCGTAAGGTATTCCTCGCGCTCGCCCTTGGTTTTTTCAAGCTCGTCGGTCAGCTTTTTCAGCTCCTGTGCTACCGCGTCTGCGGTTTCGACAACCTCCGGCTGCTCGGCAGCGTCGCCTGAATCGGGAGGCGTGCCGTTTCCTGCGGCGTTTGCGTCAAGCTCATCTTCGAGCGGCTTTTTCGTTTCCGAATCCATCGCGTTATTCCTGCCTTCTGTTTTGTTCTTGCTTCTTTTCTTTCTCATATCGTATCCTCGCTGCCGTCAGGCAGAGGCACGTTCGACCTTGAGAGCATTTCGCTCAGCTGCTGCCCTATGAACAGCATAGTCGAGAGCGCCTTTTTATAGTTCATTCTCGTCGGCCCGATTATTCCGATTGTTCCGACGGTTCCCTGACCGACGCGGTAGGTGGCAGTCGCCATCGTGCAGTCGTTCATTTCGGGAAGCCCGTTCTCAGCCCCGATGCGGATTGAGAACTCCATTGTTCCTCTTGAGCGCATCAGCTCGCTCAGGCGTTCCTTGTCCTCGAGCAGGGATATGAGCGCTTTCGCCTTGGTTACGTCGTTGTATTCGGGATAGTTGAAGATGTTGCTCGTTCCCGCTACTCTGACGGTTCTGGGAAGATCGCCGCCCTGAAGCTGGTCCATCAGCGTCGAGATTCCGCGCGCTACGTTTTCATTGCCGGGCGAGCGCTTTATCAGCTCCTCAAGAATTCCCTCAACCTCGCCCAAGGTGTGACCCGAAAGGCGCTCCGTAAGCATCTTCGATATTGCGTAGAGCGCGTCCGAATCAAGGGATTCGTGAACGTGGATTACGCAGTCGCGGACGATTCCGGAATCGGTTACGATTACAACCAGCGCGCTGGAGGACGAGGTCTGAACCAGCTGCAAATTGCGGATTCGCATCTGCTGCTGCTTCGGCGTCATTACAACCGAGGTGTAATTCGTAAGCTCCGACAGCGCCTGAGCCGCCGTGCCGACAACATCCTCAATCTGCCGCGCCCTTACCATGAAGCGGTCGCGGAGGCGGCGCTGAGTCGCCTCGTCAAGATGGAAGCTGCCTACAAGCTCGTCAACGTACAGGCGGTACGCCTTGTTGCTTGGAATCCTGCCCGCTGAAACGTGCGGCTGGTCGAGGTAGCCAAGCTCCTCAAGGTCGCTCATCTCGTTGCGGATTGTCGCGGGGCTGACGCCCATGTCGTACTTCTTGGATATTGTGCGGGAGGCGACAGGAATCGCCGTAACGATATAGTCGTCTATAATCGCCTGCAGTATTCTGAACTTGCGTTCATCCAGCTTCATGCGTCCCCGCCTCCTTCCGTCCTCTTTGTTGTTAGCACTCTCGGCTGTCGAGTGCTAATCAACGGTGTTAGGATACAGCAACTAAGTATGTTTGTCAATAGTCTTGCGTAAATTTTCACGGCTTAGACATATTTTCCTCATAAATCATGAAGGTTTCGCGCAGGGAATCGTGACGGAGGGAGCGGAACAGAGCGCGGAAGGCGGGGCTGTGCGGAGAATTGGTTTACCAAATGAGGCTCCGTTGTGTAAAGGGAGGCTTATCTTGTATCGTCGTCCGCTTATGAAATGGACTCTTGTTGGTTTTCGTTAGTTTCCTAATCGTGTGATTCTAAATGCTATTTCAGTAATACGGTTTAGTTGTAGTAGCGCTATATCATAAACCGTCTGCGTAGTCAGACGGTTTACCAAAAGAAGGCTCCCTTGTGCAGAGGGAGCTGTACGCTTGCTGAAAAACCGCCTCTCGCGTTGTTGGCTACGCGACAGCCGAGGCAGTCATTTACCCGCGAGTAAACTCCTGCCCCGTCTGCGCTTGCCGCCTAGCGATAGACGATTTTTGAGCAAGCTCATGCGCGCAGCGCCTGAGGGATTGTCGGAAAGGCTTGATATATAAGGGCTTACGCTTATTATGCAATAACAATTCTCGCGACAATCCCAACGCCAATCCTTCCGTCACGGCTACGCCGTGCCACCTGTTCTTACACAAGGGAGGCTTCTATATTGCGACATTTTTCCGCCGCTTCTCTCCTCCTGCCGCCCCTTCTTCCGCCCCGTCCGTCCCTTCTCTGCCGCTGTGATTGACTTATAACGGCGTTGGTGTTATATTTCGGATAAGAAATGCTTCGGCGCGCCATGCATCATATTACTTCGCGATGGGAGATGTCCCTGTTTGAAAAGGGTTGATAAAAGCCTTAAAAACCTTCGATACGGCGTTACGTATCAGGCGATTGACATTGTGCTCAAATTCGCAATGCGCAAGGCCATGGTCGATATGCTCGGCGACGCGCTCGTCGGGCTTAACGGGCTGTTCACGGAAGTGCTTGCAATGCTGTCGCTTGCAGAGCTTGGCGTCGGCAGCGCGATAACATACAGCCTTTACAAGCCGCTTTCGGAGGGCAACAAGGAAAAGGTTGCCTCGCTCATGCTCCTTTTCAAGCGCGCGTATCAGATAATCGCCCTTTCAATTTTCGGAATCGGGCTTTTTCTGCTTCCGTTTATACATCTGCTTGTAACAAAGGTCGATTTCGACCTCGGCTATATACGGCTGGTTTACTTTTTGTTCCTTTGCTCAACCGCGTCAAGCTACCTTTTCTCATATAAATCCGCACTGCTTGCCGCCGACCAGAGCGCCTATAAAAGCACGCGAATCCTAATCTTTGCGGATATTGCGACGGTTGCTATAAAAACGGCGATTCTGCTGCTGTGGAAAAACTTCCTGCTTTTCCTTGCCGCCGACATCGTAAGCAAGCTTGTGACGAACCTGTTCATCAGCAGGGCGGCAAACCGCGACTATCCGCATCTCAAATCCGACGTTCCTATGCCGGACAAGGAGGAGCGGAAGGTCATATTCCGCAATATAAAGCACCTGTTTATCGGAAGGCTGAGCGGAAAAATAACGAACTCAACCGACAACACGCTGATTTCCGTGCTGGATTCGACGCTTTCCGTCGGCTTTTACTCCAACTATTCAATGATATTTTCAAGCGCGAAAAGCTTCCTTTTGCAGCTGACGACAGCCGCGTCGGGCAGCATTGGCAATCTTATGCTTGAGGAAAGCCCGCAGTACTGCTATACGGTTCTCAGGCGCATGACGATGATGATGTTCATTCCGGGCGCGGTAATATCGTCCGTGTTTTTCTGCGAGCTTTCGCCCTTTATTTCCGTCTGGCTCGGCGCAGAGCGCGTTATCGGCGACGCGGTTGTTTCCGTGCTTGTGCTTAACTTCCTATTATATGCCCTGCGCGAGCCGCTTTGGCAGTTCATGACCGTTTCGGGGCTTTTTGCGAGGGACAAGAATATTTCGATTATCGGAACGGTTGCAAATCTCGTCGTTTCGGTTGCGCTCGGAATACCCTTCGGAATGCTCGGAATCTTCATCGGAACGTTCGTAACCCTCGCGCTCCAGTATGTATTGAAGGCGCGCCTGCTTTTGAAGGTTCGCCTTTCCGTCCCGCTCGGCGGCTTTTACCTTTTCACGCTCTGCCTGCTTGCCGCCGCCGCCGCCTGCGCGTTTTTCTGCAAGTGGCTCTGCTCGCTTCTTCCGCTTACCGGAATCCTCGGCGTTATCGTCGGCTGCGCGCTGACCGCCGCTGTAACTCTCGGAGTTATTATGGCTGTCTTTGCCAAAACGGACGAGATGAAATACTTCCGTCAGACCGCCGCCGGCGCTGTCAAAAAAATTGCGGGAAAGCTTCACAGATAAGCCGGACAGCACTCCTCGCTTCGCGCTGCCGCTATTGCTTTTTAACGCCGCATAGGGTATTCTTTTGTTACAACCTGCAAATTTTCCATAACGGCTAAAGCGGCGGCTGAGCCTGAACAGGCGATACGAATAATTCCCGCCGCTTTCTGAGGACTGTATGATAAAAAACGATTTCATTTCCGAGGAGCTGGAATTATTTCTCGCAAGCACGCCTGACCTTGCGCTTATTAAAGGCATAGAAATACTGCCAAACGGGGAGATGCGAAGCGTTTATCGCGGCGCGTCGCCCGCGTTTGTCGAGCTTGTCGGCAGGAACAGCGCCGAGGAGCTTGACGGGCTTACCGACAGCGAGCTTTTCGGGCAGGGCGAGCTTGCCGAACGGTATTCGGGGGACGATAAGCGCGTTATTGAAAGCGGGAAGGCGCTCCCGTCATATATTGAGCCTTTGCCCGAAAAGGACGGAAAGCCGCGCTGGGCGTCAACCGTCAAGTTCCCGCTGCGCGACAGCGCCGGAAGCGTTATCGGCGTATGGGGCATAGGCAGGGATATAACCGAGGCGGTTGAGGCGGGCAAGGGCGGCTTCACCGACGCGGCGCGCCTGATTCTTGCCGTCGAAACCGACGCTATGACGGGCTTTCTCAACCATAACGCGACAATCAAGCATATAAAGGCGTTCATCGAGCGCGAGAGCGGCGTCCACTCGCTCTTTATGATAGACGCGGACAATTTCAAGGCTGTAAACGACAGCATGGGTCATCAGCAGGGCGACGCGGTAATCGTAAGCATATCGGACGCGATTCGCTCCGTTTTCCGTCAGGAGGACATAATAGGCAGGGTCGGCGGCGACGAGTTCCTTGTGCTTATGAAAAACGCGGGGGACGAACACGCGACGCGCAGAAAGGCGCGGGAGCTGAACTCCGCGCTGCAGTTCAAGGTTTCGGGCGCGGGGAAGGAAATCGACCTTTCCGCGAGCATAGGAATCAGCATGACCTCCGGCGACGGCAAGAATTTCGACAGGCTTTACCGCGAGGCGGACACCGCGCTTTACCGCGCAAAGGACAGGGGCAAGAACTGCTTTTATCTCCTGCCGGACGAAAACAGCGAGGTTCTGATTGAGGAAAGCGGCGAGGAAACGGACGGAATAATGCAGCTGCATCTTCTGTTCGACAGCATGGACGCGGGCGTCGTCGTAGTCGAGGTGGGCGAGGACGTTCGCCCAATCTATGTAAGCCGAAGCTTCTATACCAACATGAAAAGAACCAAGCATGAAACGGGCGGCGAGGGCGAAAAGCTGCTATCCCTTATAGTGCCGGAGGACTTGCCCGCCGTTATATCCGCCGCAAGAAGCGCCGCGAGCGGCGAGGTTACGGAGGCTGTTTACCGCGTAAGAAGCACGGAGGACGTTGCCGCGGCAGGCGAGGAATTTGAATGGCGGCATATGCGCGCGTCGAGCATTCCCGCAAAAAAGGGCGAGAAGCGCGTAATCGCCGTTATAACGGACGTAACCAAGATGAAAACCGCCGAGGAGCAGCTGCGGCTTGCCGAGGAGCGCTACCGCATAGCGATGAAGCAGACCGGCGGGCTGATTTGGGAGGTTGACATCGCCTCAAAAACGCTCTATCAGCCGGAGGAGGTTTCGAGATTTTTCGGCGCGGAGGGCACCGTATTTGCAAACGCGCCCGAAAGCGTGATTGAGCTGGGCGTTATCGGCAGGGAATCGCGGAGCGAATTCCGCCGGATGTATTCCGATATATATTCAAACAACGAAAGCGACAATTATCTTCTGCTTATAAGGAGCGCAACCGGCGGCTTCATGCACGTCAAATCGCGCTACGAATTCCTGCGCGACCTGCGCGGAAAGCCGATGCGCGCAATAGGCGTTTCCTCCGTCATGTCGAACGTTGAGCCGGAGCTGAGAGCCTTTGAGGATGAGAAGCGGCTGATGAAGGCGCTTTCCGAAACGCTTCTCGGCTCAATCGCCGTAAACCTCACGCGCGACAGGGTTGACGAGTTTTCAACGCGCGGCGGCGGCTTCCGCTTCTCGTCATACACGGAAATGTATTCCGCGCTTTCCAGAATGATTGTTAACGACGGCGACTTTGAAAAAATGCGGATTATGCTCAAAGCGGAGAACCTGCTCGCCTCCTTCCGCGTAGGGCAGTCGTGGCAGTACGCCTCGTTCAGCAGAATTTCGCGCTCGGGCGAAACGCACAGAACGAATCTTTCGCTCAGCCTGCTTCGCCACCCGCTGACGGGCGACGTATACGCCTTCGGCTTTTACAGCGATGTGGACAGGATTTACCGCCTTGAGGAACAGGTCGGCGCAAAGGGAATAAAGCGGGACGCCGTCGCGCATATGTACACGCAGGAAACCCTTCGGCGGCTTTACGAAAAGATTGCGGCGGGTATGTCGGAAACGGACTGCTGCGTCTTTACCGTTGTTGAAATCTGCGGGCTTGAGGGCGTCAAGCGGGATTTGGGTCTGCCTGCCGCAAGCAGGCTGATTTCGGAGTTCGGGCGCGTCTGCCGCGTGTTAATCAACGGCAGCGCGATAGCCGGAATGCTCGATGAAACCCATGCGCTGATTATCCGCATGGATTTCGGCGGGGAGGTCAAGCATAAGGCGCTCTGCGAAAGGAATAACAGGCAGACGCTTGCCGTGTTCAAAAAAACGAATCCGGAGCTGGAGCTGGAGCTTGTGTGCGGCTTTACCGTTGCAAGCGCTTCCTCGTCCTTTGACGAGCTTCTTGGTGAGGCAAAGATTGCCTGCTCCCTTTCTCATAAGCTGCCCGGTCATCCTGTGTGCCGGTATGCGCAGGCCGCGCCCGCTCAGCTGAACGCCGCGATGGAAAACGCGCCCTCAAGACAGCGGGTGCTTATAGCGGACGATGAAAAAATATCCCGTAAGCAGCTGAGGCGCGCGCTTGAAATCACATATGACGTGCTGGAGGCTGAAAACGGCGAAAAGGCGCTTTCAATCGTGCTTTCGGGCGGCGTTTCGCTTGTTATAACGGATTTGATGATGCCCTGTATGGACGGCTTTGCGCTCATCCGCCAGATGAAGCAGGACGAAGCGCTGAGCAGGATTCCCGTAATCGTTATAACCGCAGACGAGCGCGCGGAAACGGAAATCAAGGCGCTTGAGGCGGGCGCGAGCGACGTTATCGTGAAGCCCTTTGTCGCCTCTACGCTTCTCTCCCGCGTTTCGGGCATTCTCGCAAGGCGGCAGGAGGGCAGCCTCTATGAGCAGAACAGGCTCTATCAGCTGCGCCTTGAGCAGCAGGAGCGCCTTATCCAGATTGCGGAATACGATTCGCTCACGGGGCTTTATAACCGTCAGGCGTTCTACCGCCATACGCGCGAAAAGCTTGATTTGGAGAAGAATTCGCGCCATGTCATAATGCGCTGGGATTTGGACAATTTCAAGATTCTCAACGATTTCAACGGCGTAAGCGTGGGCGATAAGGCTCTGCGCGACATCGCCCAGCGCGCGCGCCGCGTGTTTCCCGACGGCAGCGTGATTGCGCGGCTTGACAGCGACCATTTCGTTGCCTGCGCCGCGATTGACGAGGCGGGTGTTATGACCGTTTATAACGATATGCTCGCATGGGCGGAGAGCTATCCGGTTGAGTTCCGCTTCTCCTTCCGCGTCGGCATTTATGTGATTGACGACGCGGGCATCGACGTCGGGCTTATGTGCGACCGCGCCCTGCTCGCCCTCCGCTCCGTGAAGGGCAGCTATACCTCCCATATAAAGTATTATGACGAATCGCTCCGCCAGCGCCTGCTTTCCGAGCAGCAGCTTGTGAGCGAAATGAACTCCGCGCTTCTGTCGAATCAGTTTGTGCTTTGTTTCCAGCCGCAGTATGACACTACGGAGGAAATCCCCGTGCTTATCGGCGCTGAGGCACTCGTTCGCTGGAAGCATCCGACGGAGGGTCTGCTCCCGCCCGGCAGGTTTATACCGCTGTTTGAAAAAAACGGCTTTATCACGACGCTTGACCGCTACGTGTGGGATAAGGCGTGCGCCTATCTGCGCTCATGGCTTGACGAGGGGCTGAATCCCCTGCCGGTTTCCGTCAATATTTCGCGGCTCAATCTCTATAATCCGCGGCTTGTTGCCGTTTTCCACTCGCTTGTTGAAAAGTATGACATCGAGCCGTCGCTTCTGCATCTTGAAATAACCGAGTCTGCGTTCATGGGCGACCAAACGCTGCTTATCGAGGTCGTCAAGCAGCTTCAGCAAAGCGGCTTCGTGGTTGAAATGGACGATTTCGGCAGCGGCTATTCGTCGCTCAATACGCTCAAGGATGTTCCCGTTGACGTTCTGAAGCTTGATTTGCGCTTCCTCGTGCAGTCGGAAAACGCCTCGCGCGGCGGGATTATAATCAATTCCGTTCTGCGGATGGCGCATTGGCTCAATATGCCGGTTATCGCGGAGGGCGTTGAAACCGCAATGCAGGCGGATTATCTCAAAACGGTCGGCTGCACGCTCGCGCAGGGCTATCTTTTCGCGCGGCCTATGCCCGATTCGGACTATAAGGCGCTGATGACCTCCTCCGCGGCAGGCGGAGCGCAGGGCGCGGTTCACGCCTTCAGCGCGTTTGACGCGGTCGATTTCTGGAATCCCGAAGCGCAGACGACGCTCGTTTTCAACAGCTTTGTTGACGCGGCGGGCATTTTCGAGTACAGGGGCGGGCATTTGCGCGGTCTGCGGCTCAACGATAAGTATTATGCCGAGCTTGGCGTAAGCAGGCGGCGCCTGCGCGCAATGCGCGAGGATTTGCTCCCGCTCATCCATCCGCAGGGCAGGGGCATTTTCATTGCCAATATCGAAAGTGCTGTCAAAACGGGCGCGGAAATCAGCAGCGTAACGCGCTGGCAGCTCGGCGACAGAACCGTTCCCGATTCGTATATCAAAATTCGTATGCGCCGCATTGCCAAGAGCAGCGATATGTATATTCTGTATCTTGCGGTTGAAAACGTGACGGAGCAGCGGCTTACGCAGACGCGCGAAAAAGCGGCGCTTGAGCGCGAGCGGGCGGCAGTAAGCGTACAGCTTGCCGAAAACGAGCGCAATAAGCTGATTATTGACGCAATCGGCGCGCTTATATTCGATTACGATTGCGCGTCGGACACCCTTTTCTTCTATTCCGGCAGGGGTCTTGAAGGTTATATCCGCCGCGAAATCAAGAATTATCTTGCCAATATCGGGGACGGAAGCACCGTCCGCGGCGACTGTCTTGACGGCTACCGCGCCGAGTTCAAAAAGGCGCTCTCCGCGCCCGCAATAGGCACCTACGATTATTATGCCACCACCTTCGGCACAGGCTCCTGCCTTAACCGCGCCCGCTGGGCAAGCGTCGCGGGCGACGACGGCAAGGTCTGCCGTATCGCCGGCGTCGTCGTCAAGGTCGATGAAGCCAAAGGCAGAGAGGTGTAATCAAGCAGGTAACGTGAACCAACAAGAGACTATTTCATAGCGTGGCAGCGCCACAAGACAAAGCCTCCCTTGTGTAAAGGGAGGTGGGCACGGCAAAGCCGTGACGGTATTCATAATATTGGCAGAAACCGATGGGATTGCCGTCTGATTCTGCAAAATAATGATTTATAAATGAAAACCCGTCGTTTCTTTTCTTTACCTCGTCAATCCAATCCGATGGGTCATGATACCATTTGACTACATGAGGCATATACAGCCATTTCTCAAACAGCAAGGCGCCCTCGTCACGAAACCGCCGAAGCTTTAGTTCCTTCAATTAACTTTCTCCCTTCAAAGCATGGATGACACTACGATTTCTGCTTTTACACGGATGATGTTTTCGCTGCCTGTTCAATGCTTGGATTTGTTATATTGCAAATCCCGACTTGTCGCTCTGTACGACTTGCATGAAATCAGGAGCTAGTTATACGGATACTCAGGCATAAGCTCGCAGAGCTTCACGGTTTTGCCCTGATTGTTGACGAGTACTTCGGTATTCTTCACATCACCGCCTAATTGCATCATAAACTCCCTGCAAGCGCCGCAGGGCGGCATGACTGTTCCGTCCTGATAAACGGCGCAGACCTTCGTAACTTCGTACTCGCCGTTTGTCAGCATAGAGGATAAAGCATTTCTTTCAGCGCACATTCCAAGAGAGCTGCCGGTATCGATACATATGCCGGTATAGATGCTTCCGCTTTTGGTAAGCATGGCGGCGCCGACGCTGCCAACCTCCATGCTGTCTGATACCTTGCGGGGCTTGATGACGCCCCTGGCTGCGGAAAACAGTTTATCCCATTCGTTGCTCATTCAGAAGTCCTCCGTCAGTTCCGATTTATCCTTCTGCAATATTATACCGTCTTATCTCGCGCTTTAGCAAGCGGTGAATCCGCATTGCAAATACCGATATAAAGAAGCGGAGCGGTTATCGCTTAACCGCTTCGCTTCTTTTGCTGTCCTGAGAAATATATTCTTATAACGTCGCGCTTTACATACTCCGGTTGATAATCATCATCAGCAGCTTGCCGCTGTCGAAGATACCGGCGAGGAGGCTTTCGTCAACGAGCTTCTGGACGCTCTGCATCGGGACTACGCTTTCGACCATCGGCAGCAGGAGGAAGATGACGAAAACGATGATTGCGCCGCGCGCAAAACCGGCGGCGCCGCCGAGAAGCGTGTCAAGATGCTTGAGCAGCGGGAAGCGGAAAACGGCTCTTAGCATATTGAGAAGAACGGAAAGCAGGATGAAGGCGACGATGAAGATTGCCACAAAGCAGAGAATGTTCAGCATAACGCCTACGATTGTCTGGCTGAGATAGTCCGAAACCGTTGACGCGCCCGAACCTGCGAAAACCTGATTCTGGAGGTTGAAGCTGAGGATGTCGCTGATTGGCTTTGGCAGGGCGACCTTATCAAGCACGGTTTGAATCGTGCCCTGCGCCGCGCCCGCAACGTTTGTCAGCGCCAGCTGCAAATCGCCGATTCGTGAGCTTGCGTCCGTATAGTATACGAGCGTTTCGGTGATTCCCGTGTTCGCCTGAAGCCATGAAACCAGATTCGGCGTTTGCCAATAGGCGATGAAAACGGAGCCTATCGTTGCGCCGAGACCCGCTATCGAGTGAATAAAGCCCCGATAGAAGCCGAATACCGTGCTGATAAGCATTACGCCCAGGATGATGTAGTCAACGATGTTCATTATATTTCTCCCGATTACGGCAGGGTAAGGCAGAACGCCCTAGAGCCGACCGCTATTACGCACGCGCCCCCGTCAAGAGCGCAGATGAAGCCCGTGCAGCTTCCCTCCAGCGGCAGGGCGTAAGCCGTGAACTTGTTTTCGTTAATGCCGCAGCGGTAGAGCAGCGTCGGGCTTACGCCGTAAACGGCTGATTCGCTGAGCATTGAGCCGTGGCATTCGGAGGGCAGGGAAAGCCGCCTGTCGTTTCCGGAATAGATAAGGCGCAGCTCGGTAACGGTATAGCCCATCGTGTTTGTTCCGGACGGGGCGAGCAGCAGCGCGCGCCCCTTCTGCGCCCTGCGCGAGTCAATCAGCTGCCAGCCGTATAGAAGCCGCGACGCGCCCGTATTCTCCGCGCAGTTCTGGCTGAACACGCGCAGGGAGCGGGTATCAATCAGCTTTATCTGATTGTCCTCCTCGTATACGAAGTAGGGAATATATTCTCCGAGGTATGCCGTTCCCGTCGTCATTTTGCCCGCCTGAAAGGTTGAAAGCACGGTTTCGATTACCGTTGTGTCAACGTCGAGCGAAAGCGTCCAGAGATAGTCCCTCTGCGAGCCGAAGAAGCCGCAGTCCAGCAGGAGCGTTCCGTCAAAGGCGGTTGTTTCCGAATCAACGTGGTTGCCCTCAAGGTCTTTTATCAGCAGCGTCGCCTCAAATTCGGAGCCGGTGACTATCGCAAGATAGCTTTCCCCGACGCGCGCGAATTGAATAGTATCGTCCAGCATATCGTTGTAGGTCGATTTGCCGTCCGAGCCGAGCAGATAGATTTGCTTTCCGGACCATGCCGCAACCGCGGTGCTGCCCGCATAAAAATCCGCGCCCTCGCCAATCGTGAACGCCCAAAGCTCCTTGCCGAGGGTGTTCACGCAGTGGATTGTCGCCCCGTCGTAGTACACGATATTCTGCCCGAACGCGCGTATGTCGTCCGCCGTTGAGCAGGGAAGGAGCGAGGCGGAAAGCGCCGCTTTTTTTGAAGCGAGCCTTGGCATCACTATCGCTAAAACCGTGAATAGAACAAGCGCGATAATTATGAGGTAATACCACTGATTACGGCGCTTCTTCTGCGGCATATCGTACATCGGATTCCTCTTTCACGGGTAACTTGCGCCCGATTTATTAACGACGCGGGAGAGAAAATTACTGCATACCGCGCTATTCTTATTATACAGTTATTCTTCTTCGCGCGCAAGAACGGCTGAGCATGAGCTTTAATCGCGTTTCGGTTGTTCAAATCGTGGTTTTTTTAGCTTAAACCGCGAAATTTTACTCTGATTGTTCCTTAATTGGAGCGTTTTTAGCCGCATTGTCCGTTGACTTGAAGAAAAGACAGATGATATAATGAATCGTATCAATATATAGATTTATATATCGACACGAGAGGCGAGGTGCATTATGAAGAGCTGTCTGGTGGTTGGAAGCAACAACCTCGTGGCAAAGCTGATGATAGACAGGCTTGATAAAGAGGGCTGGAGGGTTTCCGTCCTCTCGCCTAACGCTGACGAGAAAAAAGACAAGCACATTTTCGAGCATTATGCTTACGATTATGAAAGCGAAAGCGTTTCCGGCGTAATTGAGAGCGCGCGTCCGGACGTTATAGTGTTTTTAGGCGCTTACGACATGAATTTCATCGTCGGGCAGAAGGCGCAGGAGTATACGAGAAAGTACCTGAACGGTTTGAGCAACCTGCTTATAAGCGCGGGAAAGCTCGGCGTTCGCAATTTTGTTTATCTTTCGTCCGAAGAAGTGTTTGAATCGGGCTATGTTGCGGACATAACCGAGGACGTTCTGCCCTCGCCCGATTCGTACAGGGCTATGGTTATTTTTCAGGGCGAAACGATTGCGATGAAGTATAACAGCGTTTCGTCAATGGAGGTAACAGTTGCGCGCCTTGACGGAGTTTACTGTATGCCCTCCTCCTCCGCCGAATGCGTTGACGAATGCACGAAAATGTGCCTGAAGGCAATGCGCGGCGAAACCCTTTCCGTCAATTCAAAACGAATTTTCTCAATCCTTTATGAGAGCGACGCAGCCGAGGCGCTTTATAAGCTTATCAGCGCGCCCGCAAGGCAGCACCATATTTATCATATCGCGTCGGGGCTTGAAATATCCGAAACGGAGCTTGCGGGGCTTATAAAAACAAGCTCGTCAACGCCTGTCGCCGTCGAGGACGCAACGACGGGTCTGCGCGAGCGCAAAATTCTTTCCGGCAGAATGTTCAGCGAGGAGTTCGGCTTCAGCCCGCGCGTTTCCGTTGCGGATATCGTGCCGAGGATTATTGCCAGAATGCAGTCTCAGCTAAGCAATTTTGAAATCGGCGCGGGCGATTCGGGCAAGAAGCGCTCGTTCTTCTCGCGCTTTACGCACGTTGCCGCCTCCTATGTCGAGGCGCTTGTCTGCTTTGTCATCAGCTATTTCCTTACCATTTTGATTGCCAACGTTTCCGCCCTTGAAAGCGTAAACGTGTTTTTGCTCTATGTTCTGCTTTTCGCCGCCTTCTACGGAAGCACACTGGGCATTGTCGCCGCCTTCCTCAGCTCAATAGGCTACTGTCTTATTGAAGTCGCGCACCGAACGGGGCTTGAGCTGCTTCTTGACGTCAATACGTATATATGGATTGCGCAGCTTTTCATAATCGCGCTGGCGGTAGGCTATGTGCGGGATAAGCTGACGCAGACTCAGCAGGACATGAAGGAGGAGGTCGGCTTCCTCACAACGCGTCTCGGGGACGTTTCGAGCATAAACAAGAGCAACGTTCAGATAAAGAACTTCTTCGAGGAGCGGGTTGTAGACAGCAGCGAAAGCGTCGGCTTTATCTACAACATCGTTTCCAAGCTGGATTCTGTTGAGAACAGCGCCGTGCTTTTCGCGGCTACCGATACGATGATGCAGATGATGAGCACAAGCGACGTGGCTGTTTACAGGGTCCTGAAAAACGGCTATCTGCGCATTGTGTCCTCAACCTCCGCTCGCTCGCGCTCGCTCGGCAAGTCCCCCAATTTCATGAACTATCCCGAAATCGTCAAGGAGCTTAACGAGAAAAAGGTTTACGTCAACCGCAGGCTTGAGCCGTCGCTTCCGCACCTTATCGGAACGCTCAACGACGCGGACGATAATATTTCCTTCATCGTGATGCTATGGGACGTAAAGCTCGACCATATGACCCAGTACAACATCAACCTTCTCACGGTTGTCTGCCGCCTTATCGGCAACGCCGTAATGCGCTCCGTCACCTATCTTGACGCGATAGCCGAAAGGCGGTTCATTGACGGAACCTCCATTCTCGGCGACGAGGCGTTCAAGAGCCTCTGCGAGATTTATAAGGACGCAATGGAGCGCAAGCTTTCCGAATACTGCCTTATAAAGATTGGCAATGTCGGCGCAAGCGCCGCCGAATGCTCGGAGCGCGTGAAGGGAATGTTCCGTTTTACCGACTATGTCGGCGAGGTTGACGGGCAGTACTACGTTCTTTTGACGAACACCAATGTGAACGAGTCCAACATCGTTCAGAGCCGCCTTATGGCGAACGGAATTTCCGTACAGGTAATCAAGTAATCCTGCGCGCCTAAAAACGGCGCCGGAAAGGAGAGGCTATGGCATTAAGCACGCTCGTTGTAATCATTATTCTGGCAGTTAACCTTATTGCCGCCCTTGTCGTTCTGTTTACAGCCATAGTCAGCCCGTCCGGAATGAACGCAACGCGCTTTACCTACGGGCTGTTCTTCCTTTTCTGCCCCGTCGTCGCGCCGACCGTATGCCTTTTCGCCTTCCTTCTGCGCAGAGTTTTTCACTCAAAGCCGCTTGACGCAAGCGACCTGAGCTTCAGCAAGGAGCGCGAAAACCTGCTCCTTCCGCCGGACAGGGATACCGAAATGAACTATGTTCCTGTAAGGGACGCGCTTGTTCTGGAGGATAATTCCTCCCTGCGCCGCCTTTTGCTTGACTTGCTTAAAAACAACGCGCTGCTGACCACCAGCAGCGTGTCGCTTGCCGTTGAGAGCGCGGACGCGGAAACCTCGCATTACGCCGCCTCCGCAATAACGGACTTCCTTTCGGAGTTCCGCTCCGTTTCGCAGGGAATGCTTTTCCGCCTGAAGCAAACGCCTTATGACGTTACGCTCAACCTGAATACGCTCAAGTATATATATGACGTGCTGTGCATTCATGTAATGGGCGATATCGAGCAGCGCTCCTACATATATGTTGAGGAAAGCGTAGCCGAAAACCTGTATGCGCACAATATGTGGTATATGACCTCCGAGCATTACCTGTGGATAACCGATTTGCTTCTGGAGGTTGACGACTATACCGCCGCCGAGCAGTGGATAAACCGCGCAAAGCAATGCCGTCCGGACGAGCTGAACACGGCGAAATGCGCAATCCATATGTACTATAAAACGCAGAACAGGGCTGAGCTTTTCAGGGCTATCGAGGAAGTCAAGGCTTCGAGCATAGCCATTGATAAGGAAATACTTGACCTTATCCGCGTGCTTGAGAGCGGAGGTGAGCAGATTGCTTAACAACCGCCTGCTTACGACAATCGCGATTCTTTTCCTTACCGTTTTCGTTCTTTTTATGGCGTTCGGCGCGTATTCGGGAATTCTGCTCTCCGGCGACGTTGAAAATCTGCGCGAAAACGCGGCGAGCATTGGCGATTCCGCAAGCGCCGTCGGCGCCTCCGCGCTGGAAATTGCGGACGCGGGGATTACCGCGGTAAAGAACCTTTACCGGCAGACGCAGACGCAGATGAACATGACCGACTTTATCTCGCTTGGCACTATTGGCGCGGGAACAGAGGCAAGCGGCGCGACGGAAAGCGAATCCGCCTTGTTTTCATCGCCGCTCACAAGGCGAATCGCAATAGTTGCGTCGGCAGACGACGAGAGCGCTTCGCGCGTGCTTGAGTGGTGTGTGTACACAAAGTCCCGCTACCGCGTTTTCAACGCGCTTCCGGACGCTTCCGAGCTTGACGGCTTCAGCGCCGTGATTTTCGTTTCGCCATCTCTTTACGAGGGCGCTTCTGACGCGCTTTACGCCTTCGCCGAAAGCGGAATAACGATGCTGTTCGCCGCTATTCCCGAATACTCCGTTATCGCCTCCGATGAAAAGCTGCGCGATTTGCTCGGAATTGCCTCCGCCGTAAGCGGAAATTATCCGGTTGACGGAGTGCATATTTACAACGATTTTTATCTCTCCAAGGAGCGCATATATACGCGGGACGACTATTTCGGCAATGAGGACGATATGCCGGAGGAAATTCCGTATTACACCCTCCGCGCGGGCTATGAGGTTTACGCCGCCGCGCATATTGAGGATTTTGCCGCGCGCGGGCTGACGAACGACGTTCTGCCTCCGCTGCTGTGGCGGACGGTCACGGGGCTTTCGCAGGTTTACGTTGTCGGCAGCGAGCTTTTCTCCGGCGACGCGCTTATCGGAACAATGAGCGCAATGCTTTCCCGCGCTTCCTCCGTTTCGGTTTACCCCGTCGTCAACGCGAAAACCGTTTCGATTATCAGCTATCCGTGGCTGTCGATGGAGAACGTAAGCGAGATTGCCTCCATTTACGGGCATAAGCCGGATACGCTGAGCCTTAACATAATGTGGCCGGGAATAGTTCAGGCGCTTTACGGCTACGGGCAGAACACCAACGTGTTCATTTCCGCGCAGCAGGATTATTCCTCCCTGAGCGACGAAAGCCAGTCCGCAATGCTTACGGACTATTTTGCGAAGGAAATTGAGAAAAGGCTCGGTACGATAAGCCTTTCGCTAATGCAGCTTTCGGACGAGAGCCTTGACGCTGTCGTTAAGCGCAACGAGGAATTCTTCGCAAAATACCTGCCCAAGTACAGGTTCACGACGCTGTATGCCGGCGGCTTCAGACCCGAGGAGCTGCTTTCGTACATCGGTAAATCCGGCAGTCTGCTCGAAAAAGTGAAATGCGTATTCACCTCCGATGATAAAAGCGCGTTTCTGTCGTATATAGGAGAGGACACGCTTGCGGTAAGGCTTTTCTCCAACGGGCTGAATTACGAGGCGCGTGACGACATAAGCATGCTTTCGCTTTCGACGGCACTGGGCGCTATGAGCCAGTATGTAAGCTTCTCCGGAACGCTCTACCCAAAGACCGAGGAGGACGCATGGAACGCGCAGAGCATAAGATGGTCGTCGGGAACGACCTATTTCAACGATTTGTCCGCGTTTGACTATGTTTCCGTTTTCGGAATGGAGGACAGGGCGCGGGCGTTCCTTGACACGGATTATTCCTACTCGCTCGGCGGCGGCAGGGTGAGAATCAAGCGCAGCGGCGAGGGCGAGTATTTCGTCGTCCGCCTTTTCACGGATGAGATTACGGGCATTTCCGGCGGCGAGTACGAAAGCCTGACGGACAGCTCGTATCTTGTGAAGGCGGAGGCGGACGAGGTCGTGCTTGAAACAAAGCCCAAGCATGGCATCGGCAAGTAATTTTGAATTTTCGGTAAAGGAGGCGGGGCTTGAATGAAGGTATGCTTTATAGCCGAGGGCTGCTATCCGTATGAAATCGGCGGCGTTTCGAGCTGGATTCACAGCATTATCAACACGTTTCCGGATATCGAGTTCTCGCTTATCGCAATCGTTGCAAGCCGCGAGAACCGCGGCAAGTTCCGCTATACGCTTCCCGATAACCTGACCTCCGTTACCGAGGTTTACCTTACCGATTTTGACTGGGTTGGCAAGGGCAAGAAGGATAAAAAGCAGCGCGCGCACCTTGACAGCAGGCAGCGCGACGCTCTGAAAACGCTCGTTTCGGGCGAGAATGTTGACTGGGAAGGCATTTTCAGCATATTCACGACAAACAGGACATCCGTTGACGCGCTTCTGATGAGCCCCGAATTCCTTGACGTTATAATGGCGTTCTATAAGGAGAAGTACTCAAAGGTTCCCTTTACGGACTTCCTCTGGACGATGCGCTCGATTTATTTAACCCTTTTCCTTGCCCTCAAGTGCGACCCGCCCGAGGCGGATATTTACCACTGCGTTGCGACGGGCTACGCGGGGATTATCGGCAGCCTTGCCAAATCCCGCTACCCCTCCTCCCGCCTTATCATAACCGAGCATGGAATCTACACCCGCGAGCGCGAGGAGGAGATTATCCGCGCCAAGTGGGTGCAGGGAATTTTCAAGGATATTTGGATTGAGCAGTTCAGGAAGATGTCCCTTTGCGCCTACAATTATGCCGACAGGGTTACGGCGCTTTTCGCGCAGGCGCGGCTTTTGCAGCTTGAGCTGGGCTGCCCTCCCGAAAAGACGGTCGTTATTCCCAACGGAATCCGCACGGAGCTTTTCTCCTATATTCCGCAGAAGCCTGAGGACGATACCAACTTCAACATCGGCGCAATCCTGCGCATAACGCCGATTAAGGACGTAAAAACGATGATTACGGCGTTCCATTACGCCAATCAGCGCAATCCCCGCTTAAAGCTCTGGATAATGGGTCCGTCCGCCGAAAACGAGGATTACGCTAACGAGTGCATGGAGCTGGCAAAGTCCTTGGGCGCCAAAAACATCGTTTTTACCGGCAGTATAAAGACCACCGACTATATCGGCAAGATGGACATGACCCTGCTTACAAGCATAAGCGAGGGGCAGCCGCTTACCGTGCTTGAAAGCTTTGCCGCCAAAAAGCCCTGCGTTGCAACGAACGTCGGCAACTGCTACGGGCTGATTTACGGCGAAACGGATGATTTCGGCGCAGCCGGAATCGTAGTGCCGATAATGAACATACCCGCCATTACGGACGCGCTTATCTATATGGCCGAGGATGAGGCGCGCTGCCGCGCGATGGGCGAGAATGGGTACAAGCGCGTTCTGCTCAAGTACAAGAACAATGATATGAAGAAGGCTTACGCCGAACTGTATCAGGCTCTGTCAAATACGGAAATGCGCTGGAGGACTATATAATACGGCAGGAATAGGAATTCAGCTGAACAGGATTTTCAACAAGCGCACCGTCGCGTCCTCCGCATACGGAATCGGATTTTCCGTTATGTATACGATTGCGCCGATGCTTGTTATCATGCTGGGCCTGCTTGCGATGTATAACCTGCTCGGCTTTGACAGCGTCAGCTATCTTGAGCGCGAGCTGTTCTCGTGCAGCGTGCTTTACGTTTTCATATTTTCCCTTTTGTTCTCCTCCTCCTTCAACTCCGCGCTTTCCAAGTATATTGCGGACAGAATTTACGAAAAAGCCTATGACGATATCCGCCCCTGTATGCTCGCGGGGCTTCTGATGAAGCTCGGAATCTCGACGCTCATCTCCGTTCCCTTCTATCTGCATGAAATCTTCGTCGGCGGGGTGGAGGTGTATTACGTCTTTACGACGTATATGTGCTATATGGGGCTGACGCTCGTATTTGCGCTCATGCTGTACGGGGTCGTCATTAAGCAGTTCAAGCGCATTTCAATTATATTCATTATCGGAACGGCTGTAACCGTTCTGCTCTCCTGCGTGTTCAGGTTTCTTCTGGGCTTTTCCATTACGTACAGTATGCTGCTCGCGCTCGCAATCGGCTTCTGGCTCATGGCGGCGCTTCAGATGTTCATCCTCATGCGCATTTTCTCCGGCAATTCGCACCGCTACGCCGCCGTTTTCCATTATTTCAAGCGCTATTGGCGGCTGATTCTTTCGGACTTCCTCTACATCTTCGGGCTTTTCGCGCATAACTTCGTTTTCTGGTTCGCGCCCTTCCGCCTTGAAATCGTTCAGACCTACATCTGCAATCAGCCCTACGATATGGCGACCTGCCTTGCGATGTTCACCAATATTTCCGCAACCGTGCTTTTCATATCGAAGGTTGAAATGCATTTCTTTGAGCGGTACAGCGATTTTAACAGCGCGGTTGTCGGCGGAAGCCTTGAAATGATTGAAAAATCGAAATCCCGAATGTTCAGCTCGCTCGGGCAGCAGCTCAAGAATCTGGTTCAGGTTCAGTTCGCGATATCCGTTATCATCTTCCTTATTGCGGAAATCATTCTTCCGCTGATTGGCTTTGCGGGAATGACGATGGAAATATATCCGCTTATGTCCGTCGGCTATTTCATCTCCTTCCTGATGTACTCCAACATCCTTTTCCTCCAGTACTATTCGGATTATACCGGCTCGGCGCTGACGGGGCTTGTTTTCGCCTCGCTCTCGCTAATCGGCGCAATCTTCTCGATGGGGCTTCCCACCGAATGGTACGGGCTGGGCTACGTTGCCGGCGCGCTTTGCGCCTATATTTTCTCCTTCCTGCGCCTCAGGTATATGGAGAACAATGTTTATACGCACACCTTCTGTGTCGGCTCGATTATTGACAAGCGCGAGGCGGATATGCCGCCCTCGCAGGTGTATACAAAAGCCGCTGCGAACGCGGAATTGCGGGAGGGATAAGCTATGTCGGTCACTCTTAGAATCGTGGTAATCCTCAGCGGACTTCTGGTAATCGGTATTTCCATCAGAGGCATAGTCAACAGGGTAATCACCGAAAAGCAAAGCCTTTTCTGGCTTTTTCTCGGCGTCGTAATGATTCTTTTCGGCGCATTCCCCGGGCTTTGCTACTTCATAGCCGATTTCTTCGGCGTTGATTACGCGCCGTCCATAATCTTCATGATTTGTATAGTTCTTGCGCTGTTCGGAATCTTCTACTGCTTCCGCCAGTGCGCCAAGCTGTACAAGCGCGTTCAGGAGCTTGCGATTCAGGTTTCGATGCTCAATAACGAAAACGTTGAATTGCGCAAGCGCGAGCGGGATGACCGCGAGGCAGCCTCGGCGCGCAGAAAGGCTGCCGTATGAAAAAGCTCCTGTTTGTAATCAACACGATGGGCAGAGCGGGCGCCGAAACCGCGCTTATAGAGCTTCTCCGCCGGCTTGAAATAACGGGCAGGTATGAGATTTCGCTTTATGCGATTCTGCCCTACGGCGAGCTTTTCGCGCGCGTGCCGAAGGGCGTGAAGATTCTCAACAGGCGCTTCAGCTGCCGCTCCGTGCTTTCCTTTTCGGGGCGCGCCGCGATTGCGGGAAACGTAGTCAAGTCGTTTTTCTACCGCTTTACGGGCTTTAAAATGCTCGGCGATATGCGCAAAAACATGAAGCTGCAAAAGAAAAGCGGAAGAATGCAGTATGACAAGCTGCTCTGGCGGCTGCTCGCAAAGGGCAGAAAGCCGCTCGGCGGCGAATACGACCTTGCGGTTGCGTATCTTGAGGGCGCCGCTACCTATTTCGTTGCGGACATGGTACAGGCTAAGGCAAAGGCGTCCTTCATACATATTGATTACAAGCGCGCGGGCTATCTTCCCGAAATGGACGCGGGCTGCTACGAAAGGATTGACAGAATCTTCACCGTTTCAAACGAGGTTGCCAACCAGTTCCTTTCCGTTTATCCGCAGTATAGGGACAAGGTTTTCCTTTTCAGGAATCTTCTCAACCGCGAGGGAATCCTTGAAAAAGCCGAAAAGGTCGAAGGCTTTACGGACGGCTTTGAGGGAAAGCGCCTTGTGACCGTCGGGCGGCTGCACTATCAGAAGGCTTACGATATTGCGATTCAGGCGCTTCGGATTATCAAGGATAATGGAGTTAACGCGCGCTGGTACATTCTCGGCGACGGACCCGAAAGGGCGGCGCTGGAAAAGCAGATTGACGATTCGGGGCTTCGCGGAAGCTTCGTGCTTATGGGCGCCGTGGACAACCCCTACCAGTATGTAAAGGCGGCGGACGTTTACGTTCACGCAACGCGCTTTGAGGGCAAGAGCATAGCGATTGAGGAAGCGCAGATTCTCGGCAAGGCGATAGTCGCCTCCAACTGCACGGGCAATACGGAGCAGATTGTGGACGGCGTTGACGGAATCCTGCTTGAGCTAAGCCCCGAAAACCTTGCGCGCGAGATAATGCGCGTTCTCGGCGACGACGGGCTTCGCAAAACGCTTGAGGAAAATACCTTGAAGAAGAATCTCGACCATCCCGAGGACATGAAGCGGCTGCTCGAACTGATGAATGAGGAGGGATAACAAATGAAGGACGTACTGCTTATAATCCCCGCGTTCAACGAGGAGGCGTCGATTGGCGACTTGCTTGACAAGCTTACCGAGGATAAAAGCCTCGATTTCCTTGACATTCTCGTTATCAACGACGCTTCGCAGGATACCACGAGCTATGTTGTAAAGGAGTACCCGAACGTTGAAATAATTTCCCATATATTCAATCTCGGCTACGGCTCGGCGCTGCAGCTCGGCTATAAATACGCCGTGCGCCACGGGTATAAGTACATTATCCAGATTGACGCGGACGGTCAGCACGATATATGCAATATAAACGCCCTGTATAAATCGCTGACGACGCCGGATACGGACGGGAAAATTCCGGACATCGTAATCGGCTCAAGGTTCTTCCGGAGCAGCGTTTCCTTCCCGATTTCGGGGGTCAAGAAGCTGTCAATCGGCTTCTTCCGCTGGATAATCAAAAAAACCACGGGGCAGGCGATTCTCGACCCCACCTCCGGACTTCAGGGGCTTGACCGCTCCGCCTTCCTGTACTACTCCGTTTATCAGAATTTCGATTATGATTATCCGGACGCGAATATGATAATCCAGATGCTGCTTATGGGGTACAAGGTCAAGGAGATTCCCTCCGTAATGCATATCAGAACGGCGGGCAAGAGTATGCATTCGGGAATCATCAAGCCTATGGTGTATATGCTTACAATGCCTCTCAGCATACTGGCGGTGTATTTCAGAACCCGCCACGGCAAGCAAAAACGCTTGGTAGAATGGCAATAAGGAGAAACCAATGGCAGTCGCTAACGGTAAAATCAGAGTAAAGTGGGCTGAATATCCGATGGAAGAGACGCGCGACATTATCGCAAACCCTTTCTGTGGGTTCTATTCGATTTACCGTTTTGAGGCGCCGAGAGAGGTTCTTTATTCCACAAACGAAAAAATTACCGACTTCTGCCTTACTCCGCATGAAACGCTCGCGCTTGTTGAAATCAACCTTCGCGCCTATCAGGAGAGGCAGCTTGACGACGCGGCGCTCAAAATGGTTGAGCGGGTTTTTCGCCGCTTCAAATCGGAGCGCGTAACGATGCTTTTGCGCTTTTTGTACGATTGGGAGGGCAAGAACATTCAGGCTGAGCCGAAAACCCTTTCGGCAATAACCGACCATATGGAGGCGCTTTCCCCGCTGCTCAAGGAGTATTCGCCCTATATATTCGTGCTGCAGGGTCTGTTTATCGGCAACTGGGGCGAAATGCACAACAGCCGCTATCTTTCCGTCAACTCCGTATGCCGCCTTGCGGATAAGCTAAGCGAATGCGCGGGCGAAAACACCTTCCTTGCCGTCAGAAGCCCCGCGCTCTGGCGCGTCGTCACCCGCTCCTTCAATATGCCGGACTTGACCGACCCGCATACTCCCGCGCTTGCGCTCCGCGTCGGGCTTTTCAACGATGGTATGCTCGCCTCCGGAACGGATTTCGGTACTTACGGCGATTTGAGGCGCATTGAGGCAAAGCTGCCCGGCGATAAGCTGATTCGCGAGGAGGAGCTGCTCTTTCAGCAAAAGCTCTGCCTTTTCGTCCCCAACGGCGGCGAAACAATCAACCCCGACCCGCAGAACGATTTTGAGCGCGCTCTGCCCGACCTTAAAACAATGCGCGTTTCCTACCTGAACAGCGGCTATGACACCGACGTTTACGACAAGTGGAAGGCGTACAAGCTCAGGCGCTCGTGGGGCGATTGGCGCGATTTGAACGGCTATAAGTATATCGCCGCGCATATCGGCTACCGTTTCCTTATAAGCGACGTAAAGCTTTTCCGCAAGTCGGGAACGGACATTGTGACCGTTTCGATGAACATTGAAAACACGGGCTTTGCGCCCTGCTATCGCCGCCTCAAGGTGTCGCTCGGGCTGAGCGACGCGTCAAGCGGCGCGAAAGCCGAGGCGGAGGTAAACACGGACAGCCGCCTGTGGCGTCCCTCCGAAACCACCGCGATTTCCGCCGATATTGACGCAAAGGATATCAAGGCAAGCCGCCTTCTTGTGTATATCAACGCGCTTGAGCCTGTTTCCGGCTTGCGCATCCGCTTCGCAAACTCCTTCGCAACCGTCGGAGTCAGCGAGGATTCTGTGCTGGGCGTTTACGCCCTGAGGGGGTAAAATATGAATCGCGCGCTTTTAAGCATAGTCCTTATAGCCAAGAACAACACAAGCGCTATGCTAAAGCGCGCTCTTTTAAGCGTGCTTGAGCAGACGTATGAAAACCGCGAGCTTTTCGTGGTTGACGCGAACCTGTGGGACAGCCCCGAAAGCCTGAGCCTTCAGGAGGATTTGGCAGCCTACCCGCAGTTTACGTATATTCAGCCGCCGCGCGTCAAGTCCGATTCGGGCGCGAAAAACCGCTCGCTTCCCCATATCTCGGGCGAGTATGTGTGCTTCCTGAGCGGCAACGAGGTGTGGAGCCCGCAGAAATGCGAGCTTCAGATTAATCAGCTTGAAGCGGACACAAAAAGCGCGCTTTCCGTGTGCGACGGCAAAATTCTGTACAGCGGCGCGGATGATTTGGCTTTAGGCTCCTGCCTCGGCGATGTCAGCTACAGCGTTTCCGACTGGCTGCTCAAAATTCCGATTAAAACGTCCGGTCAGGCGATGTACAGAACCGCCGCGCTTGGCGGAATCAAGGGCTTTGCAAAGCATATGTCCGCAATGAGCGATATCGACGCGATGATAAGAATCAAGGACGTCGGGCACGTTCTTTTCCTCCGAATGGAGCTGCTGGAGGGGCATCTGAAAATAAACGGCGAGTATTATGCCTCCCTTTACCGCGACAGCATTGCGCTTCTCAAGTACGTCAAGTATCTGGATATTCTTCTGCTTGACAAGCAGGCGTTCTTTACATATAACGTGCGCGTCGCGGTCGCGGCGTTCAGGGCGGGAATGGCGTTTGACGGAATCCTGTATTCCGCGCAGACCTTTGTCCGCGCCCCGATTCGCTCTCTGCGCCTTGTCGCGTCCTCCATCCTCCGCTCCGCAGGAAACGCGCTTTCCCGCGCGCGCAGCAGCTTTTCCTACCGCGCGTGGACGGGGCGCTTTATTCGGAACATAGTCAGAAACCATGCCGCCGACTTGCACATCCCGCAGAGGAGGAAGCCGAAAAACGCCGAGGCGGAAATCTTCTCAAGCGGCGCTGTTGCGTCTGCCCTGCCCGAATACTGCTTTATGGGCGGCGGAGTCAAGGGCGAGGTCGTTATTCCGGAATTTGTAGAAAGCATAAGCAAATGCGCCTTTGCGGGCTGCCGCGATTTGGAAAGCGTCGTAATCCCCTCATCCGTAAGGGAAATCGGCGTCGGCGCGTTCATGGACTGCCCTTCGCTCAGGCGCGTAACCTTTGCAAAGGAGGGCAGGCTTTCGTCGATTGGCAATTTTGCCTTCGCCGGCTGCGTTTCCTTGTCTGAAATAGCGCTTCCTGCCAACGTTTCCAAGTTCGGGCGCGGCGCGTTCGCCGGCTGCTCGTCGCTTCGGCTCGTTGACTTTTACAGAATCGGCAGCGCGCGGGATTTGCAGCCCGGAACGTTTCCGGAGGCTGTCCGCTCCCTTCCCCGCTTTCTTTTCGCCAAATGCACAAGCCTTACTTCCGTGTATTTCGGCGTCGGAAGTATGCTCAAAAAGATTGGGCGCTACACCTTTTTCGGCTGCGACAGCCTCAGCACGGTCTGGATTGAGGCGAGCCTTACCACAATCTCGCAGTACGCCTTTGCGGGCTGCCGCACGATTCAGAATATTGTTATCATGAACCTCGGCTCCCTGCGCAGCATTTACGACCATGCGTTCATGAACTGCCCCGCGCTCAAGCAGTTCACCGTTCCGCCCTTTATATCAAGGGTTGAATCGGAAACCTTCAAGGGCTGCGAGGAGCTTACGTCGGTTCATATTCCCAAGAGCTGCAAATCCGTCGAGGCGGGCGCGTTTGCGGACTGCAAAAAGCTTGCGATTGCCTATATTGACGGCGAGTATACGAAGATTCGTCGCGGCGCGTTCATGAAGGCGACTAAAATCGTCCACCTGAGCGAGCTGCCGAAGGAGACAACGTGACGAAAAGAGTGAAACAAACCGCCGAGGGCAGCCCGAAGCTTAACTCCAATATGCTGTTCAGCGTGCTTTACCGGCTGTCAATCTGCGTTCTGCCGCTTGTGGTTACGCCATATATCGCGCGCGTTTTAAGTCCGGACGATAACGGAGCGTACGTATTCACAAGCACAATCGCCTGCTTCTTCATAATGTTCTGCAAGCTGGGGCTTGAAAGCTACGGAAACAGGACAATCGCCGCCTGCCGCGACGACCCCGAGGAAAGAAGCAGGGCGTTTTTCAGCCTTTACATTATTCAGCTGATTGCCTCCGCGGTTTCCGTCCTTGCGTATATAGGAATGGTCGGGATGTTCATAACCGAGCGGAGAACCGTTTACTGGCTGCAGCTGATGTATGTGCTTTCGGGTCTTTTTGATGTCAACTGGTTCTTTTACGGAATGGAGCGCTTCAAGCTCACAACGGCAAGAAGCCTGATTTCGCGGGGGCTTATCATTGTCGGCGTGTTCCTTTTCGTCAAAACGGAGAACGATTTGGCAATCTACACGGGAGTAATGGCAGGTCTGTTCCTTTTGGAGCAGCTTATGCTGGTTCCGTGCCTCGGCAAATTCGTTCATCCCGTGAAAATAACCTTTGCCGACGTAAAAAAGCACCTTGTGCCGAACTTCAAGCTCTTTGTACCCATTCTCGCGCTTAATCTGTACCACTGGACGGATAAGCTGATGCTCGGATTTTTCTGTGACGACAGAACGATTTCGTACTATAATTACGCGGAGAGCATAATCAATCTGCCGAAGGGAGTTATTCAGGCGCTGAGCGCCGTTCTGCTTCCGCGCTTTGCGTACATGGTTGCGCGCAATAAGCTAAGCGAGTGCAAAAAGCTGATGGTCGGCTCGATGGAACTTGTATACTTTGCCGCCTGCGCGCTCTGTTTCGGGATTGTCGGGGTCAGCCCCGTTTTCGTTCCCTTTTTCTTGGGCGAGGCGTACCGGCCGACAATACTGCTCACGATAGAGCTTGCAATCGTGGTTCTGCCGATGAGCATTTCGGACGCAATCCAGTCCCAGTACCTTGTCCCCTTTAAGAAGGATAACCTCAACATGGCGGCGATAACCCTCGGCGCAATCGTGAACATCGTCATGAACCTTATCCTGATTCCGATAATGGGCGCGTCGGGCGCCGTTATCGGAACTCTGCTTACCGAAAGCACCGTTTTCGTATTCCTGATAGTCAGGATTCGGGACGTTATCGGCTTTGGCAAAATGCTCTCCTCGCTTCTGCCGTATATGCTGTTCGGCGCGCTGGAGGCGGGGCTTGCGCTCCTGCTCGGCAGGCTGCCCCTTCCGCCTGTTCCGCGGCTTGCGGTCATGATTGTCTCTGCCGCCGCGCTTTACCTCGCGCTGTCCTGCGCATACTTCGCAATCAGAAGAAAGCGCGACATAAGCTACGAAAGCCCCGTTACTTTCCTCAAAAACAGCCGCGTCGGAATCGGAGGTGACGACTGATGCTCTTTGATACCTTTTACTACTACACATCCATGTTCAAGGTTTACGCGGCGATTATCCTTATCGTTTTCGCGTTTCCGCTTGTGATGTGGAGAGAGTACCTGAGGGATAAGCGCTATTCCTTCCGCTTTCTGTTCTGCGTTATAACCCAGAGCTGTTTTTGCATAAATCTCGTGCTTCTCTTGGGCTTTATCGGAATATGCAATACGTATACGATTATTGCGGGCTTTATTGCCGAGTATGTCGTCGTAACGCGCCGCTTCAAATCCGCCTCCTCGGAAGCGGGCAGGAATTCGTTCATCAAGAATATCGCGCGCAATAAGCTGCCCGGGCGGCGCTTGTTTTCCTCGCTTTTCAAGGAGCTGCGGCGCTCCCTGCGCTCGCTTTGGGTCAAGATTGTTCATATGCCCCTTTGGAATTACCTTCTGAAAAACTGGTTCATCGTGCTTGTAATGGGAGCTGCCGTCATCTACAACGCCGCGTTCTTTACGCACAATACGAATATTTATCACAGCTATCAGTGCTCGGATATTCCCGTTCATCAGTCGTGGCTGTACGCGCTTGAACACGGAACGCTGTTTGTCGATGGTATTTATCCCTTCGGTATGCATTCGATGATATATGTCATCAGGGTGCTGACCGGAATCAACCTGCGCGAAATCCTGCTCTATTACGGCTCGTTCATGGCGCTTGTCGTAATGCTGTCCATGTACTGCCTTGCAAGGAAGATATTCAAGGGCAGATGCACCGCGCTTCTGCCGGTCGTTCTTTTCTCAATCCTGATGAATAACGACAGATATGCCGCGTCCCTTCCGCAGGAAACGGGTATGTTCGCCGTCATAACGCTTGCGTACTTCATGCTTGAGTTCCTGCATTCGACCCGCGAGAAGCATTTCATCAAGTCCGACAGCAGGGTGAAGCGCGCCTTCCGCATAAATCAGTATTTTTTCCGCCGCTATCTGACGGTTGACGTTCTGCTCATAACCCTGAGCGTCGCGCTTGTTATCGAGTATCATTTCTACACCGCGATTGCGGCTGTAATGATGGTTATCGCGCTTGCGCTTGCATTCCTCCCGCGCCTTATACACAAGCAGTACTGGGTGCCGCTTATGAGCGCGGGCTTCCTCGGCGCGCTAATCGCGCTTGCCCCCTTCGGCGCGTGCCTCATGAAGGGCATTCCGTTTCAGGAATCAATGGCGTGGGCGACAAGCGTTATAAAGGGCGAAAAGTGGGAGGGCACAGGCTCGGACTACCTCTCGCTGCTTGAGCAGAATAAGGATACCGCCGCCGGAAGCACTGCGAGCGTGACGACGGCAGAAGGCACAGCCGAAAAACAGCGCCCGCAGGGGCTGATTAGCTGGATTAGGGCGATTTACAATGCCGAATTGAACTTCGGCGGCGGCTCGCTTTTCGGCAACAGCTCCGCGCTTCTTATGCTCATATGCATGGCAGCCGCTGTTTTCAGCGCGTTTATTTACGCGATGTTCAAAAGCACGCGCTTTGTCGCGGGCGATTATCTCGGAATTGCCCTTTATGTGCTTATCATAAGCATAATGGGCTGCGCGGAGGAGCTTGGTATTATCGCGCTCGTTGCGCCTTCCCGCGCAAGCGTTTTCATTCAGCCAATCCTGTTCATACTCTATGCGATTCCGGTTGACGCAGTCCTGCGCCCGCTTCTGATGGTCAAGCTCCGCGCGCTGACTGCCGCCGTTACCGCGCTTTCCGTTGCCGTTTCGGGCTTTGCGGGTTACTATCTTGTCAAAAACGGACACCTGCATCACTTTTTTGACGTAAACCTTGCCTACTATAACGAGCCGGAGTATCTGATTCGTAAAATCAAGCAGGAATTCCCCCGCAACTCCTATATCATCGTATCGTCGACGGAGGAATATTACGAGATTCTGGATTACGGCTATCACACCGAAATTTCCGAATTCGTGAATATGCTTGATAAGAACGAAAAGCCGCTCACCCTGCCCTCGCAGTATGTGTTCTTCTTTGTTGAAAAGCACGTTCTTCAGGATTACTATCACGGCAGCGTTGACGTTGCGCCTAATTTCGCGCTTGACGATTTCGTATATATGGCGTCCAATCAGGACTATTATTTCCAGCGCTCCATAATCGAATCAAAGGCGTACTACTGGGCGCTCAAATGCGCGGAAACGTATCCTAATACGTTCAAGGTGTATTTTGAGGATGATATCTATATCGCGTTCTTGCTTGAGCAGAACACCTTCTATCCGTACAATCTGAAGCTCGACTACAAGACAACTCTGCTTAACGGGGAGGTAACCGCAGATGAGTGACACCAACATGAAGATTGCCTACGCTTCCGACGACAATTACGCCCATTATATGGGCATATCCATCCTGTCCCTGTTCAATTGCAACAAGGCGGCGGAGAGCATCGACGTTTTCGTTCTGGACAACGGAATCAAGGACGAGAACAAGGCGAAGCTGCAAAAGATTGCGGATGACTACGGCAGGCGGATTATTCTCGTTCCGATTGACGAATACATCGCAAAGCTGGATTTGCAGATGGGCGTAAGGAAGATTTCCGTTGTTGCCTACGCGCGCCTGTTCCTCTCGACGCTTCTGCCGCAGGATTGCGACAGGGTCATCTATCTGGACTGCGATACGATTATCTGCGACGACATAAGCGGAATGTGGAACGCCGAGCTGGGCGATAATCCCGTCGCGGGCGTACGGATACGGTTGACGGCTTCTTCCTCGGCGCAATCGGGCTGAAAAAGGGAACGCGCTATGTAAACTCCGGAATCCTCCTAATGAACATCGCGCTGTGGCGCAGGGAGGGGTATCAGGAGCGCTTCCTCAATTTCATCAAGGAGCATAACGGCTACGTTCCGCACCATGACCAAGGCGTTATCAACGGAGTGTGCGGCGATAAGCGCGTGATTCTGCCCCTGCGCTACAACGTTTTTGCAAACGTGTATTCCTTCACGAACCGGATGATTAAGCGGATGTACTATCTTGACGATTACTATCCGCAGGAGGAAATCCTTGAGGCGAGGAAAAATCCCGCGATTATCCACTTCACAACGGGGCTTCTCGGCCGTCCGTGGGAGGAAAACTGCCAGCATCCGCTAAAGGATAAGTATACGGAAGCGTCGAATATGTCCCCTTGGAGCGATACCGCCCTGCTGCCGGACAGAACCAAGTCGAGCGTCCGCTTCACGGCGTTTATGCGCCGTATTTTGCCGGACGGGCTGTTCGCGGGCATACACCGCTTGCTTTCCGGCGTATCCCACCTGAGAGAATGACAGCCTGATGGCGTTTGGAATTCTACGTTAAGTTTGGAGGCGCGTTATTATTAAGAAGAAGCTGATTGGCTATTCGGTTGAGGAAACCGATATGCTGCTTAAAACGCTGCGCGAAGAAAATGTGAGCCTGAACACGACGATTCTCGCGCTGCAAAAACAGCTTGACGACGACGCAGAGCGCGCCGCCGCGAAGCTCACCGAGGCGCAGGACGGCGCAAAGGCGCTTGAAAAGAGCGTTGAGGAGCTTAATATTGCGCTGTTTGAAAAGGACGGCGAGGTTAAGAAGGCGCAGAGCAACGCTGAAAGCGCGGCGTCCGAGCTTGCTGCCGCAAAGGATGAAGCGGATAAGCAGGCGGCGCTTTGCAAGCAGGCAGAGGCGAACGCGCAGCTTGCGGAGGACAGGCGCAAGCTTGCCGAGGAGCAGGCAATACGCCTTGAGGAAAGGCTGAGGCAGAGCGAGGAAAACGCCGCGAGCTATAAGGCTGCCGGCGCTGAAATGGACGACGCGGAAAGGCAGAAGCTTCTTGGCAGGATTGCCGAGCTTGAAAGCCGCCCCGCCGCCGTTGATTCTGATGAAAAACAGGCGCTGCTTGATAAAATAGCGGAGCTTGAAAATAAGCTTGAGGCGTCCTTTAACGACGCGGCAAAGCAGAAGCTTCTCAGCAAAATTGCCGAGCTTGAAAGCCATCCTGCCGCGAGCGATTCGCCCAAGAAGCAGGCGCTGCTTGACAGGATTGCGGAGCTTGAAAGCAAGCTTGCGGCTTCCTTTGACGGAGCCGAAAGGCAGAAACTGCTCGGCAGGATTGCGGAGCTTGAAAGCCGCCCCGCCGTTGCCGCCGCGGTCGGCGACTCTGCCGAAAAGCAGGCGCTGCTCGGCAAAATCGCGGAGCTTGAAAGCAAGCTCGCGGCTTCCTTTGACGGAGCCGAAAGGCAGAGGCTTCTCGGCAGGATTGCGGAGCTTGAAAGTAAGCTTGCCGCGTCCTTTACGGCGGAGGAACGCAAAATGCTGCTTTCCCGCATTTCCGAGCTTGAAAGCCGTCCCGCCGCCGATGATTCCAACGAAAAAACGGCGCTGCTTGCAAGAAACGCGGAGCTTGAAAGCAAGCTTTCGGCTTCCTTTGACGACATCGAGCGCCAGAAGCTGCTTTCCCGTATCGCGGCGCTTGAAAATAAGCTTGCCGCGTCCTGCACCTTTGAGGAGCGCCAGACGCTGCTCGGCAGAATTTATGAGCTTGAAAAGAAAAACGCGGCTTCCTTCGGCGCGGAGGAGCGCCAGACGCTGCTTGACCGCATAAGCGAAATCGAAAAGAGCGAGGCGAAAGCGAAGGCGGACTGCGCAAGCGTTCGCGAAAGCCTTGATAATATCGGCTTCACGCTCAAGGGCGCAATCAGCAGCGCGGAGGACAACAGAAGGCGCGCGGCCGAGGCGGAGGGCAAAAACGCCGAAATGAAGCGCAGGCTTGCGGAGCTTGAGGACAGGAACAGCGCGGCGCAAAGCGATATCGCCCTTCTTCGCGCAAACGCCGAGAGCGCCCGCATTGAGCTTGAAAAGACGCGCGAGAGCGCCGCGTCCGTGTCCCTTTCCGTTTCCGACAGGCAGGTTTTGCTTGACGATATTCAGTCAATGCTTGCGCAGTTCATGGCGCAGATGAACGGCAGAATGGCAGGCGCGCGCCTCTATCCGCCTTATCCGGTGAACGAAATTCCGGATTATGCGCTGGTTGATAACGACGGCGGCAAGCGCAAGAAGAAAAAGAAGAAATAAGGCTGTAATTGAGCAGAGGCTCTATATGCCGCGCGTAACGCCCGTTAACGCGCGGCTTTTCTGCTTTTACGCCTGTTATATCAGGGCTGTTACCGTGATTATGCAATTCGCTCTTTGAAAAAGCAGGGCAGACGATTGTATGGAGGCGCGTATGGAGGGCATTCTTTTGCGGGAGGCTGAAAGCCGCGATTTGAGCGGGCTGCTTTCCCTTTATTCCCAGTTGCACGGCGAGCCTGCCGCGCCGCTTACCGCGGAGCTTGAAAAGCTGTTTGACGGAATAATTTCGGATAAAAATCACCATATCGTGCTTGCGGAGGCGGAAGGAAGGATAATTTCCTCCTGCGTTTGCGTTATTATACCAAACCTTACCCATTCTCAGCGCCCCTACGCCGTCGTTGAAAACGTAGTTACGGACGAGGGCTTTCGCGGCAGAGGTCTTGCGTCCGCCTGCCTTGCTAAGGCTAAGGAAATCGCGGAGGCTGCCGGCTGCTACAAGATTATGCTTATGACAGGCTCGAAAAAGGAAAGCACCCTGAGATTTTACGAGCGCGCGGGCTATAACCGCAGCGACAAAACGGGCTTCATTATGTGGCTTTGATTAAGGAGGCAGTTATGAGGATAGCGGGAATCGACGCCGCAAGGCAGTATGTGCCGCTTGAAATCAGGTTTCGCGGGCAGGAAATCGGCTCCGCTTATGAATCGGATGTCAGCGCCGTGTTCGTTTCAAAAAGCGAGGAAAAGCGCGTAAGCGGCTTTTATGACGGAAACGGGGAGTACGCTGTCCGCTTTATGCCCTCTTATCCGGAGGAATATAAATATGAGATTACCGGCAAGTCATTAAGCGCGCCTGTCAGCGGCAGCTTTGCCGCAAAGCCAAAGGTGGAGGGCTTCCACGGCGTTGCGCGCGCAAACGGCTTCCACTTTGCATATTCGGACGGCGTGCCGCTTCGCCCTCTCGGAACGACAGCCTACGCCTTTGCGCTTCAGCCTCGGGAGCGGGTTGAAGAAACCTTCCGAAGCCTTGAAAGCGCGCCGTTTAACAAAATTCGCTTCTGCGTGTTCCCCAAGCACTATATCCATAATCTGAAAGCGCCGTTCGCTTATCCGTTCGTTGGCTCAGCCGCGCCGGAAAGCGCGGATTTCGTGTGGTACGGCGGCGAAACGAATTTTGCTTCGCTCGGCAACCGCTTCGATTTTTCCGCGCCGAACCCCGCATATTTTGAGCGCCTTGACGAGTGCATTCTGCGGCTTATGGAGCTTGGAATTGAGGCGGATTTAATCCTTTTCCATCCTTATGACCGCTGGGGCTTTTCAAATATGCCGCACGAAACCGATATAGCCTATGTAAAGTATGCCGTCGCGCGCTTTTCAGCCTTCCCGAACGTGTGGTGGTCGCTCGCGAACGAGTATGACCTTATGCCGCAAAAGTCCGTCGCGGACTGGGACGACATTGGCGAAACGATTGAAAGCTGCGACGCTTACGGGCATCTTCGCTCCATCCACAACTGCATTCCGCTCTATGATTTTTCGCGCCCGTGGGTCACGCATTGCTCAATTCAGCGCGTTGATTTGTACAAAACCACGGAGCTTGCGGATGAATTCCGCGAGCGCTGGAATAAGCCCGTCGTTTTTGACGAGATTGCTTATGAGGGCGATATTGACCAGGGCTGGGGCGCGCTTACCGCCGAGGAGCTTGTTCGCAGGTTCTGGGAGGCGGCTACGCGCGGAGCATATGCTACTCATGGCGAAACCTTTGACGTTCCTTCCGATGTGCTGTGGTGGTCGCACGGAGGCACGCTGCATGGCGAAAGCCCCGCGCGGCTTGCATTCCTGCGCGATGTGCTTGCGCTTGCTCCCGCCTGCGGGCTTGGCGCATACGTTAAAAAAGGCTGGGCGGAAACCGCCGTTTCGGACGAGGACGGAAGCGAGAGCTTTATTCTTGTATATTACGGCTTCAACCGCTATTCGGCGCGCGATTTTCATCTTGGCAGCGGGCGGTACAGCGTTGAAATTCTGGACACATGGAACATGACGCGCGAAAATGCCGGCGTGCGCTCCGGCGATTTCAGGCTGAAGCTGCCCGCAAAGCCTTATATCGCGGTGCTTTTGCGCAAGGAGTGATTTGCGCGCTTCGGCGTATTGTGTTATACTTCGACAAGCCGCCGTTTTAGGCGGGATACGGAGGTACTTATGTACGGTTATAAAAAAAGAAGCGGAAATTATTACGGCTCAAATACCAAGGTTGGCAAAGGGCCGCTCGTTTCGGTTATCATGAACGTTGTCCTCGGCGTCGCCGTTATAGCGCTTCTGGTTTGCTATATCGGCGCGAACCGCTTTCAAAGCTCCGGAAAGGGCGAGATTATCGAGCAAATCCAGCTTGAGCTTACCCGCGCTTCCGACAGCTCCGTTAAGCTTTCAAGAAGCGGCTCAACCACCACAAGCCTCAATCTTGCCGAGGTTTATTCGCATATCTATTCCATTCAGAAGATGAACGATTTGTATGTGACCCTTACCGCCCTCAACGAGTTTATTCCGTACAGGGAGTTTCAGGCGATTTACACCACAATCGAGGCGTTTGACAGCGCTTTGCAGAAGGGAAACACCACAATAGCCTATCAAACGCAGCTTACGGACGAACTTGCCTCCCTTACAAGCACAATCAATAACCTGCTTGCCGCGAACTGAAACAGCAGGAGAGGGAAGGCTGGTTGCCAAAAGAAGGCTCCCTTTGCTACATACCAGACTTTATCTTGCGTCAACACCATGTTGATAAAGTGTCCCTTGTAGGTTATCGTTAGCTTCTTAATCACGTGATTCTCAAGCTTGTTTTAGTAGTGCGATTTTCAATTACAATGACGTTGTATCATAAACCGCCTGCGTAAGCAGGCGGTTTACCAAAGGAGGCTCGTATGTAGCAAAGGGAGCTGGCGCGCAGCGCCTGAGGGATTGTCGGAAAGGCTTGAAAAACATAAGCATATGTTTATTGTTCAATAATTATTTTCGCGACAAACCAACCGACAATCCTTCCGTCACGGCTGCGCCGTGCCGCCTATCTCTGCTACATACGAGGCTTTTTTAGCACTGCTATGCAACAACACAGCCGCGTACTATAATAAACGCGCCCCGATGCCGCTGCCGCTTTTGCGGTTGCAGTCTCGGGACGCATTTTCTTTCGCGGATTTGCCGCGCTGTTTATTGGTGCTTGCTAAGCCTTAGTCCAGCCTGTCAAGGTACTTTTCAACCTTCGCGGCGGCAACCCATTCGTCGGTCTTGGCGGTATAGGCATCGCCCTGCTTGGTGGAAAGCAGCGAGTCGCTGATGGTCTTTGAGGCTACGGAAATATCAATCGCGCCTGCGGGAACTGCGGCGACGTACTGAACGATGCTTACGCCGTCCTTCCCCGTGTATACGGCGGTTTCTCCGGGGAGCTTAATCTGCATTGCGGCGGCAACAAGGTCGGCGTCAAGGTCGGTGGAAACGGAGCTGACGGCATAGCCGCGGGTCTTGAGCGGCTCCGCTTTGAGCCTTGCGTCGGTCCCAAGCTCGTCCATTACCGCGTCAAAGCTTTCGCCTGCGGTTATGCGCTGCGAGGCGGCGTCTACCGCTTCCATAATTCCGGTTGCGGCGTTGCTCAGGAGCGTTTTGTAATCGGCGTTAAGGGCGTCAAGCTCGGCGTTCATCTGCGTAAGCTGGCTTTCAAAGTCCGCTTTGTCGGCTTCGTAGTTCTCGGCTTCCGCGTCCAGATTGTCAAGATTGCTCTGTATGGTGCTGATAGCGGTCTGCTTTGCGCTGATTTCGTCGCTCTTTGCGGTAACTGTCGTCTTGTCCGCGTCGTTGAACTGGAAGAGGATGCGCTTTACATAGCGGAAGCCCTCCGGCGCGTAGTAGGCGAAGGAATCAGGGGAGGTGAAGGAGTTAACATACGAGCCGTAGGAGGCAGGATTGCTGTCGTAGCTCTGCTTGTAGCTCGCGACATTCGTGTCGAACTGCGTCTTGATTTCGTCCTCGGTAACGGCAACGTCCTTAACGGCGTCCGCGCGAAGCTTTTCAAGCCCGAAGTTATGCTCCTCGGAAACCTGATAATTGTCGAGAGTATAGCCAAGCTCGTTCATCTTGTCGTCGAGAGCCTTAATCAGCTCGTCGCCGGTAAGCTCGGTATCGGGGAAATACTGGGTCTGAATGGTCGCGCGGTCAGCCTCGTAGGCTTCCTTTGCGGAGGCTTCGATGCTTGCCTTGTCCTCATCCGAAAAATCGAAGAAGCCAAGCTCTTTAGCCTTCTGCGAGCGAACCTCGTTTGCAACCAGTCCGTCGGCAACGGTCTGGCGCGCGGTTTCGCGGTTCGCCTTCTCGTCGTAGCTTGAGCCAAGGGAATAGTAGAGGTAAGCATACTGGTTAACATAGTTGTTATAAGCCGTGGTGAAGGTTTGCTTATCAATGGTTACGCCGTTTATTGACAGGATGGTGGTACCCTTGTCCACCTCCGCGTCCTTTTCAATCAGGTTGCAGCCCGTGAGCAGCAGACAGGCTGCCAGGAGCAAAGCCAGTACGGTCTTTTTCAAAGTAAGTCCTCTCCTTATCCGTTGCGCGATTTTTCGGGCGCGGGAACGTCCCTGCCTAGCCTTGGGAATTCCTTATAGCTCGCTGCCGCCCTCTCATCGGGCTGACCTGCCGCGCATGATGAGTTGATTATAGTATGAAAGCCGTTTTTACGCAAGAGCAAGAAACACGGCGGCGCGCCAAAATAAATGAAATTTCAATGAATATTCACAGCCGCCACGTTTCGGGGTAAAGATATTTGCTTTTCAGGAAGCCGTCAAGATTGCCGTGCTCCGACACGCGGATTTCGTCAATGCCGATTTCGTCCATTGCGGAAACGAGAATCGCAATTCCGTGCCCCACAATGTCCGCCCTGTTCGGCTGAAGCCCGCGCAATTGCAGCCTTTTTTCGATTGGCATATCCGCAAGCTTGTACATCCACGCGCGCGCAAGCCCTTTCGGCATTATATAGCCGTGCGTGAAGCGCCGCTGAGTCCAGCTTACGTTCTGGCAGAGCGCTGAAAGCGTTGTGAACGTTCCGCCGCAGCCGACCCAGCTTTCGGGCTTTGCAAAATCGCTTCTGCTCAGCAGTTCGCGCTTTATCAGCTCGCGGGCGTATTCAAGCACGGGCGCCAAATCGCCCGAGCATTTAACGGGATAGCGCTCAAACAGGCGCACAGCGCCGAGCTGTAGGCTTACGGCGCCCTTTATCTGCCTGCTTTCGCCCCATGTAAACTCCGTCGAGCCGCCGCCGATGTCAATCATTCCGCATTTTCCTCCGGAGCAGCAGCCGTAGAAGGAAAGCCGCGCCTCCGTTTCGCCTGAGCAGATTATAAGGTCAAGCCCGCAGACATCCTTCAACATTTTAACAAGCTCGCCGCTGTTGCGGCTGTCCCGAACGGCGCTTGTTGCAAAAAGGGAAATTTCGTCGCTGCCCGCGTCCTGCGCCTCGCGCCGCATTCTGCCGACAGCTTCAACCGCCGCCTCCATCTTTTCGCGGCTCAGCTCGCCGTTTTCGTCAAGACCGGAAAACAAGCGCGTACCTTCCCTATCCCGCAGGATTCGGTCAAGCGCGCGCTTTTCATAATTTATGTCCGATACCAATAGACGAATCGAGTTGGAGCCTATGCCTATAACCGCCTTGCGCATACTTCCTCCTGTATTTTTGCCGCCGTGTCGGGGCTTTGGAGGAGCGCTTTTGGCTTTTTACGCCGATTTACTCCGCGCCTTCAATGTCCTGCGTGGCGGGCGTTTCGCTGAAAGACTCCGGATTGGAAATGACATAGCGGGTCTCGCCGCGCTTCATGTAGCCGTATTTCGTGCGCGCAAGGCTCTCTATATAGTCGCTGTCGGAGGCGCTGTTTACCTTGTCCTGAAGCTCCTTGTTAAGCGTCGTGACATCGCTCAGCTCAAGCCGCGCAAGGCGCAGCTCTTCTTCCTTCGCCGCCTGCCTGCCCGCTATAACGCTGTTCATAATGAAGTACAGCAAAATCATCGCGGCTGCCGCAACGAAAAGCCAGCGCTTTGATATTCCCGCTGTGGTTCTGCTGAAGCTCATATGACGCCTCCGATTCCGTAATAGATTTATAATTCAATATTTGTTCGCTTTTTCCTGCATACCTTCGCGCCGCGCCTGCAATTTTACTCCCTGCCGAATTCTGCCTCGGCAGCGCTCAAAGCGGCGAGAACGACCTTGTCCATATCAAGGTAGGAAAACGTTCCGAGCCGCCCGCCGAAGATTACGTTTTTTTCGAGCTTTGCCTTCTCCGCGTATTTTTCGGCAAGCGCCGCGCTTTTTTTATCGGCTATCGGGTAGAATTTTTCCGCGCCCGCCGTGTACGGAGCGGGATATTCGCGTGTTATGATGGTTTTTGCGCTGCCGGGGTCGCGCGGCATGAAATGCTTGTGTTCGATAATGCGCGTAAACGGCGTTTCCGCGTCCGTGTAGTTGATAACGGCGGCGCCCTGAAAATCGTCAATCGGCATTTCCTCCTTCTCAAACCGGAGGCTTCGCCACGAAAGCGCGCCGTATTCCGAGCAAAAATATTCGTCGAGCGCGCCGGTATAGACCGTTTTTTCTGCTAAGCGCGACAGCGCCTCGCGGTTTTTCAGGTAGTCGGTATCGAGCCTTACGTCGCAGCCCTCAAGCAGCTTTTCGATAAGCCGCGTGTAGCCGCCCTGCGGTATTCCCTCGAACTCGTCCGAAAAATACCTGTCGTCAAATGTGAAGCGAAGGGGAATGCGCTTGATTATTCCGGCAGGCAGCTCGCTCGGGCTTCTGCCCCATTGCTTTTCGGTGTAGCCCTTTATGAGATACTCGTAAACGTCCCTTCCGACAATCGAAATCGCGTGCTTTTCAAGGCTTTCGCCGTCCTCGCAGGACTGCGACGCGATTATTTTCCTTGCTTCCTCAGGCATGCTGACGCCCCAAAGCTCGCGGAACGTGTTCATGTTAAAGGGCAGGCTGTACCGCTTGCCCATATAGTCCGCCTTGATTCTGTGGGTATATTTATCAAACGGCACAAGCGAATTCACATAGTCCCATACGCGCCTTGAAGCGGTATGGAAAATATGCGCGCCGTATTCGTGAACGATTATTCCGTCCTGTTCCTTGGTGTATGCGTTTCCGCCCGTATGCCCCCGCTTTTCGGCTACAAGGCAGCTTTTGCCGCGCCGCGTCGCCTCATGCGCAAAAACGGAGCCGAAAAGCCCCGCGCCGACAATCAGATAATCGTACATCATGCCTCCGACCGGCGTAAAAAGCCCTCGATATCGCTCGCGGGGATTACCGCGATTCCGTTTTCTTTAAGGAGCGCGGCTGTTATTCCGTCGCCCGAAACAAGCCCGCTGTCAAAGCGCCCGTTGTGAATCTGCCCGATTCCGCAGGAGGGGCTTCTGTCCTGAAGCACGGCAGCCTCGCAGAAAAGCGCCTTTGCCGTTTTCAACGCTTCCCGCGCTCCGCGCCCGTATTCCTCCGTAACGTCCGCGCCCGCCTTTGTTATTACGCGCCCGCCTCTTATTTCCGCAGGCTCGCGCGGCGTAGGCAGCCCGCCGTATATTTCGGGGCAGAAGGGAATAAGCTCGTGCTTTTCTTTAAGCGCCTCTATGCCCTCCGCGAGCTTTCCCCTGCCGTCATAGCGGCAGCAAAGCCCCAGAAGGCAAGCGCTTATAAGGATTCTCATAGGCGGCATTTTCCGAGGGTTTCGCCCTCAAGGAACTGAACGGGAATGTGCATCCTGTCCGAAAGCGGCATTGATTTCTGCTGGTTTCCAAGCTCGATTCGCTTAATAAGCCGCTCCGCGCAGAGCGCGCCCATAGTCTGCGTGTCCTGCCTTATTGTCGTCAGCGTAGGGGACACAATCTGCGATAGGGTTATTCCGTCAAAGCCGCATATGCTCACGCTTTCCGGAACGGAATAGCCGAGCTGGCGCAGGCGGCGCAAAGCGCCCATTGCGCTGTAATCGTCGGGGCAGAGTATGCAGGTCGGCGGCTGCGAAAGGCGCATTAGCTGCTGAGCCTTCTGCGCGCACAAATCCATATCGTTGAAATCCGCCTGAATCAGATATTCCTGCGCAAAGGGCAGCCCGACGGACTGCAGCCCCTCGCGGTAGCCGCGGATTCGCTCGTTGGTCACGGGCGTGTGCGGCGTTCCGTGAATGAAGGCAATCCTCCTGTGCCCAAGCTGATACGCGCGAGCTACGAGCAGGCGCATTCCCTGCTGATTGTTGGAAAGGATTGCGCTCGCCCTCGGATGCACATAGTCGATTGTAACGCAGGGCAAATCGCTTCTCAAAAGCTCCTGCACTTCCTCGTCCTCGAACTGCGCGCAGATAATCGCGATTCCGTCAACGCAGCGGTAATGGCAGTGTTCAAGAAAGCTTCGGTTGGACGAGCCGATGTTTTTGCTGATAAAGGTTATGTCATAGCCGTAGCTTTCCGCCTTTGCGCGGAAGGCGTTCAGGATTTCCGAAAAGTACGCCTGACTCATTCCCGTTCCCAGACCGTACTTGATGTAGTACAGCAGACCGAGATTATACGTGCGGTTCGTTTTCAGCGCGCGCGCCTGCCCGTTCGGCTGGTAGCCCATCTCGTGCGCAAGGGAGCGGATTCTTTCAACCGTGTCCTTGCCCACGTCGCTGTACCCGTTCAGCGCCTTGCTTACCGTGGATACGGATACGCCGCATTTGGCGGCGATGTCCTTTATTGTTACCATAAAACGCCTCCGCTATAACCTAATCTAAAAGAAATGAATTGATACATTTAATTATATCGCCATAGCTGCCCGTAGGCAAGCTATGGGAACAGAGAGATTTTCGCTTTGATTTCGTAAGATATGCACAAAGGAATGGCGCGAAATGCGGATTAAATGTATTGTTGATACTGCCCTTAATTCGCGGAAAGCTCCTTTTCGCGCTTCTGAACATACTCCTCAAGGCAGAGCGCGTAGATGTCCATTTCGCGCGCGTGCGCTGTTCCGACGTAGCGGATGTGCCAAGGCTCAGCCGTCATGCCGGTTATTGCCTCCTTCGCCTCCGTGAACCTTATTATAAAGCCGTAGTTCATTGCGTTTTTGACAAGCCATTTGTACTGCGAGGTATTCTGGAAGGATTTGCCCTTTACGGACAGGCGGAAGGCAAGCCCCGTCTGATAATCGCTCGTTCCCGCGGGGGAAACGCGCTTGTTCGTCGAGGATTTTGCCTTGCTCTCCTTATAGCCCTTATCGTTTATATAGTAATCATATTTTTCCTGCCACAGCGCCGCCTGCGTTTCGTAGGAGCGGTAGCCTTCTTCAATCTGCCAGTCGCTGACGCCCTGCTTAATCGCCGCTTCGAGCATTTTGGCAAGCGCGAGCGCCGCGTCGCGGTTGGCGGAGGCGGATTCGTCAATCACGGTAACGCCGTCAAGCTGCACATAGTTGGAAACAAGCACAAGGCTTTCCGGCACAAAGGCGGCTGTAAGCGGGCGCTCCTTGTTGACGAGCAGGGGAACGCCCTCCGCTTCAAGCGCCTCCACCAGATTTTCCGCCGCCTTGTCGCTCAGCGGCGGCTCGGTTATAAGTATTCCGTTCGGCTGCGCTACGGCGTTTGACGTAAGCATAATCGCCGTAGGAACGGGCGAGGGCGTCGGAGTTACGGGCACGCGGGTAAGCGCCGCCGCGCCCGCCTGTACATCCGTTTGAGCGGGCGGCGAAACGATGACGATAATAAGCACGACGACCGCCGCCAGCGCCATAAACGAGGAGGCGAGCATTGCAATCAGCGTTGAGCGCTTCATCTTCGGCTTTTCTGTTACGGCTTCGCTTCTGAATTCAGGGCTTTCGCTCATTTCCCGCTCCTCCTTTTTTATCAATATAACGTATTTTGCGCCATTTCGCTTCCCGACTGCCGTATTGTCCAAAAAAGTGCGGCAAAGCAAGCGGATTTCACCCTGTTATGATAGCACGAAACCGATTTTGCGTAAAGCGCGGCAAAAATCCGACGGGCTTTTTGCACGTAAATCCGGAAATAAGCGTGCAGAAAAACAGAATCGCGCCGTAAACGGAAGCAGCGAAAACACGAAACCGGATGTGTATGTATCGTTATTTGTGCTATAATGCGTTATAAGGGAGATATATCTGCCTGCGGCAAGGCTGCCGCGGCGGGCTTTTTTCCAAAGGAGAAGTTGATGGGCAAGCTTAAAAACTTTTTTCTTCCCGAAGGCATGGTAAAGGCAAACGACAGGCTCGGCGAGCTGCCAAGCGCAAAGGAAACCTACGGCGACGTATATAAGATTGCTCTTCCCTCCGTGCTTGAAATGGTTCTGCAAAGCCTGATTGGCTCCGTCGATACCATGATGGTCGGAACGCTCGGCTCTGCGGCGATTTCAGCCGTCGGGCTTACGGGTCAGCCGCGTATGCTCCTGCTCGCAATCTTTTTTGCGATGAATATCGGCGTTACGGCGATTGTCGCGCGCCGCAAGGGTCAGGGGCTTCAGAAGGAGGCTAACCAGACGCTGAGAAACGCGCTGCTTCTGCTCGCGGGAATCAGCGTTGTGGCTGTCGCCGTCGGCGTCGGGTTTTCGCGTCAGCTTATGCTGCTTGCGGGGGCAAAGAGCGATACGGTCGATATGGCGTCCGATTATTTCACAATTATCGCTTGGGGACTTCCAATCAACGCGCTTACGATGTGCATCTGCGCCGCGCAGCGCGGCATAGGCAAAACAAAGATTACCATGCAGGTGAACGTTACCGGCAATGTAGTCAACGTTATCTTCAATTATCTCTTGATTGGCGGTCATCTGGGCTTTCCTGCGCTTGGGGTTCGCGGCGCGGCGATTGCAACGGTTATCGGCTATGCCGTCGGCGGCGTTATGGCGCTGCTTTCCGTTCTCGGCTCGCGCTCTAACGGAAGCTTCCTGCATCTTTCGCGGCATGATTCGTGGAAGCCGGATAAGCAGACGCTTTCGGCTATCGGCAAGGTCGGCGGCAACGCGATGATTGAGCAGGTCGCCCTGAGGGTAGGCTTTTTCCTTTATGCCAGAATAGTAGCAGACCTCGGCACAATGCCGTTTGCAAGCCATCAAATCTGTATGCAGTTCCTGAACCTGACCTTCTCAATCGGCGACGGAATCGGCGCGGCGGGAACGTCGCTCGTCGGGCAGATGCTCGGCAGAAAAAGACCTGACCTTTCGCAGCTTTACGGAAAGGCGGCGCAGAGAATCGCCTTTGTGGTAAGCGTTCTGCTTCTCGGGCTTCTTATCGTCCTGCGCTATCCGCTTGTCGGGCTTTTCTCAAACGAGGCGGACGTTATCGCGCTCTCGGCGCAGGTTATGATAATCGTCGCCCTTTTCCAGCCGATGCAGACGACCTCTGTCGTCATATCCGGCTGCCTGCGCGGCGCGGGCGATACGAAGTATGTAGCGCGGGTTATGATGCTCTGCGTAATGGTGATTCGCCCCGTTCTCGCATGGGGCTTCATCCATGTTCTGGGCGCTGACCTTATCGGCGCGTGGTGCGCCAGCTTTATTGATATGGCGGTCAGGATGACGCTTGTCTACCGCCGCTTCTCAAAGGGCGAGTGGTTCAAGATAAGCGTTTGACGGGAGGAATTTCTATGCGCTGCGGATGTCCGTTCTGCGATGGGGTTTTCATGGTTCATGAGGATGACAGGGAGCGCTGCGTCTGCCCCGAATGCGGCTACAAATGCTCAGCTTGCCTCGGCACGAATACGGTTGTCGAGCGCGGCGAGCTGTCCTCGCTTGCGGGCAGGTTCAGCGCTGACGATTACAGCTTTGATAACTGGGAAAAGCGCGAAAACGGGGACGATGACGGCGATTTGAATACGAATAACGTCGGGAGGGAATACTGATATGAAAATTGTACTTGATGGCGGCGCTAACGTAAAAAGCATTACCTTGGGGCGCACGGGAATCACCGTTCCCCGCTGCGCGTTCGGCGCTTTGCCCATTCAGCGGCGCAGCGTTGAGGACGCGGTTGAGCTGCTTTCCGGCGCTTATGACTGCGGCTTCCGCTTTTTCGATACCGCAAGGGCGTACTCCGACAGTGAGGAAAAGCTCGGGCTTGCCTTTGGCAAAATGCGGGGCGGCATAATAATCTCCACAAAAACGGCGGCAAGCACGCCCGACGGCTTCTGGGCTGACCTTGAAACGAGCCTTGAAACGCTCAAAACCGATTATATCGACATCTATCAGTTCCACAATCCCGCCGCCGCGTACCGCGAGGGCGACGGGACGGGAATGTACGAGGCAATGCTCAGCGCAAGGCGGCAGGGCATGATTAGTTATATCGGCATAACCAATCACCGGATTGCCGTGGCTGAGGAGGCTGTAAACAGCGGGCTTTATGACACGCTTCAATTCCCCTTTTCATACCTTTCGGGCGAAAAGGAGGAGGCGCTTGTGCGCCTCTGCGCGGAAAAGAACGTCGGCTTCCTGTGCATGAAGGCGCTTTCGGGCGGGCTTATAACCAACGCCAAAGCCGCCTTTGCATATCTTGCGCAGTACGAAAACGTGCTGCCGCTTTGGGGAATTCAGCGCGAAAGCGAGCTTCGGGATTTTGCGTATCTTATGCAGGAGCCTGCCGAAATGAGCGACGAGCTTATGGAGGTTATTTCGCACGACAGGGCTGAGCTTTGCGGCGATTTCTGCCGCGGCTGCGGCTATTGCAAGCCCTGCCCTGCCGGAATCGAGATTGAAACCTGCGCGAGAATGTCGCTGCTTCTGCGCCGCGCGCCCGTCGCGTCGTTCACTACGCCGGATATGCAGAAGAAAATGCGCAGGATTGAGGAATGCAGGCATTGCGGCGCCTGCGCCTCGCGCTGCCCTTACTCGCTTGACACTCCCGATTTGCTCAAGCGCAATCATGACGACTTTTTTGATTTTCTTGAGCAGCACGGAATTCCGGAAGCAAAGTAAAGCCTGAGGAGATAAGAAAAATGCTCTGCTCGCTCTGCCCGCGCAAATGCAAGGTTGAAAGAAGCAAGGAAAGCGGAAGCGGCTTTTGCAAGGTCGGCTCAGACCCCGTAATTGCAAAATGCATGATTCACCGCTGGGAAGAGCCGTGCCTTCTTTCGGAAAACGGAACGGGCGCAGTCTTTTTCTCGTCCTGCACGCTCGGCTGCGTATACTGCCAGAACTATGATTTGAGCCACGGCGCTTTCGGCAAATCCGTAAGCGCGGAAAGGCTTGCGGAGGATATAAGGCGGCTTGTTGAGGAAGAAAAAGCCGACTCTGTTGACCTTGTAACCGGAACGCAGTTCCTGCCCGCGATTATAAAGGCGCTTGAAATCTACCGCCCGCCCGTTCCGGTTATCTGGAACAGCGGCGGCTATGAGCGCACAGAAACCCTGCGCGCGCTGCGCGGGCTTGTCGATATATATCTTCCGGATTTCAAAACGCTTTCGCCGCGCCTTGCCTCGCTTCTGATGGACGCTCCCGATTATCCCTCAGCCGCCGAAAGCGCGATTGCGGAAATGGTTTCGCAGACGGGCGTTCCCGTGTATAACGGTAGGGGGCAGATGCTTTCGGGAACGCTGATTCGCCTGCTTGTGCTTCCGGGCTGCACGGGCGACGCCTGCCGCGTGCTCGACAGGATTGCGGAAAGATACGAGGGTATTCCCGTAAGCCTTATGGGGCAGTATATTCCCGTGAGGGAAACGGGAGTCAAGGGCTTGGAGCGCCGCCTTACTCAGAAGGAGTATGACAGGGTGCTTGAGCATATGCTCGCCCTCGGAATCGGCGGCTACTCGCAGGAACTGACGGCGGCGGACGCGAAATACACGCCCGTGTTCGACCTTTCCGGCGTATAAGGGAGGTAAACCATATGGCAAGGAACACAAAGCAGGGAAACAAAATTGCGGTTGTCGGCGCGGGGCAGGTGGGTGTAACCACAGCCTATACGCTTCTCTTGAGCGGGCTTGCGCAGGATATTGTGCTGATTGACCTTAACAAGGATAAGGTTGACGGCGAGGTTATGGACTTGCGGCACGGAATTCCGCTTCTTCCGCCTGCCGAGATTCGCGGCGGCTCGTATGAGGATTTGGCTGACAGCGACATCGTTATCGTGTCCGCGGGCGTAGGGCAGAAGGCGGGCGAAACAAGAATGCAGCTTAACAGCCGCAATATCGCCGTAATGCGCTCAATCATACCCGAAATCGCAAAAAACGCGCCCGATACGATTATCCTTATGGTCACAAATCCCTGCGACGTGCTGACCTATGCCGCCCTTAAAATAAGCGGCTTCCCGCCGCAGCGCGTTATCGGCAGCGGAACTGTACTCGACACCTCCCGCCTCCGCTACCTGCTCTCGCAGCGCGCAAGCATTGATTCGCGCAATATTCATACCTATATATTGGGCGAGCATGGCGAAAGCGAGTTTGCCGCATGGAGCCTTACCACAATCGCGGGAATGCCTCTGCACGGCTACGGGGATAATCAGCTCTGCTTCCCCAAGTGGGATATCGAGAAGGACGAGAAGGAATACTTGCAGCTCGTTCGGGGCAGCGCGCAGGAGATTATAGCCAAAAAGGGCGCGACCTTCTATGCCGTCGCGGTTGCCGTAAAGCGTATTTGCGAGGCTATCCTGCGCGATGAAAACAGCATTCTGACGGTTTCAACCCTTCTTAGCGGGGAAATGGGAATAAAGGATGTGTGCCTTTCGCTCCCGTGCAGGGTCGGGATTGGCGGCGTAAGCCGTAAAATTGACATTGCGCTTGACGAGGATGAGCGCCGCTCCCTTGATATAAGCGCCAAAGCAATAAGAAGCGCCCTTGACGAGGTTGGAATGTAAAAGGCGCAATACGCAGGAGGAAATATGGACGAGAAGAAATACCTTGAGGAAATCGAAAGGGTAATCGCGCGCGGCCCGTACTCGGCTTCGTGGGAGAGCCTGCAAACCGTCCCTACGGCAAAATGGTATCAAAGCGCGAAGTTCGGAATCTTCATCCATTGGGGCCCTTATTCTGCGGCGGCGTATAACAACGAGTGGTACAGCCGCAATATGTACATCAAGGACAGCGACGAGTACAAGCACCACATAGCGACCTACGGCGCGCATAAGAATTTCGGCTATAAGGACTTCATCCCGATGCTCACCGCCGAAAAATTCAATGCGGACGAGTGGGCGGAGCTTTTCAAGGAATCCGGCGCGGGCTATGTCGTGCCGGTTGCGGAGCATCATGAGGGCTTCCAGATGTACAGGAGCGAAATTTCGCACTGGAACGCCTATGAAATGGGTCCTAAGCGCGATACGCTCGGCGAGCTGAAGGCGGCGATTGAAAAGCGCGGGCTTACCCTCGGCGCGTCCAGCCACAGGATTGAGCATTGGTGGTTCATGGGGCATGGCAGGGATTTCGATTCCGATATAAAAGAGCCGATGAAGCGCGGCGATTTCTACTGGCCCGCGCATGAGGAGCCTGAAAATCAGTTCGACAGCTATGCGCCGAACGGCCCTGACGAGGAGTTCATGACGGACTGGCTTCTGCGCACCTGCGAAATTGTGGACAAATACCGCCCGTCGCTCGTGTATTTCGACTGGTGGATTCATCACATCAACGCGCGCAAGTATATCAAAATGTTCGCGGCGTATTACTATAACCGCGCGGCGGAGTGGGGCATTGAGGCGGCAATCAACTATAAGCATGATTCCTTCGCCTTCGGAAGCGCCGTTCCGACGGTCGAACGCGGGCAGTTTGACGAGGTGAAGCCCTATCTCTGGCAGACTGACACCTGCTGCTGCCTGAATTCTTGGTGCTATACCGATAATAACCAGTATAAGGACAGCTCTGACATCGTCAAGGATTTGGTCGATATAAATGCCAAAAACGGCTGTATGCTGCTCAATATCGGGCCTAAGGCGGACGGCACAATCTGCGAAAACGATGCGCGAATCCTGCGCGAAATCGGCGCATGGATGAAGGTGAACGGCGAAAGCATACGCGGAACCCGCGTCTGGCGCGTCAGCTGCGAAGGCCCGACGCGCATAAAGCAGGGGCAGTTCACGGACGGAATCAAGAAGGAGTTCACGCCCCGCGATATCCGTTACAGCACGGGCAACGGCGCGATTTACGCCTCCGTCATGAAGGCGCCCGATGACGGCGTCGCGCGCATCTGCGCTCTGAAGCTGACCGACGATAAATGCAAGCCCGATTTCTCCGGCGAAATTGATTCCGTCGAGCTTCTTGGCTATAACGGCAGCCTTGAGTGGAAGCAGGACGGCGAAGCCCTGACGGTAGTAACCGCTCCCGTCAAAACCGATATGCCCCTTGTTTATAAGGTCAAGGTGAAGTAATCGGCGTAAACCGCCGCAGCCGCGCCTGTTTTACTTAAATGCGCCTGCTGATTTGTTCATGCCTGTCTCAAATCCGAAGCGCATCTGCCATATCCGCATAAAACAACAAACGCCGGTCGGGAAAAATCCCGACCGGCTTCTGCGTATTATTGTTGATTGCTTATCGGCAGAGCCTGAAGGCCGCAGCCGCGCGCCCTGCTTCATATCGCCGCTTTTACTTGCTGTATCCGCACTTAGGGCAAACGCCGTTTTCGTTAAGCGCGATGCCGCAGAGAGGGCAGCGGTCAATGTTGTTCTTCGTGACGTATTCGGCGCAGGCAGCGTTTACGCCGCTTGTGAAGGTAATCTTTGCAATGTTCAGCTTTTCCTTGAGCAAATCATAAACAATCTTTATCATGCCCTCGACCGTCATGGTTTCCTTGGTGACGACAAGGCGGCAATCCGGATAAGCCGTTGCAAGCTCGGTCTTGAAGGCGGGGCCCTTCATCTTGTTGGTCGGCGCGCCGTCCTTGATGCCCTGCTTTTCGTAAACCTCAAGAATGGCGGGAAGCAGAGGGTCATCTTCGCGCAGAATCAGCGCGTGGTCAAAGTTCTTGAGCAGCGCCCATGCCGTTTTCTGGATTTCGTTGCAGGGGAAAACCATGTTCACCCCTTCGTTAATCGTGTCCTCAACCTCGATGGTGAGAACGCCCGTGTGGCCGTGCAGATACTGCGCTTCGCCCTTGAAGCCATAAAACCTGTGCGCGTATTGAAGGTCTAGCGTTGCAATGCTTCTCATGTTTTTTCCTCCGTTATATTTTTGAATACGGGCGTCCAAACTCATGCTCCCGTATGCGCATTCATTTCCTGCGGCGATTCATTTCGCCGGTTGAGTGTTTTGGCATTCCGGACATACGCCCTTGAAAATCATCTCGTAGCCCGTTATCTTAAAACCGTTGGCGTTCTTGATTTTTTCGTTGACGTTCGGTATGTAGTCCATGTCCACGTCCGAAACCTTGCCGCATTTCAGGCACTTTGCGTGATAATGCTTGCTCTGCGTATGGTCGAATCTGTCAGCAGCGTCCGGAACTTCGATTTTTTGAATTTCGCCCGATTCGCACAGCCTTTGCAGATTGCGGTACACCGTCGTCCTGCTTATGTTCGGGTTTTCCTTCGCGATTTCGTTGTATACCTCGTCCGCAGTCGGGTGGCACATCAGCTTCTTTACGGTTTCCAGAACCAAGGCGCATTGAATTGTCTTTCTGATTATCATCGTAAACCCCTTAAATCTTGTTCCTAATAGCACTATATATCATTAAGAACCGCGTGTCAATAGCGAAGCCAAAATAATTTCTGCGCCGCTGCTTAATATAATGCTGAGGCGATTACTTTTCTGTAAAGGGCTTGACGGAGAATTGTAAAATAGAAATTATAAAGCAACACGTGACGATTTCGCAGCGCGGCAGCGATACCGGAAGAAGCCTCCCTTGTGCAAGAACAGGTGGCACGGCGCAGCCGTGACGGAAGGATTGTCGTTGGAATTGTCGCGAGAATTGTTATTGCATAATAAGCGTAAGCCCTTATATATCAAGCCTTTCTGACAATCCCTCAGGCACTTCGTGCAAGCTTGCTCAAAAATCGTCTATCGCTAGGCGGCAAGGGGATGAGCGTACACGGTAGTACGTGATTCCCCTTACCGACCCGCTCTAGGCACCGCAGACGGGGCGTTTTCAGCGAGCAGAACGGAGTGCTTTCAGCGAGCAGGTCTTTTTCAGCGAGCAGAAAAGTCTCCTGCCATAAGCCGCCCCATAGCGCGCAAGAACGGCTCGGTATCGAATTTTGAGCCGGAGAATTCCACAAGAAGCGCCATAGCGCCCTGCAAGTGCGCCCAATAGGAGAAAAAGCCGTTGCAATTTCTGCCGAAATCGCGGCGGTGCTTCATTCCCATTTCGTCCTTGAAAACGTCGGCAAGCTCTGAATCGCCGATTGTGCAGTTAAGCCATCCGTGGCAGTCAAGCACGACATCGGGCGCATATTCCAGCACAAGGTCGCGGATTGCGCGGCTTTCAGCTGCGGAAAAGGGCGAGAGGGTGTAGTAGCGGGGCTTTTTATTGACAAGATAGTCGGCGTCAAAATCGCGGTTCAGGTCAATGCCGAGCGCGTTGCAGCGCCCGAAGCCCCTGTTGCTCTCCCCGTCGATAACGCCGTCGGGATTCGCGCAGGCAACGACCATCAAGCGGCTGCTTTGAAGGTGTTCGGAATTATTCGCATAGGAAATCAGCTTTTCCGCCACATCGACAAACACGCTGCCATCCTTTGGATATTCATCCTCGAAACCGTGAATCGCAAACAGGGCAAGAATCGTGCGCTCATAGCTTTTCGGCTCCAGCACGGTGCAAATAAGCGGCCGCCCCATTTCAGAAGCGCCGTATGTTACGGAGGACATGGAAACGCCCTCTGCGGGCTGCTCCTGCGCGCCATCCGGCATAATTTCATACATTGCGCCTATCAAATCATTCCCGTCTGCGTCGGCATTGCCCAAAGCAGGCAGAGGCGCAGCTGACGCGCAAAGCGCAAAAACGACAAGAAAAGCCGCAATGCGCCGCGATACAGGCATAAGGGATACTCGGCGCGCGGGTTTGCGGAAAAACCGCCGCACGGAGAAACAAGGCGTTTGCAGCAATGCCAATCAACTCTTTTCTGCAATAGAAAATTCTTTATCCATAGGGATTATACACCAAAACGGCTTATGTCGGAGAAGTAAATGATATAATTCATGCGAGAATGTTCTGCCGGTATTACAATGCAGAATATGCGCATAATAATTCTATGAGACAGAATACATATTGAAGCTATATTTCGGACTTGCGTGCATTTCCGCAGAATATTCATTAATGCGTCAGAAACAGTCCCTCCCTGCAATATACCAATGCGTAAAGCACTGAATATGGTTTCGCTTTCGCAAGCCGGCTTAACAGAATCACAATCATGTTAAAACAGGCGCTGCCGCAGAACGAATTATCTGCAACAGCACCTGATTAATGTATTCCGGACTATCGGCTTTCGCCAGCCATGCTCAGGAATGCTTCCTTACAGTCAAAGCGGCTTATTTTACCAAAACCAGCTCGTAATCCTGCGTTCCGAGTCCGAGCTTTTCGCCGTGCTCAAGCTGAACGCGCCACGCCGTTTCGGGATGAACCGCCGTGAACGGGTCGCCGTGCTTTCCCGTTTCCGCGTAAGCCGAGTCGGGCATGGCGGGAGCAGCCATGCAGGCGTCCGCGCACGCCTTATCGACGGCAACGGAATCAAACGAGGCGAACATTCCGACATCCGGAATCAGGGGAACGTCGTTTCCGCTGTGGCAGTCGCACTTCGGGCTGACATCCATGACGAGCGAAACATGGAACTGCGGGCGGTTTTGCAAAATCGCAAGTGCGTACTCTGCAATTTTCTTATCGAGAATTTCAAGCGCGCAGTCGTCCGTGCGCTCAATCGCGCCCATCGGACATACGCCGACGCAACGCCCGCAGCCCGCGCATACGTTATGCGCGATTCCCGCTTTCTTATCCTCAATCGTTATCGCGCCGTGCGCGCATTCCTTTTTGCAGCGCCCGCAGCCGACGCATTTATCCTTGATAACATGGGGCTTTCCGGCGGAATGCATTTCGCGCTTGCCCTCGCCTGAGCCGCCGCCCATTCCGATATTCTTGATAGCGCCGCCGAAGCCTGTCGCCTCGTGACCCTTGAAATGCGAAAGGGTGATAATCATATCCGCGTCCATGAGCGCCCTGCCGACCTTGGCAACCGTTACATAATCGCCCTTTACGGGAACGAGCGCCTCGTCCGTGCCTTTAAGCCCGTCCGCGATGATAATCTGGCAGCCTGTCGAAAGCGGCGAAAAGCCGTTCTCCATCGCGGTGTCCATATGCTCCGGCGCGTACTTGCGGCTGCCGGTGTAGAGCGTATTGCAGTCCGTAAGGAAGGGAATTCCGCCCTTTGACTTTACATAATCCGCAACGCACTTTGCATAGTTGGGGCGCAGGAAGGAAAGGTTTCCGCGCTCCCCGAAATGCATTTTGATTGCGACGAACTTGCCCTTCATGTCAACGGTTCCAAGCCCCGCCTTGTCGATAAGCCTGCGCAGCTTATCAAGGCGCGATTCGTCAACCTCTGTGCGCAGCGAGGTCATGTAAACCTTCGCCTTTTCCATACGCTCACTCCTTTATTTGCAGCGTTTTTTCGCTTATCCGAAGTAGCGGACGCCGCTTTCAAACAGCTTCTGGTCGGAATTTCCGGGGATGTTGCAGTTGATGTTTTCGCCTCTGCGCTCGCTGTGACCCATTTTGCCGAGGATTCTGCCGTCGGGAGAGCATATGCCCTCAATCGCGTAAACAGAGCCGTTGGGGTTATAGGGCATTTCGGCGCTCACATTTCCGTCCGCGTCCGAATACTGGAAGCAAATCTGACCGCGAGCCTGAAGCAGACGCGCGTCTGCGTCCGAGCATACGAAGCGCCCTTCGCCGTGCGAAATCGGGATTGCGTGAACGTCGCCGCACTTTACGCCCATCAGCCACGGGCTGAGCTGCGAGGAAACGACGGTGTGAACGACAGTCGCCGCATGGCGGTTGATGGAGTTGAAGGTGAGCGTCGGGTCGCTTTCGGTAAGGTCTCGAATCGTGCCGCCGGGCAGCAGACCAACCTTTACGAGCGCCTGAAAGCCGTTGCAGATGCCCAGAATCAAGCCGTCGCGCTTTTCAATGAGTTCCATTATAGCGTCGCGGACGCGGGGCGCGCGCAGAACCGTAGCGATAAACTTGCCGCTTCCGTCCGGCTCGTCGCCTGCGGAGAAGCCGCCGGGGAACATGACGATTTGGCTCTTTTTAATCTGCTCAGCCATCGCCATAACGCTCTCCTCAACGGCAGAAGGGGTCAGATTGCGGAAAACGCCGATTTCAGCCTCCGCGCCTGCGCGCCTGAACGCCCATGCGCTGTCCATTTCGCAGTTGGTGCCGGGGAAGGCGGGAATATATACGCGGGGGCGGGCAAGCGTCAGGGACGAGTGGGAAAGCCCTCGCTTCTCATAGGGCTTATAGGAAAGCTCGCCGGCAGGCGCTTTTGCCTTCGTCGGGAACACCTTTTCAAGCGGCGCTTCCCAAGCGGACTGAAGCTCCGAAAGGCTTACCTCACTGCCCGAGGCGGCAAAGCCGGAGGCGGTCGTTTCGCCAATCTTTTCGTAGCCGCAGGGGCAGAAGCCCTTTTCGACTTCAAGAATAACGCTTCCGTAGATTGGCGTGAAAAGCTCCTCCTGCGTTTTACCGCAAAGCTTTACGCCGACGCGGTTTCCGAAGGCAGCCTTTGCAGAAGCGGCAGCGATTCCGCCGTAGCCGACAGCCTCAGCTGCATAAACCTTGCCGGACTGAATGAGCGAGTAAAGGCTCTTGTACTGAGAAAGCAGCTTGTCATAATCAGGCAAATCGCAGTCCTTTATGTCTGCCCTCAGGAGCAGCAAATCATGCCCTGCCGCCTTGTATTCGCAGGATATGAGCTTATCCGCGTCCTCACAGCAGAGGGAGAAGGCAACGAGCGTCGGCGGAACATGGATATCCTCAAACGTGCCGGACATCGAATCCTTGCCGCCGATGGAGGCAAGACCGAGGGAGAGCTGCGCCTTGAGCGCGCCGAGCAGCGCGGCGGCAGGCTGACCCCACTTTTCCGCGTCCTTATTCACCCTCTGGAAATATTCCTGAAAGGTCATTCTGACCTTTGCGACATCGCCGCCGGCAGCCGCGATTTTGGAAAGCGATTCGACAATCGCGTAAACGGCGCCGTGATAGGGGCTCCACGAGGCAAGCTCCGGGTCATAGCCGTGCGCCATTACGGTGGCGGTTTTCGCGCCCATAACGGGCAGCAGCCCCGCCATTGCGTCGTTTGGTGTCATGCAGTATTTTCCGCCATAGGGCGCGATTACAGTTCCCGTGCCAATCGAGCCGTCAAAGCGCTCGACAAGCCCCTTCTGCGAGCAAAGGTTGAGCGCGGAAAGCGCCGAAACAAGGTTTTCGGCAAAGCTTTTATTCTTGTCAAAGGAGGAAACAGGCGCTCTGAGATAGCTTTCATCCTTGGGCGCTTCAACGAACGCCTTTGTGTGCTGCGTAGCGCCGTTTGAGTCAAGGAACGCGCGGCTCAAATCGACGATGGTTTTGCCGCGCCATGTCATCCTCAGGCGCTCCTCCTTGGTTACAACGGCGACGACGGTAGCCTCCAGGTTTTCCTCGTCCGCCATTTTAAGGAACGCGCCGACATCCTTTTTTTCAATAACGCACGCCATGCGCTCCTGACTTTCGGAAATCGCAAGCTCCGTTCCGTCAAGCCCCTCATACTTCTTGGGCACTTTGTCAAGGTCGATTGTAAGCCCCGGCGCAAGCTCGCCAATCGCGACGCTTACTCCGCCCGCGCCGAAATCGTTGCAGCGCTTGATAAGGCGGGCAAACTCCTTCTTGCGGAAAAGGCGCTGAATGCTGCGCTCGGTGGGCGGGTTGCCCTTCTGAACCTCCGCGCCGCAGGTGGAAAGGCTGTCCGTCGTATGCGCCTTGCTTGAGCCTGTTGCTCCGCCGCAGCCGTCGCGCCCCGTGCGCCCGCCGAGCAGCACGATAATATCGCCGCTTTCGGGTCTTTCGCGCCTTACGTTTTCTTCGGGAGCGGCGCCGACTACCGCGCCAAGCTCCATGCGCTTCGCGACAAAGCCCGGATGATAAACCTCCTGAACCTTACCGGCGGCAAGCCCGATTTGGTTGCCGTAGCTGGAGAAGCCCTGCGCCGCCTTGCGGGTAATCTGCCTCTGCGGAAGCTTGCCCGCGCGGGTATCCTTGATTTCTGCGCGCGGGTCGCCCGCGCCGGAAATGCGCATTGCCTGATATACATAGCTTCTGCCGGAGAGCGGGTCGCGGATAGCGCCGCCGAGGCACGTCGCCGCGCCGCCGAACGGCTCGATTTCGGTGGGATGGTTATGCGTTTCATTCTTGAACATGACGAGCCACGGTTCTTCACTGCCGTCAATCTTCGCCATTATCTTGATTGAGCAGGCGTTGATTTCCTCGCTCTCGTCAAGGTCGGGCAGCATTCCCCTGCGCTTCAAGACCTTTACGCCGAGGGTTGCCATGTCCATAAGCGTCTGCGGGCGCTCCTTGCCCCTGTACTGCTCCGCGCGGGCAAGCAGATAATCGGAGTACGCCTCCTTTACGGGCTTTGCGTACTTTCCGTCCTCAAAGGTAATCTCGTCAATGGAGGTAAGGAAGGTGGTATGGCGGCAATGGTCGCTCCAATAGGTGTCGATTGCGCGAAGCTCCGTAACGGTGGGGTCGCGCTTTTCCTCAGCCTTGAAATAATCGCGGCAGAAGCGCAAATCCTCAGCGCTCATTGCAAAGCCCATTTTTGCAACCATCTTCGCAAGCTCGGCGTCGCCAAGGCTTATAAAGCCGTCAACGGTTTTTACATCCTCGGGCGCGGGCGAAACCATAGCGAGAGTTTCCTTTTTATCAAGGGACGCGCGGCGGCTTTCGACGGGGTTGATGAGATGCTTTTCCATCCTTGCAAGCCTGTCCTCGCTCACATCGCCCTCAAAAATATAAATTGTGGCGCATTTGACATTGGGGCGCTCGCCGCCCGTCAGAAGCTGAAGGCACTGCTCGGCGCTGTCCGCGCGCAAATCATACTGCCCGGGCAGATACTCGACGGCAAGCACCTTTCCGCCCGCCGCAGGCATTTCTTCCATATATACGTTATCCACGTTAGGCTCGGAGAAGATTACGGGGATTGCCTTTTCCATAGCTTCCGGCGCGATTCCCTCAACGTCATAGCGGCAAAGAATGCGCGCCGCCGTCATTTCGGGCATTCCAAGCAGGCTGTGCGCCTCGTGCAAAAGCTGCCGCGCCGCCACATCAAAGCCGTCCTTTTTCTCCACATACAGTCGCCTTACCATGCTCTGCTCCTCCGTAAATCACAAAATACAAAACAGACTACGCCCTATGATAGCACAAAAGGCGATTGATTAAAAGAAAGACTTAAAAAATGTTCGGGATTTTTACAGTCAATCGCTCATGAAAGAACCGTGTAAGAAATGTAAGCATATGAAACGGTATTATGAACAAAAAATCGCGTAAAAACTTTATCGGCATATGAATTGCCCGTTTTGACAATATTGCTGTATAATATGAAAAAACAGAGTTTTGAGAGGACGCAAGTATGGCTGGATATTTGGCTGTCGATATCGGCGCAAGCAGCGGAAGGCATATGTACGCCGAAACAAAGGACGGAAAGCTCAGGCTTACCGAGGTTTACCGCTTTGATAACTTCATGGACGAAACGAAGGACGGCTTGCTTTACTGGGACGCAGAAAGGCTTTTCCGCGAGGTTAAGGCGGGAATGCGCGCCTGCGCCGAAAAGGGCTTTAAGCCCGATTACATGGGAATCGACACATGGGGCGACGATTTCATGCTCCTTGATAAAAGCGGGAAACCGCTTACGCCCTGCGTAGCCTACCGCGATTCGCGGACGGCGGGAATGGACAAGAAGCTGGACGAAATCATTCCCGAAAGCGAATACTTTGAGCGCACAGGCTCGGCAAGGCATATATTCAACACGGTTTACCACCTGATGGCAATAAAGCAATCGCAGCCGGAGGCTCTGGAAAGCGCCGAAACGCTGCTGCTGCTGCCCTCCTATCTCATGTACCTTCTGACGGGCAAGGGCGTTAACGAATACTCCGAGGCTACGACGACGGGGCTAATTGACGCAAAAGCGCGGGACTGGGACAGGGACATGATAGAAAAAATCGGGCTGCCCGCGCGCCTTTTTAAAGAAAAGCCGACAATGCCCGGAACGCCGCTCGGCAGGGTCAAGGACGAGATAGCCGCCGAAACGGGGCTTTCCTGCGAGGTTGTTATCGCGCCTACGCACGACACGGGCGCAGCGTTCCTTGCAGCGCCTATGGCGGACGATGAAACGATAGTTCTTAATTCCGGCACATGGAGCCTGCTCGGCGTTGAAAGCGCGGAGCCGATTCTGGGAAAGGCAAGCCTTGAAAGCGGCTTTTCAAACGAGGGCGCTTACGGCGGCAGAATCCGCTACCTGAAAAACATAATGGGAATGTGGATTATCCAGTGCATTCGCCGCGAGGACGGCAAGCGCTTTTCATATGCGGAGATGGCGGAAATGGTCGTTCCGTACCTTTCCTTCCCCTCCCGAATCGACGCGGTGAGCGAGAGCTTTTTAGCGCCGAAAAGCATGACGGAGGAAATCAAAAACGCCGTTATTGAAAGCGGGCAGACGGAAGTCACCTGCTTCGGGGAGCTGCTTGCCGTATGCTACAACTCGCTTGCGGACGCATATAAAAACAGCGTAACGGAGCTGGAAAAGCTTACGGGAAAGCGGTTTACCAAAATCAATATCATGGGCGGGGGAAGCCAGAACGAAACGCTCAACCGCCTTACCGCGGAGGTTACCGGACTTCCCGTATACGCAGGGCCTGCCGAATGCACGGCGCTCGGCAATATTGCAAGCCAGATGCTCGCCTGCGGCGAGGCAGGGAGCGTAGCGCACGCGCGCGAAATTATCAGGGACAGCTTTTCGCTCAAGGAATATAAAGCATAAATATAAGGCAGGAGGAAAACACATGACGGAATTTGAATTTGCTTCGGCGCGGCTTAAGGAGCTTGGGGTCGACGCGGAAAAGGCGATTGAAACGCTTGCCGGAACGCCAATCAGCATTCATTGCTGGCAGGGCGACGACGTAGTAGGGCTTGAAAAGAACGCAGGCGCGCTTTCGGGCGGAATACAGACGACGGGAAACTACCCCTACAAGGCGAGAAATTTTTCGGAGCTTTGCGCGGATTTTGACAAGGCGCTCACGCTCATTCCCGGCAAGAACAGGCTTAACCTGCACGCGTCATACGCGGTTACGGACAGCGCCGTTCCGCGCGACGAGCTGAAGCCCGAGCATTTCAAGGCGTGGGTCGACTACGCAAAGAAGCGCTCGCTTGGGCTGGATTTCAATCCCACCTGCTTTTCGCACCCGATGGTCAAGGATAACCTGACGCTTTCTTCCCCCGATAAGGAAGTGCGCGAGTTCTGGATTCGCCACTGCATAGCCTCGCGGCGCATAGCGGCGTATTTCGCAAAGGAGCTTAACACCTACTCGGTATGCAACGTCTGGGTTCCGGACGGCTTTAAGGATATTCCCGCCGACCGCCTTACCCCGCGCCTCCGCCTCAAGGAAAGCCTTGACAGAATCTTTGAGGAAAAGCTGACGGGCGTTATCGACTGCGTTGAAAGCAAGGTTTTCGGAATAGGCGTTGAAGCCTGCACTGTCGGCTCCAACGAGTTCTATATGTCCTATGCCGCCTCGCATTCCGGCGTATACAACCTGCTCGACAACGGGCATTATCACCCCACGGAGGTTGTGAGCGACAAGATTCCCGCGCTGCTTGCCTTCTTTGATAAGATTCCGCTGCACGTTACGCGTCCCGTCCGCTGGGATAGCGACCATGTAGTGCGCTATGAGGACGAAATCCGCGAAATCGCCTGCGAAATCGTCAGGAACAAGGCGATGGACAAGGTGCTAATCGGGCTTGATTATTTTGACGCGTCCATTAACCGCGTTGCCGCGTGGGTTATCGGCGCGCGGAACGCGAAAAAGGCGCTGCTGTTCGCGCTGTTGCAGCCGAATGAAAAATTGATGCGCCTTCAGGAAAACGGCGAGCATACGGAGCTGCTCATGCTTCAGGAGGAATGCAGGCTTCTGCCCGTCGAGGCTGTGTGGGAGGAGTTTTGCCGCCGAATGGGCGTAAAGGAAAAGGAAAACTGGTTTGACGATATCAAGGAATACGAAAGGAAGCTTTCCGCCGAAAGAATCTGAGGCGGGAAACGGGAGGAATATATTATGAAAGTGCTGTCGCATCCTACAATCAAGGCGTATATCCGTATGTGTCAGGACGGCTGGGAGCAGGGCTGGCATGAGCGCAACGGCGGCAACCTGACCTATCGCCTCAAGGCGGACGAGGTAGACGCAATCCGCGAGGAATTTACATTTGAGCGCCCGTGGACGGAGCTTGGAGTGAGCGCGCCGAATCTTTCCGGCGAGCATTTTATCGCAACCGGCAGCGGCAAGTTTTTCCGCAATGTTGCTCTCTGCCCCGAAGAAAGCATCTGCATATGCGAAATGAACGAGCGCGGCGACGGCTACCGCGTGGTGTGGGGGCTTACGGCGGGCGGACGTCCCACCAGCGAATTCCCAAGCCATATCATGAACCACTCGGTTCGGGTCAAGGCGACAAACGGCGAGTGCAGGGTTATATATCACGCGCATCCGGCGAACATAATCGCGATGACCTACATTCTCCCGCTTACCGCAAAGGCGTTCTCCCGCGCGCTCTGGCAGTCCGCGACGGAATGCCCCGTCGTTTTCCCCGACGGAGTCGGCGTAGTCGGCTGGATGGTTCCCGGCGGAGCGGATATCGCGCTTGCGACAAGCGAGCTGATGAAGGAATTCGACGCGGCTGTATGGGCGCACCACGGGCTGTTTGCGTCCGGTCCGGATTTTGACATTACCTTCGGGCTTATGCATACAATCGAAAAAGCCGCGGAAATATACATGAAGGTCGTTTCGAGCGGAAAGCCCGTAATGCAGACGATTACGGACGCAGACCTTCGCGCAATCGCAAGGGATTTCAAGGTGACTCTGCGCGAGGAGTTCCTTGATGAAAAGTGACGCGCAAAACGGCGGCGGGGGATTTATCCCCTGCCGCGTTTGTTTGCTTCGGGATATGCGCGAAAGCGGGCTTTTCCAAACGGTAAGCGATTATATTTCGTCCATACCGGCGGAGGAAAAAACGCCGGACGACGAATATGAAAAGCGGCTTTTGCTCTGCCGCTCCTGCGATAACCTGAAAAACGCAATGTGCGCGCTCTGCGGCTGCTTTGTCGAGGCGCGCGCCGCGAAAACGAGAATGCGCTGCGCCGATACGCCCGAAAAATGGTAGCGGGCAAAGCGGCTGCTTTTAATTGCGTTTCGCCGCCGTCTGGTGTACAATAGACGGCAGATGGTGACCGTTAAAGGAGTAATTGAAATGACAATCGGAGCGCAGCTGTATACTGTTCGTCAGTTCACAAAAACGCCGGAGGCTATACGCGAAACCTTCCGCAAGATTGCGGAAATCGGCTATCGTGAAATTCAGGTTTCTGCATTTGGCAGCATAAGCCACGAGCAGCTCAAGGAATATGCGGACGAATCGGGGCTTTCCGTTGTGCTTACGCACATTCCGCAGGAAAGGCTGCTTTCGGATTTGGACGATGTTATCTATCAGCACAAGCTGTGGGGAACAAAATACGTCGGAATAGGCAGTATGCCCGACAAATACCGCGGAAGCCTTGCAGGGGTAAGGGAATTCATAAAGACCTTCCGCCCCGTTGCGCAGAGGCTTGAAAGCGCGGGGCTGCATTTTGAGTACCACAACCATGATTTTGAGTTTCTGAAGGATGGCGAAAGCCGCCTTTTCGATGTGCTTGCCGGCGAATTCCCCGAAACGGGCTTTATTCTTGACACATACTGGCTTCAGCACGCCGGCTGCGACGCGGCTGAAACCCTGTCCCGCCTTTCGGGGCGCGTTCCCTGCATTCATCTCAAGGATATGGCGTGGGACGTAAAGCCTATTATGGCGCCCGTCGGCGAGGGCAATATGAATTTTACGGCAATATATGCGGCGGCGGAAAAAGCGGGAACGGAGCATATGCTCGTCGAGCAGGACGAATGCCGCTGCGATGCGTTTGACGCGCTCAAAATAAGCTTCTGCAATCTGAAAAAGGCGGGCTTCTGACAATGGATACAATAAGAATGGGCGTTATCGGCGTCGGCAACATGGGCTCGGAGCACGCAAAGGGGATACTGGAGGGCAAGGTTAAGGGAATGACGCTTGCGGCGGTTGCCGACCGCGAGGCGCAGAAGCTTGAAAGAATAAAGAAGCTTGACGGCGCGGAAAACGTGGCGGTTTTTGCGGAGGGCAGCGAGCTTATCGCCTCCGGACTGGTTGACGCCGTGCTTGTGGCGACTCCCCATTATCAGCACCCGCCCCTTATAATCGACGCGCTCAGGCACGGGCTTCACGCGATAAGCGAAAAGCCCGCGGGCGTTTACACAAAGCAGGTTCGGGAAATGAACGAGGAAGCCGCAAGGCATCCTGAGCTTGTGTTCGCAATCATGTTCAATCAGCGCACGAACTGCCTCTACCGCAAAATGCGCGAGATTGTAAAGAGCGGCGAGATGGGCGAAATCAAGCGCGTCAACTGGCTTATAACCAACTGGTACCGCTCCCAGAGCTATTATGACAGCGGCGCGTGGCGCGCCACATGGTCGGGCGAGGGCGGCGGAGTGCTGCTCAACCAATGCCCGCATAATCTTGATTTGTGGCAATGGATTTGCGGAATGCCCAAAACCGTCCGCGCCTTCATGCGCTTCGGCAAGTGGCACGATATCGAGGTCGAGGACGACGTTACCTGCTATGCCGAGTATGAAAACGGCGCAAGCGGCGTGTTCATCACCTCAACAGGCGATACGCCCGGCACAAACCGCCTTGAAATCATGCTGGACGGCGGAAAGCTGGTTGCGGAGGACGGAAAGCTTACCGTTTATAAGCTCAAAGTCGGCGAAAAGGAATTCTCGCGCACATACAAGGGCGGCTTCGGCGAGCCTGAATATGACAAATATGAGGCGGAGCTTGACGGCGAAAACCCGCAGCACCTCGGTGTTCTCACCGCGTTTACGGACGCCGTATTGAGCGGAAAGCCGCTTGTCGCCTCCGGCGCGGAGGGCATCAACGGGCTTATGCTTTCAAACGCAATGCACCTTTCCGCATGGCTTGACAAAACGGTAAGCCTGCCGATTGACGAGGAGCTGTTTTACACGGAGCTTGAAAAGCGCATAAAAACGTCCCGCCGTAAGGAGGGCTCAAGCGTGGTTCTCAGCACGGAAGGCTCGTATAACGCATAAGCGAAGGGGGATTTATTATGATTCGCATCGGAATCTGCACGACAATCGAGCATATCGAAAAGGTGAAAAGCCTCGGCTATGATTATATCGAGCTGCCGCTGACGGCAATCATGGCACAGACGCAGAGCGATTTTGCGCTCTGGCGCAAGCGCGCGCAGGATTCGGGGCTGCCCGTTGCGGCGCTCAACTGCTTTGCGGGCGCGGAGCGCAGGCTTATTGGAGAAAAGCGCGAAACCAGCACGCTCAAAACCTATATCAAGGCGGCTGCGGACAGGGCGGCGGCAATCGGCGCAAAAACCGTCGTTCTCGGCAGCGGCGCTGCCCGCAAGCGCGATGAGGAATATCCGCTTCGCCGCGCGATAGCCGATTTCTCGTCCGTGCTTTACATGATAAACGACGTTTTCGCGCCATATGGAATAACGCTCGTGCTTGAGCCGCTCAATCATGGCGAAACGAACCTTATGCACAGGGTCAGCGAGGCTTGCTATCTCGCCTCCGCGCTCTCCCTTCCGCAGGTTCGTGTGCTTGGCGATACCTACCATATGCACCTTGAAGGCGAAAAGCTCACCGCGCTTTCCGAAGCGGGCGACCTTTTGCAGCACGTCCATGTAGCCAATCCCGTCGGGCGTGTTTTCCCCCGCGAGGGCGACGGCGTTGACTATATCGACCTTATGCGCCGCTTGAAGCTCATCGGCTACGACGGCGGCGTTTCCGTCGAGGGTAATTCCAAATCCTTCGATTCGGACGCGGAAGCCGCGCTCCTCGCCCTGCGCAAAGCGGTCAAAATGGCGTAAAGGGCAAGGCGGCGATACCTGTTTTATGCCTCGCGAACTATATGCGAGGCGTGTTCGGGCATTGATTCCTGTATAAAGAATCGCCGCGTGTTCGTTTGCGTTTGTCGCTTGGTTATAAATAAATTATGGGCTTGTTGGTTCACAATTGTCTCTTGGTAATGTGATTTTCAATTACAATGGCGCTATCATAAGCCGTCTGCACACGCAGACGGCTTACTAAAAGAAAGGCTCCCTTGTGTAAAGGGAGCTGGCGCGCAGCGCCTGAGGGATTGTCGAAACCTGTTGATATACAAGGGCTTACGCTTATTATGCAATAACAATTCTCGCGCCAATCCTAACGCTAATCCCAACAACAATCCTTCCGTCACGGCTATGCCGTGACACTTCCCTTTGCTACATACGAGGCTTAATCCGGTATTGCCGCCGTACTGATAAAACAGCCTCTTGTTGGTTCGCGTATGTCACTTGGCTATAAGTAAATTCTATACTTGTTTGCATTACATAATAACCGGTCTGCGTATGCAGACCGGTTTACTATAACAAATTCCCATTACAGACCGAGCCGTCAGCCTGCCGTGCTTTTCGCTTATATTCGCACGGCTTGCCCTTTTTTGTGCTTTTCGCCTATGCGCTCAGCTTTTCATTCTTTTCATGCTTTCCGCAGGCGAAACGGTAAATGAGCAGGGTTATCAGGAACGCGCCGCCGATTATCGCCGCGAACCAGATAATCGTCATGTGCAGGGGCTGCTTGTATATCATAAGGAAGGGATACGGGCCTTCCATTTTCCTTAAAATGTTCAGGGTGAGCGTCACAGCCGCATAGATGAGGGTCGGAATCATCGCGAGCAGAGGAAGGCGCTTGCTAAGCCCGCGCGCGTCGTCAAGCAGGATGACGGAGAAAAGCGTAATCAGCGGGCAGAGCAGATGATGATAGAGCATTTCCCCCTTGAGCATCATGTTTTCAAGGGCGTTCTCGCCTGAATACATCGGGGTCAGCACGCAGAGCGCGACAATGAAGGTGAGCGTAAGGCAGCACGCGGAAATGTACTTGAGCGTTTTTGCGAGCGCGGGCGTTTCTCCCTTTCCGCACAGCTCCCGAATCTGGAATACGGCAAGGAATACGGCGGCGATTAGCGCAAGCAGGTTGCTGTCAATAGTGTAATAGGTCAGCATCGTAAAGCCCATTGACGTGTACGCCATGCGCGTCGCGATTATTTCCAGCGCTATGAGCGCAAGGTTTACCGTAAGCGCCAGAGGCAGGCGGTATTTTTTCATATCAATATTCATCTCCGTTGTATATTATTGCGCGCTCGCCGTTTTTGCCGTAGCGGTGAATCCGCGCGTTCTGTATAAAGGTATCGTAGGGCGCGTCGCCCTCGCGGTTGCCGGAAAGGAAATCCTCGGCGGCTGAAACCAAATCGGTTACGACGTCCTTGCCCTCAAGCCCCTTGCCGTGACCGGCTAAAATATAATCGAATTCGTTCCCGTGAGCGTTAAGCAGCTCCCGAAGGCTTTCTATCAGCGCGTCAATCGGCTCGCTTTCCACGAGCTGAAGCCAGATATGCGTGTTTGCGCCGTCCCCGCTGAAAAGAATTCTGTGCTTTCTGTCCAGAATTCCGATTGAGCCTTTCGTGTGCCCTTTCAGCGACACAATTTCAAGCGGCAAACCGCCCATGTCGAAAGTCTGCCCGACGCAAAGCGGCTCAAGCGGGCAAAAGCTGAGGCTTTCTTTTTTCATTATCTCCTTGAATTCCGGAAACTGCGAATGCTCGCGGAACAGCTCAAAGTCGTCCGCGCTCATGTACGCCTTATCGAAAAAAAGATTGCCGCCGATATGGTCGCAATGCCCGTGCGTGTTGACCAGCGTTACCGGCTTGTCCGTAATTTCGCTCACGATTTCGCGTAAGTTTTCCATTCCGTTCAGGCTGTCGATTAGCATTGCGCCCGTTTCGCCCTCTACAAGATAGCAGGTGGATTCGCCCGCGTCGTCAATCAGGGTTATCGCGTCGTTGATTTTGGTCAAAATCGCGCGTCTTTTTGCTGCCATTCTGTTTCTCCTTCATATTTTGTGCCGTTTTCCTTTGTAAAACCAGTTTATAATGATTTTACCGCGCGGTCAATAGCCGATTTTGCGTATTTTTGCGCCAGCGATACTTTGGTTTTTGTCAATCGGTTTGGATTTTGTAAATCGCAAATTTTCGATTTTTCGCATTTATCTGAAAAACGCGGTCTTGTTTGCGGGCTGTGGCTGCATATACTTTATGTATAGCTTGTCCCGTGCGCTATGAAAATGCGCGGGCAAAAATAAAAGGAGGATTACCCGATATGCGTAAACTTCTATCCGCTCTGCTGGCGCTGACGATGCTCTTCGGAATGATGAGCTTTGCCGTCGCTGAGGAAGAACCCCTTCGTATTACCATCGTATGCCCCTTCTACGGCGAAACCGCTCCCGTAGGAACCGAAATGGGCAACAAGACCAACCCCGTTCTGCTCGCAGCCGAAAAGCTCGGCAATGTTGAGCTGGACATCACGTGGTCTCCTCAGGGCGACTACCTGACCAAGTTCTCCACCGTTATGGCGTCGCAGAACGTTCCTATGGTAATGGTAGTTACCAGCGGACTTACCACCAACGCCAACTACCTCGATATGTGCGAGGCGGGCGTATTCTGGGATTTGACCGAAAAGATTAAGGAGCGCCCCTTCTTTGCGGAAATCGCTCCCCAGTCCAACCTTGACGTAACCTCCGTAAGCGGACACAATTACCTGTTCCCCGCTGCCACCTCCTCTGCCCGCGTTGGCGTTATCTATCGCCTCGACTGGCTTGAGAAGCTCGGCCTCGAAGCGCCTACCAATCTTGAGAGCTTCAAGGCTATGGTTGCCGGCTTCACCGACAACGACCCGGACGGCAACGGCACCAAGGACACCATCGGCTTTGCGTACTGCGATAACGGCGACAAGGAGCTGACCTATGCCGGCTTCAACACCCTCGCCTGTATGCTCGGCGCGCCGAACAACTGGGGAATCGATTCGGAAGGCAAGCTTCTTCCTTATTTCATGTTTGACGAATACTATGACACCCTTGACTTGTTCAACTGGATGTATGTAAACGGCTACATGAACGCCGACTTCGCGGTTAACACCGACAAGCACGGCCCGCTCAAGGAAGGCGTATCCGGCTCCATGATTACCACCGCCACCAACTCCCGTTACCCCGGCGGAAAGTACGACTCCCTTATCGACAATATCGAGCCTACCGCCAAGCTCGGACTTCAGCAGATTCTTTACAAGGCTGACGGAACTCCCGTTCTGAATTCCACCCTGAATCCCGGCGGACTCGGCGGAATCCTTATCCCCAAGGCGTCCGTTAAGGACGAAGCCACCCTTGACAGAATCCTTGATTTCATCGAGACCCTTAACGATGAAGGCGGAATTCTTACCGCTGTCGGCGTTGAAGGCGTGCATTACACCAAGGAATCCGACGGAACTCTCTCCATCAGCGCTGAGCAGAAGCAGGCTCGCACGGACGACGGTTCTTCCGAAGTCTTTGCCTCCATGTTCCCGCGCCGCATTCAGAGCCTCGACTACGGTCAGGGCATGACTGATGTACAGAAGATTACCGCTGTTTCCATCGCAAACGAGCCTTACACCGTTTCCGATATGAGCATCGGCTTCATCTCCTCCGATATGCAGTCCCTCCAGACCGAAATCTCCACCACCATCTCTGACGCCCGCGTTAAGTACATCATGGGTCAGATTGACAAGGACGGCTTCAAGGCCGCCGTTGACGAGTGGCTGAAGCTCGGCGGACAGCAGATTATTGACGACGTAAACGCCAATTACAACGCTGCCAAGTAATTAAAACATGGTCGCGGAAGGGGGATGCTCAGCATCCCCCTCCGCCTTACCCCGAAGCTATTAAGTTGCCCGCCTCAGCGTTTTCCGCTTTTGCAAAGATTACGCTTTCACGCATTATTCACCGCCCTGACGGATAAACTGTCCGTCGGGAAGGAAGGGGCTGAATCCTTTGGCACAAACCGGCGTCGTCAACCGCTCTCACTATATCAAGCATAAGAAGCTTCATCATCTTTTGCGCTTCAAGTGGCTCTATCTGATGCTTCTGCCTGCGATTATCTACTATATCATGTTCAAGTTTGTCCCGCTGCTTAACCTCCGCATTATATTCCAGAAGTACAACCCCGCCGCCGAGAATATCGGAATCATGTCGCCGTGGGTTGACCCTTGGTATAAGAACTTCATGGTTTTCTTTCAGCATCGCGATTTCCTAAGGCTTCTCAGAAACACTCTGGTGCTTGCCTTTCTGAATATATGCATCTATTTCCCGTTCCCGATTCTTCTTGCGCTTTTGCTCAACGAAATCCGCGCCGCGGGCTTCAAGCGCATTACCCAGTCCGTTCTGTATCTTCCGCACTTCATTTCGTGGACGGTGCTTGCGTCGATTATGCTCATGCTTCTCGGCCCGTCGGGGCTTGTGAATAACCTCCTGACGGCTGCCGGACGGGAAACGATACCGTTCATGGCAAGCGAGCAGTGGTTCAGACCGATGTATATAATCGAAATGATGTGGAAGGAAGCCGGATGGGGTACAATCATCTATCTTGCCGCGCTTTCCGGAGTTGACGAGCAGCTTTATGAAGCGGCGGTCATCGACGGCGCGGGGCGCTTCAAGCAGCTTCTGCACATCACCCTGCCCGCGATAAAGACCACGATTATCACCCTGCTCATCCTGCGCATGGGCTCTTTCCTTGACAGCGGCTTTGACCAAATCTACCTCATGCTCAACTCGCTCAACCGCGAGGTTGCCGAGGTCTTTGACACCTATATCTATGATATAGGACTCAAGGCGACCTACAAGCCCGCGCCGGGAATCAGCAATTACAGCTATTCCGCCGCGGTAGGCGTGTTCCGCTCGCTCGTCGGAATGGTAATGGTTCTTATAACCGACAGAATTGCGAAGGCAGCGGGAGAGGAGGGCGTTTACTGATGGCTAAGGAAGCAAAAGTCAAGGTCAACATGGCGTCGCGCAATCAGTCCACAGGCGGTAAAATTTTCGACTTCTGCAATTATCTTCTGCTGACGATTCTCGGTCTTTTGATGCTTGCGCCCCTTCTCTATGTGCTTGTCGGCTCGTTCTCGTCAACGGGTCTTGCAACCTCCAAGGGCTTCGGCTCCTTCTCGCTCGACGCGTATGTTATGATATTCCGCGGCGGCAAAACGCTCAACGGTCTTATCAACAGCGGTATAATCACCATCTGCGGAACGGTGATGAACATCGTCATCACCTCGATTACCGCCTATGCCCTGAGCAAGAAGGACTTGCCGGGACGCAAGATATTCATGTGGTTCGTAATGTTCTTCATGCTCTTTACGGCAGGACTCATTCCGGATTACATCACCGTAGCCAACAAGTACGGCTTGCTCGATACCTATTGGGCAATCTGGCTTCCCGTGCTGATTTCCTCCTCGAACCTGATTATCATGAAGAGCTTCTTCCAGCAGCTGCCGGAAAGCATCGAGGAAAGCGCGCGAATCGACGGCTGCAACGATATCCAATCCTTCATCCGCATCGTTCTGCCGATGTCCAAGGCTTCAATCGCCACCTTCTCGCTCTTCTATGCGGTAGGCCATTGGAATAACTATCTCCGTCCGATGATTTACCTCAATAACGAGAATATGTGGCCTATAACCGTATGGCTCAGGCAGCTCATTATTCTCTCAAGCGGTACTGTCGGCGACGATGTCGTTACCGAAGCGGTAGTGTGGGCGCCGTCCAACACGGTCAAATATGCCACGATTATCGTTTCAACCGTCCCGATTATCTGCGTTTACCCCTTCCTGCAAAAGCATTTTACCAAGGGAGTTCTGCTCGGCTCGGTCAAGGGCTGACGGATTATTCCTTCCTCCTTGACAGACCGGATGTGCCAATCTATATTCTTATGTATAGACGCGCGCGTCCGGTCTGTTTTATTTCCGCGCGGGAGGCTTGCTGCATACGAGGCTTAATCAGAAATCCCAACCGCTCTCCAAAATCGCCTCTTGTTGCTTTGCGTTTGTTGTTTGAAATGAGCGATTTTGAAGTACGATATTGCTATATCATAAACCGTCTGCGCACGCAGACGGTTTACCCAAAGAAGGCTCCGTTGTGTAAAGGGAGCTGTACGCTTGCTGAAAAACCGCCTCTCGCTTATGTTGGCTACGCGACAGCCGAGGCAGTCATTTACCCGCGAGTAAACTCCTGCCCCGTCTGCGCTTGCCGCCTAGCGATAGACGATTTTTGAGCAAGCTCATGCGCGTAGCGCCTGAGGGATTGTTAGAAAGCTCTGATATATAAGGATATGTGCCTGTTATTCAACAATATTTTTGCGAGAAAACTAAAGACAAACGAACCGACAATCCTTCCGTCACGGCTACGCCGTGCCACCTCCCTTTGCACAAGGGAGGCTTAATCCGGTATCGTTGCCGTACTGATAAAACAACCTCTTGTCGGTTCTCGTTAGCTTCTTAATCATGTAATTCTCAAGCTTGTTTTAGTAGTGTGATTTTCAATTACAATCACGTTATCATAAACCGTCTGCGTTAGCAGACGGTTTACCAAATGAAGGCTCCCTTGTGTAAAGGGAGCTGGCACGAAGGGCCTGAGGGATTGTCAGAAAGCTTTGATATATAAGGCTTTTCGATTATTATTCAACAACATTTCTTGCGAGAACCCCAACAACAATCCTTCCGTCACGGCTTTGCCGTGCCACCTGTTCTTGCACAAGGGAGGCTTATTCCGGTATCGTTTTCGCCATGTAAAGTAGCTTCTTGTCGGTTAGCGTTTCCGCTTATAAATAATTCTCAAAACAACAAAAAGACCGCCCTGCATGGACGGTTTTTTTGTTGCTTATGCGCTTGCTTGTGCTCCTACTTATGCGCTTGCTTGTGCTCCTACTTATGCGCTTGCTTCTGCGATAGCTTTGCTTGAGCTTGTTCCTGCTTTGCGCCGTGCTTTATTTGCGTATGGATTTGCACTTCGCTTGCTTTCCCGCGCTTTCGCCTTTGCAATTCCAAACATTTTGGCTTTACTTGCTTTTGCTGATCCTCTGTCTTTCGCTTGGCTTGCTCAGTCGATGCTGACAATCATTCGTCCGCAGGTTTCGCACTCGACAATTTTGCCGCTTACCTTGATTTCCTTGAGGACTGCCTGAGGGAGATTCATGTTGCAGCCGCCGCAGCGGTCGCCGTTCAGCTTTGCCATAGGCGGCACAACGTGCTTTTTGACCTGCTGATATTCGCTCAAGTATTCAGGCGCGATGCCGACGGCTTTTTTGGCAATATCGTTCTTGAGCACCTCGAGCTTCGCCGTCGCTTCCTTATATTCAACGTCGTAGCCCTTTTTCAGCTCGTCGAACTCCGCCTTGGCTTTCGCGGCGCGCTTGACAACCTCGCGCTGCTGATTATCCCTGACTCCCGCGTCCTTCTTGAGCTTGCGCATTTCGTTCTCATACTGCGTAATCAAGTCCATCAGCTTGCGGGCTTCCTTCAAATATTTCTGGGTCTGCTCGATATCCTCGGCAGGGGTTTCGTTCATGCGCGCTTCGAGCTGCTCGGAAAGCTGGTTCAGGCGCTTGAACTCGTCGTCGATGGCTTCTTTTCTGTCCGCCATTACAGCAACGTCGGCTTCGATTTTCTTCATTGATTTCTGCTGGTCCATTATAAAGTTGCGGTCTTTTTCAAGCTTCTGGCGCAGCTCTGAGGAGCGGAATTCGCTCTTGAAGCGCTCCGCCGCCATATCCGCCTGCTGGTACTCCCACAACATTGTTAGCTGTTCCATATCGGTCGGCCTCCTTAACTGGCGCTTAGCCGGAAATGCGGAGGGGAAAATCCTTCCGCTAATCCTTTGGCAATGCCGCAATGCTATACGCCCAAATTGCATTATACCGTATCGCATTTGATTTGTAAAGAAAACGCTTTTGCATTGCGAAGCGCCGCTCTTTCCAAAAAAGAGCGCCGACCCGTCATAATGGCATTACCATTATAAGGCACGGACACGACTCGCCCCAGATTTCGGGAATGCATTGGAGCGGCATGAAGCCCACCGCGCGGTAAAACTCGCGGGTTTTTGCGTAATGCTCGTCCGGATGGGCTGCGTCAAGGGTTTTGACCATCAGCAGCCGCGCGCCCCTTTCAAGCGCGCGCTTTCGCGCCTCCGCAACGAACCGCCTGCCGATTCCCCGCCTGTGATACACCTCGGCAATACCCATAACATGGATTTCGCAGGTGCATTCGTTGTGGAAGGAAAGGCACATTATTCCGATTGGCTTGCCTTTGTCCCTCGCTACAAGCGCGGTCATCGAGCGCGCGTCGCTTGCGTAGCTTTCGTTTGATTCGGGAATGCCGAACCAGTCGGGCAGACCGTTTAAAATTTCGCGGCAGATTGCGCTGCGCAAATGCGCGTCGTTTTCGTAAACGTAAGAAATATCCATTTCGTTCACCTCCGGAAATATATTGCGGCGCTCAGGCTCGTTTGTCAAGCGGCGGTGCTTTTTGCTTGGGCGCGGCATATACATTCAGCGGGAGGAGATTATGAAAAAGCTGCTTTCGGCGCTCTGCGCCTCGCTTTTTGTTTTGCTGACCCTGTTTGCGCCCGTGTATGTAAGGCTTTCGCGGATAATTCCGAAAACGCCCGGAATTGCCGAAAAGCGGCTTGAAACGCTCGTCATATGGCAGCTTGGAACGCTTGTAAACAGCGGCGGCGAGCTGCTCCGCGCAGTTTCGGCGTTTGAAAAGGACAGCGGCGGCACGCGCGTTTTCCTTAGAATTGCGAGCGCGGCGGAGCTTGCGGCAGACGGAATCAAACCCGATATTTACCTTTTTACGCCCGAAAACGCGCCGCATGAGGAACTGCTTTCGGCAAAGCCTCTGCCGCTCTATTCGGAGTTTTACAGCCTTGTTTATCCCGCGTCTTTGCTTGGTGGAGAGGAGTTTTCGCTCGAAAAGCTCGCGGGCGCAAAGACGGCGCAGGGGCAGACCCTCTGCGCGCTTTCGCCCGGGTTTTCGCCCCTTCCGCTTGCGCTTCTCGGCTGCCCCGTTGATGCGGAGGCGTTTTCAAGCGAATATGCCGCGAAAAAGGCGCTGAGGGAGGGCAGGGCGCTCTGCGCGGTTCTGCCGGACGGCGCGGCTGCTGAAATAACAGCCGAAAACGATATGTATGCAGCCGAAATTCTGCCGCCCGCAACGGAAAGAACCGTATATATCGGGCTTGCGAAGGAGCCGCGGGAGGAAACGCTCGCGCTGCTTGACTACCTGCTGTTTGGCGGAATCGAAGGCGGCTTTCAGGCGCGAGGGCTTTTCTTTCACGCAGGCGAAATGCGCGGGGCGATTGTGCCCGAGCCGTTCTCCTTCAGCGCCGAAAGGGAGGCGCAACTCAGGAGCGCGCTTGTTGCTCTGCGGGACGGGGACGCGCGCGCGGCAGAGGCTGTCTGGGGGAGCGGCAACCCCTCCGATTAGTACATATCCAAGAAAATTCGGGGTAAATGTACTGTTACAAATAAAAATGTACGGTACAAATCCCGAAACCGATTGAAAGAAACCGCCGAGTATGGTATTCTATAAACAGCTGCCGCTGTAAGCATTGGTTTATGGCGCAAATGCGCGCCGACAGCGGAACGTACCGATTTTCTAAGGAGGGAATTCAGATATGAACATTCCTGTAGTTAAGCTGGGCGTTGTGGCGGTAAGCCGCGACTGCTTCCCCATCGCGCTGAGCCAGAATCGCCGCGCGAAGCTCGTTGAAACCTACCGTAAGGCGGGCGGCGAGATTGTCGAAATCAACACCATCATCGAGAACGAAGTCGACGCCATGAAGGCTCTTGACGAGCTGAAGGCGAACGAAGTAAACGCGCTTGTTGTTTACCTTGGCAACTTCGGCCCTGAAGGCCCTGAAACGCTGCTTGCCCAGAAGTTCGACGGCCCCGTTATGTTCGCCGCCGCCGCTGAGGAAAGCATGAGCATTCTCGCTTCCGACCGTGGCGACGCGTACTGCGGAATGCTGAACGCCAGCTACAATATCGGAATCCGTGGGCTCAAGGTTTATCTGCCCGAATATCCCGTCGGCACTGCCAACGAGGTTGCTGCGATGATAGCCGAATTCGAGCCTATCGCCCGCGTAATCATCGGCGTAAAGAACCTCAAGATTATCACCTTCGGACCGCGCCCGCAGGACTTCCTTGCCTGCAACGCGCCCATCAAGCCCCTTTATGACCTCGGCGTTTCCGTTCAGGAGAACTCCGAGCTTGACCTTCTCGCCGCCTACAAGGCGCACGAGGGCGACAAGCGCATTGACGCAATCGTGAAGGATATGGCTCAGGAGCTGGGCGACGGCAACAAGATGCCCGGAATTCTCCCGCGTCTTGCGCAGTTTGAAGCTACCCTGCTTGACTGGGTTGAGCAGAACAAGGGCGCTTCCAAGTATGTCGCTATGGCTAACAAGTGCTGGCCGGCTTTCCAGCCGCAGTTCGGCTTTGAGCCTTGCTACGTAAACAGCCGCCTTGCTTCCCGCCTCATGCCCGTAGCCTGCGAGGTTGATATTTACGGCGCTCTTACCGAGTACATCATCGCCTGCGCTACCGGAATCGCCCCGACCCTGCTTGACATCAACAACACCGTCCCGCAGGATCTCTACGACGCCGACATCAAGGGCAAGTATGACTACAAAATTAACGAAACTTTCATGGGCTTCCATTGCGGAAACACCCCCATGTGCCATCTGACCAAGGGCACCATGAAGTATCAGCTCATCCAGAAGCGCGCGCTTGAGCCGGACCCCGCTGAGCCGGACATCACCCGCGGAACGCTTGAGGGCGACATCAAGCCCGGCAAGATTACCTTCTTCCGCCTGCAGAGCGCCGCTGACGCGACCCTGCACAGCTACATTGCGGAGGGCGAGGTTCTGCCCGTCGCTACCCGTTCCTTCGGCGGCATCGGCATTTTCGCCATCCCCGAAATGAACCGCTTCTATCGCCATGTTCTCATCGAGAAGCGCTATCCGCATCATGGCGGCGTTGCCTTCGCCCCTGTCGGCAAGGTGCTTTACGAGGTTCTCAAGTACCTCGGCGTCGGCGATATCGCGTTCAATCAGCCCAAGGGAATGCTCTACAAGACCGAGAATCCTTTCGCCTGAAAACCTGCGCGCTGAGCTTTTGGAAGATACGCGTACCGGCGTAAGCCGTATTGCGGCAAGCGCCTGAGTCTATCGGGCATTTAGAAAGCCCGCCGCGGTTTCCCTCCGTGAAAGCTCGCAAGTAAATTTCATGCTTCTCTGCGCCCGCCAAACGGCTTTCGTTTCGGCGGGCGTTTTTATGCTTCTTTCGCGCAATGCCATGTGGTTTTCTGCGGCACTCGATACGGAGAAGGGATTTATTATGGTGCAGATGTACCACAAAGCCCGATGATGACGATTTGAAGGCGCTCGAAAAGGATTCCTCCCGCTGGGCGCGCGACCCTGAAACCGGCGAGTTCGTCAAGGTCAGAGGCGATATGACGTATAGGGAGCGGAAGGCGAGAAAGACCTTTGCTCAACCTGATGACAAATCGGTAAAAATGGTGTATAATAATGATGTGGATAATGCCCGGTCAGGAGTTGTTACACGCATGATGAACACTGGGCAGCAGATTGAAATCGGCATAGAAATTGATGAACTTACGCCCTGTTTGAGAAAGACGAGTACGGGGCAAATTGTCTCAACCTCTATCGAGAAAGCAAGCCCCGCAGCGAAAGACACGGCTCAATGGGAGTTCGATTGGACGAAACCGGAGCGCGACGGGTATCAGGTGTTTGCTTTAAAGGCAGAAGGAGACGCGAGAATTCAAGGGCTGATTGTATTAAAAAGCGAACCCAACAATCGGGCGGTAAATGTTGATATTGTTGAGGCTGCTCCACAAAACAACCTGCACAACCCTAGGAATAAAAGCCATTCGAAAGCGTATACTGGAGTTGGCGGTCATTTATTTGCCGAAGCCGCACGGCAGAGTACTGAACGGGGATTTGGCGGTTATGTATATTTTAAGGCTAAGACGAACCTAATCGAGTATTACGAAAAGGAGCTGGGAGCAGAACTCATCAATTTCAGGGCACGAACTATGGCGATTGATGAGAGCGCAGCCCAAGCCTTGATTAAAAAGTACTTTGGAGGTGAATAGTGTGGAAGCGATAAGAAAAGACCTTTTTATTCTGGAGGATTTTGGCGTTATGACTGAAGAACTTGATGAGAATACCCCGATGTATAACCTTCATGATTTGTTTGAGTACAGCAAAAAGGTTGGGAAAGCACCTGCGGAGCTTACTGACGACGAAAGGGAACGTTTCCGCACTAACTGACAAGTCAAAACACCTGTATTTAAGCCGCACCCAAAGCGGGCGCGGTTTTTTTATGCCCGAAAACGAGAGGAGAATAGCCATGATATTTCAAAGCCTTATCGAAACTGAGCCGATGATGGAGCCCGCCCTGTAAACGCGCAAGGCTTTTTGCGCGGGACGCATAAGACTTGTTATTCCTGCGTATAATAACCATGCGCTCGGCTCAGGCGCGGGTTTTCTATGCGAAATTTAAAACGGGTTTATTACCTAAAACGTTTCACTTTACAGTAAAGTGTAAAGCTAAACGTTACGCTTTACATAAACACGGACAAGCAACGGCTTCGCTGAAAACCGCTCTGCGCCTTATGAGGCAAGCGCTTATGCGCGGCTATGACGGCGCAGGCAGAGGCAATTAAAAGAATCAAGTGACAGAAATACGCTTATGAGAAATAAATTTGTTTTAGATGGTTGACTTTTTGCCGTAAGCGAGTACAATAAACGTAAAGCTAACTGTTAGCTTAATAGAATCGTTCGGAGGGGATACTATGAAAAGGTTTCTTGGAATTCTTCTGAGCCTGCTTCTCGTTTGCTCAGCGTTTTCCTTTGCAAGCGCCGAGGGCGCAGACGTGCCTGCGTTTGACAGCTTCGAGCTTGGCAAGGACTACACCGATTTGACCGCGAAGATTAAGTGGCTCACCCACCGCACCGACCTTGTGGACAACGGCGCGATTACGCAGTACGTTGCCGAGTTCAACAAGGTTTACCCGAACATCACCGTTGAGGTTGAGGGAATCACCGACTTTGCTCAGGAATCCCTTATCCGTCTGACCGGCTCTGACGACTGGGGCGACGTAATGGGCATTCCCGCCGTTGAGCTGAGCGAGCTTTCGACCTACTTCGCGCCTTACGGAACGCTTGAGGCGATGAAGGACACCTACAATTTCATTGACAACAAGCAGTTTGAGGGCGTCGTTTACGGCGTTCCCACCACCGGCAACGCCAACGGCATTGTGTACAACAAGGCTGTTTTCGCCGCCGCGGGAATCACCGAGCTGCCCAAGACCCCCGACCAGTTCATCGCGGCTCTGCAGGCAATCAAGGACAAGACCGACGCAATTCCGCTGTACACCAACTATGCCGCGGGCTGGACGATGGGCGCATGGGATTCCTATCTGCCCGCCTCCGTCGGCGACGCCGATTTCTCCAACAACAACTTCCTCCATGCAAAAGACCCCTTCTCCGCCACCACCGATGGCACCGGCCCTTACGCCGTATACAAGATTCTGTATGACGCAACCGCCAAGGGGCTTATCGAGGACGACTACACCACCACCGATTGGGAAGGCTGCAAGCCGATGATTAACAACGGTCAGATTGGCTGCATGGTTCTCGGCTCATGGGCGTTCTCCCAGATGCGCGACGCTGTCGGCGGCGAACATCCCGAGGATGTCGGCTATATGCCCTTCCCCGTAACCGCGCCCGACGGAAAACAGTACGCCCCCTCCGGAGCCGACTACTGCTACGGCATCAACTGCAAGGTTGACGCTTCCCGCCAGACCGCCGCTATGGTATTCGTAAAGTGGATGACCTACGAGAGCAACTTCGCCTACAACGAGGGCGGAATCCCGATAGTAAAGACCGGCAACTATCCTGACCTCTATTCCTCCTTCGGCGATTGCGATTTCCTTGTGCAGAACGTTGCAGCCGAGGGCGAGGATTCGCTCAAGGATGAAATGAACGCCGAAAGCACCCTTATGATTGACAACGGCGGAAACGAAAAGGTTCAGAAGATTGTCGAGCATGGCTTCAATGGCGACATGAGCTTCGACGATATCATGAACAGCTGGAACGAGCTTTGGTCTGACGCTCAGGAGAGCCTCGGCGTAGCCGTTCGCTGATAAACAAACACTTGCCGAGCGGCGGGCGGATGGCACCTCCTCCCGCCGCTTGGCGTTTGCTAAAAATCTCAGGATGGGAAAACCCGCAGAACACATCACTTTCGGGCAAAGGAGCAGAGGCAATGAGTAGTAATTCCGGCGCGGCGGCGCTTAAAGAGAGCGGCTCGTTCAGGGCATGGCTAATCAAGCCGAACGTGCAGAAATGGCTTGTAATCATAACGTTCGCAATTGTTCCGGTTATTCTGCTGCTGCTTTTCATCTATTACCCTATCGGCAAAATGGTGGAATTCAGCCTGTATAACATGAGCTATACCAAGGTCAAGGGCTTTGTCGGGCTGAAAAATTACATTGACATATTCGCAAAGCCCGAGCTTTTCCAGACCTTCCGCGTAAGCCTTTATTACATGGTCGGCGCGATTGTGCAGATTGCTCTTGCGCTGTATTTCGCTACAATCCTGAGTTTCAAAACCAAGTTCACGGGCGTTTACAAGGCTGCCATGTTCTTCCCGTATCTGGTAAACGGAATTGCCCTCGGCTTCATATTCAAATTCTTTTACACGCGCGGCTATGTTCTCGATACCGTGCTTACGGCGTTCGGAATTCCGCTTGAAAGCCTACCGTATTGGCTGAGAGACCAGTCAATCAACAACTGGTCGCTTGTCGCGACATCCCTTTGGAAGTACATGGGGCAGAACATGGTGCTGTTTTCGGGCGCGATAATGAGCGTTGACCCGACGCTTTATGAGGCGGCGTCAATCGACGGCGCTAACAAGTGGCATCAGTTCCGCTATATCATCCTTCCCAGCATTTCAACCGTGCTTACCCTTAACGTGATTCTTTCAATCACAGGCTCCTTAAGCGCGTTCGAGCCGCCGTATGTCATAACCTCGATGGGCGGCAACGGAACGGCAACCTATTTCATAAAAATGCATGAAACGGCGCATACGCTGCACAAGGTCGGGCTTGCCTCGGCAATGGCGGTTGTGCTGATAACCATAATTATTCTCTGCACGATAATTCAGAAGCTTGTTTTCAAATACGCCTTCCGCAATTCTGGAACGGACAGCGCGAAAACAAAAATGAAGCGCAAGCAGTTTTCCAAGGGGGTGAATTGAGATGGGAGTTGAAAAAAGTGCCCGCGATTATATTCTCAAGTTTTTCAAGCATCTCAGCCTGATTGTCGCCTCCGCGCTCTGCGTGCTGCCCGTGGTTTCCTGCGTTTTCGCCGCGTTCAAAACCAAGGAGGAATTCGCGGCGACGAGCAAAATGGCGCTTCCGCAGGATTGGGGTCATCTTGACAACTTCATCAATTTCTGGAATGATTCGGGAATCGGGCTTGGCTTTCTTACATCAATCTTCGTCATGATTGTCGTAATCACCCTCTCTGTCATGATGGGCTCAATGCTCGCCTACGTTCTCAACCGCTTCAAGTTCAGGGGCAACGCCCTAATCCGCAATCTTTTCCTTTACGCCGCGCTGTTCCCGACAATCCTTTTGCAGGTCACGGTGTATAAGCTGATGATTCAAATGCACCTTGTTGACAGCCTAATCGGCTATATAATACTGCAAACGGGAACGGACGTTATCGCAATCTATATCCTGCTCCAGTATTTTGAAAATCTGTCCGTATCGCTCGACGAGTCCGCCGTGCTGGAGGGCTGCACGTATTTCGGAGTGTTCTTCAAGATTCTCCTGCCGCTCCTGCGCCCCGCAATCGTGACCTGCATGATACTAAAGGGCGTAGGAATCTATAACGAATACTATAACGCGAGCCTGTACCTCCAGAGCAAGAATAAGTACAAAACGGTTTCAACCGCGCTGTATAATTATTTGGGGCCTACAAAGAGCCAGTATGAGATTATCTGCGCCGGCGTTCTGATTTGTATTGTGCCTATCCTGATTATTTTCCTTGTATTCCAGAAACAGGTTTACAGCGGAATGACGAATGGCGCTGTAAAGGGATAAACGCAGGGCTGAATTCCATCGCGGCGATTGCTATTTGAATTGAGCGCTTTGCTCTTTCGGGCATTCGCCGTTTTTGTTTCAGCCGCTTTGCGCCTGCCGTCAGGCTTGCTAAATTTCGCGTTTTATTGCATAATAAACATGAATAAACGGCATAAAACGTTTCACGTTTCGCCCGCGCATTTACATTTTACCAAAGGAGGCTGCCACTTCCGTGAAAAGCGTCAGCATGAGAGATATAGGAAAAGAGCTTGGGGTCAGCGCCGTTACGGTCAGTAAGGCGCTTGCGGGGCGTTCCGGAGTAAGCGATGAAATGCGCGAAAAGATTGTCAAAAGGGCGGAGGAAATGGGCTATCGCTATGATTTGAGCGCGCATCCCGTCGGCGTTGAGCGCAAGGATGTCGGAATCCTCGTTCCGGACCGCTTTATGGAGCCGGGAACCAGCTTCTATGCGTCGATGTGCAAAAAGCTTGTTGCTCAGCTCGCGGCGCGCCGTTCAAGCGGAATGCTTGAAATTCTCAGCGACAGCGAGGAAAGGCGGCTCGTTTTCCCCTCCGTACTCAGCCTTGAAAGAATCGGCGGCTTGATTATACTGGGGCAGCTCAGCCGCGAGTATATGCAGATGCTTGAGCGCTCGAACCTTAAAGTGCCGTACATCTGCCTTGATTTTTATGACGAGCGCTCGGACGCGGATTCGATTGTCAGCGACGGCGTTTACGGAACGTACCGCCTGACGAGCCATCTTATCCATATGGGGCATACCCGAATCGGCTTTCTCGGCTCAATAAAGGCTACAAGCTCGATAATGGACAGGTATCTCGGCTATTACCGCAGTATGCTTTCGCATGACCTGCCGATAAACGAGGACTGGATAATGCCGGACAGGAATGAGAAGGGCGAGCTTATCCCCGCCGTGCTGCCGGAGGGCGGGCTTACCGCCGTCGTCTGCAACTGCGACAGGGTTGCCGCGTCGCTCATCCGTCAGCTTGGAAAGTCGGGCTTGAAGGTTCCGGAGGATGTTTCCGTCGTCGGCTTTGATAATTATTACGAATATCCCTGCGAGCCTGCGCTTACAACCTACGCCGTCGACCAGGATATGATGGCGCGCACCGCCGCTGAGCAGATTGAAGGCAAAATGCGCGGAATTCCCGTCAGGGGCGGGCGCATTGTTACCGTCGGCAAGATTGTTTACCGCGACAGCGTTAAGGATTTGAAGCCCGCGCGCGCAAGGTAAGCGCAAGAATAATATGGAATTATAATGCGCGGAGAGGCGGAAAGCCCTCCGCGCTTTCTGCACGCTTGCAAACAAAGCCAAAATGCGTTACACTACTTACAGATACAATTCTTTCTGTATATTTTACATAGGGGGTGCGGTATGAACGGCTGCGTTATAACCATAGCTCGCGAGTACGGAAGCGGAGGAAGCGACCTCGGCAAGCTGCTTGCCAAACGGCTCGGCTTTGATTTTTATGACAGGGAAATAATCCGCCTTGCTTCGCTCGGCAGCGGAATCAGCGAGGAGCTTTTCAACCGCGCGGACGAAAAAACGCGCAGAAGCCCTCTTTTCGGCGCGGTTCAGTCCGCGTTCAAGGGCGACCTTATTCCCGCAAGCCCCTCTGAGCGCGATTATCTTTCGCAGGATAATCTTTTCAAGCTTACGGCGCACATAATCAGAAGCCTTGCAAACGATGGAGGCTGTATTATCGTCGGGCGCTGCGGCGAGTTCATCCTGCGCGAGCGCACGGACGTTTTCAAGGTTTTCGTTCATGCGGATATTGAAACCCGCGTTCGCAATACCGCGGTCAAGGAGCGCCTTACGCCGGATGAGGCGCGCAAGCTTGTTATAGAAAAAACCCGCAAGCGCGACGAGTATCACCGCTATTTTCAGGGCGCGGACTGGCGCGATGTTTCGCACTATGATTTGTCGCTCAATACCGCAAGCACGGAGCTAGAAACCTGCGCGGACATCATCGAGGCGGCGCTTAAAGCCGGAGGACATCTCCGCTGACGCTTTGATTCGTAATCCTTGTTCGCCTTCCGAGCGCATTTGGGGCTTGCGACTGATGGCTTGATGGCTTTGGATTTGCGCGCTTGGTTATTTGTCCTTGGCTATCCGCCCGACGGGCGGTTTTGCCTTGCAAAAGGCTTGGCGCCTGAGGCTTCGATAACCGCCGAGGGCGGCTCGCAGCCCGTAGAACGGGCTTGGAGGTATTTTTTATGTACGAGGATGAGCTTAAAAGTCTGCTTATTCAAAACGGAGCGGACAAGGTTGGATTCGGGGAGCTTTTCGGGGAGATTGCAGAGGAGTATCCGCGCGCGGTTTCAATAATCGTCGCTGTTCCGCCCGAAACAGTCAGGGGAATTCATGACGCGCCGACAAGGGAATACTTTGACGCGTATCATGGCTTGAACGCGCGGCTGAATGCGCTTGGCGAAATGTGCGAAAAATTCCTTACGGAGCGCGGCTTCCGCGCCTATGCGCAGACAACGGAGCGCGTAACGGAATTCGGCAGATACGAAACGCGCCTGCCGCACAAAACGGCTGCAACCCGCGCGGGGCTTGGCTGGATTGGCAGAAGCGCGCTGCTTGTTACAAAGGAATTCGGCGGAGCGGTTCGCCTGACCTCCGTGCTTACGGACGCGCCGCTTGAAGCCGCCGAGCCGATAACGGAGGCGCTTTGCGGCGCTTGACGCGCCTGCGCGGACGCCTGCCCCGGAAAAGCGATAACGGGCAAGCTTTGGACGGCGGGAATTGAGCGCGCGGAGCTGCTTGACGCGCTCAAATGCCGCGCTGCCGCAAGAAAACGCGCTTGGGACGCAATTCATGAGGAAGTCACCCTCTGCGGCAAATGCTTCGAGGTCTGCCCGTTCACAAAGGCGTACCTTGCCCGCACGCTCAAGAAGTGAGTTCGGGTTGGCTTGCGAATAACAACGGGCAGGTTATCTTTGTTGATTTAACGGGCAGGCGCTTTTGGCGTAAGCGCGTCTGCCCGCTGTTTTGTTTATCGGTTTGTTTGAGAAATAAGCCTGCGCATAGGGTCACAGCCTGCCTTAAACGATTATGAATGTATAACCATAATTGCTTCGATTACCTGTAATACTCCATATTCCAATAGGGCTGTTCACCGCTGCCGACGGGCTGCATTTCCTCACCGACGGTTATGAAACCATATCTTTTATAGAAGGCTTCTGCGTGTGTGTTCCGCTTTTGAACGTCAAGGTGAACCGTTTTTATTTCGGGCGGCAGCGAGGAGATTGCAATATCAAACGCGCGGTAGCCTATGCCGCTTCCTACGTTTTCGCGCCTGACTGCGATTATGCCTATATCGCATTTGTCGCCGCAAAGCTTCATTGTCAGCCAGCCTGCGGGAGCGCCGTTTTCCAGTATAATCTTGTTTTCCATTCCGGAGAAATGCGGGAAGCGCTCAGCCCATTCCTCGGCTGTCGTGTCGTTTTCCGCAAAGTACATTTCGTATTCGTCGCCCTCGAAGATGGAGGCAATGAAGTCGCAATCGTCGATGCCGGCGTTTCTCAGCTCGGTCATTATGTGAGATCCTCTCAAATTATTCCTGCTGCAATAACGCTTTCAAGCGTATGCAATGCGAGCCGGTTTACTGTTTTTTGCATATCTGCCGCGCTTACGCGCAGGGAATAAGCCATTCCTTCGCCTTTTCAAAATCGTTTATAAAGGTGACGGCGAAGCTGCCGCCGTAGAGCGCATATTGCAGCGCGCGCTCCGTCCTTTTGTCCGTCCCGATGAAGCAGACTCTTAAAAAATACTTGCCGGAGCGCAGAAGCGCGTCAACTATCGCGTCAACTATCGCGTCCGTCACGCTCGTTTCGTTAACGACGAAGCCGACGATTGACGGATATGACGGGCGGCAGAAGGTCGGGCGGTCGCCCGCAAGCTTTTTCAGCACAAGCGCCTCGTTTCCGTAAATGCCGTCCAGATGCTCAAACCAGATTTCTCCGCCGCCGAACGGCAGAAGGAAGGATTTTTTCTTGTAGCCGGGCAGCTCCTCGGGGGAATTTACAGTCATGATAAGCGGTCTTTCCCGCGCGTTTGCGCGATTTTGTTTGCGCTTTATATTATACATTAGGGCTTCTTTATAAGCAATGCCGCGCTTTTTGCAATATGTAAAGGGCAGGCGGCGCGCAGAACCGCCCCGCCCGCTTGCCCTGCCGGTTACAGCGGAACGCAGATTACCCTGCCGGAAGTGAAATCGCTCGGCGCGAGCATTGGATTCAGGAGCAGCAGCTCCCGCGCTGTGTAGCCGTTTGTTTCCATAAGGGTACTCAAATCCTCGCCTATGCCCATGACGTAGGACGCGCTGCCGAAGCGGCATACGCGCCGCGTTCCCGCCGGTGGCGCGCAATAGCGCGTTCCCTGCCGTATTCTTCCCAAGGACAGGCTCGGATTCGCGCTGAGCATTGCCGAATATGAAACGTCGTTTTCAAGGAGCAAATCCGTAAGCGTACGGTTTGCGCCTGCCGTCTTTGCGGTATAGCCGCTCGGGCAGGAATAATCAACAACGGGCCCGGGCAGGGAAGGGGTTGGCAGCTCCTCGGGGCCTGTTCCGGGCGCGGCAGGCTCGCCGCCCGGCAGCGACGGGGTAGGCAGACCCTCCGGCCCGATTTCGGGCGTTACCGGCTGATTGATGTTTGACATTTTGCTTTCTCCTCCCGTATTTTCTCGTTACATAATATGACGGCGGGAGCAAGGCGCGTGCGCAAGAACTTCCCTCCGCATATTGCACGGAGGGATTCTGACTGTATGATTCTATATTTGTTACAGCGCGTTTACCACGTTGTAAAGCTCGGCGTTGAAGGCGCGCTTTTCCTTGAGCGCGTCAACGATTGGCATATAGAAGGTTCTGCCGTTGCGAACGCCGATAACCTGATTGCTTATGCCCTTGCAGAGCAGCTGAACCGCGAGATAGCCCGCTTCAAAGGCAAAGGCGCTGTCGCGTGCGTTCGGGGTCGCGCCGCGCTGAGTATAGCCCAGAACGGTTGCGCGCGCCTCGACGGAACACATAAGGCGCAGAACGCGCGCAAGATTGTGCGCGTCCATCTTTTCGCCGGGGTATACGTTCGCGTCAAGGGGCGCGAGATAGCCGTACAAATCGAAGGGCTTCATGCTCTCCCAGCAGCCTTCCGCGACCATGACGGTCGAGCGGGTGTTGCCGTGCGCCATCAAATCGTTAAGGCGGGTTGCGACCTCCTCAACAGACCAAGGCTCTTCGGGCACAAGCACCTGCTCCGCGCCGGTTGCGACAGCCGTCGTAAGGGCGATGTCGCCGCAATGCCTGCCCATTACCTCTACAACGGCGGGTCTGTCATGGCTTCTGCTCGTTGCGCGGATAGCGCGAACGGCGTCAACGCATACGTTGACGGCGGTATCGTAGCCTAGGGTCATTTCGGTATAGGCAAGGTCGTTATCAATCGTGCCGGGGATTCCGATGCAGGGAATTCCCATTTCGCAAAGGCGCATTGCGCCCTGAAAGCTTCCGTCGCCGCCGATAACAACAAGCCCGCCGATGTCCATTTCGTTGAGCGTGTTAACTGCCGCCTGCCTTACGGCGGGGTCGAGGAATTCCTTGCAGCGGGCGGTTCTCAGATATGTGCCGGGCAGGTCTGCAATATCCAGCACTGTGTCCAAATCCAGCTCAAGCAAATCGTCCTTTATATTCTGACTTTTGCGCAGAAGGCCGTTGTAGCCGCGCTTAACGCCGACAAGAGGCATTTGCGCCGCCGCCGCCGCCCTTGCAATGGCAACTACCGCGGAATTCATTCCGGGGCTGTCGCCGCCGCTGGTCAATACGCCGATTTTCTTCATAAAATCCTCTCCTTGTCAGACAATTCCATTGTCAAGCAGCAGGGCGCGCGCTTCTTCCGCCTCTGCGGGCAGCACGCGCACCTCGTAGTAATTATCTTCCCCGGAAACGCCGCGGTAAACAGGGCTGAGCTTGACGAGCACGCCTTCGCGGGCAAGTATTTCTTCAGCTCGCTTGGCTGCGTGCTCGCTTTTTGCCATATGGATTGTTTTCCATTCAGCCGCGTTCTTCATTCTCGTCATTCCTCTGAGGGAAATTTATTTGGAAGCAATAACCGTGCAGGCGCAGAGTACGCTTGCCCGTTTATTATAGCACGAACCGTTCCCTGCCGCCACCACCATTCAATACATTTTATGAAGCCAAAGCAAGTCATTTTTGAGGCGCAGGGGGCGTTTTCGTAATTTTCGTGATTAATTTATCAAGCGGGAAAGCGTTCGCGGCGCGCTATTTCTCTTTTCTGCCCATCGCCTCGCGCATTGCGCGGGCAACCGCCTTGTCGCCGGAGGGGTGCAGGGAGTTGCGCCGGAGTATGTCCGCAATCGCAATCCGCGCCTTTTTAACGTCCCCGTACAGCTCGGAGGACGGAACGCGCAGCGCTCCGCTGCCCAGAATCATCATCTGCTCAGGGCCGTCCGATGTCGCAACGTAGACCCGCGCCTTTCTGCCGATGTCGTAAACGGTTTTTTCTATATAGCTGTCCGCCGTTTCGCTTTCCTTTGTGTAAACGACGGTTATTCCCTTGTACTCCTCTTTGGAGCCTGTGTTTCCCGCTACCTTATATGCGTCGAAAACCAGAATGGTTTCGCGCGGATAGTAGCCCTTGTAGTTGGCAAGAATGTCCATCAGGCTCTGCCGCGCGTCCTGAAGGCTCTTTTCGGAAAGCTTTTTAAGCTCGTCCCACGCAAAGATAATATTGTAGCCGTCCACAATCAGATATTCCTTTAGCGGCTCTTTTTCCGACAAAGCCGCGGGCGCTGCGGCTTGCGCGCTTTTTTCTTCGCTCTCTGTTTCGTGTTGCTTTATTTGCGGCTTTGCTTCCCTTCGCTTGATTTTGCCGTAGGTGCGCTCGTAAATACGCATCAGCTCCATGTCTTCCTCGGCGCCGCCTGAAAGCCCGCTCTTTTCCGCCGCCCTTTGCGGCTGCCTGCCCGTCTCCTCGGGCGCTCTTTCGCCGCCCTCCTTGATGTGCATGAAATCGGGCGCCTTGTCCCATTTTACGAAATATCCCGCGCCGTTTGCGCAGAATACGGAATCCGCCGGATTAAGCCCGTCCTTTTCAGGCTCGTAGCCGATTTCCGCAACTATTCTGTCCTGCTCCGCGCAGGGAGCGTAGCCGCGCAGGGAGCAGCTGAGCCTGCCCCTTCCGCGCGTGTAGGCGCTCACGTCGCGGGCATAATAGCGCGCGCTTCTTACGGGCGCGGCGGCTGAAATAAGCGCCGTCTGCCCGAAAAGCTCGGGCGGCTCGACCGTCCCGCCCATTTCCGTTATATCGCTAAGCGCCCTTCCGACAGCCTCCTGCGGCACTTCAAGGCTTATATTGTACCAAGGCTCAAGCAGCACTGATTTGCCGCTCATAAGCCCCTGCCTGACGGCTCTCTGCGCCGCCTCGCGGAAATCGCCGCCCTCCGTGTGCTTGAGGTGCGCGCGCCCCGCCGTCAGCGTTATCTTAACGTCGCTGAGCGGCGAGCCGGTAAGCACGCCCATATGCCGCTTTTCCGCAAGCGCGGAGATTATCTGCCGCTGCCATGAGCGGGCAAGCTCGTCCTCAGGAACAGCCGTTTCGTAGGTTATTCCGCTTCCGCGCGCGGCAGGCTCGATGGTAAGACGCACCTCCGCATAATGGCGCAGAGGCTCAAAATGCCCGACTCCCGTTACCTTTTCCGAAACGGTTTCCCTGTAAAGAATGCTTCCGCCCGTAAAGGCGACTGCCAAGCCGAACCTGTCCAGCATAAGGCGCGAGAGAATTTCAAGCTGAACCTCGCCCATCAGCTGAACGTGAATTTCCTTCACCGCCTCGCTGAAAACGACGTTGAGCGACGGCTCCTCCTCCTCAAGCTGCCTGAGCTTTTCGATGAGCGTCGCGCTGTCGCAGCCGTCGGGCGGCACTGCGCGCCATGTGAATACAGGCTCAAGCAGCATATGCGAAATGCCGCTTTCAAGCCCAAGCCCTTCGCCCGCGCGGGATTTTGAAAGCCCCGTCACGGCGCATACCTCGCCGGCAGAAGCCTCCTGCGCAAGCGTGTATTTATCGCCGGAGTACTGGCGGATTTGGTTTACCTTTTCCGTAAGCCCGCCGGCTGAAAGCGCGTCCTTTACGCGTAGGCAGCCGCCGGTTATTTTGAGCCATGTAAGGCGCGCTCCGGCGCTGTCGCGGGTTATCTTGTATGCCCTTGCGGAAAATCCGTCCTGATATTTTTTCGCCCGCATATAGCCGCATATTCCGGAAAGCAGCGCGCCGACGCCCTCAAGGCGAAGCGCCGAGCCGAAATAGCAGGGGAAAAGGCGGCGCGTCAAAATCAGCTCCGAAATCAGCTCGTCCGATATTTTTTCGCCGCTGAGGTATTCGGAAAGCGCCTCCTCCGAGCAGGTTGCGATTCTTTCGTCCCTTTCGTCAGAAAGCATATCCGCGGCGGAATCGGACAGCCGCAGGTGAATTTCGCCAAGCAGCTTTTCCTTGTCGGCTACGGGCATATCCATTTTGTTTATGAATATGAAGGTTGGTATTTTATAGCTTTCAAGCAGCCGCCACAGGGTCATCGTATGCCCCTCTATGCCGTCTGAGCCGCTGATTAGCAGCACGGCGCAGTCCATTGCGGAAAGCGCCCTTTCCATTTCGCCCGAAAAATCAACGTGCCCGGGCGTGTCCATCAGGGTAATCTTAACGCCGTCGTATTCGATTCGCGCCTGCTTGGAAAATATGGTTATTCCCTTTTCACGCTCCTGCGCGTCCGTGTCAAGGAAGGCGTCTTTGTTATCGACGCGCCCCAGCCTTCTGATTGCGCCGCTCTTATAGAGCATAGCCTCGCAGAGGGTGGTTTTGCCCGCGTCAACGTGCGCAAGCATTCCAACGGCTATTGATTTCGATTTGTCCGCCGTACTCTCCGCCCCCTTACGAATACGCCTTGATAAGAAGGCTGCTTTTTCCCTTTTTGGTCTGCCCCTCGACGCCGATATACAAGGCTCTGCCGTAGCCGCGAACGGATATGACCTGCCCTTCCTTCAGCGTATAGTCGGGGCGCAGGCATTCCGAATCGTCAACCATGACCTTTCCCGTGCGGGAGAGCGCCTGAGCGTCCCCGCGGCTCAGGTGATATAGATGCGCTATAACCGCGTCGACGCGCGGCGAGGCAACCTGAAGGCGCACGTCGCGCGTTTTGCGCATTTCGCCCTCCGGCATCGCCGCTGCTTCTGCGCTTACGTCCGTATTTCCTATTTTGGTAAGCGAGCCGCATATGTAGTCCGCCATGTTTTTTATGCAGAATACATACGCCGCGCCGTCCCTGATGATAATATCGCCGGTTACATCCCGCTCGATTCCAAGCCCCATCAGCGAGCCGAGCGCGTCCCTGTGCTCAAGCCTGCCCGCAAAGCGCGCGTTTCGCGGCTTTGCGCACACGCACGAAAGCGGAAACTCGCTTTCCTCAATTTCCCTTTCGTCGCATACGCCGAGAATCCGCCTCTCGCAGCCCTCCGCGCCCCCGAAAAGCTTATAAAAGCAGCCTGCGCCCTTCATAGCCGCCTCGGCTTCCTTCTGCTGCGCTAGGTTAAGAAAGCGGCTGAAAACAGGCGCGGGGCGGTTTTTCGCCCGTGCCGCCATGGAAAGATAATACTCGCGTCCCTCGTCCGTATTCCTCACCGCCAAACATAAAAACGTTTTATGTAAATATTCTATAACGCAAATGCAGCGTTTGTCAATCGGCGCGCGGGTTTCGCTTCCGGCAAGGGCAGAGAACCGAAAAAAGGCTGCCATGGACGGAATCATCCGCGGCAGCCTCCTTGAATTGTTCGGCTGTATGCCTTACACTTCCGCGCTCAGCGCTTCGTTCCTTTTATAAATCGTCTTGAACACCTTTCTCACCAGCGGCTGAATGAAGAAAAGCTGAGTGAAGAAGGCGAAGGGGAAGTTGAAGCAGACGAGCTTCAGCCATGAGGCGAGCAAGGAAACCGCGCTGAAGCCCGCGTAATAGGGATAGTAGAGGAAGGCGGCGATGAAGCTCATTGCGGGGCACATAAGCCCGACGGTTGCGCAGATTATCGCGCTTTCCATTATTACGGGGTGGGTTTTCGCGGGGTCGAACACCTTTGAGGCGAGCTTGAAGGAGAGCGGGCTGCCCATCAGCATTTCAAGCGAATAGGCAAACGCGAAGTCGATAAGCACAACCGCCCAGATTGGCAGATTGCTTCCGAGCATATACACTCCGCCGAGCTTGTTTATCGCCGAAAGAACGCTTCCCTCTCCGGCAGCCGCCATCAGCGCCCCCGCGTTTATAACGTACAGGCTGTAAAATACGTAGGCGTGAACCGTCACGATTACGGTCAGAAGCGCAAAAACCGCGCGCTCCGCTTGATTGCGAGGCATGAAACCATCTCCATTTCGTTTGCTTGCTGAAAATTTACGCACATAAAAACACACGGGAACGCGAAAATCAAAAATTACGGCTCGATTCGTGCCGTAATCAGATTTATGTACTCGCGTACCACGTGTGTCGTTTACGAATTCTTCCCGCGTATGAAGCGCGGGCGCTTGTTATTCAGCTGCGGGTGTGATTATAGCAAACTGCAAAGCCGTTGTCAAAGCGCTGCTGCGGCAAATTTTCCGCGCCTCAGGGCATATGGCGCGAAAACGTTTGTCAACAGGGGCGCAATGTAATATAATGAACATGAAATCGAAGCGCGGGCAGCCGGCTTTAAGTGGCGCTTTCATCAAATGCATTCGCTGCTGCGTTTATAAGGAGAGTTTTCTTTTGTATCATAATACCAGAAGCGAAGAATACAGACTGCCGACGGGAGCGCTCACGGCGGGCGAGAGGGTAAGGCTGCGCTTTGCTGCGCCCGAGGACGCGGAAAGGGTTTATCTTCGCGCGTGGGACGGCGCCGAGCGCCTGCTGCCGATGGCGAAAATCGAAAACGATATGTACGAGGTAACCGCGAGAGCGCCTGACGCGCCCGGGCTTTGGTGGTATTTCTTCAAGGTTGAAACGCCGCATGGCACGCGCTATTACGGCAATAACGAAAGGCGCGCTGGCGGCGAGGGCAAGGAATATGATTTTGAGCCGCCGTCCTTTCAGGTAACCGTTCGCTTCGCCGCCTTTGAGCCGCCGAAATGGCTGCGCAACGGAATAATGTATCAGATTTTCCCCGACCGCTTCCGCAAAGCGCCTACGAAGGCGGTATGCGCAAGAAGCGATATTATCCTGCATGAAAACTGGAACGAGCAGCCGCTTACGGACGTCAACAATGAAACGGGCGATAATATGGCGCGCGATTTCTTCGGCGGAACGCTCACCGGAATAAAGGAAAAGCTTGGCTATCTTGAAGCGCTCGGCGTTACCGTGCTTTACATCAATCCCGTTTTTTCCGCGCATTCAAATCACCGCTATGACACCTCCGATTACAGCGTAATCGACTCGCTTCTCGGCACAAACGAGGAGTTTGCCGAAATGTGCGCGGAGGCGGAAAAGCACGGAATCCGCGTAATTCTCGACGGCGTTTTCAGCCATACGGGCGCGGACAGCGTGTATTTCAATAAGGATGGGCGCTTCGGCGCGGGCGGAGCGTATAACGATAAAAACAGCCCGTATTTCAACTGGTATACCTTCAAAAACTTCCCTGATGAGTACGAGTGCTGGTGGAATTTCCCCACGCTGCCGAACGTCAGCGAGCTTTATCCGAGCTATCTTGACTACATAGTTGAGGGCGGGGACAGTATAATCAAGGAGTGGCTCAGGCGCGGCGCGAGCGGCTGGAGGCTCGATGTTGCGGACGAGCTTCCGATGCCCTTCCTGCGCGCCCTGCGGCACGCCGTAAAGGAAACGAACGCGGACGCTGCGATTATCGGCGAGGTCTGGGAGGACGCGAGCCATAAAACGGCATACGGGGAGCTGCGCTCCTACTGCGTCGGCGATACGCTTGACACCGTAATGAACTATCCGCTGTACGAGGCGCTTTCCGCTTTCCTGCTTTTGAAAATTACCGCCGGCGAAACGGCGGAGCGCATAAATATTATGCGCGAAAACTATCCGGCGGGCTTCTTTTACTCGCTGATGAACCTTACCGGCAGCCATGACCGTGCGCGAATCCTGAACGTGCTTGCGGGCAAGGACGGCGAAAATGTTCCGCGCGAGAAGCGCGGCGAAATGAAGCTTACCAAGGAGGAGCGCGCGACCGCCGTAAGCCGCTATATGATGTACCTGCGCTTCATAATGTGCTTCCCCGGAATGCCGTCCGTCTATTACGGCGACGAGGCGGGAATGGAGGGCGCCGCAGACCCGTGTTGCCGCGCGCCGTATCCGTGGGGCGCAGAGGATGAGCGGATACTCGGCTTTGCAAAGCAAGAAATCAGGCGCAGAAAGAGCAGCGACGTTCTCAGAAACGGCGCTATGAGCGTTTCCGCGCTTTCGGACGACGTGCTTATGCTCAAGCGCGAAATTTCCGGCGGGCAGAATGCGTTCGGCGAAAGCGCGCAGAACGGCTTGGCTGTGCTTTATCTCAACCGCTCCGATAAGCCGCAGCGCGTGCCTGCCGACTTCTCGCTTGCGCTTCCCGATATGCCCGCGGTTGACGGCGACGTTTCCATTTCTCTGGCGGGCGATACATGGATGCTCTGGCTCAAGCCCCTTTCGGCTGTTTTGTTTACAAGCGGCGATTAATCGCCCCGACCATCGGGAGGTGACGCTTTGTGGCTGTATTCGGAATAATCTGCGCTGTTTTTGCCGTGCTTTTCCTGCTGTTTTTGCCGTGCTTTTCCTGCTGTTTTTGCTCGTTGTGAGAAGAATGTTCGCGGTTGCCTTCGGGCGCTATCAAGAGGGGCATAAGGTAAAAAGCGCAATGCCGTCAACGCTTCCCGCAAGCGCCGCCGAGGAATACAGGAAGATTAACGACAGGATTGCCGAAGCAAGCGCGGAAATGCTTGAGCGCGAGCATGAAAAGCTTGAAATAACAGGCATTGACGGCGCAAGGCTCACCGCGCTGTGGTTTCCCGCAAAAAATCAGAAGAGGGTGCTGCTCTGCGCGCACGGCTATCGCGGCACAAAGCTCCGCGATTTTTCGCTTGCCTTCAAGTTCCTTGTGGCTCTGGGCTGCTCCGTGCTTACGATTGACGAGCGCGCCCATGGCGAAAGCGGCGGCAATTATACAACCTTCGGCGCGCTTGAGCGCTATGATATCGCGCTCTGGGCGAGATTCCTTGACGAAAAAACGGGCGGTAAAACGCCGATTTACCTGATGGGAATCTCAATGGGCGCAAGCGCTGTGCTGCTCGCGTCCGGGCTTTCGCTTCCGCGCTCCGTGCGCGGGGTTATAGCGGATTGCGGCTTCACCGTCGGCTATGAGGAATGCTCTTACGTCGTTAAAAAGGTAATGAAGCTGCCCGGGCTTGTAATGCCGCTCTGCAATTATTTCTGCCGCGCCTTAGGCGGCTTTGATTTGAGGGCGGCAGACGTAAGGAACGCTCTGCGGCTTACCGACGTTCCTGTTCTCATGTTCCACGGCGAGAGCGACAGCTTCGTTCCCTGCGAAATGGGCAGGGAGAATTATGCGGCGTGCCGCAGCGAAAAGCGCCTTATAACGGTAAAGGGCGCCGACCACACGATGAGCTATGTCAAGGCGCGCGAGGAATATGAGCGCGCTGTTGAGGATTTCTTTTTAAGGCACGATAACGCGGAAGATATTTAAGGAGGCGCTCTATGCTTAACCCGATTATCCCCGGCTACTATCCCGACCCGAGCATATGCAGGGTGGGGGAGGATTTTTATCTCGTCAATTCCAGCTTCGAGTTCTTCCCCGGGCTTCCCATATGGCACAGCCGCGATTTGGTTTCGTGGGAGCAGATTGGTCATGTGCTTACCCGCCGCTCGCAGCTTGAGCTTGGAAACGCGCGCCCGTCCGGCGGGCTTTACGCGCCCACAATCCGCTTTCACGACGGGCTTTTCTACGTTTTCTGCACGAATGTTTCAAACGGCGGCAACTTTTTCGTAACGGCGGAAAGCCCTTACGGCGAGTGGTCTGAGCCGGTATGGGTGAATCAGGGCGGAATCGACCCAAGCCCGTTCTTCGACGACGACGGCAAGGTTTATTTTACCTCCACCTTTCCCAAAAACGGCGTGAGCGGAATCGGCGTGAGCGTAATCGACATCAAAACGGGCAAGCGCCTTACCGAAACGGAGCAAATCTGGACAGGCTCTTTCGGGCGCTGCCCCGAGGGCGCGCATATCTATAAGCTCAGCGGCTATTACTATCTCATGCTTGCCGAGGGCGGCACGGAAATGATGCATATGGAGACAATCGCGCGCGCAAAATCGCCCTTCGGGCCGTATGAGGGCTGCCCGTATAACCCGATTCTCACCAACCATAACGAGCATAACGAGAATCCCGTGTCCGGAACGGGTCACGCGGATTTGGTTGAAGCGCCGGACGGCAGCTGGTGGGCTGTTTTCCTCGGCTTCCGCCTTTCGGAGAATTATTTCCATCATATGGGGCGCGAAACCTTCCTTGCTCCCGTAACGTGGACGGAGGACGGCTGGCCTGTTATCAACGGCGGAAAGCCCGTATATGAAAAATGCGATTACAAAACGCTCCCCTCCTTCCCTGTGGAGCAGGAAAAGGAAACTGACGATTTTTCATCGGGAATCCTGCCTATGTGGTGCTTTCTGCGCAATCCGGACATGAGCAATTACAGCGCGGGCGACGGGCTTGAATTAACCGGCTCAGCCGATACGCTGATGGGGCTTACAAGCGCGCCGACGGCGCTTTTCAGGCGGCAGAGGCATTTTGATATGTATGCAAAAGCGCGCCTTGACGCTCCCGAAATCGCAGAGGGTGGGCGCTGCGGGCTTACCGTTTTTTATCAGAACAGGCGGCATTTTGACGTTTATATCGCCAAAAAAGGCGGCAAAACCGTGCTTGGGCTTTTCAAGGTGATGGACGAATATGAAATGACATATGAAATCCCGTGGAGCGGCGGCGCGGAAATCCGCGTAAATGCAGACAAGCTGACCTATCGTTTCAGCGCGGTTGCGCAGGACGGCAGGGAATACCCGCTCGGCGAGGCGCTTACCCGCCATGTAAGCACTGAAAGCGCAAAGCTCGGCTTTACCGGCGTTATGCTCGGGCTTTTCGCGGAGGGCGGCTGCAAGGCGCGTTTCACGAGCTTCAGCTACGGCGAATTGAAGTAAGAATATGTTTTTAAGCGAGATTAAGCTCAGGGATTTCCGCTCCTACGAGCGCGTAAGCTTTCATCCGTCGCGGGGAATAACCGTGCTTACGGGGCAGAACGGCGCGGGGAAAACGAATCTGCTTGAGAGCATACATATATGCTGCCTAGGCAGAAGCCACAGAACCGCCTTTGACCGCGAGCTGATTCGACAGGGCGCCGAAAGCGCCGTGTGCGAAATGACGGCGGAAAAGCGCGACGGCGGGCATACTGTCCGCGTGCTGCTTTCCGGCGATTCGCGGCGATTGAAGGACATAACCGTGAACGGCAAGCGGCTTGCGCGAATCGGCGAAATGATGGGGCATATCAACTGCGTTCTGTTTTCGCCGGAGGATTTGCTGCTTTTGCGCGAGGGTCCGTCCTGCCGCAGACGGTATATGGATATGGCGCTTTCGCAGATTGACGCGCGGTATTTTTACGTTTTGCAGCGCTATGCGGGCGCGCTCAAGCAGCGCAACGCTTTGCTCAAGCAGATTGCCGCGGGCGAAAGAGGCGAGGACGAGCTGCTCATATGGGACGAGCAGCTTGCGCAGAGCGGCGAAACCCTCTGCCGCTTCCGGCGGCGCTTTGCCTCCTCAATTTCGCCCTTGGCAAAGGCGAAGTATGCGGAGATAAGCAAGCGCGAGAGCGAGGAGCTTGAAATATCCTATGTAAGCCAAGTCAAGAGCGACAGCGCGCGCGATGAAATTCTGACAGGGCTGCTTAAATCCCGCAGGGAGGATATCCGCTTCCGCACGACGGCGTTCGGAGTGCACCATGACGACTTGCGTTTCACCCTTTGCGGGCAGGAAATGAAAAATTTCGCAAGTCAGGGGCAGAAACGCACGGCTGTGCTTGCCTTGAAGCTCGCGCAGCTTTCGCTTATGGAAGCGGAAATCGGTGAAAAGCCCCTTCTGCTTCTTGACGACGTGCTTTCCGAGCTTGATTCGATGCGGCGGGAGTACCTTCTCGCTTCAATGGATAAGGCGCAGACCTTTGTTACCTGCACGGATGAAACGGACCTTTCGGGCGCTAAGGTTGACGCGATTATCAGGGTTTCCGGCAGCGTGCTTGAATACTGAAATTCAATATAAATATCAGGAGGGCAACCAAATGCTTACGATTTCTGAAATGTACGATTTGAGCCACACCATGGCGGCAGAGCTTCTTGAGGGCAAGAAGTATCCGTGGGAGGCGCTCGACGGAATCTCCGAGCTGATTCGGAAGCTCGGCGCGGAGCTTGATATGGATGAATATTACAGCCCCAAGGACGGCGTCTGGATAGCAAAGGACGCGGTTGTTTTTGATACCGCATATATCGGAGCGCCCTGCATAATCGGGCATAAAACGGAGGTTCGGCATTGCGCGTTCATCCGCTCGTCCGCGCTCATCGGCAGCGGCTGCGTAATCGGCAATTCGACGGAGCTTAAAAACGTGATTATTTTCGATAACGTTCAGGTTCCGCATTATAACTATGTCGGCGATTCGATTCTCGGCTATAAATCGCATATGGGCGCAGGCTCGATAACCTCCAATGTAAAGAGCGATAAAAAGCCGATTGTCGTCCGCGATGTCGGAGAGAGAATCGAAACCGGCAGAAAAAAGATAGGCGCGTTTCTCGGCGATTATGTCGAGGTCGGCTGCGGAAGCGTGCTGAATCCCGGCACGGTAATCGGCCCGCACACCAACATATACCCTCTTTCGAGCGTTCGCGGCTTCGTCCCTCCGCACAGCATATACAAGCGGCAGGGCGAAATTGCCGAAATGCGGTAAGCGTTCGGGCGCGCAAATGCGTTCGGGCATTATAGCCGCGTTAATGCGAAGGTATCGCGTTAACGCAATATACAGCCGCGTTAGTGTGGTGGATAATCGCGTTAACGCAATATACAGCCGCGTAAATGCAATGCATAACCGAATTGCGGAGCCGCGACTTGCTACTCTCAAATTTTCCTGCTTGTTCATGATTTTATCGGCGGAGCGCTGCGCTCCGCCGTTTTTTTTGTTCTTTTGCAGTTGCTGTTATGTGTATCTCCGCCTTTTCTGCATATTTGTGTGTATTAATAACATATTTCACTTGACATTGAATATGTTAAAATGGTAATGTACAGAAAAACAATACATATATACTGGAGGAACGAGCATGAAAAACTGACGCAAATTTATCCGCGCCGCGCTTTGCATATTGCTGTCAGTATTTATTTCGACAGGCGCATTCGTCCCCTGCGGGCTTGCGGAGGGCAGGGAAAAGCTTATACTCAGAAGCTATACCTCGCAGGACCCGACGCCGAGCATGAAGCAGACCGGCTGGAGGGGAATGCTCACGCGCGTAAAAAACCCGAACGCGCCGATTCATAAGGCTTCAGCGTGGGTGAGGGCGGTTGATTTGACGGCTAAGCCGGACACGCTTCCGACGCTTTATGTCGGAATAGCGTCTGGCAGCCTACAGTTTTCCGGAACGCAGTATATGGATAAAATGCCCTTTTATGCCGTTGCGGAGGCAAAGCTCGGCGCCGTCGGGGAAATCGTGAATGTCGAGGTCGTCTTTGACGAGCCGGTTTACTGCGACGATGAATTCCTGTATGTCGCCGTCTGGATGAGCGACGGCTCGGGGCTTTGGCTCACGGGCGGAATGAACGCCGGAGTGATTGCCGAGGACGACGAACATCCGAACTACTATCTCGCGCGTGCAAAGCCCGAAAACGAGCGCGCATATGTAAGGCTCGGCGAAAAATATTCCGCGAAGGGCAGGGCGGCGGCGTTTTCGCTCTATACCGTTGAGGACGGGAGCGAGCAGAGGGTATCGGAGTTTGAGGAAAGAATCGCGAGGCTTGAGGCGGGAGTAATGCCCGATGATAACCCGCTTGCCGACAGGAAGGAAAGCGGCGGCTTTGCGAATATATTCGGTAGCTTTACCTGCATCGGGGATAGCCTTACCTACGGAACGCTTGAACAAGGCTCGGTTGAGGAATACAGAAGCACCGGCGTTCGGGGTTACGATTATCCGGCATATATGTCGCGAGCTTTGGGCGTCCCCGTAAACAATTTGGGAATTGCCGGAGCAACCGCAATGTCATGGCTCAAATATGCGCTCTCGCACGATTATTTTGCGAAATATCCCGCCGACGCGTACATTATAGCGCTCGGAACGAACGATATTGATTCCGATGTCGGTGGAATAACCGGCGAGCTGACGGATATAAATGCAGATGACATGAGCCTTACCAACACCGAAACCGACCTCGGCGCATATGCCGCTATAATCCAGAACATCAAGGTGGTTAATCCGAAGGCGAAAATATTCATCGTAACCGTTCCATATACCCGAAACTATGCCCCGTGGAACGACAGGGCAAACGAAAAATACAGAGCCGTTGCCGATATGTTCGGCGCGTATGTTATCGACTTAGCCAAGTACGGCGTTCAGCCGGAGGATAGGGACGCTTGGCGCGAAATTTACTATGTCGGCGGACATCTGAACGCGCTCGGTTATTATGACTTGGCGGTCAGGTATATGACATATATTGACTGGATAGTAAGGCATAATACCGCCGATTTCAAGCAAGCCGCGTTCATACAGACGGAGTTCAGCTACGCGGAAAACTGAAACGCGCAAGGCATATTGGGCGTATAAACGGATTTTTGCATAAGCCGCCGTCCGCCGTAAGGCTGATTTTTATACCCGCAAGCAAAGCGGCGTGAGATTTTTCACGCCGCTTTGCTTATTTGCTGTTTCAGTTTCCGCTAAACGAACCGGTTTATGCCTTCTTTGCGCCCTTTGCAAGCCGCTTTTCTATTGCGGAGAACGCCATCGGATGCACCGCAACCGCGTACAGAATGGCGAAAAACGCGCCGACAAGCCGCCCGTAACCGCCGCCGAGAAGCGTAATCAGCCAGCCGCGCGCAATCTTGTACAGGAAAAGCGTTATCGCTATTCCGATTATGAATCGGACAATGCGCACCGCCGCGCTGCCGCTTACCTCAAATCGAACGGCTCGCCGCTCCCATACCCAGCCCCACAAAAGCCCCAGAAGCGCGCCCGACGCGCTGAAAAAGTCGTACTGCATTTTGATTGGGTCAACGAGCAGAACGCCGTCAACCGTGTCAATCGGATACGCCTTGAGCGAAATATAGAGAATGGAAAGCGCGCAAAGCGCCGTTCCGCCGATTGCGAGCCATAAATCGCGGTTGCTTGAGCCTTCCTCGCCTGCAAAGCGGAGAATGTATTTCGCAAGCAGTATCATCACAACGCCGAGCGCCGCGCCGACAAGCACGTCCTGCGGCGTATGCACGCCGAGAATGTTGCGCGAAAGCATAACAAGCAGGGTCACGACAACCATGCACCACAGTATTGCGCGGTTTTTGCGGTATGCATAGCCAAGCCCGCCGTAGGTTGCCGCTGCCGTTGTTGAATGCCCGCTAGGAAATGAATAGCCCGTCGCGCCGCCTAAAGCGCCCTCTGCGGGCAGCACGCGCGCGTCCCGCACCCACGGACGGTATACGCAGCAGCTCAGCTTGATAATCCCGTTGAAAAACGCGCCGAGATTGAAGCTGAACATCAGAAACTGCCCCTTGCGCTTGTCAATGCACCAGTAAAGCGCAAGAACCAGCACAATCGGTATTGTTTCCATTCCCAGCTCGCTGATTAATACAAACGCTTTCTCAAACACGCTGCCTATGCTTGTGCGGATGTCCTGTAGCCATAGAAGATAATTGATGTCCATTCAAAGTCCCTCTCTTCTTTTGCGTCTTAGCACATGATAGCCGAAACGAATCTGCATGACAATAGCCATATAGGTAAATGTGCGTGAATAGCGGTGGAGGGAATGGAGCGAATAGCGCTGATGGGAGTCATGAGAATTGTTATTGAATAATTATCTAAATCCTTATTCGTTAAGGCTTTCTGACAATCCCTCAGGCGCTACGCGCCAGCTCCCTTTGCTACATACGAGCCTTCTTTTGGTAAGCCGTCTGCTTATGCAGACGGCTTATGATAACGCCATTGTAATTGAAAACCGCACTACTAAAACAAGCTTGAGAATCACGTGATTAAGAAGCTAACGAGAACCTACAAGCGGCGGTTTTCAGTACGGCGGCAATACCGGAAGAAGCCTCCCTTGTGCAAGAACAGGTGGCACGGCGTAGCCGTGACGGAAGGATTGTAGTTAGGTTTCTCGCAAGAAATGCCATTGTGTAACAAGCGCAACCCCTTATATATCAAGTATTTCAGACAATCCCTCAGGCGCTACGCGCCAGCTCCCTTTGCTACATACGAGCCTTCTTTGGTAACCCATCTGCTTACGCAGACGGCTTATGATAACGTGATTGTAATTGAAAATCGCACTACTAAAATAAGCTTGAGAATCACGTGATTTAGAAGCTAACGAGAACCAACAAGAGGCTACTTTACAGTACGGCGGCAATACCGGAAGAAGCCTCCCTTTGCTACATACGAGCCTTCTTTGGTAAACAGACTGCTGTTGCAGTCTGTTTATAATACAACGTCATTGCGATTGAAAATCGAATCAATAGGAAATAAACATATACCGACAAGGAATTATTTTACAGCATGGCAGCGCTACAAGATTAAGTCTCCCTTTGCATAACGGAGCCTTCTTTGGTAAACCGTCTGCTTTTGCAGACTGTTTATGGTATAGTGCCTCAAATCACTATTCACACGCATTCGCTCTCGTCTCCATTTCTGCGCTATTCTGTCATCACTCTGCACCCAAGCTCATACGTTTTCACACTCGTACCTAACCCTCGCTGGTTCATTATTCACTCTAGCTTCTGCTCACGCCCCATACTCTCTCGAACAGCCGTCCTCTCTCTACATTCTTTCCTCACCTACCTCCGTTCTCACCCACAATCACCGCTTTTGCGTATTTTCTCGCGCCCCGCCCTCATCACCATTTTCCACGGCTTATATTGAACAAATATTGTTTTTCCTCCAATATATACAAAATCCCCGACAATACGATTGAATTTGTCATTGCCGAATCGCCTATGATTCTATATAATAAATAGGATTGGCGCGTTAAGCGCGATTATATGAATACATGGAGGCGATATTGTGGCGGTAGAGGTGACACCGGATGCGCTGAAAGCGATTACCGCGCGGAATATCGCGCGGCTTCGAACGGCAGCGCATCTTACGCAGTATGAGCTGGGAATGAAGCTGAATTATTCCGACAAGGCGGTTTCGCGCTGGGAGCGCGGAGAGGCGATTCCGGACGCGTTTGTGCTAAAGCAGATGAGCGAGCTTTTCGGCGTTTCGGTTGACGAGCTTCTGCGCGACGGGGCTGCTGAAAATGCGTTGCGTGCGGCAAAACCGAAGAATAAAATCGACGCGCCGCGCGTCATGATGATTTCCGTTCTCGGAATCTGGGCGCTCGCTCTGCTTGTTTTCATCGTGCTTAATCTTGCGGGAATCACGCAGTTCGTCATTTTCATTTACGCTCTCCCGATTTCCTTTATCACCCTGCTTGTGATGAATTCCAAATGGGGCAGAATACATATGAATCTATACATAATTTCAGCCCTGATATGGAGCTTGCTGCTCACTCTATATATGACATTTTACACCTTTATGAATGCTAATTGGTGGATTCTGTTCCTGCTTGGAATTCCCGCGCAGCTGATTGTCCTGCTTTCCTTCAAGAAGCCGAAGCCCGTGCCTGATGACGACAAAAGCATAGCTAATCAGTCCAAAATGTCCGCCAGATAACACAACTCTACAATTCTGAGAGTCGATATTATTCGCACTCTACGATTTTGTCCGACGAATTTGGAGCTGACTTGCGATGAAATAGGTGGCGTATAGCCGCCTTTTTTTGTACTCTTTTTTATGAGGCGTGCGGGCTGCGGCTCTGCGCGGTTTTCAATAATTCATATCTCATCCGGAGGTGCTTTTATGGCGGGCTATATCATAAGCTGCTGCTCGACTGCCGACCTTAGCAGGGAGCATTTTGAAAAGCGGGACATACATTATGTATGCTTTCATTTTTCACTGGACAGGCGGCAGTATACGGACGATTTGGGCGAGTCGATTCCCTTTAAGGATTTCTACGCGGCTATGGCGGCAGGCGCTGAAACCAAAACCTCTCAGGTCAACGCCGACGAATTTGAAAAATATTTCGAGGGCTTTCTGAAACAGGGCTTGGACGTAATTCACGTCTGCCTTTCAAGCGGAATATCCGCCGTAATGAATTCGGCGGTGATTGCGCGCGAAACGCTCATAAAAAAGTATCCTGAGCGCAGGATAGAGGTAGTCGATTCTCTCGGCGCGTCCTCCGGCTACGGGCTTTTGATGGACGGACTTGCCGACAGGCGCGACGCGGGCTGCACGTTTGACGAGGCGAAGGACTGGCTGCTCGACAATCGCTTGAAGCTGCATCACTGGTTTTTCTCCGTTGACTTGACCTTCTACGTCAAGGGCGGGCGCATTTCCCGCGCGGCAGGCTGGTTCGGAACGGCGCTGCACATCTGCCCGCTTCTCAATATGGACAAACTCGGAAGGCTCACTCCCCGAAGCAAAATTCGCGGGCGGAAAAAGGTTGTACAGGAAATCGTGCTGCAAATGGAGGACCATGCGCAGGGCGGCAGGGCGTATAGCGGCAAATGCTATATTTCGCACTCGGACTGCATAGAGGACGCCAAAGCCGTTGCGTCGCTTGTTGAAAAATGGTTTCCGAATCTCGACGGCAAGGTTGAAATCAACTCCGTCGGCACAACAATAGGCAGCCATACGGGCCCCGGCACCGTAGCGCTGTTCTTCTGGGGAGATGAAAGAAATGACTGAAAAGAGGATTTATATGGCTGGTTTGAATATCGGGGAAGGCGCGAAGGAAGCCCGAGGCGCGCGGCTTGACAAGCTCGCAAAGGCGGTAAGGGTTCTGAGCGTTCCGCCCGTGCTTGTGGGACTGCTGCTCACGGCGCTGTGGATTTTTTCGCCGTCGGTTTTCAGCGGCGTCTGGCAGCCGCTCGTTACGCTCTTTGGGCTTGCGGTCGTTCCGGCGCTTGCCTATCCGCTGTCGATGATTCCGGCGCTCCGCAAGGGCGGACGCGACGCGCAGAGGGATTTGGCGCTCAAGCTCACCCCGATTGGCTATGTGATTTCGACCGTTTTCTGCTGGATTTCCGGCGGCGGCAGCAATCTTTGGCTAATAAACTTGGGTTATCTGTTTTCCATTATAGTCCTGCTGCTTCTCAACAAGGTTTTTCATCTGAAAGCGAGCGGTCACGCCTGCGCGATAACGGGCCCGTTGATCTATGCCGTCATTTTCTTCGGCTGGGGATTCGCCCCCGTGTGCGCGCTTTTGTACGCTCTTATCTTCTGGTCGTCCCTGCGCCTTGAGCGGCACACTCCGCGAGACCTTCTGCTCGGCACGCTTACCGCCTGCTGCGCGCTCGGAATCGCCGCGATTATCGTTTCGCTCTTTTGACGCGCGGGCAATTCCGCTTTGCATAAGGAGCGTTTGGGCAGCCTGATATTGATGATGAATCTGCATAAAAAGCCCGCCGAAACATCTGCTCGGCGGGCTTTGTCATGGTTTCTGTTCAGAACGAAAGGCGCTCTTTGTTTGCCGCCATCCATCTGAGCATACGGGCGTTCGTCTGCGCAAGCTCCTCGTATTTTTCTAAGCCAGCGAAATATGCCGTGCAGATTAGCTCTATGGAAAACAGCACATATGCTGCGGCGCGCTTTTCGGCGTCATTAAGGCGAACGGTTTTATCATAGCCGCGGATTATGCCCCTGTATATTTCCGTCCACTTTTCCATTTTTTCATCGGCGCCTATGTCGAGGCTTTCGGAAAGGATTGCGGTTGCGGCATAGCAGGCGTCGAAAAGGCGGATTCCACGCTGCGACAAATCAAAATCGATAAAGCCCGCGAGCCTGCCGTTTTTGAAAAGAATATTGCCGGGGTTTATGTCGCGGTGTATTATCTTCACGGGAAGCTTTCCGTCAAATCCGGCTGCGGCGTTTGTAAAATCATCACAGAACGAATCGGACAGTCCGGCAAACCGCTTTGCCGCGGGCAGGGAGTCCAGCGCCTCTTTGAGCAGGTTGCTTTCGTTACAGACGATTATATCGGCGCTTTCGAGCGCAAGATGAAGCCTTCCGATTATTTCGCCGAGGGTTTCGCCCGTTATCGGCGCGTTTTCATCGTACATTTCCCTTGCGGAAATCGGCTCTCCGTCGATTTTCGGCGTAAGCGTGTAATACACTTCGCCGTCCTCCGCATAATCCATTCCGTCCTTTGTTTTCATCATTTCAGCCTGCGACAAGCCCTTTGCGTATAAAAGCCTTGATATTTCAGCGCTCTTTTTTATCGCGCCGAGGCTTGTAAGCGCCTTGAGTATATATTTGTCGCCAATCCTGAATGTGTTTTCGCTTATCAATCCTGCCGAGAGGATGACTGCGCTTACGGTTTCGCCCTGCAAGCCCCAGTTTTCAAGCAGCTTTGAAACCTTTTTATGGGTTATCATCAGGCGTTCCTCCTTCAAAAGATTTACGCGGTAGGGCTTTCTTGCCCGAAACCGCCTTGCGTAATATGAGGGAGAGCAGCCGAACTCGCGCATGAACGCCTTGTAGAAGCCTGCGGAGGTGTCAAAGCCGTATTCAAGCGCCGCGTCAATCTGCTTTTTGCCGTTTGCAATTCCGTAAGCCGCCCATAAAAGCCGGCGCTTTGCTATATAACGCTGAATCGGGATTCCGACGGCGCTTAAAAACAAGCGGCAGTAATGTGTTGAGGAGTAGCCGCTTCTCGCGCTCAGCTCCTCCGCGCTTATCTCCGCTTTCAGGTTCTGCTCGATGAAATCGAGGCTTTCTTGTATCATGCTCAGGCTCTGTACTTGATTCTCCCTTTTGCAATCGACTGCTCCCTGCTTATATCACACCGGAAGCGCGAAACCATTTCCTGAATTGCCATAAATAGCGGCGGCGAAAAATTGCAGGGCATATGCTTCCGCCTTCACGCTTTATCCGCGCGAGAGACTGCGGCAGGCGCTGATGTATTCCGTTACCTGCGCGCGGTTTACTGAAATGTGCGCCTGCTCCCCGCCGCGCTCAAGCTCCGTATAGATTGCGTCCGCCAAAGCGAAAAGGATTTCCCAAAGTGCGTCAGGAGAGAGGGCGAAAACGAGCGTCCTTTTCAGCTCGTCTTTTTCCTTCTGCGGCAGCTTGTCCAAGTCCCTGCCTCTTTTGATATCCCGCGCACAGCGGCAGCCGAGCAGCCCGATATAGATTCCGCGCGAAAGCTCCAGCTCTGACATTGCGCGTAAAAGCTGCCCGCGCTTTATCGCTGTGGCGGCGTGCATAAGGTTATGCCATACCGTATCTGCGCATTCCGCGCGCAATTTTCCGTACTCATCGTCGTTTGAAGCGCTTTCGTGCTTTTGCCATGAAAGGCGCATTTTTTCGTCTACTGTTCCGCTTTTGTCAAACAGCACTTTCCAGTCCTTCTTGAAGGCGGCGGCATAGGCGTAAGCGCCGTAGCCGATATCTACCTCAAGAAACTCGCTGCTTACAAAAACTTGAAGCCCCCTCTGGGGCACTTGCTTAAAATAAATCGGCGAATGCCTTTCCAGCAAAAACCTGTGCATATGTGCCGTTACGCCTTCTGTGCTTTCGTTTGCGTCCGTAGCAATCACCATGTCGAGGTCGGACAGCTCGTCGATATAGCCGTAAGCGCCCGAGCCGACGGCAATCAGCGCAACTATATGCTCGTTTTTTCAGCAAAGGCAGTTATTTCGTCCATAATCCTCTTTCGGTTGTCCGTGCTGAATAACGCCATATGCTCATCTCCGTTTCATTTCCGTGCGATAAACCCGCGCCGACTTTTCATATAACAAATCACCGCAGCTTTTTTAGCGAAACTGCGGCGACTTTGTTCGATTGGTTAAGGGAACGGATACCGGTCAGCGTGTGTTATGAGTACCGGTAAGTCACCCTGATGTTCTTGCTGCCGCAAAGCGGGCAGACTTCCTCGTTGTTGACGGACGGCATATCGCAGTCTCTGCATTCAAGCTCGAAAAAACCGCCATTCTTTGCGCCGCCGCTTATCCTGCTGAGGCACTCGTCCATCAGCGCTTGCTTCTCCGGAGGTAGGTTGTGTATGTCAGCTTGTTTCATGGTTTGCGCCTCCTCATATGTTGCTGTTTGATGTAACCAGTATAACAGATAACTTCCGAGAAATACAGGCGAAAGAGAAAAAGATATTTATGAAATTTTGAAAAGCTGATTTGACGCCGCATTCGCGGCAGTGAAGCGTTGTTCCTGCGGAACGACGATGAGATAAGCGTGTCATTTAGCTTTACGTGCCGTCAGGCATAGTTAACGACAAAAAAGCACATCGCATTGCGATGTGCTTTTTGCTGGTGCGACCGATGGGACTTGAACCCATACCCTTGCGGACACGCCCCTCAAACGTGCGCGTATGCCAATTCCGCCACGGTCGCGTTTCGCTGCGACAGTGTCGCAACGCAGATTAGTATACATATACGTTCGTGCTTTGTCAAGCAGAAAAATTTCGCGTCGGCGTATTTTCTTATAAATCCCGAAAGCGCGTCGGCATATGCTTCTTTAGCGCCCCGCGCTTTCGGGGCATCCGGATTTGAGCCGCCGCAGAATATGCGTTTCAGCCGCCTTTCATCGCGCGTTTTCCGCTCGCCGCCTCCCTGCGATTGTTCTTTGCTTGCATTTTAAGGCGTATCCATGTAAAATAAAACGCGAAGAAGGATGCATGGAAGGAAGATGCGAAAGATGCGCGATTATGTGTTTTTTACCGACAGCGATTCGGATATGCCATATCAAATCTTTGATAAAATGGACGCCCAGATGATAATGATGCCCTATTCCCTTGACGGAAAGGACCTTGTGCCCGACCTCGGGCGTTCAAACGACAACGGGAAGCCGTTTTTCGACAGAATGCGCGCCGGAGCTGTTCCGAGTACCTCGCTTTTGCCGACGCCCGTTTATATTGATTGTTTTGAAAAATATCTCGCGGCAGGGCGGGACATTCTTGTGATTGCGTTTTCGAGCAAAATGTCCAACACGATTCAGAACATGAATATGGCGAAGGACGAGCTTCTGGAGAAATATCCTGAGCGCCGAATCGAAATAGTTGACACGCTTTCAATCAGCGGCCCGCAGACGCTGCTCACCGTTACCGCCTATGAGATGTACGAAAAAGGCGCGTCGATGGACGAGGTAAAGGACTGGGTTATGGCGAACAGGCTTCGCGCCCGCGCCTATTTCACGGTCAACGACCTTGTTTATCTCAAGCGCGGCGGGCGCATTTCCAACGCGGCAGCGTTTTTCGGCTCTATGCTTGATTTGAAGCCAATCCTTGTTGAAGGCAGGCTCGGCAAGGTAAGCCCCGCGGAAAAGGTTCAGGGCAGAAAAAAGGCGATTCGCACCATCGCCGCGCGCGTCAAGGAAACCATCGTTGAGCCGGAAAAGCAGCGCGTAATAATCCTTCACGCCGACTGCGAGGGCGACGCAGCCCGCCTCTGCGAGCATTTGAGCGAAATGGTTCCCGAAATTCAGACGGACGTTTATCCAATCGGGCCCGTTATCGGCGCGCATTGCGGCCCCGGAACGCTTGCCGCCTGCTTTATGGGTATCGAGCGCGAGGTTGACTGACGGAGCGCAGGCTTCCGTCCAAAAAACAAAGCAAAAACTTGCAATGGCGTTTTATGTGTGCTATCGTATGCTAAACCGATGAGGAAGAGTAAGTACACGCTGCCTTATCCGTTAAAGAGAGCCGTCGGCGGTGGAAAGACGGTACGGAACGGCGTGTGGAATGGGCTTCTGAGGACGAGCCGAAATTCAGTAGGCAGGTCGGGGTTGCGCTCCGTTATCAGGCGCAGGCGTATGGAAGTACGCAGAAGTGGACGCGAAAGCGCCAAGCTGGGTGGCACCGCAGGAGTGTATTCAAGCTCTTGTCCCCGCATTATAACAGATGGGGACAGGAGCTTTTTCTGTACCCCGAATTTGAAAGGAGCGATTCCACATGGCACAGGAAATTCCGTACAAAATCTTTCTCAATGAAAATGAGCTTCCTAAGCAGTGGTATAACGTTCGCGCGGACATGAAGAATAAGCCTGCTCCGCTGCTCAATCCCGCTACGATGAAGCCGATGGTTTACGACGACCTTCGCCCCGTTTTCTGCGATGAGCTTGTAAAGCAGGAGCTGGACGACACGACGCCCTTCTTCGATATTCCCGAAGAAATTCTTGAGTTCTATAAAATGTATCGCCCGTCGCCGCTCGTCCGCGCGTACTGCCTTGAAAAAAAGCTGAATACGCCCGCAAAAATCTACTATAAGTTCGAGGGCAACAACACAAGCGGAAGCCATAAGCTGAATTCCGCAATCGCGCAGGCGTATTACGCAAAGCAGCAGGGCTTGAAGGGCGTAACAACCGAAACCGGCGCAGGGCAGTGGGGAACGGCGCTGAGCATGGCTTGCTCATATTTCGAGCTGGACTGCAAGGTGTTCATGGTCAAGTGCAGCTACGAGCAGAAGCCCTTCCGCCGCGAGGTCATGCGCACCTATGGCGCGAATGTAACGCCCTCGCCGAGCGAAACGACTGAGGTTGGGCGCAGAATTCTCGCCGCGCATCCCGGAACGACGGGCAGCCTCGGCTGCGCAATCAGCGAGGCGGTAGAGGTCGCAACGCACACCCCCGGCAATCGCTACGTTCTCGGCAGCGTGCTTTCGCAGGTTCTCCTGCACCAGACCATCATCGGGCTTGAAACCAAAACCGCGATGGATAAATACGGAATCGTTCCCGATATCATCATCGGCTGCGCGGGCGGCGGAAGCAATCTGGGTGGGCTCGTATCGCCGTTCATGGGCGAAAAGCTGCGCGGCGAAAGGGATTACAGGATTATCGCCGTAGAGCCTGCCTCCTGCCCCAGCTTTACGCGCGGCAAGTTCGCCTACGATTTCTGCGATACGGGAATGGTTTGCCCGCTTGCAAAAATGTACACGCTCGGCAGCAATTTCATTCCCTCCGCAAACCATGCGGGCGGTCTCCGCTATCACGGAATGAGCAGCATTCTTTCCCAGCTCTATCATGACGGGCTTATGGAAGCGCGCGCGGTTGAGCAGACCTCCGTATTCGAGGCGGCTGAAACCTTTGCCCGCGTTGAAGGAATCCTGCCTGCGCCCGAAAGCAGCCACGCGATTCGCGCGGCGATTGACGAGGCGATTAAGTGCAGGGAAACAGGCGAGGCGAAAACGATTCTTTTCGGTCTTACCGGCACGGGCTATTTCGATATGCTCGCCTATGAAAAGTACAACAACGGCACTATGGGCGACCAGTTCCCCACGGACGAGGAGCTTGAGGCAAGCTTTGCCGCCCTGCCCAAAATGCCCGAGGGGCTTTGAGAAAGAAACGGCGCACATTTTATAAACGCTTAGCTTGACAAAGGCGGCTGAAGCTGAAATGCTTTCTGGCATTTATGGCGTCAGCCGCCTTTGCTTGCGTTTACTGCACAGGCATTTTCTCCGTTTCATCCTTTTCCACGAAAACGTCCGGAACATTGCATTCCATATGCACCTTGCCGCGCGTAACGTCGATTGTTATGACGGAGCAGGCGGTCATGAGCCGCGCAAGCTCCTGAATCTTCTCGCCCGTCACGTCAAAGACTATGAAATCCGCTTCTATCGAGCCGACCTGCTCCTTCGGTTCGAGCTTCATCGGCGCTATTCTATCGCCCGATGTCGTCAGGGTTTTGACAAACTCGTAAAGCGCCATCAGCTTCTCAAACTGCGGCGGGTTCAGCTCGTAATCCTCGTTCTTCCGGTTCTCCATCGTTTCGACGAACATTTTGCCGATTGTCACTATGAAGTCGTCGTACATTTCGGTGTTCTCCTGCATTCTAACCTTGCTCTGCTTCTTCCTTAGCCTTTTGTTCATGCAATCTCTCCTTTTTATTTTTTGGCTTCCATAGTATATAGCCCGACTGCCAGGGGGTCTGCCCGCATACAGGGGCTTACTTCAGGGCAGGCAGAAGATATAGCCCGACTGCCCGGGGTCTGCCCGCATACAGGGGCTTACTTCAGGGCAGGCAGAAGATATAGCCCGACTGCCCGGGGGTCTGCCCTTGTATAGTACCGGACGTTCGGGCTTGCTTATATAGTACGGGCGTTTCCATTTCGCTTATGGCGCAGAAAAAGCCAAAGAGCGCATGAATTCGCTGCCGCAGCAATGCCGGAGCGCCGCAGTACAAAAATCGCGGACAGATTTTCATCTGCCCGCGAAACGTATTTCATATTGTCATTGCGCTTTCGTATATGCCGCTAAACCGCCGCGCCGCAGTTTTTCGGCGGTTTTAGCCTCTTATGCCCTTGACGCGTAAAGCTCGCGGTAGATTCGTCTCTGCTCGGATTTTGAGGCTATGCTTCCGCTGAGCCAAACGCTTTGCGCCTCAACCGCCTGGTAAAACAGCATCGCAAGCCCCGAAATGCATTTTTTGCCCTCCTGCGCCGCAATATCGAGAAGGCGGGTCGTGAGGGGATTATACACCGCGTCGAAAACCGCGTCGCAGCGGCTGACTATCCGAGCGGGGACGGGGCTTTCGGGCTCCGACGGGTACATCCCGACGGGCGTTGTGTTGCAAAGCAGCCCGTAATCGCCCTTAATATCGTATAAATCCATCAGCTCAAGGCGCTCGCCGCCGCCCTTTACGGACGTTGAGAGCGCCTTAATCAGCGCCTCTCCGGTTTCCATATTCCTTGCGGCAATTGTAACGTGAGCGCCTTCCCTGAGCAGGGCGTAGGCAAGCGAGCGCGCCGCGCCGCCTGAGCCTAAAACGAGGGCGCGCGTGTCCTTGTCGGGAACGACGAACGCCTCGCGGAGGGCGCGCAGGAAGCCGAGCCCGTCCGTGTTGTAGCCGATTAAATCGCCGCGCGGCGTTACCTTTACGGTATTGCACGCGCCGCAGGCTGAAACGGTTTCGTCGTATTCGTCAAGGTATGGGATTATCAGCTCCTTGTAGGGGATTGTTATATTGAAGCCCGAAAAGCAGGCGCGAAGCACCGTGACCGTTTCCGCCATAATCTCAGGCTCGAAGGGGAGCGTGAAATAGAAGGCGTTTTCGCCGGCGCTGCGAAACAGCGCGTTCTGGATTTGCGGCGACAGCGAATGCGAAAGCTTGCGCCCGAGCAGACAGTAGCGGGCTGAATCCGCGTCGATTGAAACCACGTTTTACACCTCCGAAAACAGCAGGTTGCGCAGGCAGGGAACGATATTCACGGGCCACATATCCGAGCGCTGCATGAGAATTTCGACTATCATGTTGTCCTTCGGCGCAACCGTGAAATACGTTCCGGCAAGCCCGTCCCAGCCAAATTCGCCCTTTGAACCGAAAAACGCCGCGGCAGACGGCTCGTACATAACGCGCATAAGGCAGCCGTAGCCGTGACCGAAGGAGCTGTCCCAAGCCGCCTCAAAGCTTGAAAGCAGGTGCGGCGGGAGCATATTATGCCCCATTACGTCAAAGCATTTTTCGGGCAGCAGCCTGCCGCCATCATACTTTCCGCGCGAAAGCAGCAGCTCCGCAAAGCGCATATAATCGTCGATTGTTGAAACAAGCCCCGCGCCGCCGGATTCAAACGCGGGCTTGCGCTTAAAATCGTTCATTCCGAGGAAAAGCCGCTCGTCGCGCTCAAGCGCTCCGCCTTTTTCGCCGTTGTATACGGCGGCAAAGCGTGAAAGCTTGTCCTCTGGCACATAAAAGCCCGTGTCGTTCATGCCGAGCGGCTCGAATATTTCGCGCCTGAATAGCTCCGAAAGCGGCATTCCCGCTGCTTCCTCAATCAGCGCGCCGAGAACGTCCGCCGACGTTCCGTACATCCAGCGCGTTCCGGGCTGAAAGGCAAGCGGAAGCGCCGCAAGCCTGTCCGCCATCTCGCGCGTGGAAAACTGATTTCCCGCCGCCGTGCGCCTGTCCTGCTCGCCGTACAGCTCCGCGACGAGCTTTTCAACATTGCCGTTTACGCCGGGGTACACAAGCCCCGAGGTCATGTTGAGCAAATCGCGGACATATATCGGTCTTACCGGCGCTTCAAGCTCTCCCGACGGAAGCATGACCTTCTGCGAGCCGAACGCGGGCAGATACCACGAAATCGGGTCGATAAGGCTCAGCTTGCCGCGCGAAACCAGAATCATCGTCATCAGCGCGGTTACGGGCTTTGTCATCGAGAACATAAGCACGATTGTGTCCCGCGCAAACGGCGTTTTCGCTTCCCTGTCCGCAAGCCCCGATTCATAGTAGAGCTTTTCCTCGCCGCCGCGCTTAACCAGAACGCTAGCGCCGATTAGCTTGCCCGAGGCGATGTAGCTGTCCAGCAGCTTCTGCGCCGCGTCCTTTATGTGCTTTTTCATTTTATCTCCGTTTCAGGCGCTTGATAGCGCCGAGTTACATTTCCCTGCTCTTTTCTGCCGCAGCGCGGCAGGCGGCGGTAACTGCCGCCCTGAAACCTGACTGCTCAAGGCACTGCACGGCTTCAATCGTTGTTCCGCGCGGCGAAGTAACCATGTCCTTCAGCTCGCCCGGATGCTTGCCCGTTTCGAGCGCAAGCTTTGCGCTGCCGAGCATTGCCTGCTCCGCAAAGATGTACGCCTTGTCGCGCGGAAGCCCCTCCGCTACGCCCGCGTCCGCCATCGCCTCTATCATCATGAAGAAATACGCGGGGGACGAGCCGGAAATGCCCACAACCGCGTCAATCAAATCCTCAGAAATGATTTCCGCCCTTCCGCATACGGAAAGCAGCGCCATAACCGCGTCTGTTTCCGCCTTTTTCAGCTCCTTGCCCGGGCATACCGCAATCATTCCCTCGCCAATCATCGCGGGAGTGTTCGGCATTGTCCGCACGATTTTCGCGCCCCTGTTAAAGCGCTCCGAAAGCCAGAGAAGGGTTTTGCCGGGCGCAACCGTAACGACAATCGTTTCGGCTCTTACGCTGTCCTTTATTTCCGCTATAACGCTTTCGTAGTACTGCGGCTTTACCGTAAGGAAAAGAACATCCGATTTTTCAGCCGCCTCGCAGGCGCTTTTTACCGTTTCCACGCCGACCTCTGCGGCTCTTTCCGCCGCCTTTTCGTTTACGTCGTAGCCAATCGTTTCGCATTTGCCCGCGCGGATAACGCCCTTCATAAACGCGCTGCCCATGTTGCCAAGCCCGATAAAGCCAACCTTCATAAGCATATCCCTCCAAATTAATAACTCTCGCAAAGCTGTTCTTTCGCTAAGCACATTCTATCATCCTTGCGGGCGTGTGGCAATCATGGTACAATCATAAAACATTCCCTTTTTTAAGGAGAGAAAGCGCGCATGAAATATTCTTGGATTATCTGGGACTTCAACGGAACGCTACTTGACGACAGCGATTTCAATATGCGCATTATGGACGATATGCTTCTTGAGCGCGGAAAGCCGAAAATGCAAGGAATCGAGGATTACCGCCGCCGTTTCTGCTTCCCCGTAAAGGAATACTACATAAGGGCGGGCTGGAATTTTTCCGAGTATACGTTTGAGGAGCTTGCGGAGGACTATGTAAGGCGCTATAAGGCGGGCTGCGGCGATTTGAAGTTGTTTCCGGATGTCAGGGCGGCGCTTTCCGCCGTAAAGAAAGCGGGGCTGAGGCAGGCTGTGCTTTCCGCAAGCGAAATCCTGCTTCTGCGCCGTCAGCTCGGCGAGCTTGACATTCTCGGCGAATTCGACGAGGTCATCGGCGTTGAGGATATTTATGCCTCCGGCAAGGTGGAGCTTGGAAAGCGGTTTATAGCTTCAAGCGGAATCGACCCGAAAAGAGCCGTGCTGATTGGCGATACTGAGCATGATGCGCTCGTCGCGCGGGAAATCGGAACGGACTGCGCGCTTGTTCCGCGCGGCCATCAAAGCGCCGAAATCCTTGCGGCAACGGGCTTTCCGGTGTTTCCGGATATCGCCGCAGCTGCCCGCGGATTATTGGATATTAAATAATTTCACCAAATTCTAATCTAATCATTATTGACATTGCATTCGCGGCGGCGTATAATCCGTTAGAATTCAAATGATATGAATTCTAACTTTAATTTTTCGGAGGGATGAAATGGAATGCAGCGCCGCGGATTTATGCCGCAAAAAGCCAAGGCACATTGCGATTCTTTACCACGTAATCGCGCATAAGCTGACTTTGTGCCAGAACAGGCTGCTTGAGCCGCTCGGAATAACGCAGCAGCAGAGCAGACTGATGTTTTTTTTGCATTTTCACAACGCCGAGAGGCTTAATCAGAAGGATATGGAGAGCTTCATGCATCTCTCCGCCGCCTCGGTAACAAGCCTTATTGCGAACCTTGAAAAAGGCGGCTATGTGGAAAGGAAAACATCGGAAACCGACGGAAGGGCGAAGCTTATACGCCTTACCCGAAAGGGAGAGGATACGCTGCCGGCGATTGACGAAACCCTGAGGCAGATGGATGAAATCGTAACCGGCGCTCTTACCGACGAGGAAAAGAGCCGTATGGAGGAATTGCTGCTCAAGGTTGACGGATATATTATGGAAAGGCAGGAAAACGGATGCTTAAAAAAATCCTGAAAAGCGTAGGCGAGTACAAAAAATGGGCATTCCTTACGCCTCTTGTCATGATTGGCGAGGTGCTGATGGAAATTCTCATCCCTCTTGTTATGGCGAAAATTATCGACGAGGGAATAAACGGAAACAGGGGAATGACCTACATACTGGAAATGGGCGGGCTTATGGTGCTGATGGCGTGCCTCTCAATGGGCTTCGGCGCTCTCGGCAGCCGCTTTGGCGCAAAGGCGGGCGCGGGCTTTGCGAAAAATCTCAGGAAGCGCCTGTTTGACGCAACCGCGGATTTTTCCTTCCGCAATGTGGATAAGTTCTCCACCGCTTCATTGGTAACGCGGCTTACCACCGACGTTAACAATGTGCAGAACGCGTTTATGATGTTTATCAGAATGGCTGCGCGCGCCCCGATTATGCTTATCGGCGCGCTCATATTCGCAGTCAACATAAACGCTCGGCTTTCGCTGGTTTTCCTTTTCTCAATTCCCGTTCTGGGAATATGCCTTGCGCTTATATTTTTCCGCGCGCATCCGCGCTTCCGCGTAATGCTTAAAAAGTACGACGCAATGAACGGCTCCGTTCAGGAAAACCTGACCGCAATCCGCGTTGTAAAGGCGTTCGTGCGCGAAAAGGATGAAACGAAGAAGTTCTCCATGAGCGCAGAGGAGGTCAGGGCGGCTCAGCTCAAGGCTGAAAAGCTCGTAATCCTCACTAACCCGCTCATGATGCTCGTCATGTACGCCACGATTATCGCCGTCGTTTGGATTGGCGGCGGAATGGTAATGGGCGGAACCTTCCAAATCGGCGAGCTTTCAAGCTTTGTCACCTATGTTACGCAAATCCTGATGAGCCTTATGATGGTTTCCATGATATTCATGATGCTCGTCATCTCTTGGGCAAGCTTCACCCGTATAAGCGAGGTGCTTGACGAAAAGAGCGACATCGTTTCGCCCGAAAATCCCGTAAAGGAAGTCAAGGACGGAAGCGTGGATTTTGAGGACGTTTCGTTCAGCTATCTCGGGGACGAAAGCAACTGCGTAATGAACCACATCAATCTTCATATCGGCAGCGGCGAAACGATTGGAATCATCGGCGGAACGGGCAGCAGCAAAAGCACGCTCGTTCAGCTTATTCCCCGCCTTTATGACGCTACTCTTGGCGCTGTGAAGGTCGGCGGGCTTGATGTGCGAAGGTATGACCTTGACACGCTGCGCACCCAAGTCGCAATGGTTCTGCAAAAGAACGTTCTGTTCTCCGGAACGATTATTGATAACCTGCGCTGGGGCAATGAGAACGCTACGCAGGAGGAGGTCGAGGAGGCGTGCCGTCAGGCTCAGGCTCACGACTTCATCATGTCCTTCCCCGACGGCTATCAGACGGTAATGGGTCAGGGCGGCGTTAACGTTTCGGGCGGTCAGAAGCAGCGCCTGTGCATAGCTCGCGCTCTGCTCAAAAGGCCGAAGATTGTTATTCTGGACGATTCAACCAGCGCGGTTGACACGGCTACCGACGCTAAAATCCGTAAGGCGCTGCGCGAACAGCTTAGCGGAACAACGACAATCATTATCGCTCAGCGCATATCCACCGTACAGGACTGCGACAGGGTGCTGGTGCTTGACAACGGCGAAATCAGCGCCTTTGACACGCATGAGAACCTGCTGAAGAACAACCACATTTATCAGGAAGTCAACGCTTCCCAGCAAAAGGGGGTGGCGTAAATGCCGGGACCGAATCGCGCAAAAATGGCGATGGGCAAGCCCAAGAACGCGGGCAAAACCATTCGCCGCGTGCTTAAATACCTTCTCCAGTATAAGTATTCAATGGCGATTGTCATGGTGCTTATCATCGCTAACTCGTTTGGGCAGGTCTACGCAATGTCGTACCTGCAAAACATTATCGACGACGCGCTTATGCCTACGGTTTCGGGCGTGCTGACGATAACGGAGGGAACGGCAAAGCTGCTCTCGCTTCTTATGTGGATGGGCGGAACGTACCTGATATGCACGATATTCAGCTACGCCTATTCGCGCATAATGCTTCACGTTTCCACGGGAACGCTGCTCACAATCCGCAAGGAGCTTTTCACGCATATGGAAACGCTCCCCCTGCGCTACTTTGACACCCACACGCACGGCGATTTGATGAGCCGCTTCACGAACGATACGGATACGATGCGCGAAATGCTTTCAAACAGCATTGCAAACGTGCTTTCGTCCCTCGTTACCGTCATCACGGTTTTCGTAAAAATGGTTTCCTATTCGTGGGCGCTTACGATAATCGTAATCCTGATGATGGTTCTTCAGCTTTTCCTCATTTCCAAAATCGGCTCAAAGAGCGGTCACTATTTTCAGAAGCAGCAGAGCGCGATTGGCGCTGTGAACGGCTATATCGAGGAGCAGATTGCGGGGCAGAAGGTCGTTAAGGTTTTCTGCCACGAGGACGAGAGCAAGAACGATTTTGACAAGCTCAACTCCGTTCTGTGCGACGCTTCAACGGAGGCGCAGACCTTCGCGAGCCTGATGGGCCCGATTATGAACAACCTCGGCCATGCGCTTTACGCGATTACCGCGATTGCGGGCGGGCTTCTTGCGCTGGAGGGCGGGCCCTTTGCGGGAACTGCGGTTGCGATAAGCCTTGGCACTGTCGTTGTTTTCCTCCAGTTCACCCGCTCCTTTACTCAGCCGCTTTCGCAGATAGGGCAGCAATTCAACGTAATCCTCGCTTCCCTTGCCGGCGCGGAGCGAATCTTCGGCGTGCTTGACGAAAAGCCGGAGATGGACGAGGGCTATGTTTCCCTCGTAAACGTCACCTACGACGCGGACGGAACGCTCAGGGAGAGCGAGAAGCATACCGGCGAGTGGGCGTGGAGGCATCCGCATAAGGCGGACGGAAGCGTAACCTATACTCCCCTCAAGGGCGAAATCGTGCTTGACGACGTAACCTTCGGCTATAACGAGGATAAGGTTGTGCTTCACGACATCACAATGACGGCAAAGCCGGGCGAAAAAATAGCGCTTGTCGGCTCAACCGGCGCGGGCAAAACGACGATAACCAACCTGATTAACCGCTTCTATGACGTTCCCGAGGGCAAGATTCGCTATGACGGAATCAATATAAACAAGATTAAGAAGGATGATTTGCGCCTGTCGCTCGCAATGGTTTTGCAGGACGCGCACCTGTTCACGGGAACTGTCGCGGATAACATCCGCTACGGCAGACCGGACGCGAGCATGGAGGACGTAGTCAAGGCGGCTAAGCTTGCCAACGCGGATTCCTTCATCGTCCATCTTGAGAAGGGCTATGATACTATGCTCACGGCGGACGGCGGCAACCTTTCAATGGGTCAGCGCCAGCTGCTTACGATTGCAAGAGCCGCAATTATCGACCCGCCGGTTCTCGTGCTTGACGAGGCAACCTCGTCAATAGATACGCGAACCGAGGCGCTGATTGGCGAGGGAATGAACCGCCTTATGAAGGGGCGCACCGTGTTCGTTATCGCGCACAGGCTCTCCACCGTCCGCAATGCGGATAAGATTATGGTGCTTGAGCACGGCGAAATCATCGAGCGCGGCAATCATGACGAGCTGATAGCGCAAAAGGGCAAGTATTATCAGCTGTATACGGGCGCTTTCGAGCTTTCGTAAGCCTTGCGCGTATGCAAAACCTGCAATGCAATTCTGGCTTTTGACGCTTGCTTGTTCGCTTTCGCGGCGCTGTCCCTTTTGCAGGATGGCGCCGTTTTTGCGCTTTCATGTTTATTTTTTGCATAATTCAGTCGCTTCCCGCGACAAATCCGCCCCCGAATATTGTCATCGACTCCCGCGTAGTGTAATATCAGCTTATCGGGCGGACAGCCCTGCGGCGCGCCGACGGGGAGCGCGTATAAGCGAAGGACTTGATGGAGGTACGATATGGGACTGCTTGGTATGGGAGTATTCGGAACGATTGCTCTGGTGCTGATTATTCTGCTCGTTTTGCTTTTCGGCATCGGCTATCTCAAGGCGCCGCCTGACACGGCGTTTGTGATATCGGGTCTTGGCAAGAAGCGCATACTGATTGGTAAGGCGGGCTGGCGCTTTCCCTTCCTTGAAAGGGTCGATAAGCTTTCCCTGAAGGTTATGACCGTTGACGTAAAGACGAGCGAGGCTGTTCCGACAAACGAGTTCATCAACGTCATGGTTGACGGCGTTGCGAACGTCAAGATTTCCAGCGACCCCGTTTTGCTCACAAGAGCCGCGGAATCCCTGCTCAATATGCGCCAGCCGGAGCTTGTGGCGATGATAACGCAGGTGCTTGAAGGCAATATGCGCGAAATAGTCGGCTCTGTCGGGCTGAAAGAAATGGTTCAGGACAGGCAGGGCGTTGCCAAAAAGATAACGGAAAACGTAGTTCCCGATATGCAGAAGCTGGGCATGGAGGTTGTTAACTTCAATATCCAGAACTTCCGCGATAACGCCGGAACGATTGAAAACATGGGTATCGACAACGTTGAGCAGATTCGCAAAAACGCGCAGATAGCCAAGGCGAACGCGCAGCGCGATATTGCAATCGCCACCTCGCTCGCTCAGCAGGAGGCTAACGTTGTCAAGGTTGACGCCGAAAAGAAGATGGCGGAGCAGGACGCCGCGCTGAGCGTTCAGCAGGCTGAAATGAAGGTCAAGGCTGATTCCAAGCGCGCCGAGGCTGACGCGGCTTACTCCATTCAGCAGGAAAACCAGCGCAAAACCATTGAAATCACCAAGGCGGACGCGGATATTGCCCAGCGCGAAAAGCAGGTTGAAGTTGCGCAGAAGGAAATCGCAATCAAGGAGCGCAAGCTTGAGGCTGAAATCATGAAGGCTGCCGACGCGGCGAAATATCAGGCTGAGCGTCAGGCTGAGGCGGAGCTTGTTCGCCGTCAGCGCGAGGCTGAGGCTGAAAAATATGACCAAATACAGGCTGCCGAGGCTCGCAAGGCAATGGCGGACGCGGATAAGTATGAAGCCGAGCGCATGGCTGAGGCTAAAAAAGCCGAAGCGGACGCCGCCCGCTACTCGATGGAGCAGGAGGCGGAGGGTATCCGCGCCAAGGGGCTTGCCGAGGCGGAGGCAATCGAAAAGAAAGCCGAGGCGCAGCGTAAAATGGGCGAAGCGTCCGTTCTGGAAATGTATCTCAACGCGCTGCCCGAGGTTGTCAAGAACGCCGCCGCGCCCCTTGCGCAGACCGACAGGATTGTCATGTACGGCGACGGCAACGCCACCAAGCTGGTCAAGGATGTAATGAATTCCTCCGGTCAGATTATCGACGGGCTGAAGGAAAGCACGGGCATTGACATCACGAGCCTTATCGCGGGCTTTGCCGGCGGCTCGATGGCTTCCGTAAAGAACGCTCCCGCCATTCCCGCCGCGCCTGCCCCCGAAAAGAAAGCGGACGAAACCGGCGAAACCACAAAGCAGTAATTCGGCGCAAATCCATGAAGCGCAGTTGTTAAGCGGCGCAGGCGGTCGGTTTTCCTCGGCATAGGTTATTGGTTTTCAGCGATACAGGTTATTGGCTTTCAGGCGGCGCGGACAGCTTCTCCGCGCCGCTGTATTGTTTTTGTTACAGATAAGCCGCCCCTGCGCGCTGAAATTCAAGCAAAATTTCCGCGCATTATTCACGATTCGTTCAAAGTTTATCCATTTCTGATTAAGTTTTATGTGTTATTATATCCTCGTACCAAAGGAGAGCAGAGCCATTGGTATGAATCGGGCTTCATAATGAGAAGCACACGCGAGCCGATGGGCGTAATAGCAGAACCGCCCTGACGCAATCTTCATTCTCCTTCCTTCTTTCCGATAGCGGCGGTGCGTCTGACGTACCGCCGCTTGAGGTTTTTGGGGCATATTTTTTGCAGTGCAAGCCCGCGCCGCTTTTTTGCCAAAGCTCCCGTAAGCCCTTGCTCTACATCCCTTCAGCCTCTTTTCTTTTGCCGCCGCCCGCGTTTCACACATTATTGCCTTTGGCGGCGCAAGCTGCGCCGGCACTTGATTCATGCCATCAATAAAGCTATAATAAGCCTGTGGTATCTACACGAAAGGATGTGTTTTGATAATGGGAAAGGTATTGGTTGAAACTTCCGCGCGTCATGTACACGTAACTCAGGAGGACCTTGAAACCCTGTTCGGCAAAGGGTATGAGCTTCATGTAAAGAAGATGCTGAGCCAGCCCGGGCAGTTCGCGAGCGAGGAGCGCGTGGACGTTGTCGGCCCTAAGCGCACGCTTTCGGGCGTAAGCATTCTCGGCCCCGTCCGCAAGGCGACGCAGGTTGAGCTTGCCCTTACCGACGCTCGCTCCATCGGCGTTTCCGCGCCCGTCCGCGAGTCCGGCGATATTGACGGAACCCCCGGCTGCACCCTTAAGGGGCCCTGCGGCGAGGTTGCCATCGAAAAGGGCGTTATCGCGGCAAAGCGCCATATTCATATGACCCCCGCCGACGCCGCCGAATTCGGCGTCAAGGATAAGGATGTTGTCAGCGTAAACATCGAAAACGGCGAGCGCAAAATGACCTTCGGCGACGTTGTTGTTCGCGTAAACGACAATTTCGCCCTCGCAATGCATATTGATACGGACGAGTCCAACGCCGCCTGCGTAACCAACGGCTTGATGGCTGAGGTCGTAAAGTAAGTATTTATCCAATATTCATGCAATAAACGGGCTGCCCTGCGGCAAACAAACGCCGCCTTGGGCGGCTCTTTTATTTACGAAAGCTTTTCTTGTTTTCTCAGGCTTGTTTGTATGCTGAAAATGCATCAAACCGTTTCCTTTCCCGCAAACTTATCTCGCCGCTTATGCTTATCGGCGGCAGAACCGCGCAAAGCGCTGCCCGCACCGTCAAGTTTTCCTTGCGTTTTTATGTAAATCATGCTTTACTATACTCGGTTTACTTCATTATAATGTATGTATCGGAATTTGTGGAGGCATAAATGCGGATTAACTGGTATCCGGGGCATATGGCAAAGGCGAAGCGCTTGCTTTCGGAGCAGCTTTCGCGGGTTGATGTGGTTATAGAGGTGTGCGACGCGCGTTTGCCGCTCTCAAGCCGCAATCCGGACTTTGAAAAGCTGCTTGCGGGCAGGGAGCGAATCCTTCTTCTGAATAAATCCGACCTTGCCGAGGAAAGCGTTACGCAGAAATGGGTTTCGCTTTTCAAGAGCCAAGGCATTATCGCCGCGCCGTTTTCCGCGATAAACGGAAAGCAGCAGGCAATCCTGAGGCTGATTGAGGACAGCGCGCGCGAGCGCGTTGAAAAATCCGCCGCGCGCGGAATCAAAAAAACCGTGCGCTGCCTTGTTGCAGGCGTTCCGAACGTCGGCAAAAGCACGATTATCAACCGAATGAAGGGTCAGCGCGTTGCGGAGGTCGGGGACAGACCTGGCGTTACGCGCTCCAATCAGTGGGTAAAAATAACGCCGTACCTTGAAATTCTGGACAGCCCCGGGCTTCTGTGGCCTCGCCTTGAAGACCAGCGCGCGGCAAAGCGGCTCTGCTATCTCGGAACGGTGCGCGACGAGGTTGTGGATAACCTTGAGCTTGCGATTGCCCTGCTTGAGGATTTGCTCAAAACGGACAGAAAAAAGCAGGTTATGGAGCGCTTCAAGCTGAAGGAAGTGCCGCCCAAGGAAGATATGCTTGAGGCGGTTTGCAGGGGCAGAGGCTTTTTATTGAAGGGCGGAGTAGCCGATATTGACCGCTGCGCCTCGGTTGTTTTGGATGAGTTCCGCGCGGGCAAGCTCGGCAGAATATCGCTTGAAGCGCCGCGCGATAATGCGGAGGTAAAGAATGAGAACAACTCGCAGGGAGAGAATGTCGGAGCTGATGAAGCTTGACGGAGAGCTTTTCAGGGCGGGAATCAGCTTTGCCGGAATGGACGAGGCGGGGCGCGGGCCGCTTATGGGCGACGTTGTCGTCGGCTGCGTCGTAATGCCGTATGAGCCGCAAATCGAATGGGTGGACGACAGCAAAAAGCTTTCGGAAAAGCGCCGTGAGATGGTTTTTGAAGAAATCATGAAAACGGCGCTGTTCGTCGGCGTCGGCTCGGCAAGCCCTGCCGAAATAGACGAAATGAATATACTCTGCGCCACAAAGCTTGCAATGCGGAGGGCGGCAAAGGGCGCGCCCGCAACGCTCTGCCTTGTCGATTCGGTAAAGAATATAGGGCTTGAAATCGAGGAGCGCGCCTTTGACCACGGGGACGCTATTAGCTATTCGATTGCCGCGGCGTCGATTGTCGCAAAGGTCACGCGCGACAGGCAGATGGCGGAGCTGGACAGGCTCTATCCCGGCTACGGCTTTCTCAAAAACAAGGGCTACGGAACGCCGGAGCATATTGCGGCGCTCAAGGCGCTCGGCCCCTGCCCCATACACCGCCGCAGCTTTATAGGGCATTTTGTGACAATATGAGGACAAGCTACGATTCGGGGCTTGCCGGCGAAAGCGCCGCGCGGGAGTATCTTGAGAAAAAGGGGTACAAGTTCGTCGCCTCCCGATGGAGATGCCCTTACGGGGAAATAGATTTAGTGATGAAAATGAAGGGCACAATCGTTTTTGTTGAGGTAAAGGTAGGCGCAGGCAGTATTGGCAGCGGAGCGGAAAGGATTGATTCCCGAAAGCTTCTGCGCCTTACCCGCTCGGCGGACGCATACCTGCGCGAAAACTGCCCCTCGGCTCTTTACCGTTTAGACGCCGTGGAGGTTCGTCCGGATGGCGTGAGCCATTGGGAAAATCTAACCATCTAAGGAGCTATCTTGAAATGAAGAAATCCTTCGCGATTATTTTATGCCTGTTATCCTTTATTCTGTTTGCGCTTCCCGCTTCGGCGGACGGCGTGAATCTGCTTTCCAACGGCGATTTTGAGCAGAGCGATACCTCCTATTCCGGCTGGTATACGGAGCAGTGGGTCAACAAGAACGAATATACATTATATTCCATGGCGCACCCCGGCTTTGAAGGCAATAACTGCGTAATGATAGAGAACGTGAGCGCGAACGATTCAAGATACGCTCAAAGGGTTTCTGTGGAGGCAAACACGGTATATTGCCTCTCCGGTGAAATATATGTGGAGGCGATGGAGGACGCGGGCAAGGGAGCGAACCTCTCAGTGGAGGGAGTCTACGTTTTTTCCGAAAGCTTTTACGAGGCGGACGGGCTTTGGCACCATGCCGAATTATATGTAAAAACCGCGTCTGAGCAGAGGGAGCTTATCGTTTTTGCCAGAGTCGGCGGATACAGCGGCGAGTCCGTCGGCAAGGCGTTTTTTGATAATCTGGAGCTTAAAAAGGTAGACAGCGTTCCCGCCGGCGTTTATGTGGAGAGCCTTGAAACCCAAGCGCCTTCGCAGGACAGCGGAAACGATTATGAGGATGAGGTAACCTCCTCCCGCTATGCGATAAGCCTTCTCACCTGCCTTATGCTGGCGCTTCTGACGCTTCTTCTGCTTCAGTTCTTCTACTCGAAGAAGCAGGAGCTGACGAAAAAAGGGGCGACGCGCGCCGCGCTTGCTGTGGGGCTTCTGGTTGCGCTGCTTGCGCGCATGGTTATTTCGGGGCTTGTTCACGGCTATGACGTGGACGTTGTAGATTTCCAGTTCTGGGCGAACCGCGTTTTTGACGCGGGGCCGTGGGGCTTCTATGTCAGCGGCGAGTTCTGCGATTATCCGCCGGCGTATCTTTATGCGCTGTGGCTGACCGCCGCATTCCAGCGCCTTTTCGGGCTTAGCGGCTCGCTCGTCGTGCTCAAGTTCATACCCTGCCTTTGCGATGTGCTAGGCGCTTACGCGCTCTACCGCATAGCGAAAAAGCGCTCCATCGGCGATAAGGCGGCTGTTGCGCTCGCGTTTGCCTATGCCCTGAACCCGCTTTCCGCCCTGAACTCGGCGGCATGGGGGCAGGTTGACAGTGTGCTTGCTCTGCTGCTTCTCTATGTCGTAGACAGCGCGGTGGACAGGAACTGGAAAAAGGCGCTTCCGCTGTTTTTCCTTTCCGCGCTCGTAAAGCCGCAGGCGCTGATGCTTGCGCCCGTCGGGCTTGCCGCGCTTGTGCTGTGCCTTGCGGACAGAAAAAAGGCAAAGCAGGAGCGCGCGATTGAAGCAAAAAGCGCGTTTATCGGCGGAGCATATTCGCTTGCCGTTATGCTTGTCGTCCTGATTCCCTTCTTTATAGGCGGATTCACTCCCGCATGGCTTATAAACCTGTATTCGGAAACGCTTTCGTCCTACCCGCACACAACCGTCAACACGACGAACCTGTATTACATCATTTCAAACAACTGGGGCTCGCTTGACGGCAATCCTCAGCAGTGGATTACAGCCGTTATCGGCGCTGCTGTGATTGCCCTGAGCGCATTGGGCGCGCTTTATGCCCGCAGACGCGGGGCGAAAACGCCTCTTTACCTTATGTGCCTTACGGCGCTTGCGGGGCTTGCGCTTATAGTGCTTTCGTTTGCTTTGGAGCTTACCTACGCCTTCCTCGGAACGTATCTTTCCGTGCTTGTTTTCGCCTTCGTCTTGGGGCTTATGGCGCTGACGGGCAGGCTCGATTTGCTCCCGCTTTTCTGCGCGACGGCATATATCGGTATGTTCGTTCTGGGAATCAAAATGCACGAGCGGTATCTTTTCCCCGCCGTGCTGCTTCTCTACCTTGCCTTTGCGGATAAAAAGGACGCGCGCCTGATTGTGCTGATGGTCGGATTTTCCGTAACGACATATATGAACACGGCGCTCGTGCTTGACAATTCCCTGCGCCTCGGGCGCGTCGGCGGTCATCTCAGCTCAAGCGAGGACTGGCTGAATATAACGCTTTCATACCTCAACGTCGGGCTTTGCATATATTCCTTCGCGCTTTTGTTTACAAGCGCGCTTCCCTCCTATAAGCCGCTTTGCCTGAATCCCGTGTTCGAGAGGGGCGAAAATCCGCACCGCGAAGAGGCGACCCGCCGTGGCGGGGAAAGGCTGAACCTCAGGCGCAGGGATTATGTGTGCATTCTTGCCGTAACTCTTTGCTATGCTGCGCTCACCTTTACGAATCTCGGCTCCGTGAAAGCGCCGCAGACGGAATGGGTTTCCTCGCAGCCGAACGAGCAGATTGTATTCGACTTAGGCTCGGATACGTCCGCCTATATGCTCTACTACGGCTATATCAGCTATGACGACTTCATGGTGGAGGTTTCCTCGGACGGCATATCGTGGGAGGAATATCCCGCATTCATGCGCGAGGGCGAGTGCTTCCGCTGGCGCTATCTCAGCGAGGGAACCTTCGGCGGCACATATTCGGACACGCGCGTTCTCCTGAAGGGGCGCTATGTAAAGCTGCTTGCTATGGACGTCGGGCTTTCGCTCGGCGAGGTTATTTTCCGCGACGAGGCTGGCAACACGCTCACGCCCGCAATTGATACGGAAATGAGCATAATCGGCAAGAACGAGCCGTCCCTGCTTCTGGACGAGCCTGACACGCTTGAGGGCGAGCCGGGATGGTTCAACGGAACGTACTTTGACGAAATTTACCACGCGCGCACGGCATACGAGCATCTTCACGGAATCAAGCCGTATGAAACGACCCACCCGCCGCTCGGCAAGCTGATGATGAGCGCGTCGATTGCGGTATTCGGAATGACGCCGTTCGGCTGGCGCTTTGCGGGCGCGATGATTGGCGTGCTTATGCTGCCCGTTATGTATATATTGGGCTTGCAGCTCACCGGCAAGCGCAAGTATGCCTTCCTCTGTATTCTCCTGCTTGCCCTTGACGGAATGCACTTTGCGCAGACGAGGATTGCCACAATCGACTCCTTCCCCGTGTTCTTCATAATGACCTCGTATATGTTCATGATTCGCTATATCAAGATGAACGTTTACGAGCATAAATTCTCCAAAACGCTTGTTCCGCTTGCGCTTTCCGGTCTTTTTATCGGGCTTGGAATCGCAAGCAAGTGGATTGCAATCTATGCCGCCGTCGGGCTTGCCGTGCTGTTCTTCTACGGGCTTTTCCGTCAGTGGCGGGTCTCCCGCGCCGCGCGCGAAATGCTTGCGGCTAAGGAAAATGAAGGGAATGAACTACTGAAGGAGGCTGCGGACAGCTTTACGCGGCGCGCGCTGATGACCTGCGCCTTCTGCTGCCTGTTCTTCATCGCCGTTCCGGTTGCGATATATCTTCTCAGCTATATTCCGTATCTCGCGCCGTCCGGCGGGTTTACCCTTGAGCGCTGGTGGCAGTCGCAGACGGGTATGTTCAATTATCACAGCACTCCCGGGCTGGGGGACGACCATCCCTTCCGCTCGCCTTGGTGGGAATGGCCCTTCATTTTGAAGCCGATGTGGTACTGTCAGGACTCCTATGAGCCGCTCGGCTACGCGCGCACTATTTTCTCCTTCGGCAATCCCGCCGTATGGTGGACGGGCGCAATCTGCCTTGTCATCGTTATGCTCATGTATTTCTGGCGGCATTCGGCAGAGGGCGCAAGAAAGCGGCTCTCCGTTTTCAGCGCTGCCGCCGCAGTTCCCGCCCTCGTTATGCTTGTTGTCGGGCTTATGCTCGGAATCAGCTCGGACTTGTATTACGGAAACAGCGCCGCATGGCTTATTTTTAAGATTGCCGCGGGCGTTTTCGGCGCAATCCTCCTGCTTGCGCTCTGCACTCTGCTTTACGGGCTGAGGCTGCACCCGAAAAAGCCGGATATTGCCTTTGGCGTAATTCTGATTTCCTTCGCGGCGCAGTTCCTGCCGTGGGTCATCGTTCCGCGCTCGACCTATATTTACCACTATTTTGCGTCCGTTCCGTTTATAATTCTCGCAACGGCGCTTGTGCTTAAATCTCTCGCGGAAAAATTCCCGAAAACCGAAAAGGCAATACGCTTATCGCTAATCACCTTCGCCGCCCTCTGCTTTATCGGCTTCTACCCGTATTACAGCGGAATGACGACCCCGCGCTGGTGGCTTGACGCGATGAAATGGTTCCATAACTGGCTGTACTACTGATAAACCCGTGGAAGGAAGGCGGAATAATGCTGGCAAGAACGCAATCCTACGGGCTGCTCGGCGTGAGCGGCTTTCCCGTTACGGTGGAGGTTTTCATATCGTCGGGGCTTCCCTCGCTTGACATAGTGGGGCTTCCCGACGCTGCCGTGCGCGAAAGCCGCGACAGGGTTCGCGCCGCGCTCATTTCAAGCGGCTATCATCTGCCGACGGCAAGGGCGACGGTCAATCTCGCGCCTGCCGACCAGAAGAAGGAAGGCCCCGCCTATGATTTGGCGATTGCTGTAGCCATTCTGATGGCAAGCGGGCAAATGCCGGAGACGGACTTGTCGGATGTTCTGCTCATCGGCGAGCTTTCGCTTGACGGCTCGCTTTCGCCTGTCCGCGGCGCTTTGCCGATGGCGATTGCCGCAATGGAAAACGGAATATCGAAGTGCGTCGTGCCACAAAGGAGCGCCCTTGAGCTGCAATGCCTTTCGGGGCTGATGGTTTACGCAGCGCCCTCGCTCGCGGAGGCTGTAAAGCATCTCACCGGCGAAATTCCGATTGCGGCGCAGGCGCAGATTGCGTATTCGGATTTGCTTTCGGAAGCGAAGGCGGCGGTTGACCTGCTGGAGGTTCAGGGGCAGGCGGCGGCAAAGCGCGCCCTCGAAATCGCGGCGGCAGGCGCGCACAATATGCTTCTCATCGGCCCTCCCGGCAGCGGTAAAACCATGCTTGCGCGGTGTCTGCCCGGAATTCTTCCGCCGCTCACGTTTGCGGAGGCGCTTGAAACCACAAGAATCCATTCAATCAACGGAACGCTGCCCGCCGGCGGGCTTATGACCGAGAGACCTTTCCGCGCGCCCCATCATTCCGCCTCCGTTGCCGCGCTTGTCGGCGGCGGAAGCGGCGCGCGACCGGGCGAAATATCGCTTGCGCATAACGGAGTGCTTTTCCTTGACGAGCTGCCCGAATATCCGAGAACCGTGCTGGAGAGTATGCGCCAGCCGCTTGAGGACGGCGAGGTGCTAATCAGCCGCGCGAGCGTTCAGGCAAAGTATATGGCGCGCTGTATGCTCGTCGGCAGCATGAATCCCTGCCCCTGCGGATATTTCGGCAGCAGGGTAAAGGAATGCCGCTGCTCGCAGAACGACATCCGCAGGTATCTTGACAGGATAAGCGGCCCGCTGCTTGACAGAATCGACCTTCATGTGGAAATGGACGCAGTTCCCGTATCGGAAATCAACCGCTCAAGGGGCGGCGAATCGAGCGAAACGGTCAGAAAGCGCGTTATCGCCGCGCGTGATATTCAGCACGACAGGTACAAAAAGGACGGAATTCACGATAACGCAATGCTGACTCCGGAGCTGACAAGGCGGTACTGCGCCCTTGACAAGAGCGCCGAAAGCCTGCTTACGCGCGCCGTTGACGTTATGGGAATGAGTATGCGCGCGTATACGAGAATCCTGAAGGTTGCAAGAACGATTGCCGACCTTGCGGGCGAGAGCGGAATAAACGAGGGGCATATAGCCGAAGCTATCGGATACCGCGCGCTTGACAAGAAGTATTGGAGCAATTGATATGGACGATATGGAAAAGCTCTTGCGCATGGGGCTTTCGCTTGTTCCGCATATGACGGAGCATAGGCTCAAGGGGATTTTTACGCGTTTTTCATCGGCGCGGGAGGCGTTTTCTGAAAGGGACGCGCTTGAGGCAATGCTTCCAAAAACTGCAAAGCTGCTTTCCTGTGAGGAGACCGCCGAGGCTGCCGCAAAGGCAGTCGCGGACGCGGCAAGGCTTGAAATTACCGCGCTTTCCTGCCTTTCAAAAAGCTTCCCCAATCGCCTGAGAAGCCTTGATTCATGCCCCGCCGTCATATATGTGCGCGGAGATATTCAGGCGCTGAGCGCGCCCCGCGCAATAGCCGCCGTCGGCAGCCGCAAATGCTCGGAATACGGCAGAAGCTGCGCGCGCTCGATTACGCGGCAGCTTGCCCAGTATTCGGTAAGCGTTGTAAGCGGGCTTGCGATGGGAATCGACGCAATGGCGCATACCGGCGCGCTTGAGGGCGGCGGCGTAACGGTTGCGGTACTTGCAGGCGGCGCTGAAACGTGCTATCCTTTGTCTAACGCGCGGCTTTACTCGCGTATCCTTGAGCAGGGCGGCGCGATTGTTTCGGAAAACCCGCCCTCCACGCCGTCGCGAAGCTGGCTTTTCCCGCTTCGCAATCGGCTTATAGCGGGGCTTTCGGACGCGACGCTGCTTTGCGAGGCAGATATAAAGAGCGGCTCGTGGCATACGGTTTCCTCCGCGATTTCGCAGGGCAAGGATGTTTTTTGCGTTCCGGGGCAGATTGCGGTGCAGGGCTCGCGGCTTCCGCATAAGCTGATTCGCGAGGGCGCAAGGCTTGTGTCCGGCGCGGATGATATTATGGAGGATATGTCGTGGGACAGACCCGCGGGCTATGGCGGCGAGCGTAAAGATGCGCCCGCTAATTCGCTGGAGGCAAGCGTGCTTGACTTGCTTTCGGTTGAAAGGCTCTCCTTTGACGAGCTGATTGATAAAACCGGCGCTTCAATCCCCACGCTTTCCGTAAAGCTTACGGAAATGGAGCTTCGGGGCGATATTGTTAAAAAAGCGGGGCGTATCTACTCCCTGCTGTAAGGATGGTTATTGAATGGCTAATACGAATACCAAGCTAATCATTGTGGAGTCTCCCGCCAAGGCGCGAACGGTTGAGCGCTTTCTGGGCAAGGGCTACAAGGTCGAGGCGTCGCAGGGGCATATACGCGATTTGCCGAAATCGCAGCTGGGCGTAGACGTTGCGGACGATTTCGCGATGAAGTATATCACTATCAGAGGGCGCGGCGAAATCCTTGCTAAAATCCGCAAGGAAGCCAAGGCGGCATCGAAAGTGTATCTCGCAACCGACCCTGACCGCGAGGGGGAGGCTATTTCGTGGCATCTGGCTGAAATATTGGGAATCGACCCCAAGTCCAGCTGCCGAATCGAGTTTCACGAGGTAACGAGCAAGGCGGTCAAGAATGCAATCAAGGGCGCGCGCGCCGTTGATATGGACAGGGTTGACGCGCAGCAGGCGCGCAGGGCGCTTGACAGGCTCGTCGGCTATGAAATAAGCCCGCTTCTGTGGGCGAAGGTTCGCAAGGGTCTTTCCGCAGGGCGCGTTCAGAGCGTTGCAACCGCCATGGTTGTAAGGCGCGAGCAGGAAATTGACGCGTTCATTCCGGAGGAATTCTGGGACGTACACGGTCTTGCGCAGCTGCCCACGCAGAAGGGCAAAAAGCTGACGGCGCAGATTTCCCTTTCCGCGCTTGACGCAAAGAAATGCGAGCTTACCAGCGAAGCGGAGGCGAAAAGCGCCGCAAAGCGCATGGAGAAGGCAAAGCTTTCCGTAACCACCCTTAAAAACGGCGAAAAGCGCAAAAATCCCGCGCCGCCCTTCACCACCTCGTCACTTCAGCAGGAGGCAAGCCGCAAGCTCAATTTCACAACCCTGCGCACAATGCAGGTTGTTCAGTCCCTTTACGAGGGCGTTGACCTTAAAAAGGAAGGAACGCAGGGTCTTGTAACCTATATCCGTACAGACTCCGTAAGGGTTTCCGAGGAGTCCGTCGCGGCGGCGCGCAAGCTTATTCCGGAGCGCTTCGGCGCCGACTATCTGCCCGAAAAGCCGAACGCGTATAAGGGCAGGCAGAACGCGCAGGACGCGCACGAGGCAATCCGCCCCACCGACGTAAACCGCACGCCCGAATCCGTAAAGGAAAGCCTTACGCGCGAGCAGTATATGCTCTACCGCCTTATCTACAACCGCTTCATTTCAAGCCAGATGACGCCCGCGCTGTACCAGACGATTACAATGGAGCTTTCGGGCGACGGAGTAACCGCGCGCTATTACGGCGAGCATAAGGCGTTTCAGGGCTTCACGGTTATTTATGAGGAGGACAGCGACGACGAAACGGGAGTCAAGGATACCCAGCTTCCGCAGCTTGCCGTCGGCGATAAGGTTGAGGTTTCCGACATCGAGAGCATTCAGCATTTCACTCAGCCGCCTGCCCGCTATACCGAGGCGAGCCTTGTACGCGCGCTTGAGGAAAAGGGAATCGGCAGACCTAGCACCTACGCGCCTACGATAACCACAATTCTCGCAAGGGGCTATGTCGCGCGCGAAAAAAAGCGCCTTTTCCCGACGGAGCTTGGCAAAACCACGACGGCGCTTATGGAGCAGTATTTCTCCCGAATTGTCGATACGGATTTTACCGCGGAGATGGAGAGCGACCTTGATAAGGTTGCCGACGGGAGCATGGACTGGAAGGATGTTCTGCGCACCTTCTACCCGCCCTTTGAAAAATGCCTGCGGGTTGCCGAGGAGCAGATGGAAAAAATCGAAATCAAGGATGAGGAAAGCGACGTTGTCTGCGAGCAGTGCGGCGCAAAAATGGTGTATAAGCGCGGGCGTTTCGGCAAGTTCCTCGCCTGCCCGAATTTCCCCGAATGCCGCAATACGAAGCCGATTCTCAAGTATATCGACGCGCCCTGCCCCAAGTGCGGCGCGCGCCTGCTGGAGAAAACAAGCCATAAAAACCGCCGCTTCTACGGCTGCGAAAAGTATCCCGAATGTGATTTTGTTTCGTGGGAAATGCCCGTTGCGCAGAAATGCGAAAAGTGCGGAAGCTATATGGTTTTGAAGCGCCAGCACGGCGGCAAGGCGAGCTACCTTTGCGCAAACGAAACCTGCCGCCACCGCGTTGACGCGCCGCAGGAGGAAGAGGAATGACAAGCGCCACCGTCGTCGGCTTCGGGCTTGCGGGCGCGGAGGCGGCGTATCAGCTCGCCAAGAGGGGCGTTTTCGTAACGCTTGTTGATATGAAGCCCGATAAAATGTCCCCCGCGCATCATTCGGCGGGAATGGCGGAGCTTGTATGCTCAAACTCCCTTCGCTCCGACAGGCTCACAAACGCCGTCGGGCTGCTCAAGGAGGAAATGCGCCGCCTTCAGAGCCTTATTATCGAGGCGGCGGATAAGTCGCGCGTTCCCGCGGGCGGAGCGCTCGCGGTTGACAGGGACGCGTTTTCAAAGTACGTTACCGATACGCTTTCCGGTATGGATAACGTCAAAATCGAAAGCCGCGAGGTAACGGAAATTCCGGACGGCGCCGTTATAATCGCGACAGGCCCGCTTACGAGCGACGCGCTTTTTGAAAAAATATCCGCGCTGCCGGGGCTTGGGCTTTTGCATTTTTATGACGCCGCCGCGCCGATTGTCACGCGCGAAAGCCTTAATATGGATAGGGTGTTCACGCAGAGCAGATACGACAGGGGCGATGATTACCTGAACTGCCCTATGACGCGGGATGAATATTTCGCGTTTGCTTCGGCGCTTCAGGAAGCGGAAACCGCGCCCGTTCACGGCTTTGAGGAAAATATGGTTTTCGAGGGCTGTATGCCTGTCGAAAGCATGGCAAAGCGCGGGATTATGGCGCTTGCCTACGGCCCGCTAAAGCCTATGGGAATTGTTGACCCCAAAACGGGCAAAAAGCCGTTTGCCAACGTGCAGCTGAGGCAGGATAACGAGGCGGGAACGCTTTGCAATATCGTCGGCTTCCAGACGCGCCTTACCTTCCCCGAGCAGAGGCGCGTTTTCGGAATGATTCCGGGGCTTGAAAACGCCGTGTTCTCGCGCTATGGCGTAATGCACCGCAACACCTTTCTCCAGTCGCCCGGCTTTCTTGACAGGAATTACGGCGCGCTTTTCCGCCGCGATTTGTTCTTCGCGGGGCAGATGACGGGCGTTGAGGGCTATGTTGAAAGCGCCGCAAGCGGGCTTGTGGCAGGCATTACGCTTTCCAAGCGCCTTTCGGGCGAGGCTGACCCCGTTTTCCCGCGTGCTACCGAGCTGGGCGCTTTAGGCTCGTATGTGGCGGCGCAGAACCGCGATTTTCAGCCGATGAACGCAAGCTTTGGTCTGATGGACGCGAGCTTTGACAGGATTAAGGACAGGCAGAAGCGCTATCAGGCGCTTGCCGAGCGCTCGCTTAGCGCGATAGACGAACTCAATCTGCGTTTTTGATAAGGAGGACATTATGAGCGAATTTCACGGGACTACCATCTGCGGAGTGCTCCGCGACGGTCATGTAGCCATCGCGGGCGACGGACAGGTGACAATGGGCGAAAAAACTGTGTTCAAGGGAACGGCAAGGAAGGTCAGGCGCATCTATAACGGTCAGGTCGTCGTCGGCTTTGCCGGCTCCGTTGCGGACGCGTTCACGCTCTGCGAGCGCTTTGAGGACAGGCTCAATCAGACGGGCGGAAATCTTGAGCGCGCCGCCGTTTCCGTTGCGCAGGACTGGCGCAGCGATAAGGGTCTCAGGCAGCTTGAGGCGATGATGATTGTCGCGGATAAAACCGATATGCTGATAATCAGCGGAACGGGCGAGGTTATTTCGCCGGATGACGGCGTGCTTGCTATCGGCTCAGGCGGAAATTACGCGCTTGCCGCCGCGCGGGCGCTCGTTGCCTGCACGGATATGAGCGCGCATGAAATCGCAAGAAAGGCGCTTGAGGTCGCCTCGTCCATCTGCGTTTATACCAACGACAATATTCTGGTGGAGGATGTGTAATGAGCAATAATCTTATGGCGGGCTTTGCGGATACGCTTACGCCGCGCGAGGTTGTCAAGGAGCTTGACAGATATATCATCGGGCAGGACGAGGCAAAGCGCATGGTTGCAATCGCCCTGCGCAACCGCTATCGCCGCAGTATGCTTGATGAAAAGCTGCGCGAGGAAATCAGCCCGAAAAATATCCTCATGATAGGGCCTACGGGCGTCGGCAAGACGGAAATCGCAAGGCGGCTTGCCAAGCTTGTCAAAGCGCCGTTTTTGAAGGTTGAGGCAACTAAGTTTACCGAGGTCGGCTATGTCGGGCGCGATGTTGAGTCGATTATCCGCGATTTGATGGAGAATTCCATCCGCATGGTTCGCAAGGAGGCTCAGGCGTCCGTCCGCGTAAAGGCTGAAATTCTTGCCGAGGACAGGCTTGCCAACCAGATTATGAACCCGCAGAAGAAGCCCGCGAATCCGCTCGCTTTCCTTCTGAATAATCAGCCCAAGGAGCCCGAACTCTCTCAGGAGGAGCGCGCGCGTCTTTCGGGTAAGAAGCAGGAAATTCTTGAGCAACTCCGCAGGGGCGAGCTTGAAAATACCGAGCTGGAGGTTGAGGTTGAGGAAGCCCCGCAGCAGCTTGAGGTCGGCGGCGCGTCAATATCCATCGGCGATATTACGGGCGGAATGATGCCCAAGAAAACAAAAATGCGCAGGGTCAGGGTTTCCGAGGCGCGCAAAATTCTCATCGAGGAAGAAAGCGAAAAGCTGATTGACGAGGACGCGGTCAAGGAAGAAGCGGTTCGCCGTGCCGAGCAGCAAGGAATCGTTTTCATTGATGAAATCGACAAAATCTGCGGCAGGGGCAATCAGAGCGGCGCGGACGTGAGCCGCGAGGGCGTTCAGCGCGATATCCTGCCCATCATCGAAGGCTCGACCGTAAATACCAAGTATGGCGCTGTCCGCACGGATTTCATGCTCTTTATCGCCGCGGGCGCCTTCCATGTAAGCAAAATTACCGATTTGATTCCCGAACTGCAGGGCAGATTCCCCGTCCATGTAAGCCTTAAAAGCCTTACGAAGGAGGACTTTGCCAAAATCCTCACTCAGCCGGATAACGCCCTTACGCTCCAGTACAGCGCGCTTCTTTCCGTTGACCATATCCGCCTGACCTTCGATTCGGACGCCATTGCCGCAATCGCTGACGCGGCGTATATCGCCAACGAATCCCAAGAGGATATCGGCGCGCGCCGCCTCCACGCAATCTTCGAGGAGCTTCTTGAGGACATTTCCTTCAACGCCGGCGGCGATATGCCCGAAACCGAGGTCGTCGTCAACGGCGAATATGTCCGCGAGCATTTGAAAACGATTAAGGATGTAGATATGAAGCGGTATATCCTGTAACAAATCCTGCTTGCTGAAAACACTCCGTCCGCGGTGTCGACTACGGGACAGATGAGGCAGTCATTTACCTACGAGTAAACTCCTGCCCCGTCTGCGCTTGTACCTCACGATAGACGATTCTTGAGCAAGCAGTCCTGCTCGCTGAAAACACTCCGTCCGCGGTGTCGACTACGCAAAATGGCTCGGTCATTTACCGATAAGTAAACTCCCTCGCCATTTAGCTTGTCTCCTAGCGTCCGAAGCGTTTTGAGCGAGCAGGGGTGTAGTGGAATCCATGCTTGTCACTTAACTATTTTGCTTTGAACCGGTGATTACAATTACAATATTATTATTGCGAAAACAGCCTGTGTAAGCAGGCTGTTTTCCAAAAAGGAGGCTCCCTTGTGTAAAGGGAGCTGGCGCGAAGCGCCTGAGGGATTGTCGGAAAGCATTGCTGTATGATGACTTTCGTTTGTTATGCAAAAAATTCTTGTGATAATCGCACCAACAATCCTTCCGTCACGGCTGCGCCGTGCCACCTCTCTCTTGTACAAGGGAGGCTTAATCTTGCGGCGCTGCCATGCTGAAAAATAATCTCTTGTTGGTTCGCGTGTCTTGCTTAGGACGGGTAATTAAATAACCATATATCGAAAACAGCCTGTGTAAGCAGGCTGTTCTATATAGATAGAGTAATAAGCATATTGATTAAAACATAACGGTATGCTGTGGAGGGCGAACTGTGTTCACCTGCTATTGTTACGCGTAGCAAATACATTTCACTATAAAGCAGATGCTTATATCATTAATCCATCTCCCAGACGGTTATTGTGACTCCGCCGTTTCTGACGGAAAGCTCGCCAAGGCAGGTGAGGGAGGAAAGGTAGGCGTATTTGCCGGAGGAATCGCAGGTGAAGCGGGGAGTTGTGCAGAAGCGGCGCTCGGAGGGCGTGAGGAAGCCCTCGTTATCAACAGAGATAATCGCGCCGTCGTCCGTTTTTATCCAGTAGCGGGCGTGAACATGGCTTGTGCCGTCCGGCAGGGAGGCGTTCCAGTCCGCTCCGCCGGAGCAGACCTCGCCGCGAAGCCCGTCGCCATCAAAGCTGCCGCCTGTAATCGGAATGATTACGAGCCTGCCCTCGCGCGTGTCGCCTACATGAAGCGCCTCGCCGCAGTCAACGGAAAGCGTCATCAGCTTTTTCATTATTTCGCCTCCAGCCACCATTTAAGCCCTTCCTGAATCATTCTGTTCCAGAATCTGAAATCATGAACGCCCTCGGCTGCGCGCCATTCATGCTCGTAGCCGATTTTGCCCAGCTCCGTATGGAAATCGAGGTTGGGCTGATAAAGGAAATCCTCCGTTCCGCACGCGAGGAACAGGCGGGGGAATGTGCCGGATTTGAGCGCTTTTGCGGCAAGCGCCTTTGGGTCGTTCACTCCGCCCTTCACGTTCTTCATTTCCCCGAAAGTCTGGCGGTAATAGCCGTAGGGTGCGACAACCTCGCCGCGCGTGTCGCCCTTCTTCATTTCGGCAACCTTATCGGTTATAAGCGCGGAGGAAAGCCCGATAACCGCGCCGAACGACGAGTTATAGCAAAGCCCGTTTCTTATCGCGCCGAAGCCGCCCATCGAGAAGCCGCCGATTGCGGTATCCTCGCGCTTATCGGAGAGCGGGAACATATTTCTTGTTACCCTGAGCAGCTCGTCGCCCGTCAGAATTCCGAAGTTTTCGCCGCTTTCCTCATTGTCGATATAGAATCTGTTGCTGCCGTCCGGCATGATAACGGCTATTCCGTAGTGCGCAGACCAGTCCTCAATCAGGGAGTGCCTGAGCCAGTCCATTTCCGAGCCCGTATAGCCGTGCAGAAGATAGATTGTTTTGAACGGCCCGCTTTTGTAGCCGTCGCGGGCTTCAACCGGAATAATTGCTGTGAATTTCTGTGCGCCGGGGCGGGCGCAGGAATGGTATACTCCGCTGAGAACTGCCATTTCCGTTTCTCCTTTTGTTTTGTTTACATATAGCTTAATCTAGGCGGCGTAGTCCGTCAAGTGTCATTACGAGCATATTTTGCGACATTTTATGCTCAGCAGATGGAATTTACATTGCTGCCGATATATAATTATCATGCGGATGAAGCTCCGCATGGAGGATGAAGATGAAGAAGATTCTTGTAACGGCGCTGCTGCTGTTTGCTCTGCTACTGCCGTTTGGCGCGCTTGCGGACAGCGACGCGGTGATAATGGACTACACGAAGGATATGTCGATTCAGGAAAACGGCGATATCCTTGTTGACGAAACGCTGACCTACCGTTTTACGGACGACGTTAACGGAATCACGCGCGTAATCGACCAGTACAAATCCGACGGGATTGCCGATTTCTCGGCTTCCATAATCGAAAACGGCGTTCCGCACACGTTCGTTTATTCCAATAATGCCGAAAAGGGCGACAAGTATCGTCTGACGCGCTCGGGTGATACGGAGCTTGAGTATCGCCTGTATCTGCCTATGCGCTACGGCGATACCGCAGTTTACCATTATTCATACAGGATTATCGGCGCGGGAATCAGATATCCCGACATTGCCTTTCTGAAGTATGCTTTGCTTGAGGGCGAGTGGGAGCTTGATATTGACAGGCTTACGGTTAATCTTCGCCTGCCTGCGCCCGTTCCCGCGTCCGAATGCAGCCTTGAAATCGAGGCAAGGCACGCCGATTCCGCAACCTTCGTATATGATGAAAGCACGGGCGTTTACACCATAACGGCGCAGGGAATTCCCGATGAAAACCTGATTGGCGCGCGCCTGTATTTCCCCGCTGAGTATATGGCGGCGGCAAAGCTCGGCGGAAGCGAGCCGTACCTTGATACGCTGCTTGCGCAGGAGGCGGCGCAGGCTGAGCACGCGCGCAAGATGAATGAGGCGGCTCAGCGCTCGCTCTGGTTCTTCCCGCTGCTGCTTGCGCTGTTCATAGTCTGCTATTTTAGGTGCGACCGCGACAGCGAAAGGCTCGTTTCGCCCGGCGATGTGCGCGGCGAAATTCCGGACGACGTGCCGCCTTCCGAGCTGAGCCTGTTGCTTCCCTACCACGTCGCCGTCGGCGCGAGGGAAATGTCCGCCGTGCTGATGGATTTGTGCAGCCGCGGCTATGTATCAATGACCGCCGAGGGCGACGCAAGCGACAAGGTTAAGGACAGCATGATAACCCTGACCCGCACAGGCAAGGAAGGCGCGCTCAAGGACTATGAGGCGCGCACCATTCGGCATATTTTTGACGTTCTTGCCGAGGGCGAGGACAGCATAACCTTAAAGCAGATGAAAAAGCGAGCTGAGACCTGCGCTTCGCAGGCGAGCAGCTATAATGCCGATATGACGAAAATGCTTACCGAGCATATGAAAACGCACGGCTGGTTTGAGGGCGGCTATACGCGCTCCGCGCCGCTCAAGTATATTACGGGCGCAGTGCTTTTGCTGGCAAGCGCGCTGTATATTACGCTCACTGCCGTAAGCGAGAATATGATTGCGCTACTGCCTTTCCTGCCCTGCTTATTCCTCGGAATCTACACCTTCTTTATGAGAAAGCGCACGCCGGAGGGCAGCGCTGAGCTGGTCAAGTGGCTTGGGCTGAAGGAATGGCTCGGCCGCAACGCCGCGCAGGAGGATGACAGCGCTGTAAAGCCGGCGGACTGGGAGCGTATGCTCGTTTATGCCGGAGTGCTTCTGGACAATCAGGACGACGTGGCAAAGCGCGCCGGAAACGCGCTAAAGACGTTTGCCGCAAGCGGCTATTACGGCTACAACGATTATGCCCTGCTCTATCTCATAACCCGCCCGGGCGGAACGCGCTGCTACTCCGGAATCAATAAGGCTGTTTCGGCTGCTGTTTCCTCATCGTCCGGCAGCTCCGTCTCGCACTCCGGCGGTTATGGCGGCGGCGGTGGCGGCGGCGGAACGTTCTGAACAACTGAAATCGGGGAAGCTACGACTGCGGCATTGATTTGCAAGAAAATTGCCGCGCGGCGGGGAATACCGGATAAACGGCGAGCCTGCGCGGCGGGGAACGCCGAATCGTAAGCTTACTATAAACACATCGGGCTGTTGCGGAAGCGATTATTCTGCAATAGCCCTTTTGTCTTGCGCTCCTTGGCTGCATGGTTTATTAAGCTGCTTTGCGCCGCTTGGTTTTCGCAGGATGTGACTGCCTGCGCTTAATTCCGGAGCAAGCGCGAGCTTTTCAGGCAGGGGCGGCTATACATAAAGCTGCTTCGGACGCCTGAGCTTTGCATGAACCAAAGCAGTGAATCGCCAACAGCATACAGGGGCTGCCACGGCAACAATCGTCTGCGGCAGCCCCTGTTTGTTTTTACTGTTTCAGCCCTTTTCGGGGCTGATGCCTGCGTTAATAGCTGAACTCCAGCTTGTTCGGCGTTATGTCCACGATAACCAGCTCCGGCTGATTATTTATGCGCGGCACAGAGCTTGAATCGCCCATTCCGCGGCTGATAATCAGAGGGTACGAGCCGGGATAGGTCATGCCCTCGGTCAAATCGGGAAGCAGCCCCTGGTCGGCGGAAATCAGCGCGCCCGCGAAGGGGAGACGGATTATGCCGCCGTGCTCATGCCCTGCAAGCGCGAGGTCGGCGTCCGCGTACTCCACATATCCCATAAAGTTGATGGGATAGTGCGTGAGCAGAAGCTTGAAGCCCTTGTGCGCCGTGAAATCCTCCATGAAATCGGGAGCGTACCGCTTGATTCCGTCTGCGTGTTCGGAAAGCCCGCCGATGGACAGAAGGTTTCCCTTCACGGTTACGTCAACCGTTGAGTTGTTCAGCAGCACTGCGCCCGTTCCGCTTATTCTCGTCAGTATTTCCCTGTGACCGTTCAGATACTCGCTTATTTCATGATTGCCAAGCGCGAAGTAGACGGGCGCTATATCGACCATGCTTTCCAAAAGCTCGTACATCGGCTCGTAGGTGTTTGAGCCGTAGAGGAACATATCCCCGACGACGGTTATAAAGTCCGGCTCAAGCTCCTTGAGAGACGCAAGAAGCTCCGAATTGTCCTTCCCGTACTCCTTGAGGTGAAGGTCGGTTATGAGAACGGTTCTTACGCGCTCGGATATTTTATCGCTCTGGACGACATAGAAGCTCTCCGAATATGTGTCGTTATCGAGCATAACCTTGTCGAACTCGGTGTAAACTCCAAAGCACGCCGCCATAATCAGCACTATCATGACTGCCCAGTTAACAAGCTTTATCATTCTGCCCCCGTGCTTCTCCGTGTCCGTATCCTTCTGCTTTTTTGCGTCCGCTTTGGGTTTTGCTTTTTCGGCTTCCGCTTTTCTTTCGGCTTCCGGAACGGACGCCTCTGTTTTTTCAGCGTTTTCGGCGCTTGCTGTTTTTTCGACTTCGGGCTTTTCTTCGCTTTCGGCAGGAGCGCTTATCGCTTCGGCGGCTTCTGTTTTCTCGGTTGCTTCCGACTTTTCGGCATTCTCTGCTTTTTCGGCTTCTGCCTTATCATCCGCAGCTTTAGCAATGTCGGCAGCTTCCGCGCTATCGATAGCTTTTGCGGCTTCTGTGCGTTCAGCGCTTTCAGCTTTGAGGGCTTTTGTGTTGCCGCTTTCCGGCTTTTCTTCGCTTTCGGCAGGAGCGCTTATCGCTTCGGCGGCTTCTGTTTTCTCGGTTGCTTCCGACTTTTCGGCATTCTCTGCTTTTTCGGCTTCTGCCTTATCATCCGCAGCTTTAGCAATGTCGGCAGCTTCCGCCGCATTTTCCGCGCTCTTGCTTACAACGCTTTCGGCGTTTGCCGCTTCGGCTTTATTCGGGTTATTCGCGCTTTTCGCGTCCGCCTTTTCCTTGGCGGCTTGCACTGAAGCGTTAAGCTTTTTTTCTTCCGCTTCTGTTTCCTGATTGAAAATGCCGTCGGCTTCCAGCCGCTTTTCGGCGCCTGAGGTCTTTTTCTTCCAAAGAAGCTTCACGTTGTTATCCCTTGCGCGCTTTGCGTTTTTCATTTCTTGCCACCATCCTTTGCGAACAGGCGGCTCATTGTATGTTTAAGCAGCTCGCGGATATTGTAAATCCCCTCGCGCTCGCTTTCGCACATTGCGCTGCGGATTTCAATCGGGGTTTCCGGATATTTCGCGTTGTAGTTGGCAATCGTTTTTGTGAGCGAGGTCATGAAGCTCTGCGCCTTCTGATACTTGCATTGCTCGAACAGCCCGATGAAGCTTACGCCGCCGTTATTGCCGACAAAGCCGTAATCCTTTGAGCAATGCGTCATGATGATTCCGAAATTCTTCAGCATTATATCGCCCTGCCGCCTGCCGCTCTGGTCGTTTATGCGCTCGAGATTGAGCAGCTGGATTGCGATTACAACCATATCGTTTCCGAGCGGCTTCTGGCTGAGCCTGTCGATTTCGTTGTCGCAGCTTGTTCGGTTGGGCAGTCCCGTCTTTTGGTCGACATATATGTGCTGCTTTGCAATCTCGCTCACGCGCCCCAAGATTACCGAGCTGCAGCAGCCAACGACGATGAACAGCACGAGCGCGATGATTATGTACATCTGCGTGTTCATGCCCTCGCTGACGCTGATTGTGGACTGCGTTGTTATATTCTGCACGGAATTGTACTCGTTGAATTCCGAAATCATCGTTTTGAGCGTTTCATAAAGCTCGTTGCTCTTTTCGGTTACGTCGCTCAGAATTTTGTCAACCTCGCGCTGCATTTCTACCGTGTTGAGGTTAACGCTGCTCTCCGTGCTGAATACGTCTATAACGTGCTTGCAGTATTTGATTTCCTCGTCGCAAAGCCCGAGCTGCACGTTGAACTCAACATAATCGTTCATCAGCGCGTCGTAGGTCGTCTGCTTGGAGGAATGCGTTCCGGAAACGAAGGTCATGACCGAGTTGGTGTTGCCTTCCTCGTCAAGCCCGTCGTAGTTATACGTTTGCTGACCCTGCGTACTTTTTTCCGTATAGCTTTCTATAATCGGCTCAAGCCCCGCAAGCTTATCCGAGTAAACCTGCCTGTCTATTTGCGCCTTTTCAAGCCTGTGCTGATATTCTTTCGTAAGCGTTTCCGCGTCGCGGGTAACTCGCCCGTCCATTATCAGCGCGTAGAGCTTGTCGATATTCAGGTCGCGCAATTCCATATACAAATCGAGTATATTGCCGAAGCTGTAGCCGACAGTCGAGCAATAGAAATTCGGGTAGGCGTCCCTGCGCTGATACAGATAATCTATAATATCGCTCAGCCCCGAATCGACCAGCTCAACGCTCTCAAGATAATCGAACGCGCCGTTCGTCGTGTTGTTCACGTTGTCCGGCGTTATCGTCAAATCAACGTATTTTTCGCCGTAATACTGGATATAGGTGCGGATTACGGATTCAAGCACGCGCCGCGCGTACTCCTCGCTGAAGCTTGCGCCGACGGTGAAATCAATCATGTACTTTGTCGGGAAATACGAGTATTCCTCGCCGCGCTCAAGCAGCGCGGTTTTGCGCGTTTCCTCGTCGTCCGGAATTATTTCCGTTATGGAAAAGCGGCTTCTGATGAAGTCTATGCTCTGCTTTATTCCCAGCTCGTTTATCGCGCCGGAAATAACGTTTGAGGCGGTTATCTGGTTTACGTCAATCCTCTCGCCGCTCGGCGTAAGCCCGCTTGACGCGCCGCTGTTGGTATAGGAAATTATGACGCTTGCGTTGTACGTCTGCTTGTTGCCGATATACCTGCTGAAAAGGAAGCAGCCGGCAAGACTCAGGATTATTATAGGAATGTACCATTTGCGGATGTACGATAGAATTTTGAAATCCGTCATTGCCGTCGCCTCCTTTCTTTAGCGCTTTCGGGTTGGTTTGTTATGCCCGCAAATCCTTTGACAGGCGCGCGTCCCGCGTTTTCCTGCCTATCGACTCAAGCACGGAGATTATATAGGTGAGAAGCAGGAAAACGATAACGAACAGGATTGCGCCTGTCTGCACCGAGTAGTTTTCGGAGTCCGTATACCGCGCGGGGCGGAAGGACAGCGCGCCGTAGAGCGTGTACCTTATGTAATCGTCGTCCGTCTTTATGGTTGAGTCGATTATGCCGCTCAGGATTCCGTTCATGTTCTTTATCATCGTGTCCGCCGTCATTCTGCGCGACGCAAGGGCGGCAAGGGACTTCTGCGCGTCGCCCAGCTGCGACAGGATGTGCTGATTGGTGAGCAGCGATTTGTTCACGTCCTGCGCGTAGCTCATGTAGCTTTCCGCATCCTCCGCCATGTAGTCCATTCCGATTTTAGTCTTGGACATATAGAACGCGCTGGAGGTATCGTAGGTCGGTATCATGACTATCGCGGTCTGCTTCGTATCGTATATATCAATCGCGTTCATCCTGACGGTGTACTGGAGGTAGGATTTGTTATAATCATTGCTCAGAATGAACTGCTTGTAGCCAAGCTCGGCGGTATACAGCTCGTAGTTTTTCGTAAGCCCGTTTTCGGTTATGAACGCCCTGTATTTTTCAAGCAGCACGCTTTGCAGATTGTCAAGCTGCGCGATAAGCGCGGCGAAGGTTTCGTTCGTCGTTTCAGAGCGGAAGGTGCCGTTCTCGCGGTTTCTGCGCGTCAGAAAATCGTTGACCAATGATATTCTTGTTGCAATCAGCTGCGTTATCTGCGGATAATCGTAGCTTTCCGTATCGGGCAGACGGTAGCCCGAGAGCATATCGTTTGTTACAAAGCTCTGCTCAAACTTGCTTGAGTACGCCTTGCATACCATCATAAGCAGATTGTCGGCGTTTATGTGACTCAGTTTCTTGTCAAGATACAGGGTGATTACATACTCCGTTCCGATATACTCCTCGTAAACGGAGCGGGTGTAGCGCGGGCTGACGCTGAGGGAGTCCATAAGCTCAAGCGGCGAAAGCTCGTCCTCAAGCCCCGCAAGCCTGATTGCTTCCGCGGCTATATCCTCGTTTATAATGTCATACATATTAAAGCGCGTTCCGTTGGGGTAAAGCCCCTTCGACGCCTTTTCATAGTTGAGGGCAAGGTACGCGGTGGCGCTGTCCTCAACCGTCGCGTATGTGTGCAGGCAGAAAAACGCCATCGCCAGAAGGGCGATAAGCAGCTTGAACCAAAAGCGCTTTTTAATGTGCAAAAGTGCTTTTTCAAATATGTTCAGTTTTTTTGCCCGCTTTTCGCTCATTTACGCGTTTTACCTTTCGGCTTTCGCAATTGACAGGTAAAGCTCCTGCAGCTTCAGCGCTTCCGTGCCGATATCGTATCCGGCATTCTTCATTATACAACCTCCGGCGCTCCTAATGTTGTTTTTGCCATATAATAACATGATTTCTTGCGCCCAGCGCTCATTTGTCTCGGAAAGAGGCAGAAACGCGGTGTTTTCCGCAGAGGCTGCCTCGTCGGGAACTCCTGATGAAAACAGGCAGGGCAGACCGTTTGCCTGCGCCTCGATTCCCGTTACGGGAAGCCCCTCGAAAAGCGAGGGAAGCACGAAAACGTCCATCGCCTGATAATACCTGTGCGTATCCGGAACGCTGCCGGTAAAGACTACGCTTTCCGAAAGCGACAGCTCCGATACGCGCTTTTTAACGTCCTGCGCAAGCTCGCCCTCGCCGACGAGCAGCAGGACGGCGTTCCGCCTCAGCTTTTGTATTTCCGGAAGCATTTCCACAAGGCGCGTCTGATTCTTTTCGGAGCTGAAGCGCCCTATATGCCCAATGACGAATTTATCCGAAAGACCGAGCTGCGAGCGCATTTCCGCGCGCGTTTCTTCTGAAAAGGCGAATTTGCCTAAATCAATTGCGTTGTGGATTGTCAGGTAGTCGCCGAAGTCCGCAACCCTGCTGCCGAAGAAGAAGCGCGCCGCCTCTTTGCTGCACGCAAGGCGCATTGTGGAGTTTTTCGGTATAAGGCGCTTGCAGAAAAGCTTGTAAAGATACTTGAAATCGCGCTTGATATTCGTGCTGTGCGCATGGAAAAGGCGGTTTGGCATTCCGCATTTTCTTGCCGCGACAAGCGCGAACGCGCCGAAGGATTCGTTGTGAACGTGCAGTATTCTGATGTCCCTGTCCTCGCTCAGAATCCTGCGCATATAGTCCATATACTTGCCGATATTCTGCGGCATGAAGCCGGGCGAGCGGTAGATATGCCCGCCGAGCGCCTTTATTTCCTCCTCGTAATCGCCGATTTTCGGCTTGTTTGCGAGGAAGTCGAACTGGATTTTCGTCCTGTCGATATTGCGGTAATAGTTCATCAGCATCGTTTCTATTCCCGCCCTGTCCATATTGCTCACGCTGTGCAGTATCCTAATCATTGCTGCCTCCTATACAAGACTGTCATCGCCGGCAAAATCCCTCAGCTCGTCCGGAGTGATGAAGCCCCGCTCCTTTTGCTCCTTCTCAAGCTCCACCTTGACCTCGTCGCTGAACGCGTAGCTTATCATAAGCATTCTTATTGCCATGCTCATCCAGAAATAGTAAAGGGTGTTATCCGTCATATACGTTATGATTGTATAAAGATTTATTGCCAGAACGAGCCGCCCCGCCTTTTCGCCGAAGTCCCGCATATACCAGCGGATTTGGTATACATAGTTGAAAAGCGCCCATGCCCAGAAGCCCCAGAAGCCAAGCTCGATAAACTGCTTCAGAATATCGTTGTGAATCGCCATTACGCCAATCAGCTTTTCGCCGGAGCGAATCATGCTCTGCAATAGCGCTACCGTGTATTCAAAGCCCTGCCCCATGAACATCGGGCTGATTTCGTAGTAGTTCGACATATAGTTGTAGATTATATCTCTGCCCAGCACGTCGATGTTCAGCTGCGCGCAAAGCTCGATGAACATTCCGCTCTTGATGAAAATTACGTAGAAAAAGCAGAACAGCGCAAGCATTATCGAAACCGTGTAAACCGTCCTGATTCTTGTTTTGAGCCTGCGCTTTTCCAGAACAACCCACATTACAAGGCTCATCGCAAAGCCCGCAAAGGCGATTCGCTTGAAGCCCAGAAGGAAGAAAAAGCCCGAAATAAGTATCCACTTGAAGGTGCCCTTGCGCTTTCTCTCGATGAAGATGAAATAGAGCATGAACAAGCCCATTGTGAAGGTTATGTCCGCTATTTCCATCCTGCGCATGAAGCCGATTGCCTCGCCGCCGGAAATGATTCCGTTGACGAGGGACTGAATGCTCGCGCCTATTCCGAAGCGCGCCGCCTCGATTGCCGCCATTGTTCCGTTTGCAAGCGCAAGCCCGAAAAACATATACCGCAGCGCCGCCTGCCTGAACATATACGCGCCCGACAAAACCGCCGCAACGTTGATGAACTGGAAAAGCATTTTCTGCGCGCCGCGCGATACCGCGCTCATGTCCGCCATGTTGACCGACCACACAAAGAGGGAAATCAGCAGGGTCAGCAGAAGCGGAATTGCGAACAATACGAAAAATGAATAAATCTTAGGCAGCACCTTTGACTCGCCGTAAATCATGAAATACAGGATTGCCAGCGCGATGCAGCCGACGGTCATTGCTTTGAGAATTGCGCCGAAGCGGCCGTTAATCTGCACCCAGTCGCCCATGCCGGCGGCGAATATGAAAAAGACGTACATGATAACGAAGATTTTCGGCGGCTTTCTGAAATACTCGCTTTTCGGGCTTGTCAGCGGCAGCTTTTCCTCCGGCTCCGGCTTTTTTTCGCGCCCGAAGAAGCGCCGCTTTGGTTTTTCCAAATCAGGCAGCTCGTCTATTGATAACTCGTTTTTGTTAAGCAGCTTTGCCACTCTCAGCGCTCCGCCCCATCGTCAATCATGCTCCTTGAGCCGTTTCGCGATACCACTTTGGCAGGCACGCCCGCAAGGGTCACGTTTTCCTCATCGCAGGATTTGACGACGACCGCTCCTGCGCCGATTGCGACTCCTGAGGCAATGTCGATATCCCCGATTATGCGCGCGCCCGAGCCGATGAAAACCCTGTCGCCGAGGCGCGGCGCTTTGTCTGAGCCGTTTGTTGCGCCAATCGTGACGCATTCCTGAATCCTGCACCATTTGCCGATTCGCGCATTGCCGTTTACCACAATCGTTCCCCTGTGCGCAATCGAAAGCCCCGCGCCGAAGGCGTGAATCGGTATCGAGTAGCCCAAGCGCACCGCGAGGCGGTAAAAGCGCCACGAATAATACGCAAGCGGAATATAGCGCAGCTTTCCGCCGCAGTCCGTATAATACTCGCGCTTGCGCAGGAAAATTTCAAATTTCCAGATTTCATCGTTGAACAGCTTTGGCAGGCGGCGCTTTTCGGGAATATGCAGCGCCTTTTTATCCATTGCGAGGTATTCCCTCAGCTCGTCCTTTGTACGCATAATCAATCCTCCGCTCGCTTAAATCTTGAGCGCGCTTTTCTTTTTGGCGTTAAGGCTCAGAAGGGTGTACAGGATTATCGCGGGGCCTTTCCGCATGAAGGGATAAAGGCGGCTTTTCCTGACAAGCTCGTCGGTTGTGCCCGTATCGTATTTTACCGCGTTTTCCCTGTACTTGAGAAGGCGCTTTTTGAGCATTTCGTATTTTTCTTTCGTGCCGAGCTTCCATTTGGGGTTGAAAAGAACCTTCATCGCGTCCAGCATATTCTTGTAGTACGCGCGCGAAAGCAGCCTTTTGACCCCGCTGCTGTCGGGATTCCATTTGAGGATTATGTCGTTGTAGAAGCCGAAAAGCTTTTCCGTGTTCTCGTCGTAATCGAGCCTGTATTTGAGCCACATTCTTTCCTGCGTGTTGAGCAGGTGGTCGTAGAGCGCGTCGCTTTCAATGCGTATTTTTTCGGCGTGCGCCATATAGCGCATTATGAAAACCTCGTCCTGATTCCGGCGCAGAGGGGGATATTCGATGCCGTTTTCCGTTGTTATGTCGCGCCTGAACAGCTTGTTCCACGGCGCGCCCTGAATTGCGGTTTCTCCGACCATGTACTTGTCGTAGTTCTTCCGCGCTTCATCGCCGCTGACGCTCTTTTGTATTCTCTTTATCAGCTTAGGCTCGTCCGTATCGCTAAGGCGCGCGATATACGCGAAAACTAGCAAGTCGCAGCCCGCGCTCTCCGCAAGCTCGAACATTTTTTTGAGCGCTCCGCTTACCAGCCTGTCGTCAATATCGAAAAAGTATAGGTATTTGCCGCTTGCCGCTTCAATGCCCGTGTTTCTCGCAGGGCCTGCGCCGCGGTTTTCCGTGCTGATAAGGCGGAAATTCGGAAGCCCCGCTATTTCCGCCTCGATGATTTCCGCGCTTTTGTCCTTCGAGCCGTCGTTGACGAAAATAAATTCGGCGTTTATGCCGGTCTGCTCCTTTAGTGAGCGCACTCCGGCGGCGGCGAATTTCTCCATGTTGTAGATTGGCGTGATGACGCTTATGTCGTATTTATCCATTCTTGCGCCTACTCTCTGTGCTTTTCGGTTTTCAGAATCGCTTCATAGTTTCTTTCGCAGTTGCCGCAGTCCCTTATTCCGAAGAATGCGTCCGCGCGCGCGGTGTAAACGCTCTCGGTTTCGCATTTGTTTTCGAGGATTTTTTCAAGCTCCGAAAGAAGCTCGTCCTCCTTTGCGACTACCGCGCCGAACGCGTCCCGACGATAGGAGAAATAGCCCTCCTTGTACTGCCGCGCCCTGAACTCCGTTTCATCGAACTGGTAGAAAATTTCGGGCTTGTTCATATAGGCGAAATCGAAGAACACGCTTGAGTAATCCGTTATCAGAACGCTTGAGGAAATGAGCAGCGCCTGAACGTCCGCCACGCTTTCCGAAAGCACCCTGACCCTTCCCTCTGAAGAAAAGCTGCCGATAAAGCGCTGCATTTCATGGTGCGGGAAGAAAGCGAGCGTGTAATCGTATTTTTCGAGCAAATCCGCAAGGCGCTTTGATTTGAGCAGGGCTTTGTAGGTTTTGCAGTACTCCGTATCGGTAAAGCTTCCGCCGTCGTGCAGCGCGAGCCATTCGCGCCATGTCGGCATCAGCAGAATCTGCCTTTCTGCGCTTTTCGGCGCTCTTGTCAGCGCGTCAAAGCGGCAGAAGCCCAATAGCTGTACAACGTCCTTTTTATGCCCGAAGTTTTCTGCAATGTAGTCGTATTCGGGCTTTGCGGCGCATACGAGCAAATCGGCGCGGGTCGCGGGATAGCGCATGAACGCCATGTCGTCCTTCGTGATTCCGTGCTGGAGGAATATCTTGATTCCGGGAACTATGCGCAGCCTGTCCAAGCGGAAATATGCGCCCAAATCGGGCGTGTAGCCCATTATATGCGTGCTTATAAGCCGGCGGGCTGCGCCCATCATCAGCCTGTGCTTTGCGCTTCCGCGCGAGGCGGTTTCACCGATTTTTTTTACCTTTGCCTCATCCGGCGCGCCCTTTTTGATTACGAAAACCGCCCTGATTTCAGGATGGTTTTCGGTGACATACTTGAACAGATGGTAGGAATTGTCCCTTGCCTCAAGCCCGCGCTCCGCTATCAGCCATATGTTTTTGCAGGATGGAATTACGAGCCGCGCGAGCCTTCCCAATGCCGTGAACACCAAAAGCGACAGCGCTTCCAGCACGCATCTGGCAAGCTTTGAAAGCTTTTCAATCAGTTTTTTCATCGTTTTCTCCATCTTTCCGGAAGAATAGTGCTTCGCCATTGTAAATAATGAAGTAATATTTTAATAAATATATCATATCGGGGGCTTTGTGTCAATTCGGGGGCTTGCAAAGGCATACAAAACAATGTAGTGCGGAAATGCGCCGCAGCGGTTATTTCGCATGATTTTGCTTCCTTACGCGTAATTGTAAACCTGAAAGCTCTGTGGTAAACTAACCGTGCGGGTATTTGCGGGCGGGAGCGCCGCGCATGAATATCCGATAGCTTATGCTTTGCGGCGCTTGCGCCTTAGTTAAGGAGATTCAATGAAGAGCCTTTTGCCTTTCCTGAAGCCCTATCGGAAGGAGCTTTTTATCGGCCCGCTTTTCAAATGGGTCGAGGCTTTTTTTGAGCTGCTCGTGCCGCTTGTCGTCGCGCGGCTTATTGATGTCGGCGTAAAAAACGGAGACGCGTCCTATGTCTGGCGGCAGGGCGGAATCATGGTTCTGCTTGGGCTTGTCGGGCTTTGCTCGTCGCTCTGCTGCCAATACATGGCTTCAAAGGCGTCGCAGGGCTTCGGGACGGATTTGCGCGGCGCGATTTTCAGAAAGGTTATGAGCTTTTCGGGCGCGGAGCTTGATTATTTCACCGCTCCGTCCCTTGTAACGCGCCTTACGGGGGATTCGTATCAGGTTCAGCAGGGCGTTGCGATGCTAATCCGAATGGCGGTAAGGGCGCCGTTCCTTGTCGTCGGCGCTGTCGTAATGGCTATGACGATTGATATGCAGCTTTCCCTTGTGTTTATTTGCGTAACGCCCGTGCTTGCGCTCATTATATGGTTCGTGCTTTTCAAAAACGTTCCGCGCTACCGCGAGGTCAATAAAAAGCTCGACAGGGTATCGACAATAACGCGCGAAAATCTGCTTGGCGCGCGCGTCGTACGCGCCTTCTCAAAGGAGGAGGAGCAGGAGCGGAAGCTTGAAGCGGCGGCGAAGGAGCATGAAAGGCTTTCCGTCGGAATCGGGAAGCTGAACGCGCTTTTAAGCCCGCTGACCAGCGCGGTCATGAACCTCGGAATCGCCGCGATTATCTGGTTCGGCGCGGGAAATGTCGATACTGGTTCCCTTACGCAGGGCGAGCTGATTGCGTTCGTCAACTATATGGGGCAGATTCTGCTTGCGCTTATCGCGCTTGTAAATCTTGTGCTTATCTTTATAAAGGCGGCGGCGAGCGGGCGGCGCATATGCGAGGTGCTTGATACCACGCCCGAGGTCGATTCGGGCAGGGGCGAAAGCGCCGAGGCGGCGGACGGAATTCCCGCAATCGAAATGCGCGGCGTTTCAATGCGCTATGGGCGCAGCGGCGATAACGCGCTTGACGATATCAGTATTTCCGTACCCCGCGGCGAAACCTTGGGCGTTATAGGCGGAACGGGCAGCGGAAAATCCACGCTTGCGGGGCTTATACCCAGAATGTACGACGTGAGCGGCGGCGAGGTGCTTGTAAACGGGCTTGACGTCCGCGCATGGGACGCGGAAAAACTGCGGCAGAGGATTGGGCTTGTGCCGCAAAGCCCGACAATTTTAAGCGGAACAATCCTTTCAAACGTAACGCTCAAAAAGCCCGACGCGAGCGAGGAGGACATAAAGGCGGCGATTGAAATATCGCAGAGCGCCGATTTTGTGTACTCCGGCGAAAACGGAATCATGCGCGAAATAACGGCGGGCGGGAGAAACCTTTCCGGCGGGCAGCGCCAGCGGCTGACAATCGCAAGAGCCATCGCCGCAAAGCCGGAAATTCTTATTCTGGACGACAGCGCGAGCGCCCTTGATATGCGCACGGACAAAGCCCTGCGGCGCGCGCTTCGGGAGCGCACAAGGGGAATGACCGTAGTGATTATTTCGCAGCGCGTGAGCGCCGTAGAGGGCGCAGACAGGATTCTTGTGCTTTCGGGCGGCAAATGCGCGGGCTACGGCACGCACGGCGAGCTTATGAAAAACTGTGCCGAATACCGCGAAATCGTCAAGAGTCAGGAGGCGGGCGAAAATGAATAACGCCGCAGGAACACTCAAACGCCTTCTTATGCTGGTTAAGCCGCAGCTGCCAAAGATGCTGCTCGCATTCCTCTGCGCGGCGGCGGGGGTCGGCGCTACGCTTTACTGCCCCGTGCTTGCGGGGCGCGCGATTGACGCGATTATCGCCCCGTCGCAGGTTAATTACGCCGATGTAAAAAGCGCGCTTTTAATCCTGCTTCCCGTAATCGCGGCGCTGCTCGTTTTCGGCGTTCTGATGTCGCTTATTACCAATAAGGTCTGCTACCGCGTCGTTCGGGAAATGCGCGTATCGCTGTTTGCAAAAATATGCGGCGTTCCGATAAAAACGATTGACGATATTCCCGCCGGAGAGTGGATGAGCCGTATGGTAACGGACGTTGACAACGTTGCGGACGGGCTTTTGCAGGGCGCAACGCAGCTGTTTTCCGGCATTGTAACAATCCTGATGACGCTCGTTTTCATGCTCACAATCGACTGGGTTATCGCGCTTGTGGTTGTCGCGCTGACCCCGCTTTCGCTGATTCTCGCGGCGGTAATCGCAAGGGGCAGCAGGAAAATGTTCTCAAAGCAGAGTCTGCTTCAGGGGAGTTTGGGCGGCTATGCCGAGGAAATGTTCGGCGCTCAGCGCGTGCTTGTTTCCTGCGGCGCTGCAAAAATGGCGCAGGACGGAATGGATAAAATAAACGGCGAGCTAAAAACATGGGGCTTCCGCGCGCAAATTTACGCCTCCTTCACCAACCCAAGCACGCGCTTCGTCAACGGGCTTGTGTACGCCGCGGTAGCGATTGCGGGCGGCTTGAGCGCCGTGTCGGGCGGGATGACGATAGGCGCTATATCCTGCTTCCTTTCCTACGCGAACCAGTACACCAAGCCCTTCAACGAGGTTACGGGAATCATGGCGCAGCTGCAGACGGCTGTAATGAGCGCGGAAAGGATATTCGCGCTGATGGATTTGCAGAGCGAATCGCCGGATAAGGCGCTTCCCGCGCAGGAAAAGGGAAACGGCGAGGTTGAGTTCAGGCACGTTTCGTTCAGGTATGTTCCGGAGCGCCCGATGATAGAGGACTTTTCATTAACCGTCCGCGCGGGAATGCGCGTAGCGATTGTCGGGCCTACCGGCTGCGGCAAAACCACGCTTATCAACCTGCTTATGCGCTTTTATGACGTTGATTCGGGCGCTGTTTTGGTTGACGGGGTTGATATAAGGGATATGAAGCGCGAGGAGCTTCGCTCGCGCTTCGGTATGGTTTTGCAGGAAACCTTCCTTACCACGGGAACGGTTGCCGAAAACATTGCGTTCGGGCGCGAAAACGCGAGCATGGAGGAGATTGTCGCCGCTGCAAAAGCTGTCCATGCGGACGGCTTCATCCGCCAGATGGACGACGGCTATGATACGCTGCTTTTGAATAACGGCGAGGGGCTTTCGCAGGGTCAGAAGCAGCTAATATGCATTGCGCGCGTTATGCTCCTTCAGCCGCCGATGCTGATTCTGGACGAGGCGACCTCATCCATTGATACGCTCACGGAGCACAGGGTTCAGCGCGCTTTTGAAAAGCTGATGAAGGGACGCACCGCGTTTGTCGTCGCTCACAGGCTTTCAACTATCCAAAGCTCGGATTTGATTCTGGTTATGCGCGCAGGCAAGATTGTCGAGAGCGGAACGCATCACGAGCTGCTCAAGGCGGGCGGCTTCTATAAAACGCTGTACGAAAGTCAATTTGATTGACGGGAAAGGCACAAAATGACATCACTTTGGATTAGGCTCATTCACAAGCACAGGATTGAAAAGCAGTCAACCGTACCCTGCGCGCATTCGGAGGTTCTTGACGCGCTTACCGACGCCTGCCGCGCGCTCGACGTTCCGCGCCCGTTTTTCCTGCCCAAGAACGACCGCGATTGGGAGGAGTTTTCGCAGACCTCCTTCGGGCCGGACAATTTCATTGAGCATATCGGCTTTGACAAGATGGAAATAGAGCTTATCGACCCCGATAAGAAAAAGAGCGCCGACAGGCGCAATCCGCTTATCGACGCGTAACGGGAGACGGAAATATGAATAATGCCGAAATTCTGAAAAGGCTTGAAAACAAAGGCTATATCGCCGCGCTTCTGCCGGTTTCCTTTGTAGGCGCTGCCAAAGTGGAGGTAGAGAGGCTGAAGGCGGAGAATGAGCTTAACAAGCACCAGACCGCCGTTGTTTCAAGATACAGCTTTGAAATGCCGGATTCGTTTGCGGCGCTTTCCGTGCTGCTCCTTTTCGCGCCCACCGCGCGGGTGAAGCTTTCCTTTACCCAAAAAGGGCGGACGAGCTTTGTCGATATGGGGCTTGGCTATGACGATTATGTTTTCGCGCCCAAGGCGGCGGACGCCGCCGTTGCGGATGTATTGGGAAGCGGCGCGCGCTTTGAAGCGCACAACAATTTCCCGATGAAGATTCTCGCCGCCCTCAGCGGCAAATGCGAGTACGGCAGAAACAATATCCTCTATATGAAGGAAAGCCTCGGAACTAAGCCGGATTTCGGCTGCTGCTTCCATATCTACGCGTATTATACCGAGCTTGCCGCCGATGAATCTGCGCCTGCCAAAATCGGCAGAATGGAGCGCTGCGACAGCTGCGGCAGATGCGAAAAAGCCTGCCCGACCGGAGCAATCATGGCAAAAACTGCAATCATCAATACGGAAAGATGCATTACCCGCTATAACGAATACGGCTCAAGACCCCTGCCCGAATTCATAACAGACGGGGCGCAGAACGCGCTCTACGGCTGCAACCGCTGCCAGCTTGCCTGTCCGAGAAACGCGCGGCTGAGCGCTCCGCAGCGGGTTGTGGATTTTTCCGAAAGCGAAACCGCCGCCCTCCTCGGCTCTGCCGATTTTTCCGCCCTTCCGTACACGCTCAGACTGAAGCTTTCGGAGCTTGACATGGCGGATTATCTGGAGCCGATAAGAAGGAATTTACCGGCGCTATTGAGGCAAAGCAAATAAACCTAGCAGAAGCATACAATAACCCCCGCGCGTGTTTTTCATGCACTCGCGGGGGGTTAATGTATGTATCTTTATATCACGCGCTTGCCTTGAGGCGGCGCTTGCTGTTTTGCTTTACTGCGAGGTATGCGTAGGCGGCGAAGGAGAGAGCGGCGCAGGCGGCGCCGACGGGGTAGCCGATTGCGGCGGAGAGCGAGAAGCCCTCTCCTGCCATAAGGATGTAGGTAATGCTGACTGCCGTCATAAAAGCGGCGGGCAGGGCTGTAAGGAGCGAGCCGAGGCGGTATTTGCCCTCCTTTATAAGGTAGGCGGTGGCAATCCAGAGGGCTATCATCGCAAGCGTCTGATTGCTCCAAGAGAAGTAGCGCCAGAGCGCGTTGAAGTCCAGCTGGGTCAGGAGCGCGCCCGCCAGAAGGAGCGGAACGGTAATGTAAAGCCGCTTGCGGAGGCTCTTTTGCTCAAGCCCCGTCCATTCGGAAATTATGAGGCGAGCGCTGCGGAAGGCGGTGTCGCCGGAGGTTATCGGGCATATTACGACGCCGATTACCGCTAAAACTCCGCCGAAAGTACCGAGCAGACCCTTTGAAATGTCATATACAACGGAGGACTGACCCGACGCGGCAATCGCCGCCGCAAGCTCGCTCTCCGCGCCGTAAAACGCTACGCCCGCCGCCGCCCATATCAGCGCGATTATGGATTCGGAAATCATTGCGCCGTAAAAAACGCTCCTGCCCTTTTTCTCGTTTTTTATGCACTTTGCCATCATCGGCGACTGCGTTGCGTGGAAGCCCGAAATCGCTCCGCAGGCGACGGTTACGAACATGAACGGCCATGCGGGAAGCCCGTCGGGATGCATATTTTGGAGCGTAATCTCCTGAAGCGTGTAATTCGGGTTGAAGGCGATTCCGCCGATAATTCCGACAGCCATCACGATGAGAATTATGCCGAACACGGGGTAAATTTTGCCGATAAACTTATCAATCGGCAGAAGCGTTGCCACCATATAGTAGGCAAGGATTGCGATAACCCAGAAATTAGTATCGAGAACCTGCGGGGTAAGGCGCGCAAGCAGCGCCGCAGGGCTTGTTACGAATACCGCGCCGACAAGCAGCAGAAGCACCAGCGAAAACACGCGCATAAGCCATTTTGCGTATTTCCCCAAGTAAATTCCCGACAGCTCCGCCGCCGAGCAGCCGCCGTGGCGGCTCGAAATCATGCCCGTCATATAATCGTGAACCGCGCCGCCGAGGATTGAGCCGAACACTATCCATAAAAATACAATCGGGCCGAAAACAGCGCCCATCAGCGCGCCGAAGATAGGCCCTGTTCCTGCAATGTTGAGCAGCTGAATCAGGAACGCCTTCCATGTTTTTAGCGGCGTGCAGTCGACGCCGTCGTTAATGGCAACCGCCGGAGTCTGTCTGTCGTCGGGGGAGAATACCTTTTCGGTAAGCCTTCCGTACAGAGCGTAGCCGATGAGCAGCACGGCGAGCGAGAGAAGCAGCGATACCATTTGAGTCATCTCCTGTTTATTCTTCTGTTTTTCTTGAATGAAAACTGAATATTCGGTTGCCTGATAATCGGTTAGTGCCTAATATGCGCTTTCAGCGGGTTTCGGAATCAATCATATCCTTTTCGGATAGCCAGTGGGCGATGCGTTCACCGTCGCCCAGAGCGAAAAGCGCGTCCTCGCCGCCCCAAGGCTGAGCGGAAAGCGGCATATGCTCGCGCCCGTCAAGCGGCAGGATATATATGTATGCCTCTGCCTTGCGCGCTCCGCTTTCGTTTTGCGCCGTTATTTCTCTGCGTATGTAATGCTCGCCCTCGTCCTCGTATTCGTCCATTAACTCTATTGCGCTGCCGCTGACCTCAAATATTTCGCCCAGCACAGTTCCGCCGTCCTGCGGCACAATACCCGGATAATCGCCAAGGTCGTACATCGCATAGCCGCACAGAACGTATCTGCCTATAAAGCGCGAGCCGTGAAGATAATGCTCCGCCGTGCGTCCGCGCATAAGCGAACCGTATACAAATATAGGATGTGAATTGATGTGTTCCACTATATCAGCTCCAAACAACGCAATTATACATCAATAGCCTTCATAAATGCAAATCGGCTGCCCCAATGCCATATAATCACATAATTCCGCGCAAAAAATCCCCGAAGCAGCGATTGAGCCGCCGTCGGGGCTTTTCCGTTTGCTTATGTAATTATAAGCTTTTCGGCATTGAGCTTACACGCTTTAGTGCGCCTAAAGCGCAGTCACGCCATCTTTTCCGAAAGCTTTGCGCCGCCTAGAATATGCGCGTGAAGGTGCATTACCGTCTGCGCGCCGTTTTCGCCCGCGTTCATGATAACGCGGTAGCCGCCCTCGTCAAGCCCGAGCAGGCGCGCCGTGTTTTCAACCGCGCGGAGGAAGCCTGCGCTTTCGTTGTCGCTCAGCTTGCTTGCCTCCGTCAGGTTCTTCACATGGCGCTTGGGAACAACCAAGACATGAACGGGCGCCTGCGGGTTCAAATCCTTGAACGCATAGGCGTATTCGTCCTCGTAAACCTTCGTGGATGGAATTTCGCCGGAAATAATTTTACAAAAAATGCAGCTGTCCATAATGCCCCTCCTAAATCACGCTTCGCCGGAAATACTCTGGTTTTCGCGCGTTAATTCAATATCGACTATTTCATGGATTGCGCCAGCGCAAAGCGGCGCCGTAACCTCGATGTATTCGGGAGTGTAGCCCGTCATCATGCTTCCCTCGCTTCTTTCAAAAAGCACGGGGCGCGTTTTACCGACCATTCCCGCTTTGTATTTTTCCGAAAGCTCCTCGCCGATTTTAATCAGAATCCTCGCGCGGCGCTCCTTTTCCTCCTTGGAAAGCGCGCCTGCCATGCCCGCAGCCTTCGTTCCCTTGCGGGAGGAGAAGGGGAATACGTGCAGCTTCATGAAGCCTATGCGCTTGACGAACTCGCAGGTTTCCGCAAATTCCTCCTCGGTTTCGGCGGGGAAGCCGGTAAGAACGTCCGTCGTCAGCGCCGCGTCCGGATAAACCGCGCGCAGAAGCTCGACCGAGCGGAGATACTGCGCGGTGTTGTACCTGCGCTGCATACGCGCCAGAACCGAATCGCTGCCGGACTGGAGCGCCAGGTGGTACTGCGGGCAGAGCTTGCTTATCTTTGCCAGCTCCGCCGCGAAGGATTCCGTTATCAGCGTCGGCTCAAGCGAGCCGAGGCGAACGCGCTTGATTCTTTCCGGCTTTGCCGCCGCCTTTATCGCGTCAAGCAGCGTCGTTCCGTCCTTGAAATCCCTGCCGTAGCTGCTCAGGTGGATTCCCGTAAGCACAAGCTCCTGATAGCCCGCGTCCGCAAGCCTTTGCGCTTCCTCGAAGATTTCGCCTGACTTCCGCGAGCGGACGCCGCCGCGAACGGAGGGAATAATGCAGTAGGCGCAATGGTTGTCGCAGCCCTCCTGAATTTTCAGTACGGCGCGCGTATGACCCTGCTGGCGCTCGATTGTCATTTCCTCGTATACCGCTCCGTCGAGAGGCTCGACTGCCGAAAGCTTTGCGCCCTTTGCCTTTTTGTAAAGCTCGATAACCTCTGCGCGCCTCTGCGTTCCGATAACGAGCGTTACGCCCGCCTCCTTGAGCAGATTTTCGCCCTCGCGCTGCGCAAGGCAGCCGCACAGGATTATGTCCGCCTGCGGGTTCTGCCTGTGAACGCGGCGGGTGAGCTGGAGGCTTTTTTTGTCGCCCGTTCCCGTTACGGTGCAGGTGTTTATAAGGTAAACGTCCGCCTTTTCCGTTATCGGCACGGCGGTATATCCGTTTTTCAGAAATAGCTCAAGCATTGCCTCAGTGTCGTACTGGTTTACGCGGCAGCCGAGGGTATGAGCAGCGATTGTCGGCAATATATCACCCTCCGGTTATTCTAAATCGCCCTTCAGGGCAAGGATTGCGGAAAGCGCGGCAAGCCCTGCCGTTTCCGTTCTCAGTATTCTTGCGCCGAGCGAAACCGGCTTTGCGCCTATGCGGATTAGCTGCTCCGCCTCGCCCTGCGTTATTCCGCCTTCGTGGCCTATGATTATGCCTATGTCGCCCGCGTCGGGGTTTTCCGCAAGCGCCTGCGGGATTCCGTAGCCCGTCGGCGCTTCCTCCCACAGCATGAGCAGGAGCGCGCGCGAGGTAAGCAGGTTCTCAGCCTCGGAGGGGGTCATCGCGTCGTACAAATCGGGGCAGACTCCGCGCCCGCACTGCTTCTGCGCCTCGCGTATTATCTTCTCGTAGCGCGCCCGCTTTTTGGAGCTTTCGCCCGCGTCCTGCCGCGCAACGCAGCGGCTCAGCTTGAGCGGAACGACTGCCGCCGCGCCGATTTCCGTCGCCTTTTGCAGTATCAGCTCCATCTTTTCAGCCTTGGGCAGCCCCTGAAACAGCGTTACGCGCGTTTTCGCTTCCCTGCTTCCCGTTTCCGAAATGAGCCTTAACTCGCAGCGCTTTTCGTCAACGAGCGTCAGCTCCGCCGTGAATATCCTTCCGCCCGAAAGCGCTTCGATTTCATCGCCTTCGGCAAGCCTCAGAACCCGCGCGGCATGGCGGCTTTCATCCCTGCCGAGCGTGAATGTTTGGGGATTTTCCGTTTCGTCAGCAAAAAATCTATGCATCCGCTTACCTTCCGGCGCAAACGGCAATCCACTCGCCCTTGCGCATGATTTCGACGATTGTGTAACCGGCGGCTGCAAGCGCGGAAAGCACGTCGTCCTCGCGCTCCCTGATGATTCCGGAGCAGATGAAAAGCCCGCCTTCGGCGATATGGCTCTTTACCGGCGCGGAAAGCGCGCAGATTACGTCCGCAATGATGTTTGCCACCGCTATATCGCAGGTTTCGTTCACCTTTTCAAGCAAATCGCCCTGCTGGACCCTGATTTTTTCCGAAAGACCGCTTTTTTCGACGTTTTCGGCGGCAACCTTGACAGCCATAGGGTCAAGGTCGATTGCAAGCACTTCGCCCGCGCCGCACATTGCCGCCGCCATTGCGAGAATTCCGCTGCCCGTGCCGATGTCAATAACGCGCATACCCTTTTTCATGTATTTTTCAATGAGCGTAATGCACATGAAGGTGGTTTCGTGCGTGCCTGAGCCGAACGCCATTCCGGGGTCGATTTCGAGAATCATGTCCCCGTCTTTTTTTTCGTAGCTTTCCCAAGAGGGCTTTACCACGATATGCTCGCCCGCGCGGAAGGGCTTGTAGAAGCGCTTCCAGCTTTCCGCCCAGTTCTGCTCCTTGACGCTTTTCGTTTCGATTTCAAGGCTTCCCAAATCCATCCCTTCGGCGGTTTTGGGAAGCGCCTTCAGGCGCTCGGACAGCATATGTACGCACTCCTGCGCGTTCTGCTCAAGCGAGAACCAGCCCTTTACAAGCACGTCCTCGCTCATTGACGCGGTAAGGTTCGGGTCAACGATTTCCCAAAAGCCTTCCTTGCGGCTGTCGCCGTGCGGAACGTCGTTCCTGTCCTCAATCGCCGTGCCCTTCGCGCCGCATTGCAGGTATATTTCGCTTATCAGGTCGGCTGCCTCCGTTGTGGTATGCACCGCTGTTTCCATCCAATCCATAGCTATCTCCTTCACTCGGCGCTGAACGCGCTCATGTAAAACTCGCAAATCTGCTTTTCCTCGCCGTTTGGCCAGAACTCCGGATGAACAGGCGCGCCCCATGAATCGTCCCCGCCTACGCCCTTTTTTGCGCTTAGGACGGACAGGTAAGCGCCGCCGCCCTGCGGAAGCTGCCATATGTGCTTCGCGCTTTCAAGCTCGAGGGGCGATACCGGCAGGGCGGAAACCGTGAGCGGCTGCGATACGCGCTCAATCTTCATTCCAGCTTGCTTCTGCGCGGAAGCCCTAAACTCGTAAACTCCCGTCCTGCTTCCGCAGTCCTGCGGCTTCAGGTACGGCGTCAGGTTATCCTTTAAGGATAAGGAGAAGCGCATAAGCCGCGAACCCTTTTCCCTGTCGCACACGCATTCATCTTCGCCGTTTGCGAAAAACTCAAGGCTCTGGTACTGCGGGCAGAGGCGCATCGCTACGCCGAACTGCGGCAGGCGCTTAAAGCCCTTCTTGCCGGGGAAAACAGAGCGAACCAAGAGCCTGCCCGGGCTAAGCACCGTATAGCTCAGGCGAATCTTTGCTTTTAGCGGCGCGGGCGTTTCATAGGTGTAGTTAACGGTAAGCAAGCCGTCCTTTACGCTGTAATCGTAGGCGGATATGCGCATTCCGATTTCGGCGGCAAGCACTCCCGCCTGCTCAAACAGGTAGCCTGCGCCCCTGTCGTTATCGGTTGACGCGCTGTACAGTGTCGGCTTCGGCGCGTCCTGAATCAGCTCTTTTCCGCCTGCCGTAAGGCTTACAAGCCCGTTGTAGCGGGAAAAAAGGCAGAATGCGCCGCCCTTTCTCGCGCCGACGTTGTAATCGCCCTCGATTATTTCGTAGTCCGGCTTTTCGGGGCGCTTTTTCTTTTCCGCAATCTCGTATACATACTGCCCGAAGAACTGCTCGTAGCCCCGCTTGCAGTAAATTGTATCCTTTTTATGCACCATCGAGCAGTTGATTGTGTATACGCCCGCCTTGCTTGTTTCGGGCAGCTTGAGGGGAATCGTTTCTGTTTCGCCCGCCTCAACCGCCGCGTCAAAGCGCGCGGAGTAAATTTCCTCGCTGCCGTTTCTTACAAGGCTCACCTTGAGCGCGTAATCGCTCGTATCGGCAAAAAGCCGCTCGTTTTTGACGGTAACGCTGTTTTTTGAAACCGAAATTTTCACGGGCGAGTAAAGCGCCTTGACCTCTTGCAGCTTGGGGCTGGGCGTTCTGTCCGCGAATATAAGCCCGTCGCCGGAAAAATTGCCGTCGTTCGGGCGGTCGTCAAAATCGCCGCCGTACAGGAGCGCGGGCTTGCCGAAGCGGGAGGATTTGATTGCCTGGTCGATGAAATCCCATATGAAGCCGCCCTGATACTGCTCGTATTTTTCAAGCTCAAGATACTTGAACAAGCCGCCGCAGCTGTTGCCCATCGCGTGTGAATATTCGCAGAGCATATACGGCTTTTCGCGCTTCTGCGAAAGGTATTCTTCAATCTGCGCCGCCTTTTCGTACATACGGCTGTGCAAATCGGAGGTATCTTCATATCTTGAATCGTTCGCTATGCCCTCGTAATGCACGGGGCGCGAGGAGTCGAGCGAGCGAATCTTCTTTGACATATCGTGTATTACGCTGCCGCCGTAGGACTCGTTACCGCAGCTGTACACGACTACGCAAGGGTGATTCCTGTCCCGCTTTACCATCGCCTCGGCTCTTGCAAGCACGGGCGCGCGCCACTCGTCATGGTCGCCGGGAATTGCGCGCTCCGGCAGCCCCTTCTGCGGCGCCCATGTGCCATGCGTTTCCAGATTGCATTCGTCGATAACGTACAGCCCGAATTTATCGCAGAGCGTGTAAAACTCGCTCGCGTTCGGGTAATGGCAGGTGCGGACTGCGTTGATGTTCGCGCATTTCATAATTTTCAAATCGGTTATCATTTCCTCGCGCGTAACCGCCCTGCCGCCCGTCGCGCTCCATTCGTGGCGGTTTACGCCGTGGAATACAAGGCGCTTGCCGTTTATTTTGAGTATTCCGTCCTCGATTCTGATTTCTCGTATTCCGACAAGCTGCGGAACGTATTCCAGAACGTCGCCGTTGCCCTGATGGATTGTAAAGCTCAGGCTGTACAGCTTGGGGCGCTCGGCTGACCACAGACGCGGATGCTTTACGTTAAAGGAAAAGGAAAGGCGCTGCGCCGGCTCAAGCTCCTGCGTGTCAATCAGCGTTCCGTCAACGTCGAAAAGGCTTGCCGATACAAGCCCGCCCGGGCGCGTAAGGCTCATCGCAAGCTTTGCCGTAATCTCCGCCTCGGCGCCGCTTTTGATAATTTCCGTGCCGATTGCTATATCCGTTATATGGCGGCTCGGGCGTATATAAAGGCACACGTCGCGGTAAAGCCCCGTAAAGCGGAAAAAGTCTTGGTCCTCAAGCCAAGACGCGCTTGAATAGCGGACTACCTCGCAGGCAACGCGGTTTTTTCCGCTGCGGATAAGCGGGGTAACGTCAAACTCAGCGGGGGTGCAGCTGTCCTCATGATAGCCTACAAACTCGCCGTTCAGGTACACGAAAAGCGCGGTTGAAGCGCCCTGAAATGAAAGGATGTATCTTTCAAACTCGTTTTTTTCGGTTTCAAATTCGCGCACGTAGCTGCCTACGGGATTAAAGCGGCGCGGGGTAAAGGGCGGCTCGCATTTGTCAACGCCGTCCCAAGGGTACTGATAATTCGCGTACTGCGGGCGGTAATAGCCCTGCGTTTCTATATGCCCCGGCACTTCGATTTCGTCAAAGCCGCTGTCGTCATAGCCCTCGAGATAAAAATCCTTCGGGCGCTTTTCGGCGTTTTCCGAATAGCGAAAGCGCCATTTCCCGTTAAGGGACAGGCGGTAGCTGCTTATTCCGTTGATTGCCTCGCTCTGCCGCCGGAAATACGGATGGTCGCTGTGCGCGTCAATCGTCCCAAGCTTGAATGTGTTTGTATCGCCAAGCGTTTTCTGCCATTCTGCCTCTGTCATGGAATCCTCCTTCGGCTTTTCAAAGCCGCGCGCGGATATATATCTTAATTTTAATCAATAACCCGCTTATGTCAAGCAAGCATATGCCGCGCGGCGGTTTATATCAGCGCGGCGGGCTTTGTTTCGCGGTTATTTGACATAAATCGCGCGTAAAACTATAATAAAGCCTAAGTCATATGATGATTATCGGAGGGCTTATGGATAAAGATAAAAGGGAAATTGCGAGACGGCGCAGGGAAGAACGCCTGTCTTTCAGGGCAAAAGGGCGCAGCTTTTTTATGACAGGCTCCGTTTTGCTGCTCGCATGGTCGGGCTATGAGCTGGGCGTCAGGATGGAAAGCATAATCCCGTTCACGAAAACGCTTTACAATATCGTTATCGGCGAAAGCATTCCCCTTTCCCGCGCGCTTACCTATGTTGACAGCGGAGTGTACGACGTGCTTGAAACGCTGCTTTTCCTTGCCTGCTGCTTCATGCTCGGTGTGTTCTGCCTCTCGCTCCGCAATCGCCCTGCCGCGTCGTTTGCACTTCTGCCCGCGTCCGCCGCGCTCATGGTTTACGCAAGCGGAATGACCGACCCGCTGCAGCTGAATCTATGGCAGTTCCTTAAGCTGATTCCGCTTATCATGATAGCCCTCGGCGCTGTTACCAATATAATTCACTTCTGCCTTATCCGCCGCTCGCACGGGCATGGAGGCGTACACCCAGAAGGGCATCGCGGGCGCGAAAACGGAAGGCTTGACGCGCCGGCAAGGGAAATGGACGCTTGCGGCGCAAAGCCGGAGGCGCGCTATGCCGAAACCCGCGGCGAGAACCGCTGAAATAACGCCGGCATTTTTGAGCCGAAATTATACGCTGCATACTCTGCGAAAAGAATCGCGCCGATGAAAGCAAATCATCGGCGCGATATTTATTGTCCTGATTCGGTTTATGTCAGGCAAGCGGGAAAAGCGTAACCGCCTTTGCCGCGCCATCCGGAGAAACAAGCTTTGCGCCGTCCTTAGGCTCCTCGGTCGTTTCGGGAGCCGCGGTTTCCGCGGGCGCTTCGGTTTCGCCCTCCGCAAGCGCCTTCGCCGCTTCCTCGCGCGCGATGTACTCGCTGTTGTCGGGCTTTACGAAGGTTCCGTCAAGAATTTGGCGCATTGTTTCGAGCGCACATTTCACCTGCGGGTCGTTTTCGTCCGCAAACTCGTATACAATCTTCTTATGCTCGTCAGTGTATTCGCAGATAACGTCCGGCAGGATTCCGATTTCGTGAACCTTGTCGCCGTTTGGCGTAAGATATTCCTCCATTGTGAACTGGAAGCCCGCGCCCTCCGTGCCGACATACAGCACAGCCTGCATTACGCCCTTGCCGAAGGTGCGAGTGCCGACAAGCGTTGCGGCGTTATTGTCGCGCAGGCAGCCGGACAGAATTTCGGAGCTTGAGGCTGAAAGCTCGTTGACAAGCAGGACAAGCGGAATATCAAGCTTGCCGTTTTGGGTTTTCAGCACCTCAACGGTTTCGCCCCTGTTGATTGCCGTGCATACAACCGCTTCGTCAAGGAACAGGTCTGCTATGCTCACGGCGTCGCTTACCCATCCGCCGCCGTTGTCGCGCAAATCAATCACGATGCCCTTTGCGCCCTTATTTATCATCGAGTTTATCGAATCGGTAAGCTCCTTGTCGCTGTCCTTATCGAAGGAATAGAAGGCGATGTAGCCGATGTCGCCGTCCATCATTCTCTCGTCAACAAGGTTCTGGCTCACGTCCGCGCGGTTCATCGTGAACTCAAGCGTTTCGTCCTCGCGCAGCACGGTAAGCGTTACCGGCTCGCCGACTGTTCCGCGCATTATTTTGACCGCCTGATTGAGCGTTGAATAGTTCACGTCAAGGTCGTCAACCTTCAAGAGATAGTCTCCGCGCTTGATTCCCGCTTCTTCGGCGGGCCCGTCCTTGAAGGCGCGCGTTATAAGCACAAGCGAGTTTCTCGGGTCGCCCAGAAGCATAAGCCCTACGCCTACATAATCGCCCTCGTCGTCCTCCCACATTTTCGTGAAATCCTCGGGCGTGTAGTAGAAGCTGTAAATATCCTCAAGCCCCGCGAGCAGCCCCACCTTTGCCATTTCGAGCATCGCGTCCATGTCAGGCTCTATATAGTAGTAGTTTTTGATGTACTGGTACATCGTTTCAAGGTCGTTATACTTCTGGTATTCGTCGTACTGCTCCTTTGAAATCGTTACGGTTTCTCCCTCCGCAAGCGCGGCGGCAGGAAGGAGCATTGCAAAAACAAGAATGATTGCCAAGAGTTTTTTCATCAGCGCAGCCTCCGCTTATCTTACAGTACTTTGCCTGTCCGTAATGCACTTTTTAAGCTCGTAAAGAATCTTGAAAGTTACCGCGTCCTCAAACTTGCGCAAGTCAAGCCCAATCAGGCGCTGAACCTTGTCAAGCCTGTAAACGAGCGTATTGCGGTGAATGTAGAGCTGCCGCGCCGTATCGGAGAGATTCAAGTCCTTGCGGAAGAACATTTCGATTGTGAAAAGCATTTCCTCATTAATCAGCCGCGCGGTTTTGCGGTTGAACAGAAGCGCGTGATAGTGCTGAGCAGTGTCCTGCGGAATTTCCATCAGCAGGCGCTCAAGCATAAGCTTGCGGAAAATGAAGATATGCTCGTCGGGTCTGAAAACCTTGCCGACGTCAATCGCCCTCTGCGCCTCGCGGTAGCTTTCGCCGAGAGCCGAAAGCGTCTGGCGCGTTTCGCCGATTCCGACGGTAAGGGAAAGCCCCGCCTCCGTCAGCACGGTTTCGACAACCGCGCCCGTATATTCCTCCAAATCATCCGGCTCGTCCATCTGCGTCATATCCTTGAGCAGCACAACGGTATGCCTGTCAAGCTCCACAAGCGTATCGCCGTCCGCGCAGGGAACGAGGTTTGAAAGCACGGTTATCGTCGATTCCGCGCGCGGCTGAGTCGCCTGAAAGAGGATAACGCAGCGCTGCATTTCCAAATCAATATGATGCTCCTGCGCCAGCAGCTCCAAATCAGCTCCGGAAACCTCCTCCTTGATTGCGCGGCGGTAAACGCCCGTTTCGTCAAGGATTGGGGAGGTGGAGGAGAGGATGTTTGTCATCATGCTGTCAACCATCAGAAGCACGTCGCCCGCCGTTCCGTCCGCCTGCTGAGCCATCAGGATTACGTTCGCGTCGGCGGAAAGCGGCAGGAACACGTTTCCGTACATCGGCACGGGCTTTGCCGTCCCAAGGGGCATATCGGGAAGCACGAACTGCCCGCCGCCCGTCGGATAAAGGCACATTCCGTTCCTGTCCAGTATAAATACAGGCATTGATAGTCTGCCCAGAGCCTGCTCAAATTCTGTGGTCATAATGCTGTCGTAAAGCAACACGCCACGCTCCTTTCGCGTATAAAAGATGACGTTAAGGCAAACGCAACGCGAATGCCGCAATGACAGTATACCACACTTGAAGCCGCTAAAAAAGGAAGAAGTGTGAACAATTCCGAAAATCACGAAAACTTGTATTGCGTTATACACACACCGTGCGTTTGCTCCCGCCTTACGCGTTTTGCGATCCCCGCATTTTGCGGCGCGCTTGCACAAATATGAGCTATCGAGTATAATAAGTCGAATCGCGCCTGTGCGGGCGCTTCAAAGGAGAGATGGCTTTGATTTTGCAGGGGAACATACCCGAAAAATGCGAGAAGCTCCGAAAAGACGGCACTTTCAAACAGCTGTTTTCTATATTGGAATCTTATGATGATACTATCTTCTCCATACACGAGGAAAAGGGCGAGGAGATTGACGTAACCTATGCCGAAATGGCGCGTCAGGCGCGCAGATACGCCGCGTTTTTCACGGACGCGTTCAAGGGCAGCCCCGTCAATTCCTTCATCGCAATATCGGCAGACACCTGCCCCGACTGGCTTTATCTTTTCTGGGGCGTTATAATGTCCGGTCATCGCGCCCTTCTCCTGGATTTCTCCCTGAGCGACGAAATGACCACCTATATGATGGAGCAGGCGGGCGCGACCGGCATTGTGGCGAGCAGGGCGCGCAAGCTGCCGGCGACCATCAAGGCTGTAACGCTTTCTGATGTGCGCGCGTCAAAGCCCGCAGGCGAGTCCTTTACCCCCGTGTTCGGCGACGCGGTTGCCCTTTGCACGAGCGGAACTACGGAAACCAGCCGTATTTTCGTTTATGACCAGAAGGCAATCTGCGCCCAGTGCCTTACCAGCGAGCTGATTTATAAGGAAAACAAGCGGATTATCGACGATAAGAACTACCACACGATGGCGTTCCTGCCCTTCCATCATGTTCTCGGCTTTGTCGTCGTCGGCTTGTGGTGTACTTTCTGCGGATACACGACTATCTATATCCCCGACCGCTCGCCGCAGACGGTGGTTAAGTTTTCCAACAAGTACAAGCTGAATATCTTGATTGCCGTTCCCGTGCTTGCAAACAACCTTTCCAACGGCGTTCATAAAAAGCTGCGCCGCCTGCGCGTACATGAGCGCGCCGTTATGGAATCGCGTATGCGCATATCCCTCATAAGGCAGCAGCGCGACGCCGAAAGCGGAATCGCCTCCGCGAAGAAAATGTTCGCAAAGGTGCTCCCCGCGCTTCTCGGGCCTGACGTCAACGTGATTATTCTCGGCGGAAGCCATACGCCCGTCGAGCATATGCGCATGCTTTCCGCGCTCGGCTATTATACGGTTATGGGCTTCGGAATGACGGAAACAGCCGTTTCCTCCGTTGAAATGTCCATGGATTTGAAAACCCGTCTTTCCGGCTCTGTCGGCAGACCGCTTACCAATACGGAGTACAAGGTGCTTCCGGACGGCGACGACGCAAGCCGCGGCGAGATGATTGTCAAAGCGGCTACCATGCACACGGGGCGCATGGTCGGCGGCGAGCTTCTTCCTCTGCAGCTTGACGAAGGCGGCTATTTCCATACGGGTGACGTTGTCCGTCTCGGCGACGGAATGCGTATGTTCGTCGAGGGACGCATCAAGGATGTAATCATCAACGAATCCGGCGAAAACGTGTACCCCGATGAAATCGAGGACGCGTTCTCCGGTCTTAAAGGCGCGGAGCAGCTTTGCGTTCTGGGGCTTCCGAAAAACAAGGGCAAATATGAGGATATAGCGCTTGTCATAAACGTCGGAACGCATTTTTCGGACGAGGAAGCGCTCAGCGAGCTGACGGACGAAATATCCAAAATCAATAAAACCCTGCCGGTTTTGAAGCGCCTTTCGAGAATTGTCGTTACAAACGAGCCTCTGCCGCTTGTTAACGGAATCAAGGTCAAGCGCGTTGAACTTCGCAAGCGCATTGAGCGCGGCGACGGAATGTACCGCGATTTGAGCGAGCATACGGATAAGGCGGGGCGCAAGTGGCATTCCTTCCATTTCTTCGGCACGAATTCAAAGCCGAAGGAGCCGAGCAAGGATGATAAGCTGGCGCAGCTCCGCGAAAAGGTTCGCCAAATCTATGCCGACGCGCTTTCCGTAAAGTCGGGAACAATCCGCGACGACGCGCATTTTATCGACGAGCTTGGCGGGGACAGCCTGCAGGTGCTTTCGATGTCGCTCAAGATTGAGGAGGAGCTTGGCGTAACAATTCCTCCCGAGGAGTACGGCGACTGCACCACCGTAAACGGGCTTGCCGAGCTGATTTATAAAAAGCTTTATGCTGCCGAGGCGGAGCCGCAGGTCAAGTACGAAAAGGAAAAAGCGGAGCCGGTCGAGCAGATTTCCCGCTTTGAGGATACGCCGGAGTACAAGGCGTTTGAAAAGCGCTATGAGAAGATGATGGCTGAGGGCAGCGAGAATCCGTATTTTGTGTGCCATGAGTCGCCGCTTACCGATACAAGCGTAATGGCAGGCGAGCGCGTAGTCAATTTCGGCAGCTATAACTATGTCGGAATGTCGGGGCGCAGGGAGGTTTCCGAGGCGGCTAAGGCTGCGATAGATAAATACGGAACCTCCGCAAGCGGCTCGCGCCTTCTGGCAGGCGAAAAGAAGGTTCACGAGGAGCTGGAAAAGGCGATTGCCGAGTGGAAGCACGCCGAGGACGCTCTTGTTCTCAACGCCGGACACGCCACGAACGTAACCGTCGTCGGCAATTTCTGCGGCAAGGGCGACCTTATCGTTTACGACGCGATTGCCCATAACTCCATTGCCGAGGGCTGCCGTCTTTCTTCCGCCGTTTCCCGCCCCTTCCCGCATGACGACCCCGACGCGCTTGAGATTATTCTAAAGAGCCAGCGCAAGAATTTTGCAAAGGTGCTTATCGTCATCGAGGGCGCGTACAGCATGGACGGAGATATTGCCAACGTTCCCGCCTTCGTTGCGCTCAAGAAAAAGTACGGCTGCTTCCTTATGGTTGACGAGGCGCATTCCGCCTGCGTTATCGGTCAGAACGGCGGCGGCGTTGACGAATACTTCCATCTGGCAAGCGATGATGTCGACATCAAGATGGGCACGCTCTCCAAGGGCTTGGGCACTTGCGGCGGCTATGTAGCGGGCAAGCGCTCGCTCATAGAGTATATGCGTTACAGCATTCCGGGCTTTGTTTTCTCCGTCGGAATTCCTCCTGCCATGGCTGCCGCGTCCCTTCGCGCAATCCAGCTGCTCAAGGAAGACCCGAGCGTTATGGAGAATATGCGCCGCAACATAAGCGTATTCATGGAGGAGGCGCGCAAGCACGGCTTCAACACCTGCCTTGCGGGGCAGACGGCGATTGTGCCTGTGCTTGTCGGCAAGGATGAGGACGCATTCCTTCTGAGCAATATGATGAGGCATAAGGGAGTTTTTGTTCCTCCCGCCGTTCCTCCTGCCGTTCCGCGCGGCAAGTCCCGCCTGCGCTTCTGCGTAACGAGCGACCATAAGCCGGAGCAGATTGCGGACGCGCTCAACAAGCTTGAGGAGTGCGCAAAGGAAGCCGGAATCGTTCTTCCCAGCTGATATACGTTTCATTATTCCGCGCCGAAGCTTTCTTTGGCGCGGAGTTTTCGCAAAAATGGGCTTGCAGCCTTATTTTGCGGGTCTCGGCGTGAATCCGCCATAGGAGAAGCATATGAAAACAATCAGGATTTTTTCAAAAAACGCGGAATATCAGCGCTTTGAGGTGCTAAAGACAAATCGGGTAAAGCGCGGGCGCTACGGCGAATTTTTCGTTGAGGGCGTAAGAAATATCAACACCGCGCGCGAAAACGGATGGCGCTTTTCCGCGTTTCTCTGCGCGTCCGGCGCGCCGCTTTCCGATTGGGCAAAGGAGCTGCTTAACGCGTCTTTGGCGGATACGCTCTATGAGCTTTCGCCCGCGCTGATGGCGGAGCTTTCGGGAAAGGGCGATACGTCGGAGCTGCTCGCAATAATCGCAATGCGCCCCGACGACCCCTCTCAGCTGAGGCTTTCGCCCGTTCCGCTTCTCGCGCTTGTGGACAGAGCCTCCAATCACGGCAATCTCGGAACGCTCATCCGCTCAATTGATTCCTTCGGAATGGACGGGCTTATCATGACGGGGCACGCGGTCGATTTGTATGACCCTGCCGTTGTAACCGCTTCGATGGGCTCGTTCTTCAACCTGCCCGTAATCCGCATGGGCGAGGGCGCGCAGATTGACGCCTTTGTTTCCTCCCTGCGCGAAAAGTACGCGGGCTTTCAGGTTGTCGGGACTACCTCGCATAAGCAGACCGCAATCTTTGAGCTTGACTTCACCCGCCCCACGCTCATACTGATTGGCAATGAAACGATGGGGCTTTCCAGGCAGTACAGGGAAATGGCGGACGCGCTTGCCACAATCCCGATGGCTGAAACCTCCTCCGCAAGCTCCTTCAATATCTCCTGCGCCGCAACGACCGTTTTCTACGAGGCGGTAAGGCAGAGGCTTACAAAAGGCTGACCGGCGGCAGGATATAAATCGGCATAAAAAAGCTCCCTCGCTCGCGGATATGAGCGGGGGAGCTTTGCTTTGTGCTTTGTGCATTGTCAGAACATTTTGCGCTTCCACATTATCAGGAAGGCGGCGAGCGCCGCTATGATGGATATTCCCGTAACTGCCCAGAAGCCGATTGGGCTGCTTTCAAAGGGAATTCCGCCGACGTTCATTCCCCAGAGGGAGGCAAAGAAGGTCGGAACGGCGAGAACGACGGTAAGGCTTGTCAGAATTTTCATCACGATGTTCAGGTTGTTGGATATGATGGAGGCGAACGCGTCCATCGTTCCGGACATAATATCGCGGTAGATTGCGCACATTTCGATTGCCTGCTTGTTTTCGATGATTACGTCCTCAAGCAAATCCTCGTCATCGGGGTATTTTTTGACAGTCGGAAGGCGCATCATTTTTTCAAGCACCATTTCGTTTCCTTTAAGGCTGGTTGAGAAGAAAACGAGGGATTTTTCGAGCTTCATCATCTGAATCAGCTCGCGGTTCTTCATGCTCCTGTTCAGCTGGTCCTGAACGTGGCTGGAGGCCTTGTCAATCTGCTTGAGGTAGTTGAGGAACCGGCTTGCGTTGCGGTAAAGAAGCTGCAGAATGAAGCGCGTGCGCTTCTGCGTTGAGAAGGATTTGACCCTCTCCTGCGTGAAATCGTCAATGATTGCCGTGTCGCGCGTCGCAATGGTTACGATATAGTCCTCGGTAAGGATTATGCCGAGCGGCAGGGTTGAGTATACATAAGCGCCCTGCTCCGCCTCTACGAACGGAATATCGACGATTATGAGCGTCTGCCCCTCGTCGTTTTCAATGCGCGCGCTTTCCTCCTCGTCCAGCGCCGCCTGAAGGTAGTCAGGCATTACTCCGTATTCGTCCGCGACAGATTTGATTTCCTCCGCCGTAGGGCTTGTAAGATGAACCCAGCAGCCTTTCTGCGGCTCTGTCAGCTCAACCAAGCGGTCTCCGACCGTGCAAAAGATGTTCTTCATATGAAAAAACCCGCCTTTCCGCCACAGGAGCGGAAAGACAGGTAATAACGCCTGTTGTCAGAGCGTACCTGCCGTAAGCCGCGTCCCGCAGCATTTTTTGTTGTTGGTTATCTGGGTACTGTACGGGTCACCGTCCACGACGGTCCACTCCTTTCTCCCTGCCTGAATTTTAAGAAGCGGCGTTAGCGCGGCTTCCTTCGTAAGGCGGGAATCCGTGCCTATTATCCCGCGCAGGAGGCGAAATGTCAAGTAAAAAGGCGCGCGGCAAAGCGCAAAATGCAGCGTTTGCGCGCAAGTATTTTCTTGATTGGCTCTGTAAATCGTGCTACCATATAGCCATAGAACACATCCCATAAAGGAGAAAAACATGAGCTACGAAAATTTGCGCGCAGAAATCTGCGACGTCTGCCATAAAATGTGGCAGCAAGGCTGGGTTGCCGCAAACGACGGAAACGTTTCCGTTAAGATTGCGGACGGTATTATCATCTGCACTCCGACAGGAATCAGCAAGAGCTTCATAACGCCCGAAAAGCTGCTCGTTGTTGATGAAAAGCTGAATATTCTTGAGGGCGCGGAGGGCTATAAGCCGTCAAGCGAGATGAAAATGCACTTGCGGTGCTATAAGGAGCGGGAGGACGTGCGCGCCGTCGTCCATGCGCACCCGCCGACTGCAACCGGCTTTGCTGTTGCCGGAAAGAGCCTTGACGAGTATTCGATGATTGAAACGGTTATCGCAATAGGCTCAATCCCCGTTACGCCCTACGGAACTCCGTCAACGGACGAGGTTCCGAATGCGATTGCCCCGTATCTTCGGGAGCATGACGTGCTGCTGCTTAAAAATCACGGCGCGCTTACCGTCGGCTGCGATTTAATCACGGCGTATTACCGCATGGAAACGCTTGAGCTGTACGCAAAAATCAGCCTTACGGCGCATCTCCTCGGCGGCGCGGAGGAAATCGGGCAGGGCGATATTGATAAGCTTATGTACCTTCGCGAGAACTATTATCATGTCACGGGGCGGCATCCGGGCTATAAAAAATATAACAAGCGGGAGGACGAATGAAATGCTTTACCCGAAAATTGGAATCAGACCCGTTATTGACGGCCGCTGGGGCGGCGTGCGCGAATCCGTGGAGGGCAAAACGATTAGTATGGCGCGCGCGGCGGCGGAGCTGATTGGGACGCTCAAATATCCCGACGGAACGCCCGTTCAGACGGTAATCAGCCGCACAACCATTGGCGGCGGCGCAGAGGCGGCTGCCTGCGCCGAGCAGTTCGCGCTTGAAAACGTAACGGCAACCCTTACCGTAACGCCTGTCTGGTGCTACGGAATGGAAACCTTTGATATGGATAAAAACACCATCAAGGCTGTCTGGGGGTTCAACGGAACGGAGCGCCCGGGCGCGGTTTATCTTGCGGCGGTAATGGCTGCATACGCGGAAAAGGGGCTTCCCGCCTTTTCCATATACGGGCATGACGTTCAGGACGCCTCCGATAACTCGATTCCGGACGATGTGAAAAAAAAGCTTCTGGACTTTGCCCGCTGCGCCGTCGTTGTCGGCTGGATGCGCAATAAGTCCTATGTGAATCTGGGCGGAATCGCTATGGGCATTGCGGGAAGCTACTGCGATATGAATATGTTCTCAAAGTATTTCGGAATCCGCGCCGAATGGGTTGATTTGACGGAAATTCTGCGCAGGATGACCCTTAATATCTATGACGAGAGCGAGTACCAAAAGGCGCTTGCGTGGATTCACGATAATTGCCGCGAGGGAATGGACATCAACGCGGGCAAGGCGCTTACCGACATCGTCCTTCGCTCAAAGGTTGTTCCCAAGGATAAGGATTGGGAATTCATTGCGAAAATGAGCGTGATTATCCGCGATATTCTCTATGGAAACAAGAAGCTTGACGAGCTTGGCTGGCATGAGGAGGCGCTTGGCAAGAATGCGGTTGCGGCGGGCTTCCAGGGGCAGCGCAACTGGACGGACTGGCTGCCGAACGCAGACTTTACCGAGGCGGTAATGGCGTCCACCTTCGACTGGAACGGCAAGCGGCAGCCGACGCCGTTTGCAACGGAAAACGACACGCTCAACGGCGTTGCGATGATGCTCGCAACCCTGCTTACCGGCAGAGCGCCCTGCTTCCATGACGTAAGAACCTTCTGGAGCGCGGACGCGGTAGAGCGCGTTTCGGGAATGCGCCCGACGGGCAGGGCTGAAAACGGCTTCATACACCTGATTAACAGCGGCGCGACAGCGCTTGACATGACGGGCGCTTGCAGGGATGAAAACGGCGAGCCGGTTATGAAGCGCTGGTGGGAAATGACCGAAAGGGATATTTCCGCTTGCCTTAACGCAACCGACTGGTGCAGGGCGAACTACGAATATTTCCGCGGCGGTGGCTTCTCAAGTCATTTCAGGACGGAGGCGGAAATGCCCGTCACAATGCTGCGCGTGAACATCATCGACGGAATAGGGCCGGTTTTGCAGCTCGCGGAGGGCTATACTGTAACGCTTCCCGATAAAATGCACGAAATTCTGGATAAGCGCACCGACCCGACATGGCCGACAACTTGGTTCGTACCCAAGCTTACCGGCGAGGGCGCTTTTGCGGATGTGTATTCCGTTATGGCGGCGTGGGGCGCAAATCACGGCGTTACGGTTTACGGGCATATCGGCGCGGAGCTGATAACCCTTGCCTCAATGCTCCGCATTCCAATCAATATGCACAACGTAGCGCCTGAGCGCGTTTTCCGTCCGCATTCGTGGGCGGCGTTCGGCACGGGCGACGCGATGGCAGCCGACTTTGCCGCCTGCGAAAAGTACGGCCCGATTTACGGCTGAGGCTGAAACCAATCGTCCGGCGCAGAAACGCGCGCGAAAAAGGTTCATATCAGGCAAGCGGCTGCTGCATATAATTCTGCAACAGCCGCTTGCTTTGTAATGCTGAATATTCAGGCGGCAAGAGCGCAGCCCTTGCCCTGCGGGGAAGCGTTTAATCAGCCTTGCTGTCGCGCTGTTTCTCCCGCTTCCTCGATTTCCGTTACGGTAAGCTCGCTTCCGTTTACCCGAAAGCGGATTTCAAAGCCCGCGTAGGGGAAGCCGTAAACCCTTTCGGAATCGTTCTGATAGGACGGGCGCGGGTCGGAGGCGAGAATGTCGATAAGCGCCCTTCGGGATTTTTCGGGCAGCCTGTCACAAAGCGCCTTTTCGCAGAAAACCGTAAGCCTGTCCGCTGAATGCTCCTGCCCGAAGCCGCCTTTTGCGTCCGGATGCGAGTCCGAATAGGGCAGATAGGGCTTTATATCGTAGATTGGCGTTCCGCTTACCAAGTCCGCGCCCGAAACCCTGAGCGCCAAGCCGTCCTTTACTTCTTCTGCCGCTATGAGCCTTACGGAGGAAAGCCCGAGCGGGTTGGGGCGAAAGGGCGAGCGCGTTGCGAAAACGCCGATTCGGGTGTTCCCGCCGAGGCGAGGAGGGCGAACCGTTGCGGAAAAGCCGTCCCGCTTTTCGTTTTCCGAAAAGCCCCATATCAGCCAAAGGTGGGAGTATTCCATGATTCCGCGAAGGGCGTTCCTGTCGCTGAATTCCTTTTCAAACACGATGAGGCTTTCGAGCGCGGGAGCAAGCCCGCTCTGGCGCGGAACGCCGAACTTTGTCGGCAAATCGCTGTAAAGCCGCGCTATCGGCGCGAGCGTTAATTCGCCGCTCATTTGCCGGAAAGCAGCCTTTCGTTCTTTTCGATTAAGTCAATCCTCTGGCGGACGCACAGAACGGAGCGGAGCGCGTCGGCGGGGGTGTTGAACACATAATCGGTAAGGCGCTCAAGCGTCGTTGTGGCAACGTGAAGGCGCGTATCGCTGGAGGCATAATAAAGGTAAACGTCGTTACCGTTTACGATTGCGCCGTTGGTGAACACAACGTTGCTCACGTCCCCGACTCTTTCATCGCCGATAGGCCCGAGCATAAGCCCGCCCGGCTCCGCGATTACCCTTGAGGGGTCGTCAAGCGCGGTTGCGAACGCGTAAAGCACATATCTCAAGCCGGCGGCGGTATTGCGGACGCCGTGCGCAAGGTGCAGCCAGCCTCTGTCCGTCTTGATTGGCACGGCGCCTGCGCCGTTTTTAGCCTCCGTTATCGTGTGATATTTCCTCATCGAGGTCAGCTTTTCCTCGTCGATGACCGCGTTGCTTATATCGTCGCAAAGCCCGAAGCCTATTCCGCCGCCTGAGCCGGTTTCGATAAAATCGTCCATCGGGCGGGTGTAAAACGCATACTTGCCGCCGACAAATTCGGGGTGAAGCACTACGTTGCGCTGCTGCGGGCTGCGCAGGGTTACAAGGTTCGGCAGGCGTTCCCACGTAACCAAATCCTTGGTTCGGACGATTCCTGCCGCCGCCGTTGCAGCCGAAAGGTCGGAGCTTTTCCTGTCCTTGCTTTCCGAGCAGAAAACGCCGTAAATATAGCCGTCCTCGTGCTGAGTAAGGCGCATATCGTATACGTTTGTTTCGTCGGGGTAGAGGTCGGGAAGCAATATCGGCTTATCCCAGAAGCGGAAGCCGTCAACGCCGCTGTCTGACTGCGCAACGGCGAAAAAGCTCTTTCTGTCCGCGCCTTCAACGCGCGCGACAAGCGTATATTTTCCGCCGAGCATAATCGCGCCGGAATTGAATACCGCGTTTACGCCGAGCCGCTCGATGAAATACGGATTCGTGCTTTCGTCAAGGTCGTATCTCCATTTGATTGGCGCGTGGGCGCAGGTCAGCACCGGACGCGCATACCTTGTGAAAAGCCCGTTGTAGAACGGCGCTTTTTCATTTTTGCGCTCAATGAGCGCTTCCTGCTCTTTTTCAAGCTCGAAATATTTGGGGTGAACCATTGTGATTCCCTCCTTGATTACAGCCTTTTAATCAGCTCCATGCACATACGTCCGTTGTGGTAGGGGCATTTCCACGGCTCAACGATAGGTCTGCCCTCAATCGGCTCAAGGCTGTCGTCAAGCGCCCAGAACCATTCCGAATTATCGCGCTTGTCAACCTGCTTGTCCATTATGAAGCTGAAGGTTTGCTCCGCCGCGTCGCGGTACATGGTTTCCGTCGGGTGCTTCTTGAACATATTGATGAAGCCGAGAACGGTTTCCGCCTGAACCCACCATACGCGCGTTTTGTCGTCCCTGCCGCGCTCGCATTCGGCGTACAGGCTGTGCTGGTGCCATGCGCGCTCGTACACCTCGCGGGCAAGCGCGTCCGTTATCCTGTGAATTCTCTCCGTCAGCTCCGCGTCGCCCAGAATGTCGCAGCCCCTGTCCATCAGCCAAGAGGTTTCGATGTCATGACCGTAGGAGTGCAAGTCGATAAGGGTGTTGTAATCCATGTCGAAAAACACCTCCTGACGGCGCTTTTCGGGATTGTAAATCTTGTTTTCAAACAGGTCGAAGATGAAGTAAAGGCACTCCTTGACCTCGCTGTCGCCGCTTACGCGGTAAAGCTCCGTGTACGCCTCGAATACGTGCAGCAGCGTGTTCATCGTTCTGCCCGCCTCAACGCCGTTTTCGGAAAGCTTGTCGTTCTTTTCGGGCGAGAAGTCGCGGCGGAAGGCTTCAAGATAGCCCTCCTCATCGCGGCATTTTTCCTCGATTAAGCGCCACAGGCTCTTTGCCTGCGAAAGCGCGCGCTTGTCCCCGCTCGCCTCGTAATAGGAGGAAAGGGCGTATATACAGAACGCCTGATTGTAGGTGTGCTTTGTTACGTCGGACGGCTTGCCGTCATAACTCATGCTCCAGAATATGCCGCCGAACTCGTCGTCAAGGCATTTCTGCAAAAACGCGTAGGCGTGCTTTGCGTTTTCAAGCAGGCTTTCGTCCTTGAGCAGAGTGTAGGCGTTTGAGAAGAACCAAAGTATGCGGCTGTTCAGAATGCAGCCCTTATCCGCCTTCTCGTTCCGCTCAAGCGAGTACGATACATAGCCGGTGAAACCGCCGAACCTGTCGTCCCTAAGCCCCTCCCAGAAGGGGATTAGCTTTTCGGTAAGGTGCTTTTTCGCCATTTCCTTCAGCATTTTCGCATACTTCCTTTTCAAAATGCCTCCGGCGCGCTCACGGCAGCCGGAGGCGGTATTTATTTATGATTCGCGCCCTGCAGGTTTATATCCTGCTTATCTTCTGCCAATCTCCTTGTCGTCGTCGCGGGTTACGCTGTGCGCCTTGATGTAGTCCACAACCTCGTCCGCCTGAGTGAAGCAAAGCCCGACATAGGTATCGGCTGCGCCGTAGTAGATGGCGATTCTGCCGGTATCCCTGTCCTGAAGCGTAGCGCAGGGGAATACGACGTTCGGAACGAAGCCGCGCTCCTCATACCATTCTTCGGGGGTGAGCAGGAAGGTTTCGCAGCGATACAATACCTTGCTGGGATTGTCAATATCAAGGATTGCGCCGCCGAAGGAGTACACGAAGCCGTTGCAGGTGCTGGAAACGCCGTGATAGAACATCAGCCAGCCCTCGTTGGTTTCGATTGGCGCAGCGCCGCCGCCGATTTTGACGCTCTCCCACCATTCGTTCGAGCGCGCCATTACGTGGCGATGCTTGCCCCAGTAGCACAAATCAGGGCTTTCGGAAACGAAAATATCTCCGAAGGGAGTATGCCCGCTGTCGCTGGGGCGGGAAAGCATAAGGTAATTGCCGTTCACCTTGCGCGGGAAAAGAACCGCGTTGCGGTTGAAGGGAATGAAGGGGTTTTCAAGGCGCGTGAAGGTCTTGAAATCCTCGGTTTTTGCAAGATGGATTGCCGCACCGTAAAAATCGCCGCACCACATCATGTAGTAGGTCGAGTCAATCTTTACAAGGCGGGGGTCGTAGGCGTAATGCGGCATGAACGGCTCGCCGTTTTCATCCTTGAACTGGATTTTTTCCGGCTCTATATCCCAGTGAATTCCGTCCTTGCTGTGACCCATATAGATGTAGGGGATTCCGTTGGTCTGCTCGCCGCGCAGAACGGCGATGAAGCCGTCCTTGTACGGAAGCGCGGCGCTGTTGAAGATTCTCGCAACGCCCGGCGCGGGATTCCTGCCGATGACGGGGTTTTCAGTGTAGCGCCATACGGGCGCGCCCTTGTGGTCTTTAGGCTTGTCCTGCCACGGGATGTTGGGAAGACTGGGGCTGCCGAGCAAATCAATACGGCTCATAGGGAGTACCTCCTAGCATTCGATTAAGTAACAAAGCTAACAAGAGTTTATCGTCAGCCATAGTATAGCATGAACGGAAGATAAATGGAATGACTTTTTGAAAAAAACTGCTTAATCTGGCGCTGAAATGGTCGGATATTTAATTAACAGTAAGCTAAATTATTTCTTTGCCTTGGATTTCCCCGTTACAATAAGGAGCAGCATTGCGGCGCAGAGCGCGCCCAATACCGGATACAGCCTTCCGACAAGCCCGTCAAAGCCGATTAGGGAGAAAAGGAGCGGGAGAATAAGCGTTAAGAGCGCGCTCAAACGCCCGTCAAGCTTCTGGCGGAGTATTCCGTCAAGGGAGCGCAGGGCGCAGATGAGCGTCGTATAAACGCTCATGAAAAGAACGGCGAGGGAAAGGCGGTAGCCGAACGAGCCGTAGGCGCGAAGAAGCGCAATCAACGGAAGCTCCGCCGTCGCTACTAGCGGGTAAAGCCGCAGATAGGCAAAATTGAAAAGCGTTACGAGCGCCGTGAATATCATCGCGCTTTTGATGGAAAAGCGCGTAACGGCGCGGCTTGTGCAGCCGCCGCTCACCTCGCAGCAAAGCCCCGCGCAGATTGTTACGTTAAGCCCCGCGTAGGATATGCCCATCGGCACGGAAATGAGAGGCAAATCGGGCGGAGGAGGCGCGTCCGGAGGCACGGGAAGCCGCAGAATTAGCGCGGCGGCAAGCAGCAGGCAGGGCAGAAGCAGAGCCGAAAAACCGCTTAAAACGGTCAGCTTTTTCCGCATTAGCAAAAGCGCTGAAAGCAATGAAAACATGAGCGCAATTTCGTAAGCGCCCTTAATCGGCAGCGTCAGCGCGCCCACCTGCCCCGTAAGGCAGAGCATTCCGCCCCCGCAGACGGAGAAAAGCAGGACGAAAAGAGCGGAGGACGCGCCGCATATTCCGCCCCTTTCCCTGCACAGCGCGCCGATTGAGCAAGTGCCGCGGGCGGCGGCTATTCCCGTAAGGCGGCGGAAGAAAAGCGCCATTACTATGAACATTGCGGCGATTCCGAGGTAGCCGAAAGCGCCGAAGCGCGTAAAGAAGGCCGTTATTTCCCTTCCCGTGGCAAAGCCCGCGCCAATCATTGCGCAGACAACGCCCCAAACCGCCCGCCGCATACGCTTCACCTCGCTAAGAGGCTATGCGTGTTTTCCGTTATGTAGAATATAACCCCGTCGCGGGACTGCGCAAAACGGGCGCTTTCAAGCGCGCCTAAAGCGCTTCGAGCCGCCCGCCGATAACCCTGAGCCGCCTTCCCGCCTCCATTGCAGCCCGCTCGTCATGCGTTATCAGCACAATTGTGCAGCCGCCCGCGCTGAGCTGACGGAAAAGCGCCATGATTTCCCTTGCGGCTCGCGCGTCGAGGTTTCCCGTCGGCTCGTCCGCAAGCAGGAGCGGAGGGCGGCGCACAATCGCGCGCGCGATAGCCGTTCTCTGCTGCTGCCCGCCGCTCATTTCCCCGGGGCGGTGCCACAGCCGCTGCGAAAGCCCGACCTCGCAGAGCGCTCTTTCCGCCATTTCGCGGCGGTATCGCGGCTCCGTGCCCGCAAAAGTAAGCGCAAGCTCCACGTTTTCAACGGCGGTCAGCCGCTCCAGAAGATGAAAGCTCTGGAATACGAAGCCGATTGTGCTTTGCCGCATTCTGTCAAGCCCGCTTGCGGAAAGCGTTTCCGTCTGAAGCCCCATAAGGCGGTATGTTCCGCTTGTGGGTCTGTCAAGGCAGCCGAGAATGTTAATCAGCGTCGATTTCCCGCTTCCGCTTTCGCCCGTAATCGAGATGTATTCCCCACGCTCTACTTTCAGGTTGACTCCGCTTATCGCCGGTTTTCGCGGGCTGCTCCTGCGCTTTCCGTATGTTTTTGAAACGTCTTTCAGCTCTATCATGTTTTTTGCCCCTTTCCCTTGCCGGTACCTTGCTCTTGAAATAGCCGAATCGTTATGCTATCATTTTGTTTGAAGATGGCGAGCGTAAAGCCGCCATTCCCGCAGGGGAGGATTTGCCATGAAGCTTTCATTTTCAACTCTCGGCTGCCCGCGCTGGACTTGGCGCGAAATAGTATCGACCGCGCACGACCTCGGCTATGACGGAATCGAGGTTCGCGGAGTCGGCAAGGATATTTCCGTTCCGTCCGTTCCTGAATTTTCGGAGGCGAACTGGAAGAAAACAGCCGCCTCGCTTGAAAAACTGGGGCTTGAAATTCCCTGCCTCAGCTCCGATTTGTGCATTCATGTGCGCGAAAGCGCCGAGCATACGCACCGCGAGGCGGCGGCTTACTGCGCGCTCGCAAAGCGGATGAACGTAAAATATATCCGCATAATGGGCACGGCTGCCGTTCCGCAGCCTATGGGCAGGGTTGACGAGGCTTTCGTCCGCGACGAGGCTGCCCTGCTCTCCGAAATCGCCGCCGAAAACGGCGTAACGCTGCTGATTGAAACCAACGGCGTATGGGCGAGCAGCGAGCGGCTCGCGCGCCTTATTGACGATGTCGGAAGCGAAAACGTTCAGGCGCTTTGGGATGTTCATCATCCCTACCGCTTCATGGGCGAAAAGCCGCAGGACACAATCGCCAATCTCGGCAAGCATATCCGCCATGTGCATATGAAGGATTCCGTGTGGGACGGCGATAAAATCCATTATGCGATGATGGGCTACGGCGATATTCCGTGCCTTGAAATCGCGGGGCTTCTGAGCGATTCCGGCTATGAGGGCTTCTATTCGCTTGAGTGGGTCAAGCGCTGGGACGATACCCTTGAGGAGCCGGGAATAGTTTTCGCGCATTACGCGAGCTATATGCGCTCCCTGTAAGCGGAATCGGATTAGGCATAAATAAAAACAGGCGCGGAGATTTTATCCGTGCCTGTTTTATTTACGCTGCGTTTTCTTATGCCCGAATGCCCTTCGGCTTGATTCCGCGCTTTTCGCGGAAGGCGCAGAGCGCCGCCCTGCCCGAATCGGTTACGGGCTTTATCCATTTTCCTGAGTACAGATGTCGCTGCATAAGCACGAAGCGAATCGGCTCATCGGCGTAGCAGAGCGCGAAAACCACAAGGAACGGCGCTTTCACTACCATTCCGGAAAGCCATACGCAGGGGAGGACGACCGCGTACATGAAGGCGATTTCAAGCACAGTTCCGTATACGGAGTCGCCCGCGGAGCGGAAGGTGTCGTTCTGCGCCCAGTTGCACATCCTCAGCAGCGCCGCAACCGAGTACACAAAGAGCATTCCCGAGCCGATTGCATAGCTTTCGTCGTGAAGGCTCATTGCCGTAAGAAGCGGCTGCCTTACAAGGATTAGTATGAGGCAGACGGAGGCTATGCGGTCGCTGCAAAGGTATACAAGGCGCTTTGCCCGCTCGTATGCAGTGTCAAGATTCCCCGCACCGACCTCCTTGCCGACAAGCACGGACGCCGCGTTTGAAAACCCGCTGAAGAAGCCGATTATCAAGCCCTCAAAGGTTCTGAAAACGGCGGTTGCGGCGATTGCCTGCTCGCTCTGCCGTCCGAGGACTATGTTGATAACCATGTTGCCTACGCCGACGAGCAGCTCGTTGCAGATGATGGGGAAGCACTTAACCAGATACGCCTTCATCGCGCCGTTTCCCCAGCGGAAATGGCTGCGTATGCTCGTAAGGTACGGGAATTTTGCCTTTTTTGCAAGCAGCGCTATCACAAGCACGTTGACCGCGGAGGAGCATACGGTGGCTATTGCGGCGCCCTTTACGCCGAGGCGGGGAAAACCGAGGTTGCCGTATATGAGCAGCCAGTTGAGCGCCATGTTTGTTATAACGGCGGAAATGCCGCCGTAGAGCGGGATTCGCACCCTTTCCGTAGAGCGGAGCAGCGCGCTCATCGCCATTGCCCAGATTTGCAGGGGATAGGCAAGCGCGACTATGCGCAGGTATTCAATGCCGATTGCCTGAATCGGCGCTTTGTCCGTGTAAACCTGCATAACGAACTCGGGCGCGAACAAGCCGAGCGCGCAGAATACCGTCGCCGTTACCATCATGCAGGACAACGTCATTCCGTAGGAGCGGTTTATGCCCGCGTCGTCCTTAGCGCCCCAGAACTGCGCGAAAAACAGCATTCCGCCGCCTACGAAGCCCCAATAGCAGGCGAACATAAGCGAGGAAAATTGTGCGCAAAGCCCGACTGCGCCTACATAGTTTTCACCGAGCGAGCCTATCATCATCGTATCGACCATGCTGCCCGTCGTCGTCAGCAGGTTTTGCAGGGCGACAGGCACGGCGATTATTGCAAGGCTTTTAAGAAAGCTTTTCCATGGGAAGGCGGAGCGTCTCATTTGTTTTCTCACTTAATCCGCGTATAGCGGGTCGTTTTTTGTAAGTACGGCTTGTCGGGCAAGCCCGACGCAGGCTTCTTTGGCAGCGTCGGGCGCCTTTATGAAAAGCGCTATGCGATTATATCAGCTTTGCTTAGCATATTCAATCGTTTGCGGCAAGGAGAATTTGTGGTTTTTTTTCGGTTTGATTGGGTGTTTTGGCTTGCTGTTTGTTTGCGCTTTCCGGAATATTCGTCTGCCGGAATATCAATCGGAAAGCGAAGCGTTTTGAAAACGCAGAGAAACGGCAAAACGCGGAGGCAAGCCGCGCTTGCTTTTTCAGCCGTGCGCTCGTAATGCCGTTATATTAAGGCGGCGCTTGCTCTTGCATTGATTTATCAATAACAATCGGACTGTGTCCGCAACGCAAAAAAAGGACTGCCGCAGATATTTCTGCAACAGTCCCATGAAATACTAATCGCGAATTACTCGGCGGGAGTCTCGGAGGCTTCCTGCGCGTCGGCGGCAACGGGAGTTTCCTCCGCGGCGTCGGTGGAGAATTCGTCTACGCCCGGAAGCTCCTCGCTTACGTTCATAGCCTCGTCCTCAAGAACCTCTTTGATGCTCAGGCTTATGCGCTGCGCGGCGGGGTCTACGCTCAGCACCTTCACGCGCACAACGTCGCCAACCTTGACGGCGTCCTCAACCTTGGCAATGCGGCTGAGGCTGCACTGGGAGATGTGAACCAGTCCGTCAAGACCGCGCTCAAGCTCTACAAACGCGCCGAAGGTGGTAATGCGAACGACCTTGCCTTCGATAATGCTTCCGACAGGGTATCTGTCGGCGGCGGTATCCCACGGCTTGGGCTGGAGCTGCTTGAGACCCAGCTGAATGCGCTCGCGCTCGCGGTCAAGGCTCAGAACCTTGACCTCAACCTCCTGATTAGGCTCAACAACATCGAGAGGATGCTTTACCTGCCCCCAAGAGAGGTCACGGATGTGAATAAGTCCGTCCACTCCGCCCAAATCGACGAAAGCGCCGAAATCGGTGAGGCGGCGAACGATGCCCTTGACGACTTCGCCCTCGGTGAGGGTCGCCCATACGGCGTCCTTCTTCTGGGCGGATTCGGCGGCAAGCACAGCCTTGCGGCTTGCTACAACGCGCTTCTTAGCCTTGTCAACCTCGATGATTTTGAGCTGCATCGGCTGACCGACGAACTCGGAAATCTTCTCGACAAAGCGGGAGGAAAGCTGAGAAGCGGGAACAAAGGCGCGAACTCCGCCAAGGTCGCAGAGCAGACCGCCCTTAACGGCTTCCTTGCCGGTAGCGTCAACATATTCGCCCGCCTCGTACTTAGCCATCAGCGCGTCCCACGCCTTCTGGTTCACGAGGTTGCGCTGGCTGACCACAACGTTTCCATCACCGTCGTTTACCTTGACGACCTCGACCTCGATTTCGTCGTCAAGCTTCACGTCCTTCTGCGACATATCGGAGCGCTTCATCAGTCCGTCAGCCTTATACCCGATATTTACGCAAATTTCGTCATCGGTGATTTGAACGACCTTGCCAGTGACGGTTTGACCGGGCCTGATTTTAACCAGCGTTTTTTCCATGTCTGCCAGGAAACTGGCGTCCTCTTCGGCAACCGTACCTTGGCTGAGTTGTTCCTTGTCGATCATGCGTGTTACAACCTCCTTAAGTGACCAATCCGGCGTTGAAGCACCGGCGGCTATCCCAATTTGATGGGTCTTATTATCTGCAAAGCCCGACGGGATTTCCGCGGCGCTTTCGACCAGTATTGTTTGCCCGCAGAAGCGCAGGCAGGTATCGCGAAGCTTTCTTGAGTTGGAAGAGTTTCTTCCTCCCACGACAATCATTCTGTCCGAGCGCTTTGCAAGCGCCGCGGCTTCCTTCTGCCGCTGGGCGGTTGAAATGCAAATCGTGTCCCGCTCCGAAAGCCTTTTGACTTTTTTCCGCAGTATTTCGATTATTTCCTCGTAGGTTTCGGGTCTGAATGTCGTCTGCGCAACGGCAGCCGCTTCGTCAAGCTCCGGCAGAGCCTCGGCTTCGTCCGCGCTTCCCGCGTAGTAAACCGCGCCAAGACACCAGCCTGCCGTTCCCTGCACCTCGGGATGCTCGCGCTCCCCGATTATGATAACGGGCTTGCCGCCCTCGCTCTGCTTCCGCACAATCTTGTGTACGTTGCGAACGAACGGGCAGGTGCAGTCAACGACCTCTCCGGCGTTTTCGTAAAGCGCCCTTTCGGTTGCCTCCGTAACGCCGTGCGAGCGGATTATAACCCGCTTGCCCCCAACCTTGGAAATGTCATCCACTTTCCTTACGCCCAGAGCGTCAAGACGCGCTATAACGGCAGGATTGTGAATCAGCTCGCCCCAAGTGACGGTTTTATCGTCACCCTGAGCGTAGGAAAGAGCCGTTTCAACCGCCTTGCGAACGCCGACGCAAAAGCCCGCGTATTCAGCGACCGTTACCGGCATCTTCCGTCCCCTTTCCTATTGCGCTTTTGGCGGTTTCCCGCCGCTGCGTTATACCGCGTCCAACCAATGCGGATTGCCGCCGCAGCTTTGCGCAAACGCAAAGCGCCTCAAACAATCGCTTAGGAAGGTGGATTAGTGATTTGTTCGCTGTAACCTTCTGATTTCCTGCAAAATTTCACGTTTTTTTGAGAATTTCTCATGTGTTTTCGCAGAAAACATTAAGCGGGAGCTTGTTTTTGCGCTAAACGGCTCATTATCGGCTTAATGTGTCGCTCAGTCGCGCTTTTAAGCGCGCTCTTTATCAAGCCGCTTCTTCATATCCGGGTACTTTTCGCGCAGGCGCTCCATGAATTCTTCCGCGCCCTCCGTGCTGATTCCCTTTTCGCAGATGTCAGCGTATTCAAGAGGCGTGCCCACATAAACATAGTTATGCGTAAACCAGCGATATTTTCTTTCGATTAGCACCGGTATTACAGGAACCTTGCTGCGAAGGGCAATCATTGCCGTTCCCGTTTCCGCCTCCTGAAGCATTCCCTTTGAATGACGGGTTCCCTCGGGAAATATTCCCAACACCCTTCCGTCCTTCAGCGCGCCGACGCAGGCGCGCATTGACGCCATGTCCGTCTTGTGCCGCTTTACGGGTATGCTCTCAAGCCCGCGCAGGAAAGCGCCGATAATCGGATTCTTGTACAGCTCTTCCTTGCCGAGAAAGCGGATGTTGTAGCGGCATCTGCCGCCAATCAGGAACGGGTCAGCCATGCTCAGGTGGTTTGCGACGATTATCGCGGGCTGAGCCGAGCTGAGCCGCTCGCCGTGCAGAATCGTTACCTTTGCGCATATGTGGTCAACAAAAAACGCGCCGATTCGCATTACGACGTATTTCCAGTTCCTCTCGCGCGGAATCAGCTTTTCAACGGCGAGCGCGCATTTGTCCGCAATGCAGTCTACAACCTCGTTAAAGCTCATTTCGGAGGTGTCCACAAGTATTGCGTCCTCGGCTTGCTTGAGGGGCGCAACGGGGCGCTCGGTATCCTGCTTGTCGCGCTTGATTAAATCCTCAAGCACCTTTTCGTAGGAATCGTCAATGCCCTTCTGCCTGTTTTCGTCGTACCGCCTTTTGGCGCGAACCTCCGGCTTTGCCGTGATGTATATTTTTACATTCGCGTCGGGAAGCACGACCGTGCCTATATCCCGTCCGTCAAGCAGAAGGCTCTGCCCCTTTGCCATTTCGCGCTGGGTTTTCAGCAAATACTCGCGCACGCCCGCATAGGCGGAAACGCGGCTTGCGCCCATTCCGACCTCCGGAGTGCGTATAAGCGCGCCTACGTCCTCGCCGCCGACGCGGTTGATTTGCCTGCCGTTTACATAGGATATTGACAGCTCAAAGCCGGACAGCTCCGCCATAACCGCCTTTTCGTCGGAAATCTCAACGCCCTTCCTGATAAGGTAAAGCGCGAGGCAGCGGTACATTGCGCCGGTATCGAGGTGAAGTATGTTAAGCCGCTTCGCCACAGCCTCCGCAACCGTGCTTTTTCCCGCGCCTACCGGCCCGTCCATCGCAACCGTGTAAATCGGATGGATTACCTGCTTTTGCTTTTCCTTCTTCATAGCTGCCCTCCGGCGCAATAGCGCGCATATCATTTCCATATAATTATACATCATCGCGCGGCGGCGTGGAATACGAAAAACGCCGGATTTTAATAAATACGCGCGTTATTTGCATATTTTGCGGCTAGGGGAGGATTGTTACCCTCTCGCCTTCAAACGCGCGCTCGTAAAGCCAGCCTGCATCCTCGTCCGAGAGCGCTATGCAGCCCTTCGTCCAGTCGCTTTCCGCTCCGCCGCCGTGAATGTATATTTCGCCGCCGAGCTTTGTTCCCCACGGCGGTCTGTGGCCCATTCGCAGAAACCTGACGATTGCGCGGTACGCTTCAATGTCAATGTCGCCGCGCAGAAAGCCGTAAGCTGCGTCGAGGGAGCTTGGGTAGGAAACCGCGAGCGAGCAGCCGTATTTGCCGAGCTTTTTCATGCATATAAAATAGTCGCCCTCCGGCGTTTTCCCGTCGCCCTCGCGCTGCTTTGCGCCTTCCGGAAAGCAGCCAAGAGCGCAGGTCATTTCCCTGCGCTCCGAGCCGCTTATATAGATTAGCTTTCTGTTTGCCTTTTCGATGCGAATCATTGGTTTTCTTCGCGCGTGAAATTGAGCAGGCCGCCTGCAAGCAGAATCTTCTTCTGCCTTTCGGAAAGCGTAAGGATTACCTTGATTTCGCGGTTTGCCGTGATGTCGCGGACGGTCATTTCGTCGCTTTCGCCGGCAATCTGCCCGCGCGCGTTTTCCATAATCAGCTCGTCGCCCTGCGCGATTGCGTCGTAATCCTCCTGATTCTTGAAGGTAAGCGGGAGAATTCCGTTGTTGATAAGGTTCGCCATGTGGATTCTCGCAAAGCTCTTTGCGATTACCGCCTTGATTCCGAGGTACAGGGGCGCAAGCGCCGCGTGCTCACGGCTTGAGCCCTGACCATAGTTCTGCCCCGCGACTATGAAGCCGCCGTTTTTCTCCTTCGCCCTTACGGAGAAGGTTTCGTCAACGGGATTCAGGCAGAAATCGGCAAGATAGGGAATGTTGCTGCGGTAGGGCAGAAGCTTTGCGTTGGAGGGCATTATGTGGTCGGTGGTGATATTGTCCTCCATCTTGATGAGCGTTTCGCCCGTCAGGCTGTCCGCAAGCGGCTTTGCGGCGGGGAAGGGCTTTATGTTCGGGCCGCGCACAACTTCGATTTCGCCCTCCGTATCGGGGTCTGCGGGCTTAATCACAAGGCTGTCGTCCACGTCGAAGTATTCGGGAATTTCAACGCTCATATCGGCGCTAAGGGTGCGCGGGTCGGTAAGCACGCCGGCTATTGCCGACGCGGCGGCGGTTTCGCAGCTCACGAGGTATATTCCGGCGCTCTTGGTTCCGCTGCGCGCGTAGAAATTGCGGTTTGAAGTGCGCAGGGAAACCGCGTTGGTGCAGGGGCTTTGTCCCATGCCTATACAGAAGCCGCAGGCGCTTTCCTCGATTCTTGCGCCCGCCGCTATCATGTCCGCCAGCGCGCCGTTTGAAGCGAGCATATGCAGAACTTGCTTGCTGCCGGGAGCGATGACGAGCGATACGTTCTCCGCAATCTTCTTCCCGCGCAGAATCGAGGCGACGCGCATCATGTCAAGATAGCTTGAATTGGTGCAGGAGCCAATGCAGACTTGGTCAACCTTGATTTTGCCCGCGCCCTCAACCGTGTCTACAACGTCCGGCATATGCGGCTTGGCGACAAGCGGCACAAGCGCCGAAAGGTCAATGTCAATCGTTTCGTCGTACTGCGCGCCCTCGTCCGCCGAAAGCGGCTTGAAATCGCTCTCGCGCTTCTGCGCGCGCAGGAACTCGCGGGTAACCTCGTCGCTAGGGAATACGGAGGTGGTTGCGCCAAGCTCCGCGCCCATGTTGGCAATCGTCGCGCGCTCCGGAACGGAGAGGTATTTAAGCCCCTCGCCGGAGTATTCCATAACCTTTCCGACGCCGCCCTTGACGGTAAGCCTGCGTAAAATTTCGAGAATTATGTCCTTTGCCGCAACGTATTTCGGCAGCTTGCCGGTAAGCCTTACGTTTACAACCTTCGGCATAGGCAGATAGAAGGGGCCGCCGCCCATTGCGACCGCAACGTCCAGCCCGCCCGCGCCGATTGCGAGCATTCCGATTCCGCCCGCGCTGGGCGTATGGCTGTCGCTGCCAAGAAGGCTGTCGCCGGGAACGCCGAAGCGCTCAAGGTTTACCTGATGGCAGATTCCGTTGCCGGGCTTTGAACACCATATTCCGTGCTTTTTCGTAACCGTCTGTATGTACTTGTGGTCGTCTGCGTTTTCAAAGCCGGTCTGAAGCGTGTTGTGGTCGATATAGGCTACCGAGCGCTTGGTCTTGACCCGCTTTACGCCAATCGCCTCGAACTGCAGGTACGCCATTGTGCCCGTCGAGTCCTGCGTAAGCGTCTGGTCTATGCGAATTGAAATTTCGCTTCCGGGTATCATCTCACCGGACAGTAAATGCGCCGCGATGAGCTTGGAAGTAAGATTCATTATAGCCCTCCTTTGGGTTTTTGATGGAGCGCAAAAAAACGCGCCGTGTAAGCATTATAGCAAAATCACGGCGCATTTCCACTCGCTGTGCGATAAAGAACAAAAGCAATCCATTGTATTCCCGATGTTTGCGGGTTCAGAGGTCAGTTTTTTTCAGAAAACGCCGAAACCAGCGCGTCCGCGTTCCTGCGCATTCCGTCCTCGTAGGCGGTAAGCGAAAACTCGCCCGTCACTATCGGGTCAAGCTCGAATATTCCCGCGCCGGTTTCGGAGGCGACTATCTTTGCCGCGCTGTCCGAATACTGCGGCTCTGTAAACAGCGGCGGAAGCCCGTTGCTTATTACGGCGTCGATAACCTCGGAAAGCCGCATTGCGCTTATCGTGTCGCCATGCTCGATGTTTACCACCTCGCATACCTCGATTCCGTAATGCTCGGCAAAGTAGGGGAACGCCTCGTGAAAGGTCACAATCTTTCTTCCCGCATAGGGCGTAAGCGCCGCAACTATATACTCCTCAAGCGTTTCAAGCCGCGCGATATATGCCTGAGCGTTTGCCGAATATTTCTGGGCGTTTGCGGAATCAATTCTGCACATTGCGCTCTCGATATTTTTTACCATTATAATCGCGTTGGGAACGGAGAGCCATATGTGCGCGTTCGCCTCATGCTCGTGTTCGTCCCCGCCTTCGCCCTCGTGTTCCTCGCGACTTTCCTCAATCAGCTCTACGCCCTCGGAGGTGTCTATAACCGACAGCTCCGGAAAATTCTTTGAAACCGTGCCGAGATATGTCTCCATTCCCGCGCCGCAAATGAACAGCGCGTCGCTTTCGGAAAGCGAAATCAAATCGCCCGGCAGAAGCTGATAGTCGTGCAGGCAGCCCGTGTTTTCGCTCGCAAGGCATACCGCGTCGATTCCGCTCACGCCGTCCGTCACGTTCCTGAGCAGTATATATATAGGATAGAATGAAGCCGCAACAGTTTTTGTCCCCTCCGCAAATGCGGGCAGGCAAAGCGTCGTCAGCAGAAGCACGGCGATTAGTACAGCCGAAATAACCTTTTTCATATAATTTACTCCCCCTTTCGGCGGGAAAAGCGTAGCATAAGCCTAGATAAATTGCAAGTGCGCCTTTTTCTGCTCGCTGAAAAACCGCCTATCGCTTATGTTGGCTTCGCATCATCCGAGGCAGTCATTTACCCATAGAGTAAACTCCTGCCCCGTCTGCGCTTGCCGCCTAGCGATAGACGATTTTTGAGCAAGCTCATGCGCGCAGCGCCTGAGGGATTGTCGGAAAGGCTTGATGTATAAGGATTTACGCTTGTTATATAATAATAATCATTACTGTAATGCCTGTTGGAATTCCTACAACAATCCTTCCGTCACGGCTACGCCGCGCCACCTCCCTTTGCACAAGGGAGGCTTAATCTTGTTGTGCCGCTATGCTGTGAAACAGCCTCTTGTTGGTTCTCGTTAGCTTCTAAATCACGTGATTCTCAAGCTTGTTTTAGTAGTGCGATTATCAATTACAATGGCGTTATCATAAACCGTCTGCATACGCAGACGGTTTACCAAAGGAGGCTCGTATGTAGCAAAGGGAGCTGTACGCTCGCAGAAAACGCCCCGCCTATGCTTACAGACCTGCGTCTGATTGTTTTAATAACCTCGCGCGCAACGCATGAATAACTGTAAAATCGCCTGCGAAATTGAGATATATGCCTCTTGCCAAGCAATGATTCCGGCGCAATTTGCTCCCGTTTTGCGTAGGTTTTAACCGCAAACTGATAAAAAGAACGCCGCAAAGCTGATTCTTCCGATATTTCTCAGAAAATGTTCAGAAAATGTTGCGTGTTATGTTGACACTGTAACAAAAATGTAATAGAATGAATCATGCAATCTGCGAAAATATGCACTTGCGTTTGCTTACAAAAATATCGCGTTATGGGGTGAGTGGGGAATGCGTGGCTTTTCAAAAATACTCAGCGCTCTGCTGGCGGTTGTTCTGCTGATGACCTCTCTGTCGTTTGTCGCTCCGTCGGCAAGCGCCGAGGAAACCGTGCGGCTTGGCTATTGCAATTCTGATGATGTTCGTATCCGCAGAGTTTACAATGAGACAAAACCGTGGTTCTTTGTCGATTTTGGCTGGGTCATGGAGATACTCGGCGAGAAGAAATATGACGGTACGCTGTGGTATAAGGTTGAGTGCCCCGGCACGGAAAACCATAACCGCACGTATATCGGCTATATTGCCTCCTCGTACCTTACGGAAATGACCGCAGACCAAGTGGCGGAGTGGGAGGCAAACCCGACATATCCCTACGATTCCGTTCTGCCGACTCAGCCGGGCAATCCTACGCCCAGCCCCAGCCCTACGCCCGACCCTTCCGTTACCGCAACGCCGCAGCCGGTGCTTTTGGGCTACCTGAAAGTTACGGCGAGCGTTGTTAACATACGCGAGCAGCCAAGCACCAAGTCCACGGCGCTTGATATCGCCGTTAAAAACGACGTTCTGCCTATTATGGGCACTCCGCTCAAGGATACCGATAAGTATATATGGTACAAGGTTCAAAGCGAGAAGGGCTATTACGGCTATCTGCGCAGCGACTGCGTAACCCTTGTCGGCGATGAAAAGCCCACTCCCGACCCCAGCATTATCCCCACAATGACAGCTACCCCCAAGGTTACCGCTACCCCGAAAGCTACGGCAACCCCCTCGTCTTCTTATGGAACAGTTACCCTTACGCGCTCTGACGTAAACGTCCGCGCCTCCGCCTCGATGAAGGGGCAGGTTGTCGGCAAGGTTCAGAAGGGGCAGTCCTTCGAGGTTGTCAGCGCGCCTGTGAATAATTCTGATTACACATGGTATCATGTGCGTTTCGGCATAAGCACCACGGGCTATATCAGAGGCGATATGGTCAAGTATGACGGCAGCGCAAAGCCGACGGAAACGAATAATCCCGCCGCTTTGGGCAAGGTAACGCTCACCGCGACAGCCGTCAACCTCCGCGCCTCATACTCGCTCAACTCCAAGATTCTCAAGACCGGACTCAAGAAGGGCGCAGTTTATGATTATCTCGCCGAGCCGGTTGTAAACGGCGGAACATCGTGGTACAAGGTAAACGTTGACGGCACAATCGGTTACATCAGCGGCTCGCTGTGCAAGGTAATCGCCGTAACGACTACCGTTACCCCCGTGCCTACGCTCGCCGTTACCTCTTATATCGAGCTGACCGGCAAGAGCGTAAATATCCGCGCGTCAGCGTCCACTACGTCCAGCATAGTAGCCAAATGGCTGCCCAAGGGAACCGTAATGGAGGTAAACGGCACTACTACCGTGAGCGGCAAGCTCTGGTACAGCGTTGTTTACGGCAGCGATAGCGGATGGGTTCTCGGAACATATGCAAAGGAAATCACCAAGGAGCAGTACGAGGACAGCCTAAAGAGCCATCCGACGCCTACTCTGATTCCTACGCCTAGCCCCACGTCCACCGACCCCGCGAAGCAGGAAAGCGATTATGCCCGCACAACCGGCGAGAACGTTCGCGTTCGCAAGTCCGCTTCCACCTCCTCCGCTACGGTAACGATTCTTTCTGCCGAAAACACCGTTGTTGTGATAAACTCCAGCTCCAAGGTTGGCTCGTACACTTGGTATAACGTCGAGGTTGCGGGCGTAATCGGCTATATCCGCGGCGATTTGCTGAAGATTATGACGGTTGCGGAAAAAGAGCAGTATCTGAAGGACCAGGAAACCGGCGGAGTTGCGACCTATACCACGCTGCGCATAGGCAGCACGGGCGCCGCCGTTTCAAAGCTTCAGACCGCTTTGAAGGATTTGGGCTTCTACTCCGGCAAGGTTGACGGCGATTACGGCAAGGATACCTATAACGCAGTTTTCAAGTTCCAGGAATCCAAGGGTCTTACCGCCGACGGAATCGCAGGCAGCACTACTCAGCATGAGCTTTACGGAACTTCACCCGAGGGCGGAATAAAGATTGGCGATACGACAATCTACGCCGTAGAGCTTGTCGACTGGTACAAGGGCGACATTCAGAAGGTTTGGCCGCGCGGTTCAATCGCGACTATAACCGATGTCAAGACGGGGCTCAGCTTCCGCGCATATCGCTGGGCGGGCGCGAACCATGCCGACGTCGAGCCTTTAACTGCCGCTGATACAAAGATTATGTGCCAGATTTACGGCGTTTCCACGGCAAGCAAGATTACCTATGTTCGCCGCTCGCTGTGGGTAACCAAGGACGGACGCTCGTTCGCGGCTTCCATGTACGGCGTGCCTCACGGAACGCAGACGATACTGGATAATAACTTCGAGGGTCAGTTCTGCGTACACTTCGTGAACAGCAAGACGCACGGAACGGACAGGGTTGACGAGGCGCACCAGACCGCGATAATGTACGCGTACAATTACGCACCCTCCAGAAAGTAAGCCGATTGCTCCGCAAGGAGCAAGGCAGCCGGCTTCCGAGTAAGCGCGCAGGCATAGCGCGGTATGCGGCCGCTGGCAGTAAACATCATTTCGCCTCCTGTCATGAGAAATCGTGATAGGAGGCGTTTTAGCGGAGAGGCGCAGGCTGATACGGCGGTTATTTCGGCGCTTGCGCAGACAGGATAGCGGCGGTTTTATGGCGACATCATAGGCTAACAGGGCGAGGACTCCGCTCTCGCCGAAGTTTCGTACAATGCGTAAGCAAATTGATAGTACAGAATTGCCGTATAGAATACTGTATAGATATGGCATGGAGCGTTGCGGCGCTGTGTAAATAAGCGCGCGCAATAACATGGCTTACACATTGCGCAACGACATGGTTTGCAGCATGGGCAGGATTATGATAAATACCACGGCGCGCAATTTAGCTTTGGAGAGAAACGATACTGGTAAACTATGCAGGGGCGAACTGCGTTCGCCCGCACAAACAACCAAACGCACAAACAAACCGCGCGGCATCAAACGATGCCGCGCGGCTAAAGCAATATGTTATGGATGGACTTAGTTATCGGTTGCGCGATTGCACTCCGCGCTAAGCAAATAGATTGTTTGCGCTCCGCGCTCAGTAGTCGAAGCTGTTTCCGCGGATTTCAATCGTTTCGCGCAGGCGCTCGCCTTTATAGGGCTTTCTGATTTCGATAAGGTTAAGCACGTTATAGCCCTTGGAGTGGAGGAAGGCAATCATCGCGTTGTTGTTTGGATGGACGTAGTTATAGGGCGTTTCATCGCCGTATTTACGCGCAAGCTCCTCCGCCTTTTCATAGAGCGCCGAAGCAACGCCGAGCCTGCGCTTATCCTCGCGAACGAAGATTGATTCAACCCAAACGCAAGGCTCCTGAACGCGGCAAACGATATAGCCAATCGGATCGCTTTCGCTGCCTGCGCAGAATACGGGATAGCCGTCATCCAAATACCCGCGGATTTCGCTTTCGGCATTTTCAAGGCTTTCGGCGGATTCTATGCCCTTTAGCGCGCCCAGCTCCCGCCTGAAACCGGCGACAAGCGGCGCTATTGCTTTTGCGTCCTTATAATCCGCTTTTCTTATAACCATGCTGCTTCTCCGTGCTTTTTCTCAGCCCGCGCGAAGGCGCGATTGCGGCTCAGTCCTTGGAAAACGAGCATTGCGTAAGCGCGTCGGAGATGGTTTTTTCATATGCCTCTCTGCCGTACTTGTCGACCTCGCTCTTGTTCTTTTCGCCGTGGGTAAGGCAGCCCGCGCCGCCGATGCAGCCGCCGACGCACGCCATGCCCTCGATGAAATTTTCCGGCAGAACGTTCTTGCTCTTTTTGAGCAGCGCTATCTTGCATTGCTCGATACCGTCGCAGACCATCGGCTTCAAATCGAAATCGCCGTTCCCGCGCTCCTGAAGCGCCTGCTTGACCGCGTCGGAAAGCCCGCCGCTTCTTGCGAAAATTCTGCCGTAGAAGGAGGCGTTGTCAAGCACGTCCTCCTCAAACGCGGGAATATCGAAATCGCGGCTGTCAAACCACGCCTGAAGCTCCTCAAAGGTCAGAACGCAGTCCACATACGGGCTTACGGTTTCCTTCTGCTGCTCAAGCTTCTTTGCGGTGCATGGGCCAATGAATATGACCTTCGCCGTCGAATCGGTCTTTTTGATGAACCTTCCAAGCTCTGCCATAGGCGAGAGGTTGCTGCTTATATGCTCCTTGAGCTGCGGGAAATTCTTCTCGATATAGCTTACGAACGCGGGGCAGCAGGAGGAGGTGAGGAAGCCCTTTTCGGAAAGCTCGCCCGCTTCCTTCCATGCGGTCATGTCCGCTCCCAGAGCCGTTTCGATTACTCCGTAAAAGCCCAAACGCTTGAGCGCGGAAATAACCTGACCGAGCTTTACGTTCCCGAACTGGCTGCTGATGGATGGCGCGACGATTGAATACACCTTGTATTTCTTGTTTCCGTCGCTTTCCCTGAGCATATTTATGGCGTCGACGAGGTAGCTCTTATCCTGAATCGCGCCGAACGGGCATTGGTAGGCGCAAGCGCCGCAGCCGATGCACTTGTTCTCGTCGATTTCGGAGACTTGGTCTTCGTTCATGTGGATAGCCTTGACCTTGCAGGCGTTCTCGCAGGGGCGTATATGCTTTGCGATTGCGCTGTAAGGGCAGACGGCGGCGCATTTGCCGCAGCCGATGCACTTTGCGGGGTCGATTCTTGCATGGCGGTTATCGTCAAGCGAGATTGCGCCCTTCGGACAGGCTGCCATGCAGCGGTGCGCGATGCAGCCGCGGCAGTTTTCGCCGACCATGTAGCCGCTTACGGGGCATTCGTCGCAGGCGATTCCGATAACCTCGACAACGTTCGGGTCTTGCTTGTTTCCGCCCATTGCAAGCTTGACGCGCTCGGCAAGAATTGCGCGCTCCTTGTAAACGCAGCAGCGCATTGTCGGCTTTTTGCCCGGGATTATCATTTTGGGAATATCCAGATAGCAATCCTGCAGCTTGTCGTCATAGGCGTGCCGCGCAACTTCGCGCAGAACCTGATATTTCAGCTTTTGTACATCCGTATCAAAAATTCTCATATTTCCTCCGGCTTCTAAAAGTAGGACAGCCTTATATGCTTGCCCATCTGCTTGAGGCAGTCGCCGAGCGCCTGTATAAGCTGCTGCTTGACTGAAAAGGTAATCGGCAGGTTCGGGTTCTGGTGCGCGGGATTGATTGCTCTGCCGACGAAGAAGCTGATATCCGTCGCGTCCTCGAAAAGCATTCGCGCAATCTGGCTCGCTCCGTCCTTGCCGTTTTGCCATTTCGGTGCAAGGCTTGCGGTTTCAAGAAAATCCTTTGCGTAGGTAAGCACCTTTGAGAGCGTGACAACGCCCTCCGTTACCAGGTCAACGCCCTTCAAGGTGCTGATTGGCGGAACGTCGGGGTCGGGATAGTCGAGGCAGGGGACGAGCGGCTTGCCGAGATACCGCGAGGCAAGATTGCTCGTTGTTCCGCCGCAGACAATCTTCTGCCCTTCCTTTGCAAAGAACAGGTTGAGCATTTTCATATCGTCCGCGCGCTTTTCGGGCGGGCCGACCATGAGACTTACCGAGCGGCGCGGGCGTATGCGCAGAACGGCGATAGTTGTGTCGTCTCCCGGCTTTCCGCCGTAAAGGCTTCCGCACTCGTCAGCCACAAGCCCTGCCACAGCCTTTGCGGAGGCGTCCGGTTGATAATTGCCGATTAGAAAGTCGGCTATGCTGTCGCGCGTCCAGCCGAAATTCATCGTAACGCCAAGCCCTGCAAACTCCGCTCCGTCGCTCATGGCAACGAAAAGGTCGCCTTCCTTTACGGGAAAGGTGCTTTCCCAGATTGTCTTGTCGTGTATTACGCGCGTGGTTTTCGGGTATTTGAACTCCTCGCCGCCGCGCAGAACGATTGTCGCCGGATTGTCGAACTGGATTATATGCGCGGTTTTGTTTTCTAAAATCCTGATAATCGTGAAGGTTGAGTAAGCCGCCTGACGGACGCTGCATACGGGAAGGGTTGCCGCAAGCGTCTGAACGCACTCGTCAACAGGCATTCCGCCCGCCGCCATCGTGCAGGCAATCTTGCTTGTCAGCGTTGCAAGAATGTTCGCCTTTACGCCGCTGCCAAGCCCGTCGGCAAGCACGAGCGTAGTGTCGCCCTCGCCGCCGCCCGATATTTCTACGCGGTCGCCGCAAAGGGTTTCACCCGCCTTGTTAAGGCTTACCCAGCCGGTTTCCGTCCAAAGGTCATTCATGGCTCATCGCATCCTTCAGCTTGCTGAGCGCCAGCTTGGTTTCGGCCGTCGTTTCGCCGAGCAGGGAGGCTATCTCCTGAACTACGCGCATCTGCTTGTCGATAACCCTGTCGGCGGTTTCAACGGTGCGCTGCCTGAGCGCCTCGTCCCTGCCGCGCAGCGACTCGCGCTCCGTAACATCTCGCAGAATTGCTATTACCACATGGTACTGCACGTCGTAAATAACCGTTTCTTCAATATATCTTCCGTATTCGGCAAGATAGCGGCTTCTGCCGACGATGTTGCGCATTTCCGTGATTGCCGTCTGATACGGCTCAGGATTGAGAACCCTGATTATGTTCTCGTGCAGCACGTCGTTTTCGCCCGTCAGGTTGAGCAGCTTGATTGCCGCGCGGTTAATCTGCTGAACGGTAAGGTTTTCGTCCATTACGATAACGGCATTCGGGGTATTGCGCAGAATTTCGTCCGAGAAGCTTTCCGCCTTTTCCTTCAGGAACGGCAGGCACATTTCAAGCTGCGCCTTGCCCTGAAGAATCGCAACCGCCTTATCGCGGCAGGTGGGATAGCCGCAGCAGCCGCAGTTAAGCTCCTTTTCGGGCGAGGTTTTGCCCATTTTGCGCAGCATTTCCTGCACGGCGGACGAGCCGACGCTCACCCTGCCCGTGCCCATAAAGGCAAAATCGTGCGAAAGGCTCTGCGGCTCTTTTTCGATTTCAAAGCGCTCGTCTCCGGCAAAGCTGTCAACCCGAAGCGCTCCGCGCAGCCTGCGCTCGCGATGCTCGCGTATCGAGGGCCCGTTTATACAGCCGCCCTCGCAGGCGTTCATTTCGATGAACACGTTTTTGAGCGCTCCGCTTTTCAGCTCCTCGAATACGGCGCGGCAGTTGTCAACGCCGTCAATCGCAACCCTGCGGTAGCCCTCGATTTTGTCGGTCGCCTTGAGCACTCCGCCTGTCGCGGGGTAGAATCTTGCGCGCTTGCCGCTCTGCGGGGTAAGCTCGTTCATTTTGATTTCCACGTTAGCGCTCTGAAGCCATGCGCGCAGCTCGTCATAGGTGAGCGCCGCGTCCGTGTAGGAGCTGTGGTCAGCCTCGTCCTTTTTCGCTATGCACGGCCCGATGAACACGGTAAAGCAGGAGGGGTCTTTTTCCTTGAGCAGCTTGCAGTGCGCCTCCATCGGAGTAAGCACTTTGGCAAGATACGGAAGCATATCCGGATAATACTTCTGTATCAAAAGATTGATTGTGGGGCAGCAGCTGGAAATAAGGACGGACGTTTTCTTCTGGCGCATGATTTCCGCGTATCTGTCGCTTACCATCTGCGCGCCAACCGCAGTTTCCTCCGTGTCCGCTATCCCGAGGCGCGAAAGCGCCTCCTTCATATCGTCAAGGGAGCTTACGGGAAACTCCGCGATAAACGAAGGGGCGAGGGAGCAGACGACGCGCCTGCCGCTTGAAACCGCCTTGCGGACAAGCTCAACGTCGGAGCGCACCTGCTTTGCCTTCTGCGGGCATACAACGAAGCAGCTTCCGCAAAGTATGCACTCGTCGGGTATGATTTCGGCGCGGCTTTGGGAAAATCTGATTGCCTTAACGGAACAGGTGCGTATACATTTATAACAATCCTTGCAGTTGCTTTCCTTAAGGCTGAGTATTTCCGGCATTATTGCAGCTTCCTTTCAGGAGTATTTGCTTACGCTTCCTTGCCTAAGCGCTTGAGTACATTCTCGGTGAAGAACGCCTTGGTGGTTTCAGGCTTGAGGGAGAAGCTTTCGCCGTCGAGGGTAACGCATACGCCGTTCTGGCAGTTGCCCATGCAGAATTGACCGGCAAGCTCAACATCGTCCTTGACGTCGTACTGCGCCACAAGGCGCTGCAGCTCCTCAACAATTTGCCTTGAGCCCTTCAGGTGGCAGCTTGAGCCGATGCAGATAGTGATTTTCATTTGAGTTTCCTCCTGTCGATTTGTAATTTGATTAAGAAAAGTTCGGGGCGCGGAGAAACCTCTCCCCGCCCCGTAAAGCCCTTGTTCTTACTCGTAGTCCACAACGCTTGCCCAGCGCATCAGGAATTCCTTCTCCTGCGGCTTGCCCTTTACGAGCTGGCTTGCGGCTACAATCGGTATCCACTTTTCAACATACTGGCGGGCGGTGTCGCTCTTTTTGCAGAACAGATTGAGGTACTTTTCAGCGCCGTTCATATCGCCGTCAAGCCAGAAAAGCAGGTAGGTGCGCGCCGCGTCCGCGGAGGCGTTGCCCTGAGTCGCGTGAGCCCAGTCAAGGATGTAGTACGTTCCGTCGTCCTTGACGATGATGTTCTTGGGATTGAAATCGCCGTGGCAGAGCTTCTGGTGCTTGGGCATACCCTCAAGGCGGGTGTGCAGCTCATAGCGCGCGGTTGCGTCAAGCCCGCTCATGGAAATCTTGCGGTTCATTTTATCGCGCAGGCGGGGCAGGAGCGGCGAGGTCTGCTTGTGAACGAGAAGCTGCAAATCAACGAACTTCTCAAGGTACTCGTCCTTCTTATCCGGCTCCTCGTCCATAAGGCGCTGAAGCGTCTTTCCTGCTACGAATTCGCTTACGATTGCCCATTTGCCGTCGACCTTGGTTACGGAGCGCAATTCGGGAACTTTAAGCTCGGTTTCCTCGGCGCGCGCCTGGTTAAGCGCCTCGTTAAGCACGTCCGACTTACTGTAATCCGTGGAGAAAACTTTTACGGCGTCGTCGCCGTCGCGGTATACGGTTTTATTGGTGCGAACCGCGATAACCTTATCCAGCTTCATGCTTCCGCCTCCTTATTTATTCTCGCCATAGTAGGCGTTAAGGTACATCTGCTTGATTTCGCTCATCAGCGGATAGCGCGGGTTCGCGCCTGTGCACTGGTCGTCGAACGCAAGCTCGGTCATGGCGTCGAGCCTCTCCAGGAAGTCCTTTTCATCCGGAACATAGTCGCGGATGGTGGGCTTGATGCCAATCTTCTTCTTCAGCTCCTCAATCGCCTTGATGAGGTTTTCAACCTTCTCCTCGTCGGTCTTGCCGCCAAGCCCAAGAGCATCGGCTACCATGGCGTAGCGCTCGCGGGTATGCGGGTGGTCGTACTGCGGGAAGGTGCCCATCTTGGTGGGAACTTCTTCGGAGTTGTAGCGGATTACGCCACTGATGAGCAGGGCGTTGGCAACGCCGTGCTGCACATGGTGGAATGCGCCCAGCTTATGCGCCATGGAGTGGCATACGCCGAGGAAGGCGTTGGCAAACGCCATGCCGGCGATTGTGGCGGCGTTAGCCATCTTCTCGCGCGCTTCCGCGTCGTTTGAGCCGTTTTCGTAGGCGCGGGGCAGGTACTTGAATATCATCTTGAGGCTCTGGATTGCAAGACCGTCGGTGAAATCGGTGGCCATCATGCTCGCGATAGCCTCGAGGTCATGCGTTACGGCGTCGATGCCGGAGGAAGCGGTAAGCCCTTTGGGCGCGTTCATCATAACGTCCGCGTCAACAATCGCCATCTTGGGCAGCAGCTCGTAATCGGCGAGCGCATACTTTACGTTGGTGGTGCGGTCTGTGATGATTGCAAACGGGGTTACTTCGCTGCCCGTTCCGGCGGAGGTGGGGATTGCGATAAAGTATGCCTTTTCGCCCATCTTCGGGAAGGTGTAGATGCGCTTGCGGATATCGCAGAATCGCATTGCCATGTCCATAAAGTCAACTTCCGGATGCTCGTAGAGAACCCACATAATCTTCGCGGCGTCCATCGCGCTTCCGCCGCCGATTGCTATAATGCAGTCGGGCTGGAAGGAGGTCATTGCGGCTGCGCCCGCCTGAGCGCTCGTGAGGCTCGGGTCAGGCTCAACATCGTAGAAGGAGGCGTGCTGGATTCCCATTTCGTCAAGGCGGTCGGTAATGCACTTGGTGTAGCCGTTATGGAAAAGGAAGCTGTCGGTTACGATGAACACCTTCTTCTTGTTCATCACGTCTTTAAGCTCCTTGAGAGCTACGGGCAGGCAGCCCTTCTTGATGTATACCTTTTCGGGCGCGCGGAACCAGAGCATATTCTCTCTCCTTTCGGCAACCGTTCTTACGTTGAGAAGATGCTTCACTCCGACGTTCTCGCTGACGGAGTTGCCGCCCCATGAGCCGCAGCCCAGCGTGAGGGAGGGACGAAGCTTGAAGTTGTACAAATCGCCGATTCCGCCGTGGGAGGAGGGAGCGTTTACGACAATCCGGCAGGTTTCCATGCGCTCGGAGAAATCGTGAAGCTTTTCGCGCTCGGTAACGGTGTTGATGTAAAGGCTCGCGGTATGACCGTGACCGCCGTCCTCGACAAGCCTCTCCGCCTTTGCCATCGCGTCCTCAAAGTTCTTTGCGCGGTACATTGCAAGCACGGGGGAGAGCTTCTCGTGAGCGAATTCCTCGGAAAGCTCAACGCTGTCAACCTCGCCGATGAGGATTTTTGCGGTTTCGGGAACCTTGACTCCGGCAAGCGCCGCAATCTTGAAGGCGCTCTGACCGACGATTTTGGCGTTGAGCGCGCCGTTGATAAGGATGGTCTTGCGAACCTTGTCAAGCTCCTCGCCCTTGAGGAAATAGCAGCCGCGGGCGGCGAACTCGGCGCGAACCTTGTTATATATCTTGTCAAGCACGATTACGCTCTGCTCGGAGGCGCAAATCATGCCGTTGTCGAAGGTCTTGGAATGAATGATGGAGTTAACGGAGAGCAGAATGTCCGCGCTCTCGTCGATAACGGCGGGAACGTTGCCCGCGCCTACGCCGACGGCAGGCTTTCCGCTGGAATACGCGGCGCGAACCATTCCGGGGCCGCCGGTGGCAAGCGTCAAATCGCATTCCTTCATAAGCAAATCGGTCATTTCAAGGCTCGGAACGTCAATCCATGAAATAATGTTCGCGGGCGCTCCGGCTGCAACTGCCGCGTCAAGAACTACCTTTGCGGCGGCGATGGTGGATTTCTTTGCGCGCGGATGCGGGGAGATGATGATTCCGTTGCGGGTCTTGAGCGAAATCAGCGTCTTGAAAATTGCGGTGGAGGTCGGGTTGGTGGTCGGGATTACGGCGGCAATTACGCCGATAGGCTCGGCATAGGTCGTGATTCCGTAAGCCTCGTCGCGGTCAATCACGCCGCAGGTCTTGGTGTCGCGGTACTGGTTGTAGATGTATTCGGAAGCGAAGTGATTCTTAATCACCTTGTCCTCAACTACGCCCATTCCGGTTTCCTCAACTGCAAGCTTGGCGAGCGGTATGCGCTGGCTGTTAGCCGCCATAGCCGCCTTGAAGAAGATTTCGTCCACCTGCTGCTGGGTAAAGCTGCTGAATTCCTTCTGGGCGGCGCGCACCTTTGCCAGCTCGTTTTCGAGCTTTTCCACAGAGTCAACTATTTCGCGCTCCGTTTTGCCGTTTACATTGGCGGCCATATCCTTCGCCTCCGCTTTCTCCGCTTTCGCGGTTTTGGTGTTTGTGTTCTTGCGGGTGACTGCCATTTTCGTTTCTCCCTTCGGTCGGGCGCTTGGCCCATCCTCACAGGCGGAACGCCGTCCCGCCTGATTGATAATCCGCAGCCGTTCCCCGCTGTGGGGGAGCGCCTTTTGGGCGCTTTGGCTGCCTGCAAGCAGCGCGTTTGCTTTTCTGCGCTTGCTTTTGCCGCTGTGTCAGTCCTTGCTTTGAGCGTTTCGGCTTTCCTCATCGCTCGTTAACATTTTAACAATCGCCGTATTGTATGTAAAATGTATTTTCTATATGGCGGCATATCATTTTGGATATGTTAAAACTTTAACAATATCCCAGCCCGCCATCGGAAGCTTGAATCGGAATAGCTGCCTGCGCTTTTGTCCTCGCGTTCGTGTACGGATAGTCTGTCCTGCAGCCCCTTGGATTTCAGCTCCGGACGGAGATTTTCGGCAAACGCGCGGCTGTAAGGCGCACCGTGCCTTCCGTTCTTCTCCTTGCGCTTCCGCCATTGCACAAATCTTTACTTCATAACAGGCGCTTCATGCCGCTCTCATCCGGATTTTCGCCGCTTGCACGGAGCTTGCGTTCCGCCGCTTGCTGCCGCGCCGCAGACTCTTTCTTTTCCTGCTGCTGCCGCTCCCTTTATGCGCTTTCATTATAGATATGATGAATGCGGCGGTAAAATGGGCGGCGCGCAATGCCTAAACGTGTTCGTCAAACGTGCTGCTTTTGTGCTTTCGGCTTACCCTGCATGGCTTTCGAGCTTGCGGCAGGGAATCGGCTTTGCGGCTTGAGAAGTGGATTTGCGCTGTTTACTCCGCTTTTGCGCGCGGAAAACGCGTTGCAGGCGCGGCTTTGCCGCTGTTTTACCCGCGTAAGTGCTTAATCTGAAAGGAACATGGAGTGTGGTTTGCGGCTTTGGCGATGTGACGAGATTAACGCTTCGTTATCCCTATCAATTGCATTTTATCACCAAACGCCGACAATATCAAGCAGAGCGCGCGGCAAAGCGCGGTTTGAGCCTGAAATAGCTCTTTTTATTGTGAATGTTGAGTGAAACGGCGCGGCAGGCGGGGCAGTTGTGCTATAATGCAAAGAGAGCTTTCAGTCAAAACATGACCAAGCTCGCGCCCAACATGAGCCGCTTGAAGCGGAGGAAAGGTGAGAATTTATGAAAAAGTCTTTGTTTGTATTCCTTCTGGCGCTGTGCATCGCTGTTGCGCCTATGGCGCTTGCCGAAAAAACTTTTAAGGCTCAGCTTGACGGGAAGGATTTCTTCAGCCTCAGCGTGGATGACAGCTATATTATCGAGGAATACGGAGAAGAAGGCGCGGAGGAGGACGGATATATCGCGCTCGGCGTTCTTCAGAATGATGATGCTTATGTTTATATAAGCACTTTGCATGACGATGAATACGAGGGCTTCAATATGTTCAGCGCCTCCGAGGATGAAATCAAAGAGTATCTTGATTACATCATGGAGGATTTGGCTGAATACGGCGCAGAGGAAGTCGGGATTTACAACGCCGAAATAACCGTGAACAATCAGAAGGTCAAAATTCCCTTCGTAATCGTGAGAATTGCGGACGAGGAAGGGCAGTATTACTATGCGGAAACGATGACCTCCGGCTACGCGATTACCATTGAAATCTCGCCTGCCGAGGAAGGCGCGGAGCTTCGGGATTATGAGCTTGAGGAGCTGAAAAGGATTCTTGACGGCTTCATGCCCGCCGCTTAAGGGAGCTTAATGTTCAGAGAAGTTAAGGAAATTGCGATACGGGACGGGAACGCGCTTCTTCGCTCCGCTCGCGCGGACGACGCCGCCGATATTTACGCCTGCCTCCGCGACTGCGTTTGCGAAACGCCGTATATGTACCGCTCGCCGGACGAATGCGACGACGCGCCGGAAAAATACGAGCGCTATATCAAATCGGTGGAGGATTCGCCGTATAGCCTGAAGCTGCTCGCGATTGTGGGCGGGCGTATTGCGGGCTTTGCGCGGCTCGATTTGGAAAAGCGCAGGAAGATTCGGCATCGCGGAGAAATCGGAATTGTCGCGATTCGCAAGGAATTCTGGCGGCACGGAATCGGCAGGGCAATGCTCGCGGAGCTTTTGCAGGCTGCCCGCGAGGCGAATGTAACTCAGCTTGAGCTGGACGTTGCCGCGACCAATGCGCCGGCGCTTGCCCTCTATAAAAGCCTTGGCTTTGTCGAAACGGGCAGAAGAAAGCACGGAATCATCCTTGACGACGGCACGGAAATCGACGAAATCTTTATGCAGATGTTCTTTGACGAAGCCTGCCGCTGCTAAAACCGCCGCCATCCTGACAGCATTTGTTTCAAGAACCCTTCCGCTTCGGAGGGGTTCTTTCTTATTTATATAATGTTTTTTATATAGTATTGCGCCTTGCATAACGATGTGGTGTGTTGAATGGCTGATGGCGATAATCTATATTATATAAAGTAGCGCCGTGCGCCCATTGTTTGTGGCAAGGCTTATATTATAAATGCATTGCTGCTTGAACTTTATACTATAAGGCTTATTTGCTTAGGTTTGTGCTTCCGCTGCCCGCGCGCTTTCAAACGCTTTTTACGCGCCGTTTTCGGGCGGTTTGCATTATACGCATCGTTTTTCATTTTCGCTTAAATTTCGTGTTGACAAAAGAGGTGCGTTTCGTTATAATATCACTTGTCGCTCGCATAGAGCGTTTGTCCAAAGCGTGTTTCGGGGTGTAGCGCAGTCTGGTAGCGCACGTGCTTTGGGAGCATGGGGCCGGGGGTTCGAATCCCTTCACCCCGACCAGTTTCTACGTGGCCCCGTGGTCAAGCGGTTAAGACATCGCCCTTTCACGGCGGTAACTCGGGTCCGAATCCCGACGGGGTCACCATTCCCTTGAGCTTAGAGATTATGGGCCTTTAGCTCAGTTGGTCAGAGCGGCCGGCTCATAACCGGTTGGTCCGGGGTTCAAGTCCCTGAAGGCCCACCACACGGCCCGGTAGTTCAGTTGGTTAGAATGCCAGCCTGTCACGCTGGAGGTCAGGGGTCCGAGCCCCCTCCGGGTCGCCAACTTCTTGGCATAACGGGCTTTATCCGCGCTGGTGTAGCTCAATTTGGCAGAGCAGCTGATTTGTAATCAGCAGGTTGCGGGTTCAAGTCCCATCGCCAGCTCCATTTTTTCTTCTCCGGTCGGGTTGCTTGCGCGCAGGCGCTGCCCCGAAATTACATGGATGGGTTCCCGAGTGGCCAAAGGGAGCAGACTGTAAATCTGCCGTCACAGACTTCGGTGGTTCGAATCCACCCCCATCCACCAAAACGCGGGAATGGCGGAATTGGCAGACGCGTACGGTTCAGGTCCGTATGAAAGCAATTTCTTGCAGGTTCAAGTCCTGTTTCCCGCACCATACCGAGTGTCCTTATAGGATTTGAAAGTCCTATAAGGACACTTTCGTTTTATCCTACCAATCTCCATAGAGCGTTCTGTGCGACATATACTGTTTTCAAGTTTCAAACGGTTGCAACTGCGGGTTCGTAGGCAAGCGCCACCCCCTTGCGCGTCTGAATCAGCACCTTGGGGTCAGCCAACGGTAAGTCCTGCGGTATCTCCATCGTTCCTACGCAGTTGTAATGGATTGTGAGCCGCTGTACATGCACGCCCTCCTGCTTTTCGGCATGGAACACTTCGATCTTCTCAATCAGCTCGTTGAGCATCCGAGGAGTGAGCTTGCGAGCGCGGGTGTACTTGCGTACGCAGTCGATGAACATGTCGGTGGTCATTGCCGCGTTGATGCGCTTGTCCAGCTCAGCCTTCATGTCCTTGATTCTTTCAGAAAGCTGCGCTTGCTCATCCTAGTAGCTTCGAGCCATTCGCGCATATCGTTCGTCAGAGAGCTTTCCGGCTACGTTGTCCTCGTACAGCCGTTCAAACAACCTGTCCAGCTCCTTGTCGCGGGCTAGGAGCCTGTTCAGCTCTTTCTCCTTGTATTGACGCTCTGCGATAGCGGCTTGCTGTGAATGCCCCATGACCGCCTTGACGAACTCGCTCTCGTAGTGGCTTGCAAACTTCGTCAGACGGCGTATCTCGCCAAGAACCACCTGCTCCAAGAAGTCCACGCGGATGTAGTGCGTCGCGTTGCATGTGCCATGTCCGCTGTTGTAATTGGAGCAGTTGAAGTATTGGATGTCATGGTTGCCTTGATTGAAGTGGAAGTTGAGGTTTCGTCCACAATCGGCACAAACCACCAAGCCCGAGAACATGTTTCTGTCGCCGCTGTGCGGCTTGCGCTTCCTGATCTTTCCGCGCTTCTCCTGCACCTTTTCCCATGTGGCACGGTCGATGATTGGTTCGTTGACTCCCCGAAACACGACCATGTTTTCAGGATCGTTGTTGAGCCGCTTCTTGTTCTTGTAGGACTTGCTGTACGTCTTGAAGTTGATTAAGTCGCCACAGTACTCCTGCAAGGTCAGGATTTTGATGACCGTCGAGCGACACCATGCCGTGCAGCCTTCAGGCACGGCTTTTCCGCCTCGGCTTAAGCCCTTGCTTGCCCAATATGCCATTGGCACAAGCACCATATCGCTAGATAGCTGCGTTGCGATTTGGTCTGTGCCGACGCCATCCAGCGTCATGGAATAGGTTGCGTGGATCGCTCGGCTTGCGCCATCGTCGCGCCGCCCTATTTGTCGCTCCACCGCACGGGGATTGTACCTGTAACACCGTATATGTGATTTTCAAGGTTCAGGAGAGGACTAAAAAGTATCTCTCATATATCTAGGACAAAAAAACGCCCAAAAACACACTTTCCAGAAAATTTCTTTGAGATGCTCTGATAGTGAGCGTAATCCACGTTGTATTTCACGACGTACAACCTCACAATGGAGTGTTTCTGTCCTTGGTATTTCAGCCATGCTTAAGCCTATGATTTGAGATATGATTGCTTATGAAGGATCGTCATAGCGCGACTGCGCTGGATTTCAAAGTGATGTGAATACTAAACATGGTACCCTTGCACCCTGTTCCACTCAACCTCAAATGACATAAAAATCCCTCCTCATGATACTCTGGCATATCATAGAGAAGGGATTTTGCCAAATTGATGCAAGACATTTAGTTTTCTCGGATAACCTCAATTTTTCAAGGAGGCTGGATATACTCTATTCATATTGCCAACTACATCACCATCATACTGCAACGCGACCAACTGATGCTTCTCCACTTAAAGCCGTATACCCAAGGTTGTATCCTTATTATTTTGGTTTCGCGCTTCTGCCGTTCTACCGTTCTACTTATGGTGTCGCTATGGTAGCGAAGGCGATTACCCCATTAACGCCATTGGTACGCCAGAGGAAGAATCGCTGATGGCAGACTACTACAATGTATATAACGATTATCAAAACAGCGTCATTGTAAAATTCATCATGGGTACAGAGGAGCTTAACGAGGAAACCTACGCCGCTTATGTGGCTCAAATGAACCAGTATGGCGTAGAGGATTCGATTCGCATCAAGCAGGCGATCTACGACCGCTTTATGGGTAAGTAAACCCACTTGCTTCTCCGTGGGATTTCGCTAGGCTGCATTTCCCACGGAGAAGAGGGAGCGCAATGCCGTGTTTCGTGCCGGATATACAGCATACGCAGAAACCATAATCAGCAAAGCCGAGCAGGCAAGGCACCGCTTTTTAGCGTGTTCTCGCCTGCTCGCTTATCTTGGTATCATTATTGCAATTTAGGAGGTCAAGCATACGGGAGCTTCCCGCATTGCGTGTTGGCTATGGTTCGGTTTCACCCTTCACCGCTTATGGTGAAGGAAGCGTCACTTGGAGTCTGAGAATGTAGTGACTCGTTTGCTATGACGTTGCGATATTCTATACCTCAATTTTGCTGATTGTCTCGGAAAAATCATAACACCCGCTGCCCAAACACGTTACTTTGCCGCTTGGCAGCGTGACTGTGCAGGATGTGGACACAGGCACCTCTGTGTGCAGCAAAAACCTTCCGTCCTCTATCTTCCATTCGGATGCAATCTCTCCATAGGGCGTCTTGTGACGAGCCTTTGCATAGCGAAGGCCGCCACCCGGCACGGGCTTGATTCGGAACGACTTGTATCCGCCCGACGTCGCCTCGATTCCTGCCACGCGGCGGTACAGGAAGTCGCCCACCGCACCGTAGGCATAGTGGTTGAACGAAACCCCATTATCCGATTCGTCAGGGGCTATCCCGTTTTGCTCGTTATCGGGGCTTATTGCATCCCAGTTCTCCCAAAACGTCGTAGCGCCACGATTGATCTCGTAGAGCCAGCTTGGACAGGTATCCTGTAGAAGCAGCCGATAAGCCACGTCCGCCTTTCCGTTGTCTGCAAGAGCGAATAGCAGAAAGGGCGTGCCCGTAAAGCCCGTGCTCAAATGATAATCCTTTTCCTCCACAAGCCGCGCAAGGTTCTCAGCCATTCGTTTTGTAATACTTTCGTCCGCCATGCCAAAGTAGATGGGGAGTACATAGCCTGTTTGAAACTCTTGCTTGAGCTTGCCGTTTTGATCGGTAAACACATGAAGATACGCATCGCATATCTTTCGGCGAAGCTCGTTATAATATGCGATGTCCTTTTTATACCCCAATATGCCCGCGATTCGCTCCATAATGCTGCAAGAGTTGGCATAGTAAGCGGTCGCAATCCATTCTCCCTTGCTCATCCAATCCTTGACAGTGCCTTCGGGCGCGCACCAATCCCCAAACTGGAATAAGAACTTCCAGATATATCGCTTCTCGTGGATGCTAAAGAGACCAGCCCATCGTTTCACGGCGCGCAGATACTTCTTCATCGTGTGATATTGCTTTTTGAGCAAAGAGATATTGCCACGCGCGAGATATTCCGCCCAAGGAACGATAATGCAGGCGTCACCCCAGCAAGCGGTAGGCACTACAGGGTAGATGTCGCCTTGCCGAGGCACCACAAAGGGCACGCCTCCAAGCTTATTCTGTTCCATCCGCACGTCCAGCAGCCATTTATCAAAGAAGCGGCTAAGGTCAAAGTTGAAACAAGCCGTACCCGAAAAAACGGAAATATCGCCCGTCCAGCCCATACGCTCGTCGCGCTGCGGGCAGTCCGTCGGGATATCAACAAAATTGGATTTACCGCCCCATAGAATATTTCTTTGAACCCGATTGATTCGCGGATCGGAGCACTCAAATGATCCAATTTGTTCAATATCGGAATATATAAGCATTCTATACTCCTAACCTTACGCCTTGCGCAGCTTCTTCTTTTCTGCTTTCGCCTCCTGCTTCCTGCGCTTCTCTTCCTGGCTGGCGATATACTTCGCGTTCTCTGTATCAAAATCGAGATGCTTATGCGTGCAATGAGCCTTCAGATCAGCAATGCGGTTTTCTTCTCTCTCCAGCTCGGCGGCTTCCTTCTCCATGCGCTCCTGCTCCTCGGGCTCGATCCATGTGCCGCCCGAGGCAATCACCGCATCCTTCTTTCGCCTCTGAAGCTCCTGATTGATCATTGGCATTTTCTTTTCCACATCCACAAGCGGAAGCAGAATGAGGTACGCGGCGGCAAGGATGATATCAAACAGGTAAAACGCCAGCGTCATAAAGCTGGTTACGCCCGCGGCGGGTAGCACGCCCTCCACGTCCACAAAGCCAAGCTTCAATATCGCCGATTCATACCCGCCTGCAAACGGCGCGTAAATCGCCGTTTGGAGAGCGAATAGTATTGCTATGCCCAGAAGCCCCTCCAAGCGGAAGCCCGATTTATATTCGATACTATCATATGCAAAGAACAGAAGGGTGATAAAGATATAGGAATTGGGGATCATGCCTATGTTACGGAACAAGCCGGCAACCATTGCGATCGGAACATTCGCGGGTGCCAGTATTCCCATGATGCTGCCAACGAGCACAAGCGCATAGCCTGCGACCGTCATGTTTTTAATACCAACCTTCTTGGCGATGGGATAGGCAATGATTGCACCTATGCCGACGGGCGTGCCTGTAATGATCTGGTATATCGAGAACATACCCCAGTTCTCATTGCCGCCAAGCAAGTATTTGATATAAAAGTATTGAACGTTGCCGCCCTTGAAATTATCCACGATACCACCTATCGTCATAAGAACGAAGAGTATCACGAAATACTTGTTGGTAAGCAATGCCTTGATCTGTGAGCGCAGCGGTATTTTGTTCTCGTTCTCCAACCCGTTTTCCAAAGCAACGTCGTCGATGACACGCTCCTTGGTATAAAAGTATTCCATCAACAGAAGCGGAATCGCCACAACGGAGAGACCTATCATCAAAACGGCATAGCCGTTGATGTCGTGCTCCAGCCACATAGGGAGCACAACGCTATTGATGATCATACCGATGATGATGCCAGAAATAAGTGTCCATGACAGCTTGCGCACAAAAGCAAGCCGCGTCTTTTCGGACGGATCGCGAGTGACCAAAGACACAATGGAATCCCGAAATAGGTAGAAATATGAGCTGCCAATGGTATGATAACAAATGAGCAGAGTAAAGAAATAGAACCAATAGCTACTGCCCAGCGTGTTGCCTGGGAACAGGAAGATCAGGAAGCCGATTGCAATCGTCACAAAGCCGAAAATCAAGTACCACGGGCGAAGTCTGCCGTGTCGGGTATGCGTTTTTGATATAAGCCAAGAATTGAGCAACCCCATGCCGACAGCCAGTATTTTTGCGACAGTCATAATGATTTCATAAGTGCCGCCCATTTGCTGTATCATAGCTACATTATTAACGCCGTACATCGCGCCTGTCTGCTGCGTAAAGAATTTCTCAACGAGCGCGGCAATCGTATTCACAACAAAAACAAGCCCAAGAGGACCCACCAAATGTCCCAATACCAGTTCTTTCTTTGTTACGGACTTTGTGGTTACCTTGCTATCCATGAAGCTCTTGTTGAACAATCCCTTTGATAGCAATGAAATTTCTCGCTTTGCCATAGTTTCTCTCCACCTCGCCAGATATTTCTGTGTGGGCACAAGGTTGCTCACTTTGTTTTTGTATTCTATATACATTATACCGCAAAGTATTTCACAATCGCGTATCAAATTGTAGTTTTCAGCTTTGCAAAGGACGGCGCGATCGTGCCTTACAGTATGATTCGAAAGCAAGCGGGTCTTTACTGTCGCGTTATTAATTACTTTATCAGCCCTTTATAGCACCGATAGTGATTCCCTTCACAAAAGCTCTTTGAACAAATGGATAGGTGTTGGCATTTCGTCTGAGATTGCGGTGACTGCTTATGGTTATAATCAATAGGTTTTTGGAGGTAAGACCTTCGTTGTACGGCTTGGTTCGTAACCTGTTTATTATTTGGTTGTGTTGATAACCCGAGGTATCATGAGTTCATGATACTACCGGCAAGCAATGCTTCTGGACGTCCAGAAGCACTAAACGGGCGATTTTCACCTCCGTGAAAACCGCCCGTTTTGCTTGTTGGGAAGCTCTCCCAAACCCTCTGAACGCACCTTCGGTGCGGCTGCGCGTCCTGCGGACGCTTCCATGGCGCTAAACACTGTTTCAACGTTTCTGACTTCTGTCTACATAATTACTTTTGCAGGCGGTCAGACAGTTACTTTATTTCCTGCTCCAAATCGTCGAACAAATCCGAATCGAAGAACTCCCTCAATGTAATATCTAAACCGTCGCATAGCTGCTTAATCGTAACCACACCAGGGTTCAAGCTTTTGCTGTTAAGCAAGCTGTACACGGTGGATGGAGGTATCCCAGCTAAATTAGCAAGTGCGTTGATGGCGATTCCGCGCGTTTTGCACAAATCCTCTATACGTTGAGCTACTGCCTGTTTCGCATTCATTTCCCGCACCTCCCACAATAGTCTCATCATAACGATTTGTGGGATATGCCGTGTGCGGTATATCGCAATTCTGCGTTTTGGTGTATAATGTGGGATATATCGCACAAGGGAGATGCAAACATGGACTATAAACTCATGGGAACAAAAATCCGTATGTATCGCCAGCGGCAAGGTTTAACACAGGCTCAGCTTGCAGGGAGGGTCGCTGTTTCCACATCCTTCATCGGTCATATTGAACGCGGTTCGCGCAAAGCCAGCATCGAAACGCTTGAAAGCATTTGTCGAGTACTGAAAATTTCAATGGATTCAGTCGCCATGCCTCCACGCGCCGAGCTGATAGCCGCTGGGTATTCTGCGGAGCAAATTGGGGAGGCTAGGATTCTTTTAGAGGCGGCGCTTGATATGTGCAAATGACGGTTATTTCAAGCAACCACAAATCACCTTTCCCGCGTTTTCTCCTTTTTCGCCGTGTGCTTTTCCCTGCCGATCAGATAGACATTGTGCGACGGTTCTTCCTCGTTTTAGTGCATGAAAATGATGCGAGTCGTTGTAGTATTGCACGCCTCCTTACGTGAAAAACGCAATCGTCGCCGACTGCATGAGTAAATTATCACTGCACCTGCGCAAGTTCGGTCATAATGCCTCTCACCCCCTCCCATAACTCATCCAGTTGCTGTTGCACATCCTTGATAGCTGCTTCGTAGTGTTGCCCCGTTTCGTTGGTACGTTTGGCAATCTGATTGATGTTATTACTACACCGTCGAAGCAGAGAAACCATCTCCCTCAGTTCCGATAAATCGAGCCGAACCACATAACCGTCAATCGCCATTTTGATGAGATAGGCATTTGTGTTGACGATACCCGCCTGCGCCATCCGTTCAGCGATTTGTTGCCGTTCCTGCTCCGTTACCCGAAGCTCCACGCGGACATTCCTTTTGCGGTTGCCCAAATCATCACCCCCAATGTAATCAATATAGTTTTATGGTGCTTACGGCTCCGTCATCGCATACGAGCGCTTCAATCGCAACCTTGACATGGGGTACTGGCGTGCGCCAGCTCATCATGCCACTGTATATAGACTCCATCATAAAAGTATGAATTGGTTTGCTGCACATCATCATTCCTCCCTCGTATCGTTTTGTTCTTGGCGTAAATACGGAATTGTGCTATGATTCAGGTGTAAAGCGAGTGAACGGGGGTTGCATATGAACGCATTGTCCTATTCGGATTCTATGGTGGCTGAGATCAGAGAGCTGTTATCAGGTGCGCGTCAGCGTGTTGCCACATAAGTAAACACGGAGCTTTTGACCACTTATTGGAATATCGGTCGTATCATTGTGGAGCACGAGCAGCAAAGCCAAGAACGTGCCGAATATGGGCAGCAAACCCTGAAGGAATTGTCAAGGATGCTTACAAAGGAGTTTGGAAAAGGCTTTTCTCGCGCAAACCTTTACAATATGCGCTTGTTCTACCTGACCTATAAGAAAATCCAGTCGGTGACTGGAAAATTGACTTGGACACATTATTGTGAGCTCTTATCGATTTCGGATGCAGATAAACGCAGTTTCTATGAAAAAGAGACCATCAATTCTGGCTGGTCTGTGCGTGAAATGAAACGTCAAATGGCGACATCCCTGTACGAAAGGTTGCTGCTTTCTGATGGAAAAACAAACAAGGAAACAGTGCTTGCGCTTGCCCGGCATGGCGTTGAAATGTCCTCGCCAAGCGATATGATTAAGGATCCCTATGTCTTTGAGTTCTTGGGTATTCCAGAAAACAAGCCCGTCATGGAAAGTGATCTTGAAAAAGCCCTCGTGCAGCAGATCGAACGATTTCTTTTAGAGCTCGGACGAGGTTTCATGTTCGTTGGCACACAACAACGGGTAACGTTGAACAATACACACTACTATGTGGACATGGTTTTCTATAACAAAATACTGCGAGCCTATGTCCTGATAGAGCTCAAAACCACAAAGCTCATGCCGGAGGCGGTTGGACAGCTGAATATGTATCTGAATTATTATGCCGCCGAGGTGAATGACGAATTTGACAACCCGCCCATCGGCATTATCCTGTGTACCGATAAGGACAGCGTATCCGCAGAATACGCTTTGGGCGGCATGACCAACAATATCTTCGCCTCACGATATGTTTACTATATTCCAAACAAGGATCAACTGATTGCTCAGGTGGAAGCGGTTTTGCAAAGCTGGCACCAAAACGATCCTCAATGAACAGAAGGGCTGGGAGTGGAATACTTCACTACCAGCCCTTCTGTTTTTGGGTGTACTGCGTATACACCTTGTGTCAATTCAGATTGATGGTCGATGTCGTCCTGTAATGCTCATCCTCACTTCCAATCGTTCGGGGAGGAAACTGACAGAAGAAGCAGCCGATAAACATACGTTTTGTCATGCTTGTTCTTGCCTACCGCCACCGTAGTAGTCATGCCGAAATTGCGCCGTGTAGTAATTGTCCATCGTGCTGGGCGCGTTGAACAGCACGGTCAGCAAGTATTTCTTGATGTTGCGTATCTCCGAGGTGTTGTTCTTTATGCTGTCCATAACGTACTCGATATGGGAGCTGCCCAGCTTCAAAAGTCGCTCCTTGACAAGCGCTGCGGGAAGCTCGTCCCCAGCAACCGCGATGGTAGGACGGGAGGAGCAGAGCGTTTCCACCATGATGTCCACGATTTCATCAAGCTGCTGAATACGCGAATGGTAGGTTTCGGACAGCTCGAAATACTCGATGCTGCAACGCACCCTGAGCCTATTGTCATAAATGCATTTTGCTTGTTGGGGGCAGTGCCCCCAAACCCCTTTGAACACAGCGCAAGCTCTGTGGCTGTAAGCACCAAAACGAAAAAAGCACTCACCTTTTCAGATGAGTGCAAATTATCACGGAAGTTTTTTTCAAAACGCCCCGTCAACCCCTTGTAATACTTCCGATTTTGCGCTATACTATATGCGTATAGTTGTATCTATATGTAGGAGGTGCTAAGGTGGACTATATCACGACAAAAGAATTTGCCGAAAAGGTCGGCGTATCAGACCGCTATGTTCGTATGGTAATTGCCGACGGTAAAATAGACGGCGTTGTCCGTAAAGGAAGCCGCTATATGATTCCCGCTGATGCTCATCTTCCGTCTGACCGACGCCGCCTGCGTTGGAAAGATGTGCCGGAGCAGTTTGTCACCCTATTTGCCGACATACAGCAAAAGGTTGCTAAGCTGAACGCTATGCGACCCCTGACCGATGGCGAGGTTGCCCGACTGCGTGACGATTTTATGGTGGACTACACCTATAACTCCAACGCCATCGAGGGCAACACTCTTACCCTGAAGGAAACCGCTATGGTGCTTGAGGGGATGACCATTGACAAAAAACCGCTGAAAGACCATTTGGAGGCTGTTGGGCACCGAGACGCTTTCCTTTATATAGAGGATATTGCACAGCGGAAAACACGCTTAAAAGAAGCGGAAATCAAGAGCATACATTCTCTTGTTCTGATGGACAGACCGGAGGACAAGGGCGTGTTCCGCCGTATTCCCGTTACCATAATGGGGGCATATACAGAGCCGGTACAGCCCTATCTGATTGAGCCGAAAATCACAGAGCTGCTGCGTGAGAACGAACAGCGCAAAAAAGCAATGCACCCCATTGAGCGCATTGCACGGTTTCATCTTGAATTTGAGGGCATCCACCCGTTCATTGACGGCAACGGGCGCACGGGACGGCTTGTAATGAATCTTGACCTGATCCGCAACGGCTACCCGGCAATCAATGTCAAGTTTGCCGACCGTAAGCGTTATTATGACGCCTTTGACGCTTATTACCGTGACGGCAATGCTGACGATATGGTGTTCCTTGTCGGGCAGTATGTAAACGAACGGCTGGATAAATATCTTGAAATACTGAGGTGAGATGATTGTTTGACAAAGATGGAATAAAAAGATATGTCGGAGAAAGGTCCGGCGACAGCTATTCAGCAGGGCTAACCAATATAGAACGCAAGTATGTTCCGATAGATATTGATCAGGAATTCGAAAAAGACGAATGTGCTGAGTTGTTGGATATATTGGAAAAAGCAAAGTTCGAGCCTAACCTTATAGCAAAAGAAAAGAGCCAGCGACAGGATAACTATTGCTTTTGAGGGCAAGCACATAGCTTCGCTCCTGATGCATTCGCATAAAATACCAGCCGGGTATGTTCACGAACGGATAGTGCGCCGCAAACACCACCTTGTCCGCCGTTACCGTTCCGCGCTCGGTTATTACGCTTTTGCCCTTTACGCTGATAACGCGCGTATCCTCGTAGATTTCAAGGCTTTCGATAATCGGGCTGATAAGCTTCAGCGGACTGAACATAGCCTGCCCGCCGAATCGAACCGCGCCCCTTATCCTGAACGGAAGCTCCGTTTCCGCTGTGAAGCTTGCATTTATTCCCAAGCTCGCGGCAGCCTCCGCCTCTCTGCGCATCGGCTCGTCTGCGGTTTTCGTGTACAGGTATGCACAGGTTTCCCGCCAGCCGCACTCTATTCCGAGCCTGCTTATCATTTCCGCATATTCCCGAATTGCCGCCTCGTTTGCGCGCGCGTACTTCCCCGCCTTTTCAGCGCCGAATTTCTGAATCAGCGCGTCATAAATCATCCCGTGCTGGCTTGTCAGCTTTGCGGTCGTCCTGCGCGTCTGACCGCCCGCAACGCGCTTAGCCTCCAGAACAACAACCCTTGCGCCCGCCTCCGACAGCCTGTGCGCTGTCAGAATTCCTGCCATTCCCGCGCCTATAACCGCTACGTCCGCCTTCAAATCCCTCTCCAAGCGGCAGAAACGCCTTAGCGAAACTCCGCGCGTCCATATGGGAACGCTTGCCTTCATGCCGTCACCTCCCCATGCCATGCTTCCTTTAGTATTACCCCGTATGCGGACTCAATTCAGCGGGCTATTATTCGATTGCCGCGCCGGTTTTCGTATGGTAAAATGATTGCGGAAGGCTTGAAGCCTTGAGCAAAAAGTGGCGATTGCTTATGAAAATACGGCGGCGAAAGAGCCGCGAAACGGAGAAAAATTCATGGATAAAGCAAAGCTCATCTCTCTGCGGATGGAGCGGCAGCATTTGATAAACAAGGCCTGCGAGGACGAGTATATCGCCCTCTACCGCGATATGCAGCCGGGGCTCAACGTTTACTGGAATGGCTTCGGAATGCCGCCGTCGCTCACCTTCCGCGCGGATTTTGACGATATCGAGTTCAACCGCCGCCGTCAGGCTGAGCGGGAGCTTGTAAAGGGTCGGTTTGCGGGCGGAAATCTCGGCTGGGTGGAGCGCGGCGAAATGGAGCTTTTCGCCTGCCTGTACCGTAAGCCGCTTCCCGCAATGACCTTTGAGCAGTCGAAAATCTTCGAGCTGATTGAGCGGATGGGTCCCATAAGCATTCAGCAGATTAAGGAAGAAACAGGAATGCTCGTCAAGGAAATCACCCCGATTCTGCACAGGCTTCAGGAGGCGTTTCTGGTTTATGAAGACCAGTATGACGGCGAGTGGGACAGGGGCTGGTATGCGTTTTACGAGATGTTCCCGAATGCTTCCTTTGATAAGTATTCGCGCACAGGCGCTCTCAAAATTGTGCTTCAAAGGTTTGCCTTCCGAAACGTGCTGATTGACGCGGATATGGCAAAGTCATTTTACAGGCTGCCCGCGAAGGAAATAAAGGCTGCCGTTGACGAGCTTGTTTCTGAGGGAGTTTTAGTGCCGGCAGGCGGCGGCTTTATGCTTAAAACGGACGCTGCGATTGCCGAAGCGTATCAGCCCAAGCCCCTTCATTTTGTTTATGCAATCCACCGCAACGATTTCCTTTATAAGTCAAACGAGCCTCTTGCCAAAAGGCAAGCCGAGAAATGGCTTGCGGACGCGGGCGACGCAAGCTATGACCGCGAAATACTTCAATATCTTCTGATTGACGGCGAGCTGCACGGCGCCTGCGTGGGGCATTTCCGCAACGGGCCTTACGATTTGAACGATGTTGTCTGCGATTTGCCGAACGCTTCAGAGCGCAGGGATGAAATCATCCGCGCGATAACCGACGTAAACTACGGCAGAGCGCCGGAGCGCTTTATGGGTCGTCCGCTATGATATGAAGGATTCGCTTCGCCGTTATCATAAAATCTTTTCGCGCAGTATTCCGCAAAGCTTGACTTTGCAAAGCAGGAGTTTCAGAGCCGGATTCTGAAAAGTCTGATAATTATAAATATATAAACAAAACAATCCGAGCGCTTCAGCTGAAAAGCCGAATCCGCCCCCTGATTGTTTGCTCTTTGCTGTCAGCGCGCTATTTCGCTCAGGTTGATTACCTGACAGCCCTTGTTTTCGTAATAGCGGAGCATTTCGGGGAGCTTTAATTTGTCGTAGCTGGTTATGCAGTCCGAAAGCACGGCGACATCGTAGCCCGCCTTGCGCATATTGAAGCTTGTGGATTTCACGCAGGCGACGGCGTCCGCTCCTGCCAAATAAAAGGCGTTTATTCCGTTCTTGGCGATGAACTCCGAAAATTCGGGGCTGGTAAGCGCGTTGCCCTTGCTTTTCGTGAAAATGTTGTCCGAAACAATTTTCATCTCAGGCACAAGCTCAAAGCCGTGCGTGCCGGACTTGAAGGTTCTTGTGCCGGAGGACAGGTTTTCATGGCGGATGTAGACGACGTGGATTCCGTTTTCTACCGCCCAATCGACAGCCGTGTTGATGCTTTCGACTATTTCCTTATAGTTTTTCGTTATGTCGTTCTGGATATCTATTACAACCAAGGCTTCCTTTTTCATATGCTTCCTCCTGCCAAGCCCGTTTCTTTGCTTGCCAGTCCATTATAACGCCTTATTGTTGACATCATTATGTCAGCAATTTATAATTAAAAAAACTTTAAGGCGGTTGTCTTATGAAGCTTGACAGGCTTGTGAGCATCGTCATGACGCTGCTTCAAAAGAAGCGCGTCGGGGCAAGGGAGCTTGCGGACGCGTTTGAGGTGTCCCTCAGGACAATCTACCGCGACATCGACGCAATCTGCGCCGCGGGAATTCCGGTCCGCGCCGTGTCCGGAGCGGGCGGCGGCTTTGAAATCATGCAGGAATACAAGGTGGACAAGAGCGTTTTTTCCGCCTCCGATTTGGAGGCTATCCTGACGGGGCTTTCCGGCTTTTCCGCCGCAATGCGCGCGCAGGACGGGGCAAACGCGCTCGCAAAGGTGAGAAGCTTTATTCCCGCGGATAAGGCGAAGGACATCGAGCTGAAGGCAAGCCGCCTGTTTATCAGCTTCGATTCGTGGACGGGAAAGAACATCTGCGCGGCTCTGGACGCAGTTAAAACGGCTCTTGATGAAAACAAGCTGCTCGCGTTCGACTACATGGACCGCACAGGAAGGAAAACGAGGCGGATGGTTGAGCCGTATCAAATCGCGTTTATCGGCGGGCAATGGTATTTTCGCGGCTTCTGCCGAACGCGCGGGGATTACCGTATGTTCAGGCTTTCCCGCATATCGGCGCTTCACGTTGCGAACGAAACCTTCACTCCGCGTTTCATTCTTCCGAATTTCTTTGACTCTCCAATGCCTGCTGAGCGTGAAATGATAACGGTGAAGCTCCGCATTCATAAATCCGTTATGGACAGGGTGCTTGACTTTTGCCCCATTGAAAGCTTTGTTGCGGACGGAGACGGTTTCTTTTTTGTTGACTTTCCCTTTGCTGAAAACGAATACAATTATAACCTAATCCTCGGGTTTGGAACGTCGTGCGAATGCCTTGCGCCGCCCCGCATACGGGAAGAAATCGGGCGGAGAATCAGCAGGATGGCTGATATGTATGAAGTACAGTAACGGCTTTTTGTATTTCCGGCGTTTGTTGCAAAGCCGCTTGAGCAGCTCTCTTAGCCTATCTGCGACTTCGCTTCCGAGCGTCGGCTCAGCGCTTGCAACGCGCTTTTCAGCACAGAAAACCGCCCGCTTTTGCGGACGGTTTTTAGCATGACAAACGTGTCGATTTTGCGGAGACAATTGCGGAATGAACTATATCATTATGGCGTTTCGCCGTCCGCCGTTTCCGCGCCTTGCTTTTTCGGCTTGAACCAAAGCCCGTAGCCCTCGTCGTCCTGAAGCGCGCGCAGCATATAGTCCTTGAACTGCGGGTAGCGCGAGGTCATTTCCTTCATAAGCTCCTTCATTTCCTGCCGCTTCGTGTTGCCGTTTGCGGGGCAGGGGTTTTTGACGACGGGCAGCTCATACTCCTTGACAACGTGGATTATATGCTTTTCAGGCAGGTAAATCATGGGGCGTATAACGGTCAAATCGCTTCTGCTCCAATAGGTTACGGGATTGAAGGTGTAAAGCCGCGCCTCAAAGATAAGGCTCATCATAAGCGTTTCAAGCGCGTCCTCGCGGCTGTGCGCAAAGGCGAGCTTGTTGCAGCCGTACTCCTTCGCCATGTCGCTGAGTACGCCGCGCCGCATTTTCGCGCAGAGGGCGCAGGGGTTCTTTTCCTTACGAATGTCGAATATTATGTGCGCAATTTCGGATTCCTTAACATGGTATTCAACCCCGAGCTTGTCGCAAAGCTCCTGCACGGGCGCTGTGTCGAACGGCTTTCTGCCCATATCGAGCGTCAGAGCGACAAGCGAAAAATCCCTGCCCGGAAAATTCCGGTACAGGGAGAGCGCGTAGAGCAGAAGGAGGCTGTCCTTGCCGCCCGATACGCCGACGGCGATTCTGTCGCCGCGCTGAATCATGTTGAAATCCTCGTCTGCGCGCCTGATTGCGCCAAGCACGGTTTTCATTTTTCTTACGCTTTCCCGCTTGAAAGGCGCTCGACGCATACGGTTATCGCAACGCCGCACACGAGGCAGACGAGCGACTCAAAGCCGTTGACGGCAATATCAAGCGCCGTCTGCTTCACAATCAGGTTGACAAGCGAGCCGACAATCAGCCCAAGCACCGCCGCAAAGGTCGCCTGCGAATACTTTTTGAGCAGCCATTTGATTACCTTTGCGCCGCCCAGAATTCCAATCAGTCCGCCGATTGCGCAGGGAATGAGGAGCGGGAGGTTGAGGGTTTTGAGCGCATGGATTACCGTTTCGTACTGCCCCATCAGCATCATCATCATGCTTCCGGAAAGCCCGGGCAGCACCATGCTGACGGAGGCGATAACCATCGCGCCCGCAAGGATGAAGAACAGGGGAAGGGTGAGCGTTTCCTGCACGGTTTGCACTGCGCCGTCCGCGTTTACGCAGAAGGTAAGCACGAGCATGAACGCGACCATTACGATGAAGGGAACGAACAGGGACGCGCGCATTCCGCCGTCCGAGGCGCGCTTCCATACCATCGGCAGCGAGCCGACGATAAGCCCGACGAACAGGAAAACGAGCTGCGTTTTGCATTCGAGCAGAAGCACGTCGACAACGCTTGCAAACGCAAGAATGCCGATTCCCGCGCCGATAACAACGGGCAGCAGGAGCATAAGGCTTCTGACGAAATTCTTCCTTAAATCCGCGATTGCGCCAATCAGCGCGTCGTACATATTGAGAACCACAGCCATTGTTCCGCCCGACACGCCCGGAATAACGTTCGCTATTCCGATTATCGCGCCGCATACCACGTTTCTAATGAAGGCGGCAGGTGAAAAGCCGCTTTTAACTGCTTGTTGAGTCATTTCCGTTCTCCTTTTGCTTGCCTTACAGCAGCGTTACGCCCGCTTCGGCGCATACCCTGCGGGTTTCCGAATCCCAGATGGATGACTGAACTTCGCCGATGTGCGCCTTGCCCAGAAGGAGCATACACAGGCGGCTCTGACCGATTCCGCCGCCGATTGTAAGAGGCAGCTCGCCGGAAAGGAGCATTTTGTGGAAGGTAAGGGAACGCCTGTTGTCGCAGCCTGCCTCGGTAAGCTGCTTGTCAAGGCTTTCGCTGTCAACCCTTATGCCCATGCTGCTCACCTCAAAGGCGCGCCCAAGAAGCTCGTTGTAGAAAATAATATCGCCGTTCATGCTCCAGTCGTCATAGTCGGGCGCGCGCCCGTCGTGCCGCTTTCCGCTTTTCAGCTTTCCGCCTATGCCGATAACAAAGATTGTGCCATGCTCCTTAGCTGCTTTGCTTTCGCGCTCCTGCGGGGTAAGCGTCGGGTACATATCCTCCAGCTCCTGCGCGGTTACAAAGTATACGTCGCGCTCAAGCAGCTTCTCGTTTGATATCTGCGGAAAGCTTCCGCGAACGGTCAGCTGAGTGTCGCAAATGCAGCCTACAATCGCCCTTACGGTTTCCTTCAAGGTGAACATTGTGCGGCTTTCGCGGGTGATAACCTTTTCCCAGTCCCACTGGTCAACGTATACGGAGTGCAGATTGTCAAGCTCCTCGTCGCGCCTGATGGCGTTCATGTCCGTCACAATGCCCTTTCCGGGGTATACATCGTAGCGGTAGAGCGCCATGCGCTTCCATTTTGCGAGGGACTGAACCACCTGCGCGTCCGTTCCTACAAAGGGAATATCGAAGGCGACGGGGCGTTCGATTCCGTTCAAATCATCGTTAAGTCCGGAGGCGGGGTCAACGAAAAGCGGCGCGCTGACGCGCTTGAGGCGCAGGGCTCTGCAAAGCCCGTCCTGAAAGGTGCGCTTAATCAGGCTTATGCCTGCCTGCGTTTCGTAAAGCGTAAGGCGGGGCTTGTAGCCAACCGGAATGTATGAACCCATTTCTATCATTCCCTTCAAAGGCGTTGTAGCTGAAAATTCATTGCTTCTGCCGCGTTTGCCTGTCATGAAAATACGGCTTTTCAAACTATACCACGAATAAAGCGCAGCGCGCAAGCGCGATGCCGCCGTATGCTGCACTATTTATGCTTTCGTTGCAAACCGCCGCGTCTGATGATATAATGCTTATATAGTAATCACGGTTTATACATTCTCTCAGTTTCACTTCGGAAGGCGGTTTATATGGCGGAGCAGATTCGGAATATTGTTTTTGATGTCGGGCGGGTGCTTCTCACCTTTGACGAAAGGAGGATTGCGCATGGCAGCGTGAGCAACGACGGCGACGCGCTTGAGCTTTCAAAGGTTACAATACTTTCACCTGAATGGAAAATGCTGGACAGAGGAACGATAACCTTCGAGGAAGCAAAGCGTGTGTGGAAAAGCCGCTGCCCGAAGCTTTCCGGCGCGATTGACGACATGACGGATAACTGGCATTTCCGAATGGAGCCGATAATGCCGATGTGGGAGCTTGCGGGCGAGCTTAAATCGGCGGGCATGAAGCTGTATGTGCTTTCAAATTACAGCACTCGCTTCTGGGTTTGCCGCGATATGTGGAGCATATTTGATTTGATGGACGGCTTTATCGTATCCTCCGAGCTTTCGCTGATGAAGCCCGAAAAGGAAATCTTTAAGGCGCTTTACGATAAATATGAAATCAAGCCGTCAGAGAGCTTTTTTATCGACGACAGGCTTGAAAACACCATTGGCGCGGAAGAAACGGGAATGCGTGCGTTCTGCTTTTCGGGCGATGTTTCGGCGCTCAGGAGCGCCCTTCGGGAGCTTTCCGTTCCCATAAAATGAGCTTACGCGCAGCTTTGCGCTTAAATACGAAAGGGGAAATGCTTATGTCGCTCTATGAAGGTTTGGTTTCAGGCAAGGAATCGCTTTCGCTTGTTGGTCTTGGCTATGTCGGTATGCCAATCGCGGTCGCGTTCTCCAAAAAGGTCAAGGTCATCGGCTTTGATTTGAACAAGAGCAAAATTGAGCTTTACAAGTCCGGCAAGGACCCGACGCACGAGGTTGGGGACGAGGCAATCAAGGCTTGCAAGGTCGATTTCACGTCGGACGAAAAAAGGCTCCGCGATGCGAAATTCCATATCGTCGCCGTGCCGACTCCCGTAAATCAGGATAAATCGCCCGACCTTTCGCCCGTCGAGGGCGCAAGCACAATTTTAGGGCGCAATCTGACGAAGGGCTCAATCGTCGTGTATGAGTCCACGGTATATCCGGGCGTAACCGAGGATGTTTGCATTCCGATTCTTGAAAAGGAATCGGGGCTTAAATGCGGCAAGGACTTTTTCATCGGCTACAGCCCTGAGCGCATAAACCCCGGCGATAAGCTGCACAGGCTTGAAAACATACGCAAGATTGTTTCCGGAATGGATGAAAACACGCTGGAGGAAATTGCGAAAACCTACGAGCTTGTTATAGCGGCTGGCGTTCACCGCGCTTCCTCCATCAAGGTTGCGGAGGCGGCGAAGGTTGTCGAGAACAGCCAGCGCGATATCAATATCGCCTTTATGAACGAGCTTGCGATGGCGTTTGACAGAATGGGAATCGACACCAACGAGGTTGTTGACGCGATGAACACAAAGTGGAATTCGCTCGGCTTCCGTCCCGGGCTTGTCGGCGGGCATTGCATAGGCGTTGACCCCTATTATTTCGTGTATGAGGCGGAAAACTTGGGCTATCACAGCCAGATTATCGCTGCCGGACGGCGCGTTAACGATGGAATGGGCGCGTTTGTCGCCGAGGCTGTAATCAAGCAGCTCATCCTCTCCGGCAAAAGCCCGCTTCAGGCAAAGGTTGTTATTCTGGGCATCACCTTCAAGGAAAACTGCCCCGATACGCGCAACAGCAAGGTTAAGGACATCATAGACAAGCTGGGCGAATATAACATTCATCCCGTTGTAATCGACCCGCAGGCGGACGCTGCCGACGCTCTGCGCGAGTACGGCGTTACGCTTCAGCCACTTGATTCCGTAAGCGATGCGGACTGCGTTATTCTCGCCGTCAAGCACAGGGAGTTTGCCGATATGAAGCTCACCGAGCTTGACCGTCTCTACCGTCCGAGCGGCGAAAAGTGCTTGTGGACGTAAAGGGCGTGTTCGACCGCGCGGAGGTCAGCAAGCACGGCGGGTACAGGTACTGGCGCTTGTAATTTTCGGCGCCGTTTCGATAAACTCCGGCGCGGAAAGTCGAGCGGCGATATTCTGCCTCCGCTATAATCCGTATCAGGAAGGTGAGAGAAACGGACTGGATTGCGCGGCTTTCGGATGTAATAAGCTATATCGAGGATAACCTTGCGGGCGAGATTTCATACGAGAAGGCGGCGCGCATTGCGTGCTGCTCAGCGGACGGCTTTCAGCGTATGTTTTCCTACATCGCGGGCAAACCGCTTTCCGAGTATATCAGGTGCAGGCGGCTTACCGTTGCGGCAATGGAAATACTCAGCGGAAACGAAAGGATTATAGACGTTGCCCTGAAGTACGGCTATGATTCGCAGGACGCGTTTTCGCGCGCGTTCCGCGCTTTTCACGGAATTCTTCCGTCAAAGGCGAGAATGGGCGGCGCAATGCTCAAATCATGTCCGAAGCTCTCCTTCCGTATTACAGTCAAGGGAGCGGATGATATGGATTACAAGGTGGAAAACTGGAATGCATTCAGCATAATGGGCGTAAAGACCGTGATGGATACCGATGAGGCGTTTGAGCGCGTTCCGGCACTCTGGGACAGCGCGTGGAAGAACGGCTTGATGAAGCAAATCGCGGACAACTTCCCCGATTACCGTCCGGCAGGCTATATCGGCGCGGCGTTTTCCGGCGGCGATAAAACGACAGAGTATGTCATCGGCGCTGTCAACCATGTTGATATTGGCGGCTGCAAGCGCGTAGCACCGCCCGAAGGGCTTGAGGAATTCACCGTCCCCGCCGGCAAGTGGGTCATCATTACCGCGAACGGAAAAATTCCCGATTGCATTCAGAATGTGTACAGGGATTTCTATTCGGAATGGCTGCCCAAGAGCGGCTTCCGGCTTGCGAATCTTCCTGTGATTGAGTGTTATATGCAGGAGGAGCGCCAAGAGGTCTGGATTGGCGTTGAGTAAATGGCGCAGGCGGTTGTGCGCCGGTTAGCTGACGGGCGATAAAGCTGCCTGATGATTAATTGCCGATTGCTTCGCCCGACAATCAATACTGCGCGGCTGCTGCGGATGATTTCGTCTGCGGCAGCCCTTTTTATCAGCTCGTTTATGAGACTGAATGAACTGAAATAGAAATGCAGTCGATTATTTATGCAAACCGCCTTCGCAGGGCAAGGGCGAGCGCGTGCTGATTCCTATCAATATGCTGGATGGAAGCGTGCTTGCCGTCGGGCGCGGCAATCCGGACTGGAATTTCTCCGCACCGCACGGAGCGGGACGGATGCTCTCGCGCACGGCTGCAAAGGAAAACCTAAGCATGGACTATTTCATGAGCAAATATCTTTCTTCGCAGAAAATACCCTCGTAAACACATCGCGCCCAACAAAATCATTCAAAGTTTGAACCCCGTTTGAACCCCGTTTGAACCCCTTGCCTCAATATTGATATGTAATATTATCCATTATCGCATTTCAAGCCCTACAATTAATGTAAATCCCTCACCCGCACAAACAAACCACGTCTTGCCAAAAACATCTCAAAACTATCATAAATGGTCTATATCCACGCCATATACACCATCTTTTACCCCTGAATCCACAAAAAAAGAAGCAACCTTTCGATTGCTTCTTTGTCTAATGACCTACGAAGTAATACAATGAAACTGTGAAATTTTGCACTCCTGCGTGGGGTGCATTACTCGCCTGCGCAATATCGCATTTATAATCAATTCTAATATTTGATATATATTAGAAAACATGTTGACAATTATTAGAATATATTATATGATATATTTGAGTTATAAAAGGAGGTGTGGATCATGACAGCAAAAAGTGAGACTCCCAATCAAAAATTTGTACGACTTGCTGAAACGCGCACACAGAAAATTATTGATATGCTCAGATTGCTCGGTAACTGTTCTAATCCTTATGTTTATGAATATTCTAAGGAAGACGTCGACAGTATTTTTTCGGCAATCGAGTATGAGCTCAATATGACAAAGAAGAAGTTTAGCGAGCATAATAGCAAGAAAACACCCGACAAGTTCTCACTGCGCTAAGAGAGGTGGTTTAATTGGTGCACAACGACTTAACGTTCTTTACCAACGAACCTGATAGAGATTTGTATTCGCGCTTCAGCAGAATACTAAAAAACAACACTCAGTTCTTTGATGTGTTAGTTGGATATTTCCGTACAAGTGGATTTTTTAAGCTGTATCCGGCGATGGACAATACGGAAAAAATACGTGTGTTAGTTGGACTCAATGTCGATCATAAAACACTTGAGATAATTGATATGTCCCACAGGGAAGCAAAAGAATCCTTCTCTATGTCTGTAGAAGATGAGTTTTCACATAGCGATGACTCTTCCGATATTGAGAAAGGCGTCGCCGTTTTTATTGATTGGCTTAGGTCAGGCAAGATCGAAATGCGAATGTATACTGAATCACCGATCCACGCAAAGGTATACATTATGCGCAAAGACCCAACGAAAGACTCTGAACATTTTGGAAGTGTCATCACTGGCTCGAGCAATTTCTCAATGGCAGGCCTCGTGAACAATCTCGAGTTCAATGTTGAGCTCAAGGATAGTCGAGATGTTCAATTCGCACTGGATAAATTTGAGGAATTATGGGAAAAGAGCGTTGACATTAAGGATGTCTATGTCGATACGATTGAGCAAAAAACTTGGCTAAGAGATGACATATCACCATATGAGCTGTATCTTAAAACGTTATATGAGTACTTCGAAGAGGAAATCAACACAGACAAGGAAGCTGTATTAGATGAATTATTACCGGATGATTTTATGAGGCTTCAGTATCAATTGGATGCTGTCGTAGAGGCCGAAAAGAAACTGGAAGCATATGGTGGCGTTTTCATATCTGATGTCGTCGGACTTGGGAAAACATATATCTGTGCAATGATAGCCAAAAAAGTCAAGAAGGGGAAAAAGTTATTTATCTGTCCTCCTGTGCTTGTTGACTACTGGAGAAAAGTATTATTGGATTTCGATGTTTCTGCAAGAGTTGAGTCGCTGGGCAAATTAGACAGGCTGGTTGAAGAAGGTACCGATGACTATAAGTATGTTTTTATTGATGAAGCACATAGATTTAGGAACGATGACACCGAAGGCTTCAAACTACTCCATGATATTTGTTTTGGAAAGAAAGTTGTGTTGATATCAGCAACGCCAATCAACAATTATTCCAGTGATATTGAAAACCAAATCTACCTTTTCCAACCAAAACACAATAGCACAATTATTCCTCATACGAAAAACCTTGAAGGCTTCTTCCGGGGATTGCGTGGCAATCTGTCAAGATTGCAGGTTGGCACTGCTGCATACAATGAGCAACTCAGAAAAAACTCCGAGGCTATTAGAGACACAATTCTACGTAATATAATGATTCGACGCACTCGCAAAGAGATCGCCGAGTTCTACGCTGATGATCTTCGTAGGCAAGGTCTTTCTTTTCCTGAGCTGGGCACCCCTGAAAAAGTTGTTTATACGTTTGATGAAGATATAGAGGAAGTTTTTACGCATACAATGCAGACTATTAAGAATTTAAAGTATGCACGATATTCCCCATTGCTTTATCTAGAGAATCCAAGCAAAGAGCAAAGAACACAAATGATTGCACAGACCAACATGAGTGGTTTCATGAAGTCCATTCTTATTAAGCGATTGGAAAGTAGCTTCTTCGCATTCAAGAAGACCTTATCAAGGTTTATTCAATCCTATGAGCAGTTCATTGCTATGTGTGAGTCTGGAGATGTTTTCATAAGTAAAAAGGTCAATGTTTATGATTTGCTTGACAGCGGCGACGATGATCGGCTTATGCGTTTTGTTGACGATGACAAGGTTCAACACTATAAATCATCGGATACAAAGCGTCTCTTACCTCATAACGGAAGGAGCGTTATCCTGTGACAGAACCGGAAAAAAGCATCATCACGAGAATGCGGGAAGGCGGGGCAACCTATGCGAGCATAGCCAGCCATCTCACCCTATCGCAAAACACCATCAAATCCTTCTGCCAACGCAAGGGCATCCAGCCTTTGCCAAAGCAGGCAGACAGTGCAGAGCTCTGTTACTGTGCTCAGTGCGGACAGCCCCTTGCCCGGCAGGAAAACCGCAAGCCAAAGCGGTTCTGTTCCAACAAATGCCGTTCTCACTGGTGGAACAGGCACAGGAAGGAGCTGTCCAAGAAAACGGCGGTCATCACGACCTGTGCTCACTGCGGCAATCGCTTTAAAAGCTATCCGCAGGAGTGCCGTAAATACTGCTGCCATGCCTGTTACATCAGGGCTCGCTTTGGGGGTGAGCGGCATGTCACCAAAGCAGGCTAGGCAGGAACTGGACTACCGTGTTGCGCTCTCCATCGCCAAATCCATGCTGGATAATAAGCTCATCTCACGGGAAGAATACTGTCAGATTGAGACAATTTTCCGCGACGAATATCTACCTGTTTTCGGGGCGTTGTATAGCTGAAACGCTTGCTATGATTGCGTTTCAGAGCTAACATGACACACTGGAAGGAGGGGTTCGTACATGGAGAAAACCATCAGGCGCATTGATACGGGCAAGAGTATTATTCCAAAGAAAAAACGCGTGGCCGCCTACGCCCGCGTATCCAGCGGCAAGGACGCCATGCTGCACTCGCTGTCGGAACAGGTCAGCTATTACAGTGGACTCATACGGCAGAACCCAGGCTGGCAATACGCAGGCGTGTTTGCCGACGAAGCCATGACAGGCACCAAGGAGAACCGCGCGGAGTTCCAGCGGCTGCTTGCGGATTGCCGGGAAGGAAAGATCGACCTGATCCTCACCAAGTCCATCAGCAGGTTTGCCAGAAACACGGTCAACCTACTGGAGACGGTGCGGGAACTGAAAGCCCTCGGAGTGGACATCCACTTTGAGCGGGAACGGATACACACAATGAGCGGGGATGGTGAGCTGATGCTTTCCATCCTCGCTTCTTTTGCGCAGGAGGAAAGCCGCTCGGTCAGCGATAACTGCAAATGGCGCATCCGCAATAACTTCAAACAGGGCATTCCCTGCTGCAATCAGATCTTCGGGTTTGATTGGGTGGATGGCCGTTATAAGATCGTGCCGGGAGAAGCCGAAATCGTCAGGATGATCTTTGATTTGTATCTGCACGGGTTGGGGCGGGGATTGATCCTCAGAAAGGTGCTGGCATTGAACATAGCACCACGACTCGGTGGTCAATGGACAGAGGGTTCCATCGTCCGGATGTTGACCAACGAAAAATACTGCGGCGATCTGCTGCTGCAAAAGACCTTTGTGGTCGATCCGATCACAAAGCGTAAATTAACCAATAACGGCGAGCTCAAACGCTATTATGTGCGTGATGCGCACGAGGCCATCGTTTCCCGCGAGGACTTTGAAAGGGTACAGGAGATGCTGCGTATCAATCGCAGGAAGTACATTCCCAACCCGCAAGCACCCGAGTATTATCCCTTCACAGGTAAAATCGAATGCGGCATCTGCGGCGCGATGTACCGCCGAAAGATCACAGGAGCCGCGCCTTATACCAAGCCAGTCTGGATATGCCAGATCTATAATCGGCTCGGTAAACAAGCCTGCGCATCCAAGCAGATCCCCGAGAATATCCTTGAGCGTCTTTCGGCAGAGGTGCTCGGAATGGAAACCTTTGATCCGAATGCCTTTGAACGGCAGATCGACAGCATGAGAACTATCGGGCGCGACCAGCTGGTTTTTGTTTTCAAAGACGGCAGGCAGGTCATCAAGCCATGGGAAAACGACTCCCGCAAGTGGAGCGATGAACAAAAGGAACAGGCACGACGGCGGTCTTACGCGCAGTGGGAAAGGAGGAACACGCATGAGTGAAGCGTTACAGCCTATCGTTCGGGAAATTCCAGCGACCATCGGTCGTCGGGCAATGGGCACCACGCGAAAAACGCAAACCAAGCGCGTCGCGGCCTATGCGCGTGTATCCACCGAGAGCGAGGAACAGCAAAGCAGCTACGATGCGCAGGTCAGCCATTACACGCAGTTCATTCAGAACAGGCATGATTGGCAATACGTAGATGTGTACAGCGACGAGGGCATATCCGGTACCAGCACCCGCAAGCGTGACGGTTTCAACCGCATGATCCGGGACGCGCTGGACGGAAAGATTGATCTCATCATTACCAAGTCCGTCAGCCGCTTTGCGCGGAACACCGTGGATACGTTGTCCACCGTCCGCAGGCTCAAAGAGCGCGGCGTAGAGGTATTCTTTGAAAAGGAAAACATCTACACAATGGACAGCAAGGGCGAGTTATTGATTACCATTATGTCCTCGCTGGCGCAGGAGGAGAGCCGCTCCATCTCCGAAAACGTCACTTGGGGGCAGCGGAAACGGTTTGCAGATGGCAAGGTTTCCATGCCCTACAAGCAGTTCCTCGGCTACGAAAAGGGTGAGGACGGCAAGCCGCGCATTGTGCCTGAGCAAGCGAAGATCGTCAAAATGATCTATCGGTTGTTTGTGGAGGGGATGATGCCCTCCACCATCGCCACCCACCTGACCAAGCGGTGCATCCCGACCCCGGCTGGCAAGAAAAAGTGGCAATGCACCACCGTGGAGAGCATTCTGACCAACGAGAAATACAAGGGAGACGCCATCCTGCAAAAGAGCTTCTGCGTAGATTTTCTCACCAAGAAGATGAAGCTGAATGAAGGCGAAGCGCCGAAGTATTACGTAGAAAATAGCCATCCAGGAATAATTGAACCCGCTGTGTTTGACGAGGTGCAGGCTGAGCTTGCACGGCGCAGGCAGGCAAAATATAATGGCAAGGGTGGCTGTTTCTCCAGCCGCATCATCTGCGGCGAGTGCGGCAGCTACTTTGGCAAGAAGGTCTGGCACTAGACTGACGAATACCGCCGTGTCATTTGGCAATGCAATCAGAAATACAAGGGTGATGGTGTCTGTCACACGCCGCATGTGGATGAGGAAAATATCGAGCAGGCGTTTGTGGAAGCGATCAACAAAAAGATAGCCTCCAAGAATTCCATCATCCGGCAGTATAGAACCATCATCAAAACCCTTACCGATACCTCCGCGCTTGAGCAGGAACGCGCCAAGCAGCAGAACGAGCATGATGTGGTTGAGGGCTTGATACGGCGGCTGATCGCAGAAAACGCGCAGGTTGGGCTTGATCCTGATGATTACGCGCGGCATGAAGAAGAACTGCTTGCTCGGTATGATGCCGCGAAATCTACTATGGCCGATATCGAAGCCCAAATCCAAGAACGCAAAGACCGCTGTGCAAAACTGGCGGCGTTTACTCGGGCGCTTGAAAAGCAAGATGGGTTGATTACCGGATTTGATGAGCAGCTTTGGAATGCCACTGTTGAAAGTGTAACGGTTATTGAGAAGGGTAGGATGGCGTTTATGTTCAAGGGAAACAAGATAACCGATTAGTTGCTTTGTGCGCCATATATAATATCACTATTTCGCTGCTGCGCGCGTAAAAGACAGCTTCGTACAGCGCTGGTAACCACCACACCCAGTGTCACTCGCCGGATAAAAGTGTTACGGTACCGTCTGCGGTGTATTGATACAGCTCGACCGTATCGGTCTTTTCGCCCATCGTAAGCAACACGAAGGTGGCGGTTTCGCCCAGGGTATTCGTGTCAATCCAAGTGCCGGAGTTCGCATACACCTTGTTCGCGTCTATCTTCTGGCATAAAGGCACGTGAGTATGGCCGAATACCACGACTTCGACGGTCGGATCCATATTAAAATACTGCGTAATCGCCTGGGAATCCACATAGGTGGATGAAGCGGACTGCATCACCGCATCGTTAAAGGAAATATGCGTTGTAACAAGGTTGCGCGTCTGAATTTCTTCCCAGTTGTCCTGAAAATCTCGGAACAATGCGGCGTTGATTTTACCATCGGCATCAATGGCGGGTATAACGTCGTTGATGGAAACCGCATTGGGAAAGCCGCTGAACCCGGCGTCTATCACCGGATCGTCAAGGCCCTCGTTTACCGGGAACTGGTTCATCATCAACATCCACATCTTGTAATATAGGTATGCGCCGTATTGGCTCTCGTCTATCTCGCCGGGGTTCGCCACCGAGGGGTAAGCCTTTTCGATACTCGGATATTTTTGCTCAACGCTGGTGGCGGCAATACGGGTAAAGAAATAGCCGGGCGGCAGAATAGACTTGCCGTCGGTTAGGTCGCTGTTGGATACGGCATCCGGCGCAACGAACACGTTATATCGGTGTCCGTGTTCGATGACAATTTCATTGCGCAAACCAGTGCGGTATACCCCGAGGCCGTCCACGTCCCTCGCCTGGTGAATGCCTGGAAACAAGGCCGCCACCGTGTCAAAATCAAGCGTTATATCGTGGTTGCCGGGCACATAGGTCACCTTTTTGCCGTAGGTCGTGATCAGTTCGTTAATGGCGTTTACGACCTGCTCATTGTTTTGGGCCACCTTACGATAGAAATCACCGCTATCCGTATGCGGTTCGACGTCGAACGGTTGGAACCATTCGTCAAAAAAATCGCCCGCAATCACAACCTCGGCAATATCGTCGGTTGTTGCCACGCGATGCAGAAACGCCGCAAGGAGCGGCTTGTTATTCACTGTCTCGCTGTATGCGTCGTCTACGCCCAGATGCAGATCGCTGATGACAACAATTTTATTGGCTTCTGATCCCTCCGGAACCTCGTAGAGCGCCGTGTTGTCTTCGTTTTGTACCACGACCGTTTCCGCGCGGCCGATGCCAGGCAGGCAAAATCCCGATGTAATCACGAGGAGCACGGAGAGCATGAGCGCGAGCATTTTTCTCATCATGATACCTCCACAATTCAGTTTGTCTTTCAATTGATTTCACCTGATCGTTCTTTGCATTCCATTACGGTTTTGGCAGGTTCGTAGATTGAATCGATCCTGCTTTGGCCGCTGACGAAGATTGCGTACTGATTGCGCAATCCCTCACCCCGCTGGTTCAACAGGCTTACGTCGCTAATAGAATAACATATGAAACGACCTTTTGCCATCAAAATTTCTTGAAAGACGCCAACATCTTCGTGGACGGTACGGTGCTGCATGAGGAGGATTTGATGGCCGATCTGCTTTTGCGCAAGATACCGGGTGGGCGCAGCATCCGCAAATCGGAGATCCTCAGCTTTTCCGACCGGGACAATCTGTGGGATGATTAGGAACGGCTATACGCAACCTGGCCGATCCCGAACGACTGAACACCTCAAACAATCAGTCGGACTCACCTAACGACTTATATTCATATACTGTAAAGCCATACGAAAGTTTAGCTGACGTGTATAGGTGTACTCCAAAACGATAGGTAAGTTATCGTATCAGAGTATAGCTCTCTAGGGTGCATTTTTTGATGTTTTGGGTCGTTTTCAGCACAACAAACCAGAATCACCATATATCGCATGGTTCTACCAACGCCTACGTCAAACTACCTATCCCAACAAACCCTTATATATCAATGTTTCCCGCATTTCTGCACCTAAAACAAATCACCTACGAATTGTATTACTTCGTAGGTGATTATATGGTGCGACCGATGGGACTTGAACCCATACCCTTGCGGACACGCCCCTCAAACGTGCGCGTATGCCAATTCCGCCACGGTCGCGTTTCGCTGCGACAGTGTCGCAACGCAGATTAGTATAA
>JAQWCW010000024.1 GCA_028705775.1 Eubacteriales bacterium
GCTCTGTTCGCGCACTTAATTGTGTGCGTTGGGGCTCCCGCTGTCTCGCTCACAACCCTCAACGTGGTGCTGATGGTGCTCACCTTTTTGGAGCCCTTTCGCTCACTTTTTTACTTGACAAACACACAGGAAGCTTGAAGCGCTTTCGATAAGCAGGGTTTTTCGGTTTATGTTTCCGTAATTGCGTCCGCTTGCGAAATAAATACCTGCTGTTTATGCTTTGGTAAGCTTGACAGCACGCAAAAGCGAATCGAGCGCCACCGCGTCCTTCGGATTCAGAAACGGCATCGCATACGAGGCGGCAACAGGGGACATGACAAGGAACTCGCTGCTTTTGTCCGTCACCATGCCATAAAGCGCGGGAGTACGCAGACCGAGGATTTCCGCAGTCTGCTCGTTATCCATCAAATCCATCAGCAGGCTTTGCGAGCTGAACGGATGCAGATAGTTGATTGTCGGTCGGTAGTGGTATTCATATGTTCCTGCTTCAACCGTTTCGCGCTTATTTTCAGGGTGATCCGGCAGAACTATTTCGGCAGACGCACCAAGGGGAACCTCCGCTCTCAGGAACACGGAGCCGTCATCTTCAATGCTCCACGTTACGGCATACTGACCGGCGGGCGAATCAAAGCATATGCTGCTATGGCGAATTCTGCCGCTCAGCTTAGGCGCGATACGCGCGCGCTTCCAACCGGCAGACGCGTTCTGAAGCCCCATAATCCTGCTGTATACCGCCTCGCATACCGAGCCGTAGGCATAGTGGTTGAGGCTGTTCATGCCCGTTCCGGAGATTGTGCCGTCCTTTTCGAGGCTGTTCCAGCGCTCCCAAATTGTCGTCGCGCCCAAATCGACCGCATAGAGCCAGCCGGGGAAATCCCTGCTCAGCAGCATACGGTATGCAATATCTGTCATTCCGCAGTCCAGCAGAACGGGCAGCATGAGCGGAGCGCCGGTAAAGCCGCAGGTAATGCGGTAAAAATCGCGCTCAAGCCGCTTGCGGAAGCAGGCTTCCATCGAAGCGCGGTCGCGGTAAATCCCGTAGTGGAGGGCAAGCACATAGCCTGTCTGCGTGTCAACGGACAGCCTGCCGTTCGGCGTTACGTATTCGTCAAGCAGCGCTTTTTTGATTTCTTCTCCCAGCGCATTATAGCGCTCCGCGTCATCACTTATGCCAAGCTCCGCGGCGGCTTTTGAGGTAAGCAGCACACTGTGACGGTAATACACGCCCTGAATATAGGCGTCCTCCGTGCTTCCCTTGAGGGATTGCGGCGTCATTCCGTCCTGCGCCAGCCAGTCCCCGAAGGTGAAGCTGTTAAACGTAAGATGGGTGCCTCCGTATTTTTCATCGGCGGCAATGAGCGTTTCGGTATAGTCGCGCATCATCGGATAGTTTTCGCGGAGCAAGGCTTTATCGCCGTAGTTCATGTAGACGTTCCATGGAATTATTGTGCCTGCGTCAGCCCAGACAGCGCCGCCGTTTCCCGCCGCGTGCTGCAAGGATGGGCTGTACATAGGAATATCGCCTTCGTAGTACATGGTCTGGTCGGCTCGCAAATCGCGCATATATTTGCGGTAAAAATCCTTGCAATCCATCTGATAGCACGCCGTGTTCACAAAAACCTGCGTGTCAGCCGTCCAGCCGAGCCGCTCGTCCCTCTGCGGGCAGTCCGTCGGCACGTCCAGAAAGTTGCTGCGCTGCCCCCAGAGAGAATTGTGCATCAGCCGGTTCAGCCCGTCGTTATCCGTCTCGCATTGCAAGGTGTTCCTGAGGTCGGAGGAGAGGACGATAAAGGTGAAATCCTCAGGATTAACGGGCAGCGGGCTTTCGATTTTTGCATAGCGGAAGCCGTAGAAGGTGAAAAGCGGCTCAACTGTTTTTTCCAATCCGTCGGAGGTGTAAACATATTCTGATTTTGCGGAGCGCAGATTATCTCGATAGAAGCAGCCCTCCTGCAATACCTCGCCTGTTTGTATTCGCATGGTCGAGCCTTTGGGAAGGCGATTTACAAAGCGGATAATACCCGCCGCGTTCTGCTCGAAATCGAGAACCGTTTCGCCCTTCGGGGTCGTAATAATCGTTGGGGAGAGCGCGGCAACCTGACGGATAGGCGGCGAGAACTGCTTTTCAAGCGCGTAATGGGGTTTGGCTATCCGGCATTTCACGGATTTGCCTTCATCCCGCGTATCGTCGCGGATTTCCCCGTCGTAGATATTTCCGGATACGATAAAGGACTGGGAAGCCAGCCAGCTTTCGTCCGTTTCAATTATTTGCTCGCTGCCGTCCGCGCAGGCGATTGTCAGCCTTGCGGCGAGCAGACAGCGGTCGCCCCATTGCTTTTCCCTGCCGCCGTCAAGACCGAATCGCCCCATATACCAGCCGTCGCCCAAGGTTATCTCAAGACGGTTTCTTGCTTTCAGCAATGGCGTCACGTCGTAGCTTTGATAGCGCAGATATGCGTCGTAATCGTTGAAGCCGGGGGTCAGGTAATCCGCGCCGACGCGCTTTCCGTTAAGCGTTGCGCGGTACAGCCCAAGCCCCGTTATGTCAAGATTGGCGCTCCTTACGTCCTTTGCTGAAAAATTCTTCCATAGCTTCGGGAACCTGATTGGCTTTGAAGGGGTGATGAAGGTCATTTCCATGCTGCTCCTCCTTATGGCTTTTGCCGGAGTCAATATTGCAGATAGTCCTTGCCGCAGAAGGCGTCCACGGGACTAACGCCCGTAAAGCCGTCCCGTCCCATAAGCTTTTCCACCAGCGAATCCAGCGTTTCTTCGTTGTTCGTGTAGCAGTTGATGTAGGTGGGAATCATCGGAACGTCGACAAGATGGTAAGGGTTTGCAAGCGAAACAAATACCGTAGGCACTTCGTGAACAAACCACGGCACATTGTTTCCGTGCCCCCAGAAGGTGTACCAGTTGATACGGTTGGTCGTTTTGTTGGACGCGTTTTCAATGTTGCCAAGATACATAACTGCGTCAAACGCGTCCGTGAAGGGCTTTACGCCGAAGCGGTAGGTTGAAAAATCCTCCTGATGATATATCGTGACGGCAAAGCCCTCCCGCTCAAGCTTTTTTGCCATATAAGCTGAAATTCGCGCTTCCGAGGGGCAGCCGCCAAGCACCTCCAGCAGAAGCCGCGGGGTCTTTTTCGGGCTTAACGGCAGCGCGTTTTGCGTGTCCTTGACGAGCGTTATTGCCTTGTCTGCGCACTCGCGCGCCCAATAGTGATGCGCTTTGCAGCCTATGCATTCCATTGCGCTTTCACAGGGTATTATATCATCTGCCGTCCTGCCTGCAAGCCCGAGGCTCGCTTTCAGCGCCAGAATTCGTGTTACCGCCTCGTCAAGCCTGTCTTCGCCAAGAATTCCGCGCTCGATTCCGCCGAGCATATAGCCGTAGTCCTCAGCCAAATCCTTGTTGAACAGGAACATATCCGCTCCTGCGGCAATTGTCGTCGGTACGGCGTCCGCGCGCTTCATTGCCGAGGTATAGCCAACCATCGGCGTTGCGTCTGTTATTATTAAGCCGTTAAAGCCAAGCTCCTTGCGCAGCAGCCCGTCCATCAGCTCAGGCGATAGGGTGGCAGGCACAGTCCCTTTAGGCAGCTTTGGGTTAAGCCGACGCCTCCACGCAGGCAGGTCGATATGCCCAATCATGAAGGTTTTCGCTCCGTCCGCTATAAGCCCGCGGTATACCTTGCCGTAGCTTGCGTCCCACGCGCCGCAGTCAAGCGTGTTTACGCTCACCAGAAGATGCTGGTCAACCTCGTCAACGCCGTCGCCCGGAAAATGCTTGACGGAAACCGCCACGTTGTTTTCGTCCGCTCCGCGCTTGTAGGCTTTGCACATTGCAAGAACCTTGTCGGGGTCGCTGCCGTAGGAGCGCACGTTGATGATTGGATTGCGCCAGTTAAAATCAAGGTCGCTGACGGGCGCAAAGGCAAAATTGCAGCCGACAGCCGCCGCCTCCTTGCACGACACATAGCCCATTTTGTATGCCTGCTCCGTATCGCCCGTCGCGCCGATTGCCATCTGCTGGGCGAACATTGTGCCGTTTTCCAAGTAACCTGTTGAGCCGAACTCAAGGTTCGCGGCGCATAGCAGCGGCACCTTGCTGTTTGCCTGCATAAAGTACTGCGCGGCGCGCACTTCCTTTGCCGGCGAGGTTTTGAAAAGAAGCCCGCCGACGTGAAAGCGCAGCAGCTCGTTGCGTAAATAGCTTTCGTCCGCGCTCATGCTGATTGGGCAAAACAGCTGACCGACTTTTTCCTCCCGCGAAAGGGAATCGCGGGTTTCGTTAACCCAATTAATTTGCTCGTCAGTCAGATAAAAAGGATTGCCTTTTAAGTCCGGTTTCATTTTGCTCGTCCGTCCTTTATGCTTTTTTGATGTTTCCCGAAACAAGCCTGCCAATCTGTTTGAGCAGGTTGCGCCCCTGCGCGGAGGCAACGTTAATCAGCAGGATAAACACGCCCATGCAGATGCTTGAGATTGCGCTGCCCAAGTTCGAGGAAAATACGGCGCGGAGGGCGTAGGAAAGCAGACAGAGCGTTATAGAGCCTACAATAGTGCCGATGGTGTCCCCGCAGAAACGCGCCACCATAAGCCCGATAAACACGGGCAGAATGTTGCTGAACAATTCGCCAACGGTTGACATCGACGTGTAGGAAGCGTTGTGCATGGATTTGCCAATCCACAGAATTGTTGCAAGCCCGAACAGAATGCCGCTGAAAACGTATGAAATCAGCACGTTTTTCGTCTCGCTGACTCCGATATTTACGGCGCTCTGCTGATTGTTTGCGAGCAATGCGGATTGCCGTCCGGTTGTTGTCAGGTAGCTGTAAATTGCGTAGATTGCGATGGAAAGCCCCATCGGAAGAAGCGCCATAGGGAAAGTGGAGAAAACGCGGAGCTTCATGTTGGAAATGATGTTTATGCCCGTTCCGTCAAATATAAGGCAGGTGATTGATTCATACAGGAGGGCAAAGCCGATTGTCGTGATGATTATCGGCACGCGCGCGTAAACGTAGAACAGACCTACAAGCAGGCTCAGAGCCGTGCAGCAAAGTATGCACAGGGCAAACATCAGCGGCAGATTGTTGCCTGCCCGAACGGCTATGTTCCCTGAAATGATTGCGCTCAGCAGCATGATTGCGCCGCCCGAAAAATCGAAACGGCCGTTCTTGAACTGCAAGCCTATGCCCAGCGCGCAGGTGAGGGAAACGCCTATATCCACAATCAAGGTGCGCCACATTTTGACTGTGCCGTAATACATTTTTCCGTTTGAATAGCACAGCCACATCATGGCGAGGTACATTGCCAGCGGAAGCATTACGGTTCCGCCAATCCGCTTCAGAGCGGAGAACAGCTTTTGCTTGTTCATCTTTCTTCCCCCATTAACGCGGCAGCGTTCCGGATTTTTTACGGCAGGTAAGCACTACGACAACAAGGAACAGAATCGCCTTTATTACAAACACTTGATTTGCGGCAACGCCGAGCATGGGCAAGCCAACATCGAGCAGGGCATAGGTAAACGAGCCGACAACGGCGCAGCTTACCCGACTGCGCATACCGCCCGAAAGGGGCATTCCGCCTAAAATCAGCGCGACCATCACGTTCATTTCAAAGCCCGTTCCGGTTGAATCGGAGGCGGAGGCGGTGTAACCCATCTGAAAAAGCGACGCTGCCACAATGCACACGCCCATTATGATATAGGCGATAATCTTGTAGCGAATCAGGTTGATTCCGCTTTGCGACGCCGCTACGGGGTTTGCGCCGATTGCCTTTGCGTTTTTGCCGAGCTTTGTATAGTTGAATAAATAGCTGACAACCAGAACCTCGATGACGAGCGCAAGCACCATCACCCATGTTTGCCTGAAAAAGGATACGTCAATGCTTGTCAGCGCTACGTTGCGGCTGCCGACGCTGTTATAGGTTACGGAGCTTATTCCGGACAGCACCATCTGAAACACGAGGGAGGAAATGACGGGATGGATATGCAAAAGCTCGCCTGCCGCGCCGTTGACTGCGCCGATGATGACGGAGATTATCAAGGAGAGGGCAAGCCCCGCAAGGATTGAGCCTGTTGTATTGCCAAGGATGACCGTAAGGGTCGCATACAGTCCAATCTGCTTTCCGATGGAAATATCCATGCTGCCCAGCGAATAAACGAACACCGCGCCGACGCTCATAAGCGCAAGTACGATTACGTTCTGCATCAGCGTGTGAAGCTCCTGCGCCGACCATATGCTTTCCCCGAAAATCGGCGTAAGGATGGTGAACAAAATCAGGCACATCGCAAGCCCGCTGTATGCGGCTGCCTGCGCAGAGTGCTTGGAAAGCCATGCCCTCGGGGCAGCGGCTGTTTTCTCACCCATGATAGTGCCTCCTTAAATCATGTACTCTATAATGTCGGTCTGCTTCAAATCGGCTGAGCGGTTGAATTCCTTTGTGACGACAAAATCCTTCATGATGATGATTCTGTCCGCCATTCCGATTAGCTCGGACAGCTCCTCGGAAATAAGCAGTATCGCCTTACCGGACTTTTTCATTTCGTCAATCAATGCATACATTGCTTGCTTTACGCCGATGTCCACTCCGCGCGTCGGGCAGTCCATGATAAGAATGTCGCTGTCCTTTGCCAGCCATTTGGCAAAGGATACCTTCTGCTTGTTTCCGCCCGAAAGGGTGCTTACAAACTGCGCCCCGCTGCCGCACTTGATGCGCAATGCGTCAATCTGCTTCTGGGCAAGCTTCTTTTCAGCCGCGGGGCTGATGAAGCCGTGCTTTTGCAGCGAGGAAAGGGAAGGAAGCACGATATTGCCCTGAATGGCTGCGTCCATAATCAGCGCTTCCGTATCTCGGTTTTTGGAAATATAGCCTATTCCGTGCTGAATTGCGTCCAAGCACCCGCGAATCGTATGCTCTCCGCGGCGAACGCGCCCTCCGTCCAGCTTTTCAAGCCCGTATGCTGCGCGGCCTATCTCGTGCATTCCGCAGCCCGACAAGCCGCCGAAGCCGACAATTTCGCCCTTGTGCAGCTCAAGCGAAAAATCATGAATTGCGCCAAAGCTTATATTTTCAAGCGTCAGAGCCACCTCGGCAAGGCGGCTCGGCTCCGTATCCTCGCGATAGTATTTCTCGCCGATTTCCCGTCCGACCATCATAAAGCGTATGCGCTGCACGGCGTCGGGCGCGTCCATTTCCCCGCGCGTCAGGCTGCCGATAATGTCGCCGTCCCGCAGTACGGTCAGCGCGGTGCATTGCGCGAGTATTTCGTCCATATCATGGCTGATGAACACGACCGCCTTGTTTTCCGCCGCCATTTTGTGAATCAGGCGGTAAAGAATTTCGCGCCCTTCCATGGACAGCGCCGTGGTGGTTTCGTCAACCACCAGAATCTGCGTATCGTCGCTTACGCAGCGCACGATTTCCGTCAGCTTGCAATCCTCGAAGGTCAGCGATGATATTGAATCCCTTCCGCGTATGTTTTCAATTCCGAACTTTTTCAGCAGCTTGTCGGCTGCCGAGTACATTTTGTTCATGTTGATGACGCCGAAACGGGAAAACTCTTTTTCGCGTCCGGCGAACAGATTCTGCGCCACAGTAACACCGTTTATGGTGTTTGCTTCCTGCAAAATCATGGAAATGCCCGCCTGCTGGCTTTCAATCATGTTGCGCGGTTGCCACGGCTTGCCCATGTAGAGCATTTCGCCCGATGTGGCAGGCTGCATTCCTCCGGCGATTGACATAATGGTCGATTTGCCGGAGCCGTTTTCGCCGATTAGCCCGCGTATTTCGCCGCGCCGCAGAGTGAAATCCACATCCTTCAAAGCGATTGTCGGGCCGAACGCCTTATGCATATGGTGGGCTTCAAAAATGACCTCGTTTGCCATGTTGCCACTCCTTTTTTGCCGGAGATAAGTCGTTATCGCACTTTAAATCGTAAAGCCGGAAACGGCGAGCATTCAGCCGCTGCTGAAAGGAAAGAACGCCCGCAGAGCATAATGCGGACGTTCTGAATTGCGAAGGAGAACGGTTTCCGTTCTCCTTCGCCCAAACGGGATTACTTCAGCAACGCATCCGACATTACTTTCTCGGAGGCGAAAAGCGCCTTCAAGCCTGCGAAGGTTGCGTCGGGATTGAAGCGGGTGCAAAGCTGGAGCACTTCGTCAACCGAAACCTGCGCCAGCGTTATGTCGCCCGAGCCGACCATGCCCTTTGTCATCGCGGCGTTAATCTTCTCCGTGCTGTCGATGATGTAGGAGGCGCTGTCAACGCGCTCAACGGCAAAGTCTGCAAACTGGGAGCCGGAAATCGCGTTATCCAGAAGCACCAGAGCGTAGGCGGGGTCTTCGGCGGGGGAGATGCAAATCCAGCCGATGCTCTTGCCGTCAGCCGCGCTGCCGATATCGGCAATAATGTCCGCGTTGTTGTCAAAGCCGCCGGTTATCATCTGGGTATCGGCGCGGCAGAAGCCGTTGACCTTTGCGGTCTGCATGGTGGGATAGACGAACTGCAGCCCTGCGCAGAATGCCACGATGCAGTCCAGATTGTCCATTCCGTCCTCAAGGAAGAAGCTGTCTGCCAAGGGCTGGAACTCAAGGGTCAGAGGCTCGCCGACAAGCGTAATCTTTGCGTCGTCAGCCGCCGCTGCGTTGTAGGTTTCCAAATCGGCGGTGAAGGCGTTCACCGCAGATATCTGATTGGGGTAGGCATAGCCGGGGAAGTTGATAACCGCAATGCGCTTATAGCCCTTCTCAACAATGGCGTTAAAATACTGATGACCCATGTTTGCGCCGTCTTGGAAGCCGTCGCAGATTGTGCCGAGGAAATGCTCCTTCGTAAGCACTGCGGCGTTAGCTCCGCCTTCGCCGTATACGGAGGTCATATCGGTGTTGTAGCCCGCTACATATACGTCGGGATACTGCTCCATGATGGAAGCAAGCCCGCCGTCCTGACTGACGATGATGCCGACAACGTCGGAGGTCATTCCGTTGGAAACGGCGGTCAGGTTTCCGGCAGCGTCGTTGTAGCCGTCGCCGTATACGATGGTGAACTGATAGCCCATCTTGTCGCACAGCGCTTTCAGGTAATCGCGGGTGGTTTCAAACTGAATGCCGCTGGACAGATTGCTCAGCCACATTATTGTGCCGCGGCTGTCCTCGGCAAGAGCTGCGGAAGATAGGCTCAGCGCCATACAGAGCGCCAGAATCAACGCAATAATCTTTTTCATGTTGGTTTCCTCCTTTAATGTGGTCAACGTTTGACCGTTGAGTACATTATAACAGAGTGAGACATGGAAAACAGATGAGGATTTGTTCTGTAACCCTCAAATTTTTAACCTGATGGTTCTGAAATTCAAGCGGTATTCTGATTTGAGCGTATGCGGCGAATTGCGCATGGCGCTTATTGTGCAAATAATATTGTGCTTGGCTGCCGCCAGATTGGCTGCTTGCCTTGCAAGCCTCGGTTTTTTAACCTCGGCGCTTATGAGCGCAGCAAAATCAGCCGTATTTCAAGCGGCTCAAGCATAGTATGGATTGTAAGGTCGCCCTGCGCCGATTCGAGGCTGTATTGGCTCAGCATCGGCATTGACAGCCCCTGCAGGAAAGCCGCCTGCTCGGCACCGCCGAAGGGCTGAGCGCCCATTTCGACCCATTTGTCAAAGCTGGAGCCGTTTTGCCGGTTGACCGTGTATTCCGTTACATTCCAAGTCTTGGGCGCAAGTCCTGTAAGGCGGATTTCAAAGTCCTTTTTCGGGGCGGGTTCAAAGGGCGTGTACCGTTTTGTGAGCGTCATATCAAAGGTTTCGCCCTCTGCGTACAAATCCGAATAGTGCCGATAATGGTAGAGCATAAGCTGATAATCGTCGCCCCTGCGGGTGAGAAAATACCCGTCGCCGCTGCATAAAAGCGTGTCGCCGAGCTTTGCAAGCAGGTAAAACGCATAATAGGACGGCTTTTTGATTCCGTTGCTTGTGAAAAGCCCAAGCCCGCCGTGGAAAACCTCCGGCGGTATCTGATGCTCCTCAAACAGGTCTGTCAGCATCCAATAGCCCATTGCGTCTAAGCGGTCGTAGTTTTCCAGTATGTTTTTCACAAGATAGCAGGAGCGGAAACACGTATCGCCCAATAAATCGCGATAGGACGGCGAATGGTTCCATTCGGTCATGCAGATTGGCGTTCCCTCGGGATAGCGGGAGCGGACAAAGCTCTCGGTCATGTCTATGCATTTTTTCAGCAGGTTCTCGTCCGTTGTAAGGGAAATGTGACCCTTGCCGATTTCCCTGCCGCGGGCTTCCGCCGCGCTGAATGTAATGGTTGTTCCGTAGTAGTGGAACAGAATCATTTCCGGCAGGCAGTCATGCCGCGCGCACCAGCTTGTAAAGCCGCGAAGCCATGTTCCGCCTTCAACGGGGTCGATATAGGTTGAAGGGGAGGCGACGCAAAGCGCGCTGTCGCAGCCCTTTATTGTTTTCCATGTCGCCATGTAGAACGCGTAGAATTCCTCGTCGGAGGGAAAGCCGAACATACTGCGCGGCGGCGTGTCCGGCTCGTTCCAGACTGTAAACGGCCATGTTTCGACTTCCGCTTTGCCGTATCTGCTCAGCAAATGCAGGGTGAAACGCTTGACAAGCTCGCACCACGCGTTTATATCGGCGGGAGGGCTGTTTATCATGCTTGATTCAAAAATGATGTGCGCCGAATCCGCTGCCAGAGCCGCCGGCATGAATGAAAGCTGTATCAAGGGCTTCAGACCGATTGACAAAAGAAAATCGAGCGCTTTATCAACCAATACAAAGCTGTACTGAAGCGCCCCGCTGCCGTCCCGAAGGACAACGTGCATATCATCCGATAGAATGCCGTGGAATTTGATAAAGCGGAAGCCAACGTCCCTTTGCAGGCTTCTTAGCATATCCTGAACGGATTGCAGCAGGAGCAGCTTTGCGCTGCCGACGGATGTAAAGCTCCGCCAGCTGTGACGGAGGGGAGTGCCTTCGCCGCTTGCGCTCAGTGTATAGGAAACGGCGCTGACGGGAAGCGCGCTGTCCTGCCATTCGGCTGTGCGCTCCTCGTCGAGGAACGCGGCAAAGCGGTCAAGATACCTGTGACTGTCAAGTATCGTATATTCGTTAAAGCAGCCCCGCTTTTCGCTTTCCTTGGGCGACGCGTCGCCGTGCTCCTGCTTGCGGTACTGGCTTGGGAGCATTCCGTATTTCTTTTTAAACAGCTGCACAAATGCCTGCGTGTTCGGAAAGCCATGCTCTGCCGCAATGCTTTCGATGGTCTGCTCCGTGCCTGTGAGCGCGCTTGTGGCGTGCGTCAGCCGTATTGAGTTCAGATATGTTGTGAAATTGACGCCCATCATGCGCATAAAAAACTTGGACAGGTACGGAAGCGAAAGAAATTCCTGCTCTGCAATCGCCTGCAGCGTGATGTTTTCGTGATAATGCTCGTTGATATATCCGGCGATTCGGGTTATGCGCTCATATTGATAGCGGGTCTGGTTCTGCTCCGGCTCGCTTTTGTCCACCTTGAAATAGGTAATCAAATCGGAAAGCAGGGCATAGGACAGGCTTTTCGCCTGCAGCAAGCGGCTTTCCCCGCCTGTCGCGTAGGCGCGGATGAATTTTGCAATAATCCGCTTGATTCCGAGTATGCCCGAGTCGTTCGGGCGCGTTTTGGAATTGCAGTCAAAAAACAAGCCGGAAGCGCTGACCGCCTTTTCATCGAACATTGACAGCTTGATTTGCACCGCCGCCAGAACGCAATGCTCCGCCGTCAGCTCATGCGGCTCGTTGCTGTTTACGAGAATCACATCGTCCTCATCCAGCACATAGGTTTTGCTTCCTATATCAATCCGCACGGAGCCTGTCAGAACGAAAAGCAGCTCCATGCTGTTATGCCAATGGCGCGCGGAATGACCGAGCTGATGCACAAAGCATTTGATGGGGATGCTGTCCCCGAAGGCAATCACCTCATGACGGTATTCTTCCATAAAGCGCGTCCCCTCCTTTTGCCAGCATACAGCCTGTACGCATACCTTACCACAACGCACGCGCATTGAAAACCGTGATATAGAAAAATTGCGCCGCTTGCCTTGCAGAGCGGCGCAAATCTTATTCTTCCATTTCCGCTATATGCCGCGCGACCGCCATTCCCGTTACGCTCGCCTGCATAAGCCCGCGCGTTATTCCCGCGCCGTCGCCGATTGCGTAAAGCCCTTTTATGGAGGTTTCAAAATGATTGTCCACAACCAGCTTGCTTGAGTAGAACTTGACCTCGACGCCGTAGAGCAGGGTATTCTTGGAGTAAAGCCCGGGCGCAAGGTGGTCGAACGCCGCGAGCGCCTCGATTATGCTCGTAAGATGGCGCGGAGGAAGAACGAAGGAAAGGTCGCCCGGCACGGCGGTTTTGAGCGTCGGAATCGTCGTCGAGCGCTGGAGGCGGCTCATCGTTGTGCGCCTGCCCTTGAGCAAATCGCCGAGGCGCTGAACCATAATCGGGCCGCCCGTCAGCATATTTCCGAGCTGAGCGATATAGCGCCCGTACTCGATGGGCTGATTGAACGGCTGCGTAAAGTGCGTCGATACAAGCAGCGCGAAGTTCGTGTTTTCGGTAAGCAGGCTCTTGTCGCCGTAGCTGTGACCGTTAACAACGGCGATTCCGCCCTCGTAATGCTCCTCGCTCACGACTCCGCCCGGGTTCATGCAGAAGGTTCTTACCTTGTTTTCATACGTGTCGGCATAGTAAATCAGCTTCGCCTCGTAAAGGTGCTTCGTGAGGTGGTCCATAATGCTGTTCGGAACCTCGACGCGAACGCCGATGTCAACCTCGTTGTTCTGCGTGTCGATTGCAAGCGCCTTCGCCTGCTCCGTCAGCCATTGCGCGCCGCCGCGTCCGGGCGCGGCGATAACGTAGGGCGCTCTTGCGGTATATACTCCGTCCTTGCGCGAGTTCATTTTAACGCCCGTAATCCTGCCGTTTTGGACAAGCAGCTCGCTCGCGCTTGTAAGCTCGCAGAAGGTTACGTTGTCGCGCTCGCTCAGCTCCGAGTACATATTGCCGAGAACCGTCGCGGCGTGCTCTGTTCCCAAATGCCTTACGGGGCAGGGAACAAGGCGAATATTGTACTTGGAAGCCTCGTAGCGGATTTCGTCTACCTTGCGGTCGTCCAGCCCGTGAACCTCCTTGGGCGCGCCGAAGCGGAGATATTCATCGTCCGCGCTCTTTATCAGCTTCATGGTTTCGTCATGCCCGATATAATCGCTTACATGGCCGCCGACCTCGTCGCTGAGGGAAAGCTTTCCGTCCGAAAATGCGCCCGCTCCTGCCCAGCCCGAAACAATCGCGCAGGGCGAGCAATGCACGCATTTGCCCGTAACTCTTGCAGGGCAGGTGCGCTCCGAAATGCGCCGCCCCTCATCGACAATCAGAACCTTCTTGTCGGGGCAGAGCCTGCATATCTCAAGGGCTGTGAATATTCCCGCAGGGCCTGCGCCTACTATAATGATGTCAACATTCTTATCTGTCATTTCTTTGCCTTTCCAACCATTCGTTTGCGGTAGTAGGTGTCTATAAACAGGTTCTGGAACAGCACGCCGGGAAGTATTCTGTGCAGTATTACGGCAAGGCGCTGGTCGGGCTTTGCGATAACCTTGCGAAGCGGCAGCCGCTTTCTTTTGAGCAGCCTTACAACCGCCTTGCCCAGCTTTTCGGGGCTGCTCCCGTTATGCTCGTCGTGAGCAATCTGCTCAGTAGCGCTCCTGTAATGCTCAGAATACGGCGAACCGTCGCCAATCGCGGCGGCGTGACCTCTGTACTTGTCGCTCCCGCCCCTGTGGTCGCCCGGCTCTATCAGCGTTACCTCGATGCCGAACGGCTTTGCCTCCAGCCTCAGGCACTCGTAAAAGCCCTCAAGGGCGTGCTTGCTTAACGTATACGCGCTCTGAAAGGGTATTCCCAGAACGCCGTTTACGGAGGATAACTGCAAAATCCGTCCGTGACCCTGCGCGCGCATTATGGGCAGAACCTTTTTTGCCATCCTGATTGAGCCGAGAGTGTTGATATTTATGACCTTTGAATACTCCTCCAAGGAGGTTTCCTCGCAGGAGCCGAGATTCAGTATTCCCGCGCAGTTGATAAGTATGTCGATTTCCTTTTCGCGCGCGCAAACCGCGTCGATGAACGCCTGAGCGCTCTCCTCGCTTGAAACGTCAAGCGGCAGCTTTTGCATACCGCCCGCTTCCGCTTCCGTTTGCGCAAAGGAGCGAGCGCCTGCATAAACCCTGTATCCCGCGCCGCATAACGCGCGCGCGATATAAAGCCCCAAACCGCTTGATGCGCCGCAGACGATTGCTGTTTTCATTTTTCCGCCTTCTTTGACGTTTATCGCGGCTCCCTGACCTGCTTGCAGTACGCCGTAGGCGAGCAGCCGACGATGTTCTTGAACTGCTTTGAAAAATGGTAGGGGTCGTTCATTCCGACCTCAGCGCCCGCCGCCTTGACGGAATAGTGCTGCTTGAGCAGGGTTTTCGCTCTCTCCATCTTGCACCAGAGAAGATAGCTCTGCGGCGGCATTCCGACCTCGCTTACGAACCTTTTGCGGAAGGTTTCAACGGGCATACGGGAAATCGCCGCCATATCGGCAAGCGAATAATTCGTTCTGTAATGATTGAGGCGCATTGCGTCTATAACCTTTGCAATCTCGTGCGATAAAAGAGCGTCCATCGATACGGGCTGCCCGTCATAGCTGGCAAGCACGCTCCAGAGCAGGCTCTGCAAATGCGAGGAAGCGCCCTTGTCGTTATCCGAGCCTTCCTGACGGCATATAACCTGCACAATCTGCTTGCAAAGATAGATTTGCGCGGGCAGCGTTCCCTGCTGAATAGGGGAGTGCTGAACTGCGCCCATGCTCTCCATGAACTGGTCTGCAAGCTGCCCCTCAAGGGAAAACCATACGATTCGGCTTTCTTCAATCGCCTCTATTGACTTGCATTCCGTGTCCGGCGGCACAAGGCAGCTGTTGCTCGTATGCATATCAAAGGTCTGGCGGTCGCAGCTGAGCTGAATCTTTCCCTGCTCAACGGCTATCCACAGCCAGCAGGGATGGCTCTTCATAGAATAAACGCCCTCAGGCAGCATAGCGCTTCCCGCCGCGTGAATCCACGCGCCGCTCTTTACCGCAAGCTCGTCGGGCTTATGCTCGCCCTCCACATGGAAGGGGTGCTTTGTGGACTGGGAATAATTAGATTGCTCGTACAGCAGATAATCACCCACTGAAATAACCTCTATTCAATATGATTGCGGATTTATATCCGCCTGCGCCCAGATTCGACATCCGTTCGCCGCATATATTATAAAGAAAAATCGTTCTTCGCACAAGGCAAAAGCAGTCATCTTTGAATTTTGAGCAAAATTTGATAGGAAATCGGACAAAAAACGGACAAATCCGACAAGTATGCGGCGAAATTATTCAGCGTCTTGAGTCAAATCGGCTTCGGGAGCGGGGGTTTCCGTAACTGCTGTTTCGGCAGCTGTCGGCTCTGCGCTCGGCGCGTCCGTCGCCGCTTCAAGGGCTTCCTTTGCCTCAATCGCGCCGGGAGTCCATGTCTGCAGGAAGGTTTCCACATACCAGCGATTGTTGTGCAGCTCGTACTGGAAATCGCCCTCCCTGTCCTCATAGCCTTCCATTCTGAACATATTGTCCGTCTTGTCCGCGTTGTTGTAGAGATAGCGGTATTGCTTCACCCTGTTGCTTACGTTGCCTTCGACGGTCTTTATTTCATACGTAGTTCCGTCCTCAAGAAGCGTAACGTCGGTTATAATGCCGATATGCACGTTTTTCTGCACCTTGAGGGAGCTGTATACAACGAGGTATCCGGGGTAGGGGACGGTGCTTTGCCGCCCGACTTTTTTATAGAGAGGCGAAATATTCCTGATTCTCAGCCCGATGAAGCCGAAAATATCCTCGCCCTCCGGAACCTGCTTCGTGTTTGTGTACAGGGGAACGACGCCGCGCTTCATGCAGTAGTATACAAAGCAGGTACACCAGCCGTTCTGCTTTTTCTTCTTGCCCCAGTAATCGTAGGTATATCTGTTTGAAATGGGCAGCTCGTTCCAGTCCTCAAAATAGTATTCCTGAAGCCCGACGTCTATCATATTCCTGATTTCTTCGGGAATCAGGTAGCCGTCAAAGGTTACTTCAGGCACGGTATACGTCTTTTCATCGTCCGGTATCGGCACTCTTACCGTGTACGGATAGTCGCTCGGCACGCTCGTAGGCTCGGTTTCCGGCTCGGCGAATGCGGGCAGGCAAAGCAGGGTAATAAGCGCCGTAAGGCAGGCGATAAAGCGTTTCATCGTTCGTTCCTCCCAGAAAATATAATGCGCACCTGATAAATAACGTCCGAAGGCTCGAAATCGTTGCCGCAGGGGGCTGTTTCGGGCGAAAAATGCCGCCTCCTTGCTCATGATAACAAAATCATGATATAATTGCTATGGCATTATTTCGTTTTGCGGCTTTTCTACCATACAAAGGAGAAGATTATGGAGCTTGAGGGAAGCGTCCGCGCAATCGCGGAGGGGTTTTCAAAAAGGGGCGACGAGCTTATCGACATTTCCGAGGCGCGCGCAGCGCTGTCCCGCGCGCTTGACGCAGCCAAGGGCGAGGCGCTTAAAAACACGGCGGATGAAGCGCTTTCGGAGCTTGCGCGGCTTCTTTCGGAAAACGAAAAAAGCAATCTTGCGCTGCTTTCCTGCGTTGCGGCAGAAAGCGATAATTCGCCGAGGTATGCGTCCGCCGCTGCCGGAAAGGACGATTTGCTTTCGCTTCCGATTTGCGCCGTCGTGCTTTCTGCCGTCGCCTCCGTCTGCGCCTTTTTGCAGGCGGACTACGCCGTCGGGGCTATTGCGGCACTCGCCGCTTTTCAGGGTCTGTATATGACGCTTGAGAGAAAGAAGAAGCGCCGCCTGCGAGAAAGCACCCTGCTGCCTTTGGCAGCGCCGAAAATCGGCATTCCCGCAAAGCTTCTCGGAACATATATTATAAACGCATCGGCGCGGATTGCGCAATCAGTTTCCGATATAAACGACATAAAATCGAATCTTTCTGGCATGGCAGGCGCGGGCGCGTCCTCCGCCTCTGCGGAGCTTTATCAGATTTTGTATGAAATGAAGCATATGAACGAGCCGTCCTATATCGGCGAGGCGCTCGACCTTTCGCACAAGGCGCTTCTAAAGGCGGATTTGGACGGAATTGAGTACAGGGCGGGCAACGAAACCTGCTTTGACATTCTTGAAGGCGGCGAAACCGCAACCCTTCGCCCCGCAATCGTGACGCGGCGGGACGGAAAGCTTGTAAAGCGCGGCGAGGCGCTTATCAGAAAGAGCGGGAGGTGAATCGCTTGAAGAAATATATGGGCTTCGACTTCGGGGACGGCGAAAGCTGTCTTGCCAGAATCAATGAAAACAGCCTTTCCCAGCCGCAGATTATTTCCGTGCAGGGCAGCGAAAGCTTCCTTTCAGCCGTCGGCAGATACAACGGCGAAATCGTTATCGGCGACGTGAGCGCAACCCTTCCGGGGGTCGAGGATTTGCGGGTCTGCTTCAAGCGCCATTTCCTTTCCCAGAGCGCCGATGTGAAGAAAACCGTGCAGGATTTTGCAAGCGGAGTTTTCACGCAGGCGGCGGCGCAGATTGAAAACATTAACGAGTATTCGATTACTGTCGGCTGTCCCGCAGGCTGGCTCGGCGACGTTCGCCGCGCGTATCTTGACATCCTGTATAAAGCGGGAATCACTCAGGCGCGCCTTGTTTCCGAATCCCGCGCCGCGTTCCTTTACGCGCGCTATTCCTCCTCGCTTCCCGTAAACCCCAAGGCGGTGCGCGAAAGCGCTCTGGTTATTGACATCGGCTCGTCGACGCTCGACTTTGCCTACGTTGTCGGCGGCAAGGAAAGCGGAGTCGGAACTTTCGGCGATACTCATCTGGGCGGCGGAGTGCTTGACGAGCTTATTATGGCTGACGCAGTTGAGCGCGTTGAAAATGCGGAGGACAGGAAAGAAATCGAGCGGGCGCTTTCGGAAAGCCCCAACTGGCGCTCCCGCTGCCTGCTTGCCGCAAGGCGGCTCAAGGAAAGATATTATTCGGACGAGGAAAGCTATAAATCGGAGGCTTGCTCCGCGCCCTTCATATTCAGGTATTCGGGCAGGCAGGAAATCGAGCTGAGGCTTACGCCGGATAAGGCGGACGAGCTGATTAACAAGCCGCACCCGTATCTCAGCGGGCGCTCCTTCCTTTCCGCATTGCGCGACGCGCTTACCCTTTCGCGGCAGCAAACGCAGGAAAAGCCGCCGCAGGCGGTGCTTTTGACCGGCGGAGCGTCCAGAATGCGCTTTTTCTGCGAGGAATGCGAAAAGGCGTTTCCGGATTCGACTGTCGTGTGCTGCCCCGAGCCGCAGTTTTCAATCGCCCGCGGGCTTGCTTATGCCGCGCGCGTTGACGACCAGCTTGCGGAATTCCGCGACGAGGTAAAGCTTTTTACCGCCTCCGATACCGTTGAAAGCTTGGTTAGAAGCCGCCTTCCGCTGCTCATTCCTCCGCTTGCGCAGGCGCTTACGGAGCTTGCCGTTACGGGCGGCGCGCTTCCTGCCGTCGCTCGCTGGCGCGCGGGGGAAACCGCAACGCTTGAGGAAATGCAGAAGGAAATGAGCGACAGGATATCGGCGCTTTTCTCATCGGCGGAGGGCAGGGACGCGATGAAGGAAGTGCTTGACGGCTGGACGCGCTCCGTGCTTTCGGAGGTTCAGGGAAAGCTCAGCCTCATCTGCGAAAAGTACCACATCGCTTTTTCCGATATGAAGTTTTCGCTTGAAAATGTCCGCTCCGAGGCGGGACGCGAGCTGTCCCTCGGCAATATCGAAACCGTGGATTTGCTCAACGGAGTCATTACCGTTGCGGTTGCCACAATCAGCGCGGCGCTTTGCGGCGGCGGTGGAATCGTGCTGATTGCAGGCGGGCCTGTCGGCGCGCTTGCGGGAGCCGTTATCGGAATAGTGATTTCACTGATTGGCAGAAAGCCGGTTACGGACTGGCTTATGCGCCGCGATATACGCCCGCTTATCCTGCGCAGGGTCGTTACCGATTCGAGCGTTTCTTCGGGCAGAAACCGCCTGAAAATAAGCCGCGATATCGAAAAAAGCCTTACGGAGGATTCCGGTTTCTCCGATAATCTTGTCAAGGAAATATCGGGATATCTGGACGACTATATCCGAAGCGTAGCCGAGGATACGGAAATTCACATTGAATGAGCCATTGAATTTATTGATTAGTCTGAAAGACGGTGAAAAAAACGCAGAATCTTGATTTTCTGCCCGTATGTCCCGAGGATGTAAAAAAGCGCGGGTGGGACGCGCCTGACTTTGTGTATGTGGTGGGGGAGGCGTATGTCGACCATCCCTCCTTCGGGCACGCGATAATTTCGCGCGTGCTTGAAAGCGCGGGCTACCGCGTTGCAATGCTTTGCCTGCCCGAATGGAAAAGCGCCGAGGATTTCAAGCGCTTCGGCAAGCCGCGCCTTGGCTTTCTCGTTTCCTCCGGCGTTATCGACAGCATGGTCAACCACTATACAGCCGCGAAAAAGCGCAGGCATGAGGATGTATACGCGCCGGGGGGAAGGGCAGGAATGCGCCCTGACCGCGCCCTTACCGTTTACTCAAACAGAATCCACGAGGCGTACCCGCGCGTTCCGGTGCTTATAGGCGGAATTGAGGCGAGCCTCCGCAGATTCTCGCATTACGATTACTGGGACGACAAGGTGCGCAGAAGCGTTATCGTCGATTCGGCAGCCACCCTTCTGATGTACGGAATGGGCGAGCGCTCAATCCTTGAGTGCGCAAAATGGCTTGAGGACGGAATGCCGGAAAGCGGTCTTTCGGCGCTTCGCGGGGTCTGCTATATGGCAAAGGAGCCTCCGGAGGACGCTGTATTGCTCCCTTCGCACTCCGAAACTGCCGCCGATAAGCAGGCTTACGCCACGGCGTTCGTGCGCGAGTATAACGAGCAGGACCCCGTTCGCGGCAAGCGCCTGTGCCAGAAGCAGGACGAAATGCGCTATATTGTTCAGAACCCGCCGCAGCCTCCGCTCACGCGCGAGGAAATGGACAAGGTGTACGCGCTTTCGTATACAAGGCAGTACCACCCGATGTATGAGCCTATGGGCGGAGTTCCCGCGCTTTCGGAGGTCAAATTCTCGATTTGCGCCGTCAGGGGCTGCTACGGCTCCTGCAATTTTTGCGCGCTCACCTTCCATCAGGGCAGAATCGTGACCTCAAGAAGCGAAAAAAGCCTTGTGGACGAGGCGAAAAAGCTTACCGAAATGCCCGATTTCAAGGGCTATATTCACGACGTTGGCGGGCCTACGGCGGATTTCCGCCAGCCTGCCTGCGATAAGCAGCTCAAAAGCGGCGCTTGCGCAAACCGCCAGTGCCTGTTCCCGAAAATCTGCTCGAATGTAAAGGTAACTCACTCCGAAATGATGCGCGCCCTTGGCAAAATGCGCGCGCTTCCGAGAGTCAAAAAGGTGTTTATCCGTTCGGGAATGCGCTATGATTATATGCTTGCGGATAAGGACGAGCGCTTCTGGGAGGATTTCTGCAAAAACTATGTTTCGGGTCAGCTCAAGGTTGCGCCGGAGCATATAAGCCCCGAAGTGCTTGACAAAATGGGCAAGCCGCCGAGAGAGACTTACGACAGATTCGTAAAAAAGTACACGGAGGTCAACGCGCGTCTGGGGCTTAAGCAGTACCTTGTTCCGTATCTGATGAGTTCGCATCCGGGAAGCAGGCTTGAAAACGCGATAGAGCTTGCGGAGTATCTGCGCGATACGGGCTTTGTTCCGGAACAGGTTCAGGATTTTTACCCGACCCCCGGAACGCTCTCCACCTGTATGTACTATACGGGGCTTGACCCGAGAAATATGCAGCCCGTTTATGTTGCGAAAACTCAGGAGGAGAAGGAATTGCAGAGGGCGCTTTTGCAGTTCCGCGACCCGCGATGCTTTGATATGGTGCGCAAGGCGCTGAGGCTCGCCGGCAGAGAAGACTTAATCGGCTTTGGCAAAAACAAGCTTGTTCCGCCTGCGCGGGATTACAGTCATGCCGCGCGCGCAAAGGGCAGGGCTTATTCGGGGAAAGGCAGGTAACACCTATGAAAAAACTTCTTTCGGTTCTGCTTTGCGTTATGCTCCTGCTTTCGGCTTTTCCGGCTTTCGCGCTGGGCGCAACGGCTACCGTGCTTGTCTATATGTGCGGCTCCGACCTTGAATCGGTTGATGGAAGCGGTACTGCGGATATAAAGGAAATGATGAAGGCGGCGGGTGAAAACGTAAATATCGTTATCGAAACGGGCGGCGCGAAGAAGTGGCACACCTCCGGAATATCAAACAAGGCGTGCCAGATTCATGAGGTAACGCCCTCCGGAATCAAGACGGTAAAGGAAATCGGCAAGCGTAACATGGCGGATGCTGCAACCCTTTCGGAGTTCGTCAGCTACGGCTATGCGAACTATGCGGCGGACAATATGCTGCTCGTAATATGGGACCACGGCGCGGGCCCGTCGGACGGCGTTTGCTTTGACGAACTGTATGATGATGACTCCCTGCTTTTGCCCGAAATGCAGACGGCGCTTAAAGGCGGCATTCCGAGCGGCAAGCGCTTGTCCGCGATTATTTTCGACGCTTGTCTTATGGCTACCGCCGAAACCGTCGCCGCCTTTGACGGCTATGTCGATTATGTCGTCGCGAGCGAGGAAACCGTTCCCGGAACGGGTCTTGATTACGGCAGCTGGATTTCGGCTTACGCGTCCGATACGGCGATGAGCATTGAAAGCTTGGGCAAGGTTATCTGCGACGGAATTATCGCTGACGCTGAATCGCAACGCGGCGAAAGCGCTACAATGGCGCTTATAAAGGTGAGCGAGGCAGCGGCGGTTGTCAGCGCGCTCTCCACGTTCGGGGATTCGGTTATAGAAAAGGCGGACGCTTCCTTCAGCGCCGTTTCGCGCGCGCGCGGCTCGATATCCTCCTTCGGCGAGTATATCGGTGAGGACGCCTCCGACCTTGTGGATATTCAGGAGCTGTGCGACGCGTTTTCCGCGCTTTGCCCGAATGAGTGCGCGGCGCTTTCCGCGGCTGCCGAAAATGCGGTTGTGTACAGCGCGGCTACAAGCGACCTTTCCGGCGTTGCGGGCGGGCTTTCCGTGTTTTTCCCTTATTCGACCATCGACTATGCCGAATATTTCCTTGAAAGCTATTCGGAGCTTGAATACATGGGCGCTTACGCCTCGATTGTAACGGATATTACCGAGCGCCTTGAGTGCGGCGGATATTCGTTTGCCGCGTATACGCCGAGCAATGTGCTTACCGCGTCCTCCTCTGGCGTTTCGGGCACGCTCAGCCAAAGCGGGCTTTGGGCAGGGCTTACCTCGCAGCCACAGCAGGGCGGGGAAAGCGGCGGCAGCCTTTGGGGCGGACTTGTCGGCTCCTCGCAGGGGCAAGAGCAGTCTCAGGGCAGCCTTTGGGCAGGGCTTTTGTCGACTGAGCATTCGGGAGATGGTCAGCAGGGCGCGTCCGCAAGCCTTTGGGCAGGTCTTGTGCAGAGCGGCGAGGATTACTATTCGGGCGGCGATGAAAACCCGAATGTGACGGGCAGCGCCGAAGCGGTTGACGTTGCGCTGGAGGCTGCTTCGTATTTCCAAGACTCAAACCTGAGCGTTCAGGCGCTTTACGCAATCCAGCTCAACAAGGACGAGCTTGACAATCTGCTCAAGGCGAGCGGCGCGTTAATCCTCAGCGAAAAGGACGGCTATACGCAGCTCGGAACCTTCGGCAAAACGACTGTTGACTGGACGAACGGCATGGTTTACTCGATGTTTGACGGAAGATGGCCGATGCTCGGCGGGCAGATGATTTCGCTGACTGAAATCGCGCGGGCAAGCGGAGTCGCAAAAGCCGTTATTCCCGTAAGCGTCGGCGGCAAGGATATGTATCTGCTCGCCTCAATCAGGGAAAGCGGCGAAATGAGCGTCCTTGGGCTTACCGAGGGTTACAGCGCCGAAACGGGAGCGGCAATGCGCGGATATACCGAGATTTGCGAGGGAATGGAGATTGTGCCGCGCTTTAACCGCATTACGGTTCTTTCCGACGGAACGGAGGAGGAATCGACCGTGTACGGGAAGCCGATTACCGTAACCGCCGGCGGGCTTGAGCTTGCCTTCGGAACGCTTTCGGGCGCGTACCGCTACGGCTTTTTGCTCACCGATATTTTCGGGGGCAGGCAGTATACTGATTTTGTTGACTTGAGCTTTTAATATTAAGCCTTTGTAAAGCGCCGGATTGTTCCGGCGCTTTTTTTCATGCGGAATCGCGGATGACTTATATACGCATACTTGCTTTGCGACTTTACGCGGATTTTACATTTGCAAAACGCCGGCTTTACAAGGCGGCTCTATACTGACTGCGTAATAAGTAATGGTATGGAAGGAGCTGAGCGGGTGCTCGGGCTGAAGAAACTCAAGCCGGACAAGGAAAAGCTGATGCGCTTTGTGTTCCTGTTTTCCGCCTGCGTATGTATTCTTGCCGTCGCGCTGATTTGCATTTTCCTTTTCGGAAGCGGGCTGCCCTTTTTCGGCAAGGTAAACGTTTGGGAATTCCTTACCGGCACAAAGTGGTCGCCGGATACCTTTGACGCATCAAACGGCGTTTACCAAATCCTGCCGATGATAATCGGCAGCCTGTACGTCACCGCCGGAGCGGTCGTTATCGGCGCGCCAATCGGAATTCTTTCCGGAGTATGGCTAGCAAGGTTCTGCCCAAAGCCGCTGCTTCGCCCGATTAAGAGCGCGGTTGCGCTTATGGCGGGAGTTCCGAGCGTCGTTTACGGCTTTTTCGGAATAACGACCCTCGTTCCGCTTATCAGGAACACGTTCGGCGGCAACGGCTTTTCGATACTGACCGCGTCCGTGCTGCTTGCAATGATGATTCTGCCCACGATAATCCAGCTGACGCATTCGGCGCTGATGGCAGTGCCGGACAGCTATTTCGAGGGCAGCCTCGCGCTCGGCGCAACGAAGGAAAGAACGGTTTTCAGGGCGGAACTGAGAGCGGCGAAAAGCGGAATACTCGCCGCCGTCGTGCTGGGAATCGGCAGGGCGATTGGCGAAACGATGGCTGTTGTAATGGTTGCGGGCAATCAGCCCAGAATGCCGAAAGGCTTGCTCAAGGGCATAAGAACGCTCACGAGCAACATCGTTATGGAAATGGGCTACGCCGCCGATATGCACCGCGAGGCGCTTATAGCAACGGGCGTTGTGCTGTTCGTGTTCATACTGCTCATAAATCTCTGCTTTTCCGCGCTTAACAGGAGGCAGACGCAATGAAGAAAAAGCTAAGCGCCGCGCGCCTTTATATACGCCGCCACCCGTTTTCGGCGCTCACGCGCGCTGCCTGCACCCTTTCAATCGCTGTCGCGATGTTCATGCTGCTTTACATGGTCGGGGACATTCTGATTCAGGGCGTTCCGAGCCTGCGCCTTTCGCTGTTTGAGCCGGTTTACACATCGGATAACCAGTCGATGCTTCCGGCAATCGTAAACACCCTGCTCATAACGGTTATGGCGCTTTTGTTCGCCGTTCCGCTCGGGGTTTTTGGCGCGGTATATCTCAGCGAGTACGCAAAGCGCGACAGCTTTATCGTAAAGCTTGTGCGGGTGACAGCCGAAACGCTTTCGGGAATTCCTTCGATTCTTTATGGTCTTTTCGGAATGATGTTCTACGTAGGCGCGCTGAAGCTCGGGCTTTCGCTTGTGTCCGGCGCGCTCACCCTCGGAATCATGGTGCTTCCGCTTGTTCTGCGCACGGCTGAGGAGGCGCTTCTTGCCGTTCCGGACAGCTACCGCGAGGGCAGCTTCGGGCTTGGAGCGGGAAGGCTTCGCACGGTAATGAAAATTGTGCTTCCTCCCGCTTCCTCCGGAATACTTGCGGGCGTTATGCTCTCCGTCGGGCGCATTATCGGCGAAACCGCCGCGCTCATATTCACGGCGGGAACGTTTTCCCAGCTGCCAAAGAACCTTCTTTCGTCCGGCAGAACGCTTTCCGTTCATATGTATGTTCTGTCCGGCGAGGGGCTTCACATCGGCGAGGCATACGCAACGGCGGTCGTGCTGCTTGTGCTCGCCGCCTCTATGAACGCGCTCAGCTCAGCGCTCCTAAAACGGCTTCAGGGGGGACAGGGATGAATAAGATTGACGTTAAGGATTTGGATTTGTTCTACGGCGAGTTTCAGGCGCTCAAAAAGGTTTCGCTTGAAATTCCCGAAAAGGAAATAACCGCGTTCATCGGGCCGAGCGGCTGCGGAAAGTCAACGCTGCTCAAGACCCTGAACAGGATGAACGACCTTGTGCCGGACTGCCGCATAACCGGCGGAGTGTTTCTTGACGGCGAGGACATTTTCGGCAGCATGGACGTGAACCTTCTGCGCAAGCGCGTCGGAATGGTTTTTCAGAAGCCGAATCCGTTCCCAATGAGCGTTTATGACAATATTGCCTACGGGCCGAGAACGCACGGAGTTCACGGCAAGGCGAAGCTTGACGAAATTGTAGAGGGCGCTTTGAGGCAGGCGGCAATCTGGGAGGAGCTGAAGGACAGGCTCAAAAAAAGCGCTTTGGGGCTTTCCGGCGGTCAGCAGCAGCGGCTTTGCATAGCGCGCGCGCTCGCCGTTCAGCCGGAGGTGCTTCTGATGGACGAGCCGACAAGCGCGCTTGACCCGATATCCACCTCGCGTATTGAGGAGCTTGCCGTCAGTCTCAAGAAGGATTATACTATTGTCATGGTAACGCATAATATGCAGCAGGCTGTGCGCATATCGGACAAAACGGCGTTTTTCCTCCTCGGCGAGGTTGTTGAAACGGGAAATACCGAAACTATATTCTCAATGCCCGTAGACAAGCGGACTGAGGATTACATAACGGGGAGGTTTGGCTGATGCGCGGTAGATTTGACGAGCAGCTTGAAAGCCTTGGGCAGGAAATGATTGAAATGGGCGCGATGATTGAAAACGCAATCGACGCCGCCGGCGAAGTGCTTGAAAAGCGCGATATACAAAGAGCGCGGGAGATTATGGACGGCGACAGGGAGATTGACCGCAAGGAGCGCGATATCGAAGCGCTCTGCCTCAGAATGCTTCTGACGCAGCAGCCCGTCGCAAAGGACTTGCGCGTTGTGTCCTCGGCTATTAAAATGATAACGGATATGGAGCGGATTGGCGACCATGCCGCCGATATTTCGGAGGTTGTCACAATGCTCCGCGGAAGCCTTCCGGAGCAGCAGCCGAAGCATATACTGCAGATGGCTCAAAGCGCGACAAGAATGGTTCATAGCTCGATTGACGCTTATGTGAAGCGTGACGCGGAGCTTGCGCGGCGGGTTATGAACGATGATGACATCGTTGACGATTTGTTCCTTGCCGTCAAGTCGGAGCTTATCGGGATTATTTCGTCCGACCCGCAGAGCGGCGGGCTTGCGCTTGACTTGCTCATGATAGCCAAGTATTTTGAGAGAATAGGCGACCATGCCGTCAATATTGCGGAATGGGTTGAATTTGCGGTTACGGGGATTTACAAAGGAGAGAAGCTGTAATGATTTACGTGCTCGAGGACGACGCGGGAATCCGTTCTCTTGAGGTGTACGCTCTCACTCAGGCAGGCTATACCGCCGCAGGCTTTGAACGCGCCGCGGATATGGAGCTTGCGATGAAATCGTCGCTTCCCGAGCTGGTCGTGCTGGATGTCATGCTTCCCGACAAGGACGGAAACGCCGTGCTTGCCGATTTGCGCAAAAGTCCGGATACGGCTGAAATCCCCGTCATCATGGTGACGGCAAAGGGCGAGGAAATGGACAAGGTAAAGGCGCTGGACGGGGGAGCGGATGATTACGTCGTAAAGCCGTTCGGCGTGCTTGAGCTTATATCGCGCGTAAGGGCGCTTCTGCGCCGCGCGCCGAAAGGCGAAAAGCGCACGGAGTTTACGTTCGGCTCAGTTACGCTCAGCGAGGAAAAGCACACGGTTTCCGTAGGCGGAGCGCCCGTTGAGCTGACTAATAAAGAATTTGCGCTTCTGCTTGAGCTAATGCGTCATCCGGGCGTTGTCTTAACGCGCGATATGCTGCTTAGCAGGGTGTGGGATATTGATTATTTGGGCGACAGCAGAACCGTGGACGTTCATGTGCGCACGCTGAGGCAGAAGCTCGGCGAGGGCGGCGGAATCATCGGAACGGTGCGCGGCGTCGGCTATCGGCTGGAGGAAGCATATGCGAAAAAAGATAAGTAAAAGCCTTGTTCTGCTGGGGCTTGCGGTTGCCGTCTGCATTCTTTGCGCGGCAATCATCGGCACAAGGGCGCTGACCTTGGGCGAGCTGAAAAAGCAGCTTGTGAGCGAGGCGAAAACCCTTGCCTCCCTTACCGCAAATGAGGAAAATTCGGCTGAATTCCTGTCAAAAGGCGAGTATTTGCAGCGCGTGACGCTGATTGGCGCGGACGGAAGCGTGCTTATGGATAACGAAAGCGCCGCCTCTAACATGGAAAACCATCTTGAACGCGAGGAAATCGCGTCCGCGATTAAAACCGGCGAGGGCTGGGCAAGCCGCTTTTCGGTAACGCGCGGCGAGGAATACCTCTACTATGCAATGCGCCTTCCGACGGAAGCGTTCTGCGCGTTGCTGGCGCGCGCAGCAGCGAGCTTGCCGTCGGAAGGCAGATGCTGCTCTATCTGGTTCTCGGCGCGGCGCTTGCCGTCATTCTTTCGGTTGTTATTTCGCGCTTCCTTACCCGCTCGCTGATGAAGCCGATTAACGCAATCGACCTTGACGACCCGCTGTCCGGCGACGCTTACGAGGAGCTTGCGCCGATGCTCGGCAGGATGGAAAAGCAGAATAAGCGCATAAAGGCGCAGATTGACGCAATGCGCTCCCAGAGAACGGAGCTTGACGCGATTATTTCCGAAATGCAGGAAGGCTTGCTCGTGCTTGACAAGAAGCGCAAAGTGCTTTCCGCAAACGCCCGCGCCCGTGAAATTCTCGGGCTTGAGGAGAATTATTCCGATAAAACGCTTCCCGAAATGTGCCGCGACGCGGAGCTTCTGCGCCTTATCCATTCCGCGGGCGGGGAAAGCCGCTACGGAGAAATAACGGCGAACGGCAGGGTTTACAGGGTATGCGCCGGAAAAGCGGGCAGCGAGGGCGGGCTTGTTGTGCTGATGGAGGATATAACCGACGAGAAAAACGCCGAGGAGAGCAGGCGGCAGTTTACGGCTAACGTTTCGCACGAATTGCGCACTCCGCTCACAACAATCAGCGGCTATTCGGAAATTATCGAGGCGGGGCTTGCGCCGCAGGGCGATATCGCCGCGCTTGGAGGGAAAGTTCATTCGGAAAGCCTCAGAATGCTTTCGCTCATTGAGGATATAATCCATCTTTCCGCGATTGACGAGGGCGCGAAGGCGCCCGATTTCGGAAAGCAGGATTTGCTTTCCGTAGCGGTTGAAAGCGTTGAAAAGCTGCGCGAGCTTTCCGAAAGCAAACAGGTTACGCTTTCCGTGGACGGCTCAAGCGCCTATGTTATGGGCAGCAGGGTGCAGCTGATGGAGCTTGCGCGCAACCTTATCGAAAACGGCGTTAAGTATAACCGCGAAAACGGCCATGTGTGGGTTTCCGTCCTTGCCGAAGGCAGGCGTGCTGTGATTTCTGTCAGGGACGACGGAATAGGCATTCCGCCGGAGGATAAGCCGCGCGTATTCGAGCGCTTTTACCGCGTTGACAAGAGCCGCTCGAAGGCTACGGGCGGAACGGGGCTTGGGCTTTCCATCGTAAAGCATATCGCCCAGTCCCACGGCGCGGATATCCGCCTTACCAGCGCGCTTGGCAAGGGCACGGAAATTGTCGTTTCGTTTCCCATATGCGCAAATTGATGTGAAAATGATATGATTTTGTTACATTTAAGCCTTGCGGACGCGCCGCATAAGTGATAGGATAACAGTCGGAAAATCTTTAATGGCGGTACTGAGAGACCGGCAAGATTTCAGACGTTTTCCGCGCCTTGCGGCGCGAATAACCGATTATGTAATCCTGCCGTTCGCGGCAGGTTTTTTTGTGCCGCCGTTTGGGATAAGTGCAAATCTGACGGAAAAGACGGAGGAGAAAAAATGGCTAAGCAAAAGGTGTCCATCGGAAACGAGGGTATTTATGACGCGCGCACGCTTGGAAAGCCGCGCATGGTCGTGCTTGGGCTTCAGCATATGTTCGCAATGTTCGGCGCGACTGTGCTTGTGCCCGTGCTTACCGGCCTTAGCGTATCCGCCACTCTGCTGTTCGCGGGACTTGGAACGCTGCTGTTCCATCTGATAACCAAGGGCAAGGTTCCCGCATTCCTCGGCTCGTCCTTCGCGTTCCTCGGCGGCTATGCCGCGATAACCACTTGGGAAGAACTCAACACCGTAACCGGCGAAATGGAAGCGGTTCTGCACCCGCAGATGCTGCCCTACGCCTGCGTTGGCGTTGCCTGCGCCGGTCTTGTGTATCTTGTGCTTGCCGGTCTTTTCAAGGCGTTCGGGCCGCATAAGGTTATGCGCTATTTCCCGCCAATCGTAACCGGCCCTATCATCATCTGCATCGGTCTTATCCTTGCCAACTCCGCTATCAACAACTGCCAGAGCAACTGGTGGATAGCGCTGCTTGCAATCGCGGTCGTTGTCGTGCTCAACATCTGGGGCAAGGGAATGCTCAAGATTGTTCCCATCCTGATGGGCGTGCTTATTTCCTACGTTGTCGCCGCCATCTGCGGTCTTGTCGATTTCACCTCTGTCGGCGAGGCGGCATGGTTCGGTCTGCCCTTTGATATGAAGGATACCGTGTTCAGCATCTTCGGCGACGCAAACAGCGTTGTTTACAAGGGCGAAACGATTTCCCGCGGCAGCATGATTATCACCTCCATCATCACCATCATGCCGATTGCGCTTGCGACAATCATCGAGCATATCGGCGACGTATGCGCCATCAGCTCCACCACCGAAAACAACTTCATTGAAGACCCGGGTCTGCACCGCACCCTTATGGGCGACGGAATTGCAACCACCGTTGCGGCGCTTTTCGGCGCTCCTGCAAACACCACCTACGGCGAGAACACCGGCGTGCTTGCGCTTACCAGGGTTTATGACCCCCGCGTAATCCGCATTGCCGCCCTGTTCGCAATCCTGTTCTCCTTCTGCCCCAAGTTTGCGGCGCTTATCAGCGCAATGCCCGCTGCGACAATCGGCGGCGTTTCCCTGATACTTTACGGAATGATTTCCGCAGTCGGCGTTCGCAACCTTGTTGAAAATCAGGTTAACTTCGCCAAGTCCCGCAACGTTCTCATCTGCGCTATCATCATGGGTCTTGCTCTGGGCATCAACTTCTCCGCCGCCGGCGCTATCGCCTTCAACATCGGACATATCACCATCAGCCTTTCCGGTCTTGCCGTTGCCGCGATTGTCGGTATCGCGCTCAACGCGATTCTGCCCGGCAAGGATTACACCTTCGGCGCGAATCCCGAGGGCGACAAGGCTGTAAACTTCAAGGTCTGATAAGGCAATCTGCCAAAATTGAAGGGAGCGCCCGCTGTAAACGGACGCTCCTTTTTGTATGCTTTGTTTATTGCTTACATCAGCTTGAGATACAGCTCCTTGATTTCCTCGGGGCTTGTGTCACGGGGATTGCCGGGGCGGCACGCGTCAGTAAAGGCGCTTTCGGAAAGGAAATCCAAGTCCTCTTTCTTTACGATTGCCTTCAGGTCGGCAGGGATTCCTACGTCCTGACCGAGCTTGCGGACGGCGTCGCACGCCGCCTTGCGGTATTCGTCCTGCGTCATGCTTTCCGTGCCGGCAACGCCCATTGCGGCGGCGATGTACTTATATTTATCGCCGGTTACGGGCGCGTTGTATTCCATAACGGTGGGCAGGAGAATCGCGTTGGCGACTCCGTGAGGCGTGTCGTACACAGCGCCGAGGCAATGCGCCATCGAATGGACGATTCCAAGCCCGACGTTTGAGAAGCCCATACCGGCTATGTACTGACCGAGCGCCATCGCGTCCCGCCCGTCGCTTTCGCCCTTTACGGCGCCGCGCAGGCTGCGGGAAATAATCTCGATTGCCTTGAGGTGGAACATATCCGTCATTTCCCAAGCCGCTTTGGTGGTGAAGCCCTCGATTGCGTGGGTGAGCGCGTCCATTCCGGTTGCGGCGGTAAGACCCTTGGGCATTGTGGACATCATATCGGGGTCGATTACCGCAACCTCCGGTATGTCGTGAACGTCAACGCATACGAACTTGCGCTTGCGCTCAACGTCCGTGATTACGTAGTTAATCGTGACCTCGGCAGCCGTTCCTGCCGTTGTAGGAACGGCAATCGTGAATACCGCCTTTTCCTTGGTGGGCGCAACGCCTTCAAGGGAGCGGACATCCGCAAATTCGGGATTCTTCACGATTATTCCGACTGCCTTTGCAGTATCCATCGACGAGCCGCCGCCGATTGCGATAATGTAATCCGCGCCGGACGCCTTGTACGCCTTTACGCCGGATTGAACGTTTTCAATCGTCGGGTTCGGCTTGATGTCGGAGTAAACCTCGTAGTCCATTCCCGCGGCGCTGAGCACGTCCGTAACCTTCTTTGTTACGCCGAACTTTACCAAATCGGGGTCGGAGCATACGAAAGCCTTCTTGAAGCCGCGCGATTTGACCTCGGGAACGATATCCCCGATTGCGCCGCGTCCGTGATAAGATATCGGGTTGAGTACGATGCGATTGCTCATTGAATTGTCCTCCTGTGAGATGATTTTTATTCTTATTCTATATTACCATGCGTTTCTATCAACTGCAAGTGATTTGTCTGTGGAAAACCTCCGCGCCAAAGTGTATAATCGCCTTGTGGCAGCATAATGCGCGGTTGCCTGCGCAAATGCCGATGCATGATTCTTTTGCTGTCTTTTACAGCGCGGAGGGCAAAATGCCGTATCTTGATATTATGAGCGGGCATGGAAAGAAGCGCGTTTCGTTTTCGGGCGAGCCGCTGCTTTCGCGCGTGCTTGAGGATAACGGATTCCTGCTTCCGCATCCGTGCGGCGGCAGGGGAGTGTGCGGCAAATGCGCCGCTGACGTTACCGGCGAGCTTTCCGAAATGACGGAAAAGGAAAAGGCGCTCGGCGTCAGGCTGTCGTGCCGCACGCGCCTTGTCGGAAACGCTTCGGTTACGCTTCCCGAAAGCCGCGAAATCCGCGTTGCGCAGTCCGAACCCGCTGCGCCGAAAATACCGATAAAGGGCAAAATCGGCGCTGCCGTGGATATCGGAACTACGACGGTTGCAGCAGCCGTATATGACCTTTTGAGCGGAAAGGAGCTTGGGCGCGCGGGCGGAGCGAACCCGCAGGTTTCCGTTGCCGCCGACGTTATAGGGCGCATAAGCGCGGCGCTTGACGGAAGGCTTTTTGAGGAGCGGGATATGGCGCTTTCCGCGCTGAAAAGCCTGCTCTTGCGCGCATATCCGTCCCTTCCGGACGTTATGGTTGTAACGGGCAATACCGCAATGCTTTATCTTCTGACGGGCAGAAGCCCCGTTTCTCTTGCCGCCGCGCCGTTTGAGGCGGACTGCCTTTTCGGGCTTTGGACGGAGATTTGCGGAATCAGGGCGTACATTCCGCCCTGCATGAACGCGTTTGTCGGCGCGGATATAACCTGCGCTGCGCTTTATTGCGGGCTTGCCTGCGGCGGCGCCGCGCTTTTGTGCGATGTCGGTACGAACAGCGAAATCGCCCTGTGGAGCGGTGAAAGGCTTTATGTCGCTTCCTCCGCCGCAGGGCCTGCCTTTGAGGGCGGAATTGAATGCGGAATGACGGGCGCCGACGGAGCGATTGACAGGGTATGGCTTGAAAACGGCAGGATTCGCTTTTCCGTTATTGGCTCCGTAGAGCCGCGCGGAATATGCGGCAGCGGGCTTCTTGACGCGCTTTCCGCCTTCCTGCGCCTTAGACTTATCGACAAAACGGGCTTTTGCGATGAGGAAAGGCTTTACATAACTGAGAAGGTATATATATCCCGCGAGGACGTGCGCGCGGCGCAGCTTGCAAAGGCGGCGGTCGCCGCCGGAATACGCACGCTTTCAGAGGCTTCGGGCGTTCCGCTTTCGTCGGTTTCCGCGTTCAGCGTCGCGGGCGGCTTCGGCAGCAGACTGTATATGCCAAGCGCCGTATCCGTCGGGCTTGTTCCGCGCGAAATGCAAACACGGGCAAGGGCGGTCGGGAACGCGGCTCTGGGCGGCGCTGGAATGCTTTTGCTTGACGATACTGCCGTTTCCCGCGCGGAAAGGCTCGCTTCGCTTTCGTGCCATGTTCAGCTTGGCGGAAACGATGTTTTCGGCAAATATTATATGGAAGAAATCGGTTTTCCGATTTATTGATTAGGATGAATAACGAGGAAATGATTCGGGAGGCGCTTGCCTGCTTTTCGCTTGATGGCGCAGAAACGGAAATTATCAGGCATAACGAAAAGCTGACCCTTCGCGCGAGCAGTGACGGCGCAAGCTATGTCGTCAGCGTGTATAGCAGCGTAGGCGGCTTCGACCTTGCGCTCCTTCGCGGCGATATGGACGCTTACAGCCTGCTTGACGGCGAGATGAGCCATACTCTCCGCTCTCAGCTCGGGCGGGGTTATAACGGCTCAGAAGCTCCTGAAAACGGTTGACGGCTCGCTTGCCGCACGCCTTTCGGGCGGAGTGATGGCAACCGCGCTTGAGTGGATTGACGGAAACGCGCTGGATAAGGACAGCCTTACGCCCGAAATCGCGTTTATGATGGGCGAAACGGTCGCTCGCCTGCATCCGCTGTTGAAACCCCTTGACGGCGTTTACCGTTATCGGTATGATTCCGCGCTTCTGGAAAGGATGACGCGCGAAATACGCTCGGCTGAGAAAAACGGCGATATTGACGAGCTTGCGGCAAAAATGTGTCGCTTCGCGACGCAGAGCCGTATTACGCCTTTGGCGTTCTGCTTTTCATAACCAGCCAGCACAGCCGATTTGCCAAGGAGGAATGGTTCGCAGACGCAATGCGCCGCTGGTCTGAAACCCAGTTCATTCCGCTTGCAAGCGGCAAGCCCTTCCTGTAATCAGTATTCCGCAAGCGCCTCCGTCAGCGCGTCCGCGAGATACGGAAGCGAGAGCAGCGCCTCCTCAAGCGTGTTCTTGTTGTTGCCGACCTCGATAAGCAGGCACAGCTTGCCGACGTGCTGATTGAAGCGCCCGCTTTTCACGCATACGCTCCTGCAAAGGTTATCCGTCTGATTATTCAGTATTCGGGTAAGCCTTACCGCAAGGGCGTTATTTTTATCAAAATCCGGCTTTACCGCAAACCCTGCGCCCGTCTGACCCTTGCCCGTCCCCACAAGGCACATGAGCCGCGCGAGCCTTTCGCCGCCGACGCTTATCACGTTGCCGACGGCGGATTCCGAATACGCGTCCCTGTGTATGTCAAGGTACAAGTCATAAATCTCGCCCGCGTTCGTCCGCTTTTCAATGCCCTTCAGGGAGCGCACATAGGCGTTTGAAAGGTCGTTTTGCTCGTAATCCGTCCTGTCGTGGGTTACGGTGTGTCCCTGCGCGCGCAAAAGCTCGGTCAGGTACGCTCCGACTGCCACCATGTTCGCGCTTTCATCCTTCGTGCGCCATTTGGAGAGCGCCTTGTACGGATTTTCGCTCGTCGGCTCGTACGCCTCGTGCGTGTGCGAATGGTAGATTAGTATTCGCTTGTCGCTCATCGCGCGCGGGAGAGCGCCCTCGATTTGCGGCAGCAGCATCACCTCTATATCGCCGTCGCCCGAAGAAGCGTCGATGTCGCCCGTCGGGGCGGCGCGCGGAGTCGCGATTGGGTCAGGGGATAAAGAAACGCCGGTCGGGGAATCGTCAACGAATTCGATTAAAACGTCCTCAGCCGCGCAGATGACGGGCGCAAGCAGAATCAGCGCCATTATGAATAACAAAAGCTGTATTTTCATATATTCCTCACTGCATCAACAGCGCGATTTCCTCGCCCGAAATATCGGGCTGGAGCGCCATATTTATTCCCCATGCAAGCGTGTCCGAAACGCTTTCGACAAGCGCGTCAACCTCGCGCGGAGTTACCACCATTTCACCCGCCTGCGCCTGCGCTGCCTGCCTGCACAGCTCGTCAATTTCGCGCTTGTATTCTCCGTCCTCGCCGCCGAGCAGCCCCGTCAGCGCCGTTCTTGCGATTGCGGAGGAGTATACGACCATCGGAACGCCAATTGCGATAACGGGAACGCCCAAGGCTTCCTCTGTAAGCCCCGTTCTGTGATTGCCGACGCCGCTGCCGGGCGAAATTCCGCTGTTTGCAATCTGAACCGTTGTGCAGATTCTTTCGGGGCTTTGCGCGGCAAGCGCGTCCACCGCGATAACGCAGGAGGGGGAGAAGCGCTTGACGAGCGCCGCAATCATCTCCGCGCTCTCAAGCCCCGTCTGCCCAAGCACTCCGGGGGGTAATCGAGCATACCTCCCTGAGCGGGGCTTTGGTCAGGTTCATTCCGGCAAGATGGCGCGTAACGAGCAGCTTTTCGCATACGCGCGAGCCTAAAGCGTCGGCAGTCATGCGCCTGTTCCCAAGCCCGACAGTCAGCACGCAGCCCGCCTTCGGAAGCAGCTCCGAAAGGCACTTTGCAAGCTGCTTTGACAGCGCCTTTCTTTCCTCCGCCTCCATGCGCGGCAGCTCAGGCTGCGCAATCGTTATGTAAACGCCCTTTCCGCGCTTCATCTTTTTCGCCGCCTCGTCGCTGAGTATCCGCACCTTTGTAATGCTCGCGCCGCCGCTTTCGCTTTCCTCGGTTTCAATTCCGCCTCTTTCGGCTTGTGCAAGCGCGCCGTACGCTTCCATGGCAAGGTCTGTAAATAAAGAGCGCATACCGTACCTCCTTTTGGGTACAGTATGCGCCGTTTTTGTTATGTATATACTTATTTCAGCCGTCGTATCTGAGGGCTTCAATCGGTCTTAGCTTGCTCGCCTTGGCGGCGGGGTACAGCCCGAACACCGCGCCGATTATTACCGCAAAGGCAACAGCCGCAAGCGATACCTCCGCGCTCATAACCATCGTTACGCCGATTAGCGGGCTTACTATGGTTACAATCAGGTACGAAAGCAGTATTCCAAGCGCGCCGCCCATAATGCTCAGCACGAGCGCTTCAATGAGAAACTGCGAAAGAATATTGCCGCGGCTTGCGCCAATCGCCTTCCTTATTCCTATTTCGCGCGTGCGCTCCGATACCGAAACCAGCATTATGTTCATGATTCCGATTCCGCCTACGAGCAGCGAAATCGCCGCTATTCCGCCGAGCATAAGCGTCAGCGTCGAGGTCGTTTCGGAAAGGGTTGAAAGCATCTGCGTCTGGTTGAATACCGAGTAGTAGCTCGTGGAGGAAAAGTATTTCTTCAGGAAATCCTCTACGCCCGTCTGCGCAAAATCAACGTTTTCGCTGGAGGTCGCCGTTACGTAAAAGCTCGTAACGCCCGTCGTCTGCGTTATTCTCTGCGCAAGCGTGAATGGGATTAGCACCATCGTGTCCTGCGAGCCGACCGAGCTTGTGCCCTTGGATTTGAGCACGCCGACTACCGTGTAAGCAGTTCCGTCGATTGAAAAGGAGCTTCCGACGCAGTCTGTCGAGCCGTACATTTCCTCAGCCGCCTCGCTGCCGATAACTGCCACATGGCTTCTGTTGTCTATATCGGGGGTGGAGAGGAAACGCCCGTCCTCCATTTCAAGCGCCCTTATCAGCATATAGCTTGAGCTTGTGCCGATAATGCTCGCGTCGTCGTATACGGTATTGCCCGCCTTGACGGTTCCCGTAACGGAAAGATATGGCGCATACGCTTCGATATAGGGGTCGTCGCTCAGCTCGTCAAGCGTTGAAAGCTTGATTGGGTTTGCGCGGCGCGAGCGCACGGAAACCGTTATCATGTTTGTGCCCATGCCTTCAATGCTTGAAATAACGGACGCGTTTGCGCCCTGCGCGATTGATACCAGAACTACGATTGCCACAATGCCTATTATCATTCCGAGCATTGTCAGGAAGGAACGCATTTTGTTGCCCGCGATGGACTTCAGTGCCATCTTAAAGGATTGCATCAGCGCCATCCGGCATTACCTCCTCTGCTTGCGTTTCGGCATCGTAAGTGTGCTTTTCGTCAATCGTAAGCTCGTCCGTGCCGTAGCGGCGCGTTCCGCGCCCCTCGCTTGTTATTTTTCCGTCCTCGATGTAGACAATGCGCTCCGCCCAGTCCGCAACCTTCGGGTCGTGCGTTATCAGCACGATTGTGTTGCCCTGCTCGTGCAGCTCGAGAAACAGGTTCAGTATTTCCTTGCCCGTTTTTTTGTCGAGGTTGCCCGTCGGCTCGTCCGCCAGAATCAGCGAGGGGTGAGCCGCAAGCGCGCGAGCGATTGCGCAGCGCTGCTGCTGACCGCCGGAAAGCTCCGTCGGCTTGTGCTTTATTCTGCCCGCAAGCCCGACGTGCTCAAGCGCTTCCTTCGCCCTTTTGTGCCGTTCGTGAGCGGGAACGCCCTGATATATCATCGGCAGCTCCACGTTTTCAAGCGCGCTGAGCTTACTGAGCAGGTTGAAACCCTGAAATATGAAGCCGATGTTTTTGTTGCGTATGCGCGCAAGCTGCCGCTCCGAGTATTTCTCGATTGGCTTGCCGTTCAGTATATATGTTCCGCTGTCGGCAACGTCAAGGCAGCCGATAATGTTCATCAGCGTTGACTTGCCGCTTCCGCTCGGGCCTATTATCGCAACAAATTCGCCGTCCTGAATGCTCAGGGTCACCTTATCCAGCGCGTGAACTGTTTCGCCGCCCATTTCGTACTTTTTTTCGATGTCGCGTATTTCAATCATTCCTCGGCCTCCCGTCAATTGCCGCTTCTGCCGGAACCGGAGCCGCTGCCTGAGCCGGAGCCGTAATTGCGCGTCCCGCCCGCTCCGCCGGAGGGGATTGTGCCGCCTGCGGGCATTCCCGCGCCCTGCGGCGCTCCGGTATCGCCGCCAATTATGCTCGTTACGCCCCTTGCGCTGCTTGACGTGGAGGCTGCCGAGGCTGCCGTGCGGCTAATCATAACGCTGTCGCCGATATTAAGCCCAGAAAGAACCTGCGCGTAGCTCTCGTTTGAAAGTCCGGTCTTGATATAGGTTTTGATTCCGGGCAAGCCGTCCTCCGTCGTTTCCTGAGACTGAAGGTATACGAAATCGCCGTTTTTGTCGGTGTAAATTGCGGCTATCGGCACCAGCGCGGCGTCCGAAACGCCGCCCGTAATAATCGTCGCCGTTCCGTTCATTCCGATTTTGAGCTGCTCGTCCGCGTCGATTGCAAGCGTTACGCTGTAATTGGTAACGCCGCTTGTGGATGTGCCGAGCTGAGAAATGTATGAAACGCTTGCGCTGTACGTTTTGCCGGTTATCGCGTCCATCGAAATTTCCGCGCTTTGCCCGAGCGAAACGCCCGTGATGTCAAGCTCGTCTATACTGACTACCATCTGCTTTGACGCGCCCACATAGAGCGTGGTAAGCGCTGTTCCCGCCGCGAGCGCGTCGCCGCTTTCAAAGTCGATTGTAGACGCGATTCCGGAAGCGGGCGCGACGATTCCACCCTTATCCTTGATTTCCTGAGCCGCCTTCAGCTTTGCCTGAGCCGCGTCGCGGTCAGCGGTTGCGGAGGTATATTCGGCGGAGGGAGGAATATTGGTTATATATGCAAAGTTGCCGGAGGAGGAAATAGTGCGGTTTACGACTGCGTACACCTTGGAAACATAGCCCTCAATCGTGCTTGTGAGGTAGTAGGGCATATGAATCTGCGCTTCTGCCGAGCCGAGGATGACTCCGCCGACAATCACGTTGACATTTGCGCCGGGAAGCGTCGTGTAGTCGGGGAAGGTGATTGTCGCAACTCCGTCGTCGATGCTCAGCACCTTTCCCGCATAGCTCTTTTCACCGTCCATGATGGTAACGGCGTTGCCGACCGCCGCATTTCCCGCTTCAATCTGAACGCTCATAAGCCCGTCAAGGGAGATTGCGGCTATATAGAGATTGTCCGCCATCGCCTTTTGCAGCATATCGCCCTTTTCTATCGTCAGGCTTTTCACCCTGCCGCTTACGCCCGCCTTTATGGTTTCGGTCGTTTCATAATCGGAGGCGAGGGAGTAGATGGTGCTGTTGCAGGTCGCAAGCTCGCTCGCGAGGGTTGCAATCGTGGTATTCAGGGCAACCGTGTCAACCTTTGCAAGTATTTCGCCCTCCGTTACCGTTTGCCCCTCCTGAACGAGTATATCGGAAAGCGTTACGTCAAAATCAAGCTTGACGTTCTTTTTCGCGGCTATCGAAACGCTGCCCGTTCCGGATACGGACTGCACAAGACTGCCGCTCGTTACGCTTGCCGCCGTATATGAAACGGTCGGCGTCGCCTTCTCGTCCTGATTCTTCCGGTAAAGGTAATACGCTCCGTAGCCTGCGGCGCCGAGAATCGCAAGCGTTAGCACTATTGAAACAATTTTCTTAAAGACCTTCATTGTTATCCTCCCGCACAAATGTTTGTATGAGCCGTTCTGCTTTCCGCCCGACCCGTTTGCTATGATACAGTGTAAATGTTGGCTTAATTTGTACGGAAGGTGACGAACAGGTGAAACTTTTACTTATTTATCAATATGAGATATGGCTTTCCATCGGAATTTGCACATATAAAGCGCCTGCCGCATATATTCTGCGGCAGGCGCTTTTGAGCTTCGTTATCCGTTTGTCATTTTTTCTGGAATAATCAGCCCTTCGTCAAACTTGAGGTCGTCCTTCTTTACCCAGCCGCTGGTTAATTCGCTGTCGCCATACGCCTGAATGTATATGTATTCGTCATCATCGCAAATATAGTAATTCGAGTATGTCTCCCATCCGTTTTCGTTCGTAACAAGCCCCGCGCCAAAAATGTTAACCTTGCTGCCCTTCCTCAGGATGCAGTCTGACTGAGATAAGGACGGGTTTGCTATATATAGAGCGCTGTCGCGCGCAACCGTTGCCTGCGTGCTTACGCTTTTTGACACCTTTCTTTTTACCGCGCTTGTGTCGATAAAGCCGTAGTTGTATGTGAAGCTTTCCCAAAGGTTAATCCTTATCAGATATCTGTCGCTGAAAACCCCAAGCACGCTGAATTGTATTGAGCTGCTCAGCGCGCTGTCCGTCTTATTGTCCTTGAGGCTCTCGTAAAGCGGCGCTGAGGTGTTTTTAAGCTCTGTCATCGGGGGACGGAAGGAGCCGCAGCCTGCGGAATAGTACGACAGAAAATCCATGTCGATATAGCCTACAACCGAGCCTATGCGTATCTTTTCCCAGCCGTCGTCCGCCACATTGTTATCAAAAAGCCTGCTGACCCTAACGCCCGCAAAAAGCTTCCCAAGGCTGTCGGCGTCCCTTGAAGGCGCAGTTCTTACGTTCACCATATCGGTTGTCGTTATCGCAGTTGCGTAGTTGTCGCTCAGCGTCAGCTTTGTCGACGAGGCGTAACCGTAGCGCTTTCTGCCGCTTTCGTCCGACCACATTATGTGCAGCCAGTTATCGTCAATCGTTCCGAGAACGCGAAGGTCTTGGACAGAACTGTTGTTGAGTCTTGCAATTTCATCCGCGCCGCTTTTCGGCTCGTCATATACGCCGACCATATCGTCCCCGTCGGGGTAAGCTACCGCTACGGGGTCGCCTGCATAATACCATCCGTCTTTTTCCGGCGCTTTCAGGTATTTACTCATCATGTAGCCCTCGCGCCCGCCTATGATAACGCGCGACCATGCGCCGCTTTCCGAAAGCACGGTTGCTTCAACGCTTTCAAAATACTGCCCGATTACGGCGGAGTCCGTCGAGGGCTTTTTGCGCAGCTTGACGCGGTACATATCGCCGCCTACGTTGCATATAAGCTTCATCGTTTCGGCGCGCGCAGGCAGCACGGCAAGCTGTGGAACAAGCATCATCATTGCACAGAAGGCAGAGAGAATCGCCTTAATCTTCGTCCTCATCGGTATCACCTCGTATATAGTACGCGCACCCTGCTTAAAATGTTGCGTTTCATTTTTCCTTTTCCGGCATTGCCGAAAGCAGCATTCCGATAACCCCGCCCGCCGCCACGCCCATCGCCGCGTCGCAGAGGTATGCGGAGGGCTTGAAGCCCTGACCGGAGAAAAGCATATATATCAGAACGCCTATTACCATGTACGCGCAGCCGATTAGCGCGCCGCGAATCAGCCCGCGCTCGCCGCCTTTTCCTATGCTCGCGCAGCAGCCGACAAGCACGGATATAAGCTTGATTATCTGGTTTATCGCCCTTACCGCCCCGTCGCTTACGCGAACTGCCATAAGCAAAAGGGTGAACAGGATTATCAAAACCACGGTTGTTACGGCAGCCGTGAGCAGCCCTTTCAGAAAGGAGTTCAGATTCAAGCCCTGCGCTTTGTAGCCTGCCATGTTGCAGCCCTCCGTTTTTGTTTACCATATTCGGCAAAGCGCCGAAACAGAACAGAAAGGCGGGCGGCAAAGCGGCAGTCGTTTTATAGGTAAACAAAAGCACGGCGTTTTTTGAGCCGTGCTTTTGTATATGCGCAAATGTTTTGTAAAGTTAATCAGACAAGCTGTTCGCTGTCGTTCTCGACCTGACCTTCTTCAACGTTGCGGATTGCCCAGCGGGCGACTACCATGTTCATATTGTCCTTGCCGACGGTAAGAATTACGGTATCGTCACGGATACCGGTAATCGTTCCGTAAATGCCGCCGATGGTACAGATACGGTCGTTAACCTTCAGCGCGGCAAGCATATCCTTAACCTTCTTGTCCTTCTTGCGCTGCGGGCGGATAAGCATGAAGTAGAATACAACAAGCAGCAAACCCATCGGAATCAATGTGGAAAGCAGCGCGCCGGTAGTTCCCATTCCGGCTGCCGCGCCGGCAGTGCCGGTTGCCGCGCCGGCAACCGCGGGGGCTGCCTCGTCAAGCATTAAGCTGAGGAAATTTATCATAGGAGTTACCACCCTTCTTTGTAATCATAGGATAGTATACAATATCGCGCGCTTGTTTTCAATGAATTATTTATGAACAAAAACGGCGGCGCGGGCATAATTGCCGACGCGCCGAAGATGAATGCTCAGTCGTTCCACTTTTCCACTCCGTTGGTGAATGCCTCCAATATTTCGCGCAAAACCTTTTTCTTGTCGCCGGACAGCGAAATCGGGGTTTCCCGTCCGACGGGGGAAACAAGGCTGTCCGCCATCAGATAGTCAAGGCTTACCGAAAGCGCGTCGGAAAGCGCGACAAGCGTTTGTATGCTTGCCTTGCGCGTCCCGCGCTCAATATGCCCTATAAACGACAGCGATACGTCGCAGCGCTCCGCAAGGTCTTCCTGAGTCCAGCCCTGCTCTCTGCGCTTTTCCCTTACGCGCCTGCCGAGAGCCTTATAATTAATCGTGTCCAGCATTACCGCCTCCGCGAGTTTTTTACAATTATAGAGTACAATGAAAATTGTGTAAACGAACCGAAAGCCTAAATACTACTTACAGTCACTAAATTTGCGGGTATAATAATATATGCTCTGCGCAATGCAATTATGCGTATGCCGCCTTTGCCGGATTATTAACGCCTTTGCGGGAATTTGCGCAGGGGAAAAGCGGCAGGCGGGCATATGCGCTTCTTGGCTGTTTCGGCATATGAGCTTTTCGGCATATTTTTCGGGGAACGCGAATGTAAAAAAACCGACAGCAAAGTTTGAAAAAATAAGCGACAAACGCTTGACAAGACGCTCCGATATGAAGTATTATTATACACGTCGCCGCGATAAGCGGCTTCGGGATGGGAGCATAGCTCAGCTGGGAGAGCATCTGCCTTACAAGCAGAGGGTCACAGGTTCGAGCCCTGTTGTTCCCACCATTCTTTCAGTAAAGCGCCTGTGTAAAAGGCGGTCGATGCTGAAAGTAAATGGCTCGGTAGTTCAGTTGGTTAGAATGCCAGCCTGTCACGCTGGAGGTCAGGGGTTCGAGCCCCCTCCGAGTCGCCATTGCCTTGGTAGCTCAGTCGGTAGAGCAGTAGACTGAAAATCTGCGTGTCGGTGGTTCGATTCCGCCCCAAGGCACCATTTTACGTTTTCATTCGCCGCGTTGCTTCTCTTGCCCGTCGAAGAGCGGGTAGGGGAAGTATTCTGCGGATGAAACGTAATTCTATGCGGTAGTAGCTCAGTGGTAGAGTGCCACCTTGCCAAGGTGGATGTCGCGAGTCCGAATCTCGTCTGCCGCTCCACACGGTGCCATAGCCAAGTGGTAAGGCGAAGGTCTGCAAAACCTTTACTCCCCAGTTCGAGTCTGGGTGGCACCTCCAATTCTTCATTCCTGCCGTCACGACGGCGGCGAAACGCGGTAGTAGCTCAGTGGTAGAGTGCCACCTTGCCAAGGTGGATGTCGCGAGTCCGAATCTCGTCTACCGCTCCAGAAAAAGCGCTTGCATACGCAAGTGCTTTTTTTAATGAAATCTGCCCTTCCGGACAAGTGAAATACACATGCGGTGTATGAAATAGCTGACGCGATGAAATACGCTGCGGCGTATGAAGTGTACCCCATGTCAAGTACAAAATTTGCTTAGTGGTAGTTCGTCCGCGACGAATTGTGATATACTGCTCCCGCTTTGCCGGTGCTGAGGATAGGGCAACGCTGAGGAGCGACCCGAGCG
>JAQWCW010000006.1 GCA_028705775.1 Eubacteriales bacterium
TGTTATGCTGTTCATGAAGGATGAGGCTCCTTTCGGCTTTTGTTGTCTGCAACTCAACTATAACCGATTTCGCCTCGTCCTTCATTCTTTTTTTTTCATTTGTCCAAGATGTATTGTAGCGCTACACGGGCGACGGAAATGTCACTTTGCCGCGCTTGCGCGCTACACGCAAATATGGTATCATACTCTGTCGTACACTATGTTGATTTGGGAGAGCATGATATGGAAGTATTGTCGCTAAAGGTTTCGGCTCAGCGAGAATGGGCAGTAGTGCCCCGCGTCGCGCTAAGAGCCGCGGGAGCCGTGGTAGGGCTTACGGCGGAGGCGCTTGAGGAGCTTTGCATGGCTTGCGACGAGGCGGGAGAAACGCTCCGCAGCCAGCCGTTTTGCGCAAGCGCCCTATGCGTCAAGCTGCTGCGCGAGGGCAGCGAGCTTGTGCTTTCCCTTTCCGCAGAATTCTCGGAAGGCAAGCAGGATTTCAGCGCTCCCGACGAGGATATGGTTGAAGCCGTGCTTCTGACCTGCATGGCGTCGGTCGCGCTTTCAAAAGAAAAGGGACTGATAACCGGCATACATATGACGACGCCGGTGATTCCGTAAGGGGTCACTGATATGGATATGAGCGCTTTGCAGGCGGCGGCTGCCGAATACAGCAGGGAGCCTGACAAACAGAAGCTTGACGGGCTTGTCGAAATGGCTCTGCCGCTTGCCGAGAGAGTCGCGCGGCAGTTTTCGGGGCGCGGAATCGAAACGGAAGACCTTTTCCAGATTGCGTCCATAGCCCTTATGCAGGCAGCCAAGCGGTACAAGGCGGAAACGGGGCTTAAATTCATCACCTACGCAATGCCGACAATGGCAGGCAGCGTAAGAAATTACCTGCGCGACAAGGGGCAGCTGATTCGCGCGCCCCGCGCAGGAAGGCAGCTTTTGGGCAGGATAGCGGCGCATTCCGAAAGATTCCTTCTCGAAAACGGACGCGAGCCGTCGGTAATGGAAATCTCCGAAGCTTTGGGCGTTCCCCTCGAGGATATTCTGGACGCGTTTGAGCTTAGGAAAGCCTCCGGAATAGCGTCGCTCGACGCGCCTGTCGGCGAGGACGAGGGCGCGAGCTTTATGGATTTGATGCCGGAAAGCGAAAGCGGCTATGACAGAGTAGAGCGCGAGGATTTCCTGAATTCCCTGAAAAAGCTTATGGATGAAAGAGACAGGGAGCTGTTCGAGGCGCGATTCGCAAAAGGGCTTGGGCAAAGGGAAACGGCAAAGCACCTCGGCGTGAGCCAGATGCAGGTAAGTCGCCTTGAAAGAAGGCTGCTCGAAAAGCTGAGAGCCTACCTGAAAAGCACCCAGCAGATATAACGGAAGGGAGCGGTGAAAAAGTTGACGACGAAAACCAGACCTCACAGATATATCGGCAGCTTCCTGTTCGCCCTTGTTATGCTCGGGGCTGCCGTTTGGTATATTGTAAGCGCTTTGGGAATCGGTCAGGCAAAATACACGACCGTGCAGCGCGGGCTTATCGGAATCCAGTATTCCGGCGACGCGCTCATAGTAAGAAATGAAACAATTTACGACGAGGACGGAGTTTCGGACGTAGAATACACAGCCGATGAAGGCTCGATGGTTTACCGCGGAACGACCATCTGCAACGTGTTCACATCCGGTTACAGCGCAAACGAAACGACAAGGCTGCGCAACTATCGCCAGCAGATTAAGGAATATCAGCAGGAGCTTGTGGCAAGCGAATCGGGCAACGATTTGAAGCTTGCGCGCTACGCCTCGGACGTTCAGGACAGGGCGCTTGAGCTGAGGCAGATGATATGGCAGTCAGCCGGAAATATGTCGTATCAGGAGCGCCTGCTTTCCACCGCAATCGATTTGAAGCAGACGTATATCCGCCAGAAATACCCTGACGACAAGCGCCTCAGCCGCCTTTACGACGATGAAAACACGCAGGTGCAGCGCATTGAGAGCTGGATAAAGCCTTATTCCGCCTCCGAAAACTGCATAATCAGCTTTTACACGGATAATTTTGAGTACATACTTACAACCGCTAACTACATGGAGCTTTCGCCGCAGCAGGTTCGCTCGTATATAGGCGGAGCGCTGCCCGAAATATCCTCAGTTCAGAGGGGCAGAACCGCAATCTTCCGCACTGTAAGGCAGGGCAGCTACGCCGTGCTTATGCTTGCGGACGACAGAGACTGGAACCCGACCGTCGGCAACGCGTATCAGCTGGTGCTTTCCGACCTTGACTCAAGCGTTGTTTCCGCTACGGTAACGGGCGTTACCCGCTCCGGCCGTGAGCTGCTGGTTCGCCTCGAGGTCAAGGCGGACGTTGATTCCCTTCTCTACCTCCGCTCATGCAGAGTCGGCGTAGGCGAATATCAGGAGGGGCTTATCGTTCCGGACGGCTCTGTTACGGAGCAGGACGGGGTTACGGGCGTAGTCGCGGTAGAGGGCGGCGCGAGCAGCTTTGTGCAGGTCAATGTAATACTCAGGCGCGACGGCTACTCGATGGTAAGACCTGTTGCAAACGGCTCTCTTTACGAGGGTCAGGCAATCAGGGTATTCTGACAGGCGGTAACGGAGGCATAGCGATGTCACTTTCTGAAAACGCTCTGGCGCTCAGGCGCGAGGTTGACGGGGCTTTGAAGGGCAGGCAGGAGAAATGCGAGATTCTTGCCGTAACAAAAACCCACTCTGCCGATGAAATCAATCCGCTTTTCGACATGGGATTTACCAAGATTGGCGAAAACAGGGTGCAAGAGCTGCTCGGAAAGCTTCCTGAACTTGATTCCCGCTTTGAAATACATTTAATTGGGCAGTTGCAAACCAACAAGGTAAAATATATAATGGATTGCGTGAGCATGATTCATTCCGTGGACAGACCGGAGCTGCTCAAGGAAATCGACAGGCGGGCAAGAGAGCATTCCAAGGTTATGGACATTCTCATCGAGGTTTCGATTGCGGGCGAGGAGCAAAAGGGCGGATGCCCGATTGACGAGCTGCCCGAGCTTGCAGCGGCGGCGCAGGAAATGTCGGGCGTGCGGCTGCGGGGACTGATGACAATGATGCCGCTTGCCGACGACCCCGAAACGCTGAGACCGTATTTCAAAAAAATGCGCTCTCTCTTTGACGGGATGAAGGCAAGCATCAATAGTGAGTTTTTTGACACGCTCTCCATGGGCATGAGCCGCGACTGCATAGTTGCAGCCGAGGAGGGCGCAACGCTTCTCCGCGTCGGCACAAGGCTTTTCGGCGCGCGCAAAGCGGTTTGAAAGGGGTTATTCAATGAAAACCAACGGGCAGGGCGAAAGCATCGTCGGGCGCTTTCAATCTTGGATGAACGGTTTTTTTGGCGGCATGAGCGCGTATAATGAAAAGGAAGAAGCAAACAACCGCAATCGCTGGATGTCTGATGACGATGGCGCAGACGGCTGGAACAGCGGAGCTGCCGACCCCAACCTCGGCGCATTTGCGCAAAACGCTCCCCAGCAACCCGACGCAAGCCGCCAGTACGCTCAGCCGCAGTATAATCAGGATTTTGCCCAGCAGCAGTACGGGCAGTATACCCGCCCGTATCAGCCTGTTCCCGACGCGCCCGCGGCGCAGAACGCGCAGTATGCTCCGTATGCCCCGCCGCAAAAGCAGCCGCAGGCTGCCGACTACCGCCAGCAGTATCAGCCAATGCAGCAAGCCCCCGTGCAGACGGAGGATAATTCAGTAAACTTCCCAATTCAGCCCGAGGTTCAGACGCCGACAATCAGCATTGCGATGGTTCAGCGCATAGACGAGGTTCACACAATCATCGAGCATATGCGCGACGAGAGGTGCGTTTTCCTCAACATGGAGCCAATCGCAACCAATCCCGCCGAAATGCAGCGCTGCATTGACGTGCTGCGCGGCGCAATCTACGCCCTCCAGTGCGGAATGCAGAAAATAAGCCAGCACGGCTACATCGTATGGCCCTCCAGCATGAAGGTAATGCTTGACGAAAGAATCAAGAGCGCGTACCGCGTCAATGCGGAGGCGCAAAGCCCTCTTACCGGATATGAAACCGTGAGGGACACCCGCCAAAGCGCGCCGAGAGTTCCGAGGGCGGCCTATCAGGCGGCAAAGTATGACGACAGACCTCAAAATCCGTTTGCGGGAACGGAGCAGCCTGTGCAACGCTCCGCATTCGGCGCTGCGCGCCCCAATCCGTATCATCAGTAAGGAGCAAGCAATGGTTATTTACACGATTTATTCATGGGTTTACAGAATAGTGAGCCTAATCAGCTTCATTCTGTTCGCCTACTGCATTCTCAGTTGGTTCCTGCCGCCGCAGAATAAGCTTATGCAGTTTCTGGCAAGAATAATTGAGCCAATCCTTGAGCCGTTCAGGCGTTTGCTTCGCAAGCGCTTCGGCTGGAATATGCCGATAGATTTTTCGCCAATCCTGCTTGGCTTCGCGCTTCAGCTGATAATGTACCTGCTTCAGCTGCTTGTTCGCGCCATAGCTTGATTTTTTAAGCCTAACCTGTTAAACTATGCACATTGGATGCCGTAAGAAGAAAGGGGTAGCTTTATGGCTTTGACTATTGAAAAACTCGTTGAAATGATTGCTAATAAAGAATTTGGCAAAAAGAAGCTCGGATACGATTCGGACGAGGTGGATTCCTTCCTTGACTCCATCTGCGATGAGCTTGACGCCATGAATGCCGAGCTGGGCAGTATGCGCGCAGCTCCCGCTCCCGCCGCAGGCAGCCAGAATACTGCCGCGCTGCAGCAGCTTCAGCAGGAGCTGGTCAATATGCGCGAGCGCGCTGAGAGAGCCGAAAACGCCCTTCGCCGCGAGCAGCAGAAGCCCGCGCCCATCGCTCAGGCGCAGCCGCAGGCAATCGCCAAACAGTCCTATGACGAGGGCGATTACGGCGAAACAATCAAGGAAATGCTCAAGAACACCCAACGCGTATGCGATGAAACCGTTGCGCAGGCTCATGTTCGCGCCGACGCGATTCTTGCCGAGGCTCAGGCTAAGGCAGACGAGCAGGTTGCCGGTCTCAAGGATGAAAAAGTGCAGCTTGAAACCAACATCGCCTCGCTCAAGGACGGCGTAAGGGAGTTCCGCGACAAGGTTAAGTCCATGCTCGAGGAGCAGCAGGCGGCGCTCGACCTTATCAGCGACTGAAAAGCTTAAAAATACCATAAGATTTCTCGTCCCTTTCGGGAATGCTGTCTGTGTCAGCTTCTGAAAGGGGCGATTTTTATGTCGTATCGTCAAAAAGGTCATTCGCGCTTGAGCCGCGCAACAGGCGTGTTTTTAGCGGCATTGCTAATTTGCGGGTACTTCTCCCCCGCCGCAGGCGCGATTCGCGCACTGCCGACGGAGCTTGAGCTTATCAAGGGTCAGAGCCAGACAATCGCCTTCGCCCTGCCCATAACCGTGAGCGAAAAGGCGCAGACGGCGCTTATCGGGCTTGACGAAAGCGCGGGCGGGCTTTCAATAACCGCGCGGGAAACAGGTCAGACAAATCTGGACTTGTCCCTGGTGGGCATAATCCCCATAGCGAGCGTCAAGGTGACTGCCCGCGCGGGCAAAACGCTTATTCCGGGCGGCGGCGCAATCGGAATCGCCATGAACATGAGCGGTGCGCTCGTTGTGGGCCTCAGCGACCTTTCATCCTCCGGCAAAGGTCCTGCCGGAAGCGCGGGAATCAAGGCGGGCGATTACATAGTTTCCGTTGACGGAAGCGAAATTATCAGCGCGGAGCATTTGACGCGCCTAATCCGCTCAAGCGGCGGAAGAACGCTCGATTTTGTCGTAAAGCGCTCGGGAAAGGACTTGCCAATCAAAGTGACGCCGACGCTGTCAGACGGCGAATACCGTTTGGGCGCGTGGGTGCGCGACAGCACGGCGGGAATCGGCACGCTTTCCTTCTATGACCCCGAAACGGGTATGTTCGCGGCGCTCGGTCACGCCGTAACGGACGTTGACACGGGAGAGCTGCTGTCGCTGAGAAAAGGCTCGGCGCTTCACGCGGAAATAACGGGAGTCAAAAAGGGCGAAATCGGCACTCCGGGCGAGCTGCGCGGCTCCTTTCTGCGCGAAATGCGCGTTTTCGGGGAGATTTTGGGCAACAGCATATTCGGAATCTACGGTCAGAGCGACGAAAACATCTCCTCTCCTCTCTATCCAAACGGACTGCCCGCCGCGTTGCAGGGAGAGATAACAACCGGCAAAGCGAGCATACTCTCATGCCTTGACGGGAAGAACATAGAGGAATTTGAAATCGAAATAACCAAGCTTTACCGCCAAAGCTCGCCCAAGCAGAAAAGCATGGTTATCAAGGTAACGGACGAAAGGCTGCTAAATAAAACGGGCGGAATCGTCCAAGGTATGTCGGGAAGCCCGATTATTCAAAGCGGCAAGCTTGTGGGCGCTGTGACGCACGTTTTTGTCGGCGACCCGACTCAGGGCTACGGGCTTTACGTTGAGTGGATGCTTGACAAGGCGGATAAGGTTGACAGCGAGGCTAAGGCGGCGTAAAGACCGCTTGCGCACGGGGCTTGAGGCGGCTTGCCATGGAACACATCCGATTGAGCTTTAGCTAAGCAAACCGGCAATTCACGAATATTTGGCGGCAGCGAAACACATGACGGACGCTTTGTCGAATTCTGCAAGAAGGATTCGACAAGCGCCTTGTCGTATATCCGCCTTTGGGTATGTCAAGAATATGAAAAGGCGTGATTATTGTTGCGGCTCGGCAACGTGCTTGCGCTGCCGAACAATCCGGCGGCGGGAATTAAGATATGCATAGCGGCGGAATCGGCGGGCGCGCAGCACGCCCTCTGCGCGTTTTCATTTGCGGAAGCGCGGGATATTCTTATGCAAAATATAATCGACGCGGTTATCATTGACGAGTATTCGCCTGCCGGAGCGGGCTTGCATATACTGAAATGCATTCCCGATTTTCCGCTGAGGCAGTTTCCGTACACCGTGCTTTGCTCTTTCCCGTCAAAGGTGGCTGAGCTATGCGACATATCGGCTGTTTCTTCGGACGTTTCCGGAATAGCGGCGGCGCTTTCCTCCCTTCCGCGCCTTGAAATTCCGAAATGCGCGCTTAAGGCGCACGGGGCTTCAAGGGCGCAGACGGCGCTTGCGCTCGACTCCTGCGGCTTTGCGCACAGGCAGAGCGGATACGCCTATCTCAGGGAAGCGGTGAGCCGCCTTTGTGTCCGAGCGGGAGAAGCAAACGAGCTTGGCAGAACCATATATCCGTATGCGGCGAAGCTTTTCGGAGCCTCCGCAACGGGAGTTGAGCGCTGCATAAGGCACTCAATCGAATGGGCGTTCACCTACGGGAATGCCGCTGACCTGTATAAGCTGCTCGGCGACGCCGTTCCGGAGGGCGACGGAAAGCCCTCGAACGGGCTTATGATTCGCCTGCTTTCAGGCAGGATACGAGCATTGAGCGCAAATGCGTTTTTGCAGGATTGACGATTTAATTATTCATTATTGCTCAAATCGCCTTGCCATGCGCCGCAATATAATTGATTTTACCGGAAATTACTCCAATCATTCCCGTGAAAATGAATAGGCAGCGCATCAAATTATGCTGTACGCGCGCCCCAACGCGTACAAAAATAATGCCGCAAAGTGTTGCAAATTGGCTTTTCAAGGTGTATGATAATCCGGTATGGAGATTATATTTCTGCTGCTCGGCTTTCTCTTCGGCTTCTTCCAATTCCGGTTGACGGCAAGGATTGCGAAAGCCCCCCAGCGCGCGGCAAAGGCGCTGTATCTGCTAAAGTTCCCGCTATGGGCGCTTTGTATGGTAGGAGCAGCGCTTTTATCAGTTAGGGCATTGCTGTTCCTGCTTGCGGGAATAACGCTGTCCGTTGCCGTTTATCTCATTTTATCACGCACGCGACGCTGACGCCATTTTTCGGCGCTCTCGCCCGATTTCAAGGATTTCCTCAAGGGAAGGAGCGATACCAATGCTTCCATTAACAAGCCTTCTGCTCGACGCCGCGCAGAATACAGCCTCCAAGCTTCCGGAGATAAACATAATGCCGGAGCACATAGACATGGGAGGCGGCTTCCAGATAGGCGTTTCCGTATTTGTCGGCTGGGGAGTAACGCTGCTGCTGCTAATCGTGCTTCTGCTTTTGTACAAGCGCACGAAGTCCTTTACCGAACGCCCCAAGGGGCTGCAGAGGTACATGGAGCTTATAGTAGGCGGCATCTACAACTGGTCCAGGAGCAAGGTGGGCGAGCAGGCGGACAGGGTAGCGCCCGTCGTGCTTACGCTCATGTCCTACGTTGCGGCGGCAACCCTCATAGAGATGTTCGGGTTCCCCCCTGCGACGGACGATTTGAGCTGCACTCTTGCGCTCGGCCTTTCAACATTCGTTCTTGTAAACGTTACGGCGCTGAGAACGCTGGGGCTGAAGCAAAGGCTCAAGCGGATGTCCTCGCCTAACGCAATCGTTTTCCCAATCAAGCTCCTTACCGACTGCGTAGCCCCGTTCTCAATGGCGCTGAGGCTTTTTGCCAACGTGCTGGTGGGCGGAATAGTAATGAAGCTGGTCTACGCGGTTGTTCCGGTTGTTCTGCCGGCGATTCTGAGCGCATACTTCAATATTATTGAAGCGGCAATCCAAACATTCGTATTCGGGCTTCTGAGCCTTAACTATATCAACGAGGCTATCGAATAAGCCTCGAAAGCACAGGCGGCTCAAATGACCGCATACCGAAAATGCCAACACTACTACACGGAGGGATGTTAAATGGAAATCGGATTGATTGCTCTCGGCGCCGCTATCGCGGCACTCACAGGCTTCGGCGCTGCGCTCGGCATGAGCCGCGCAACCTCTACCGCGGTGGAATCCATCGCGCGTCAGCCGGAAGCCAGCGGAAAGATTAGCTCATCGCTGATGTTCGGTCTGATAATGATGGAAACTACCGCTATCTACGGTTTGTTCGTATCCATCCTGCTAATCTTCGTGCTTCCCGGATATATCAAATAACCATAGCCCGCGTAAGGACGCGAGTATCGTAAGCGGGGTGGACAAAAATGGACACATTTGCAAAGCTTATTAATCCTTCCGACATTCTGTTTCACTGCATAAACGTGGTGATTCTGTTTGTCGCGCTTCGGGTATTCCTCTACAAGCCCGTGCGCAAGTTCATGAATAAGCGCGACAAAATGGTCACCGACCAGCTTGACAACGCAAAGCAGGTTGTTGACGACGCGAACGTGAAGCTCACGGAAGCGAAGCAGACCGCCGAGGACGCCAAAAAGCAGGCGGCTCAGCTGATGACGGAAGCGGCGCAGAAGGCGCACCAGACCTCCGTTGAAATGCTTGAGCGCACCCGTCATCAGGCGGATGACATTGTGGCGCAGGCAAAACGCGACGCGGAGGATGAAAAGAACAAGGCGCAGGACGAAATCAAGACGCAGGCGGCTGCGCTTGCCGTTGAAATTGCCCGCAAGGTGCTTGAGCGCGAGGTCAAGCCCGAGGACAACGAGCGGCTCGTGGACAACTTTTTGACAAAGGTGGGATGAAGATATGCAGGAAGGCGTGCTTCAAACCGCGATAGAGCTTGACGAGGATACTCTCAAGCAGGCGGAAAAACGTTTCTCCGCTTATCTCGGCGACGAGGTTCATCTTACCCAGAAGCTCGACCCGTCTTTGCTCGGCGGCGCGCGGGTTCATATAGCCGGACGCGTTTATGACGACTCGCTTTCCGGTCAGCTTGACGCTATCAGGGACGCGCTTCTAAACGGCATTCACAGCGGCGAAATCGGCTCTCTCGGCGGCAAAGGCGACAAAATGCCCGCGCCGGACGAGGCTGTTGACGCTGCAATCGAGAGCGCGGAGGGCGATAAAATACCGCCGGCAGCGGCAGGCGATATTGGTGGAATAATTGCGTCCGCTCAGGACGGCGCGCTCAAAACGGCGCTTCTGGAATTCCAGAGCAAGGTAAACGTGCGCGGCGCAGGAACGGTTATTTCCTCCGCTGACGGAATCGTAAGGATTACGGGGCTTGGCGGAGTAAGAAACGGCGAGCTTGTCGACTTCGGCGACGACATACACGGCATAGCGATGAACCTGCTTTCGGACGAAATCGACGTTGTTCTGCTTAACGGCGAGGACAAGGTCGCCGTCGGAAGAAAGGCAATGGGCACGGGCCGTGTGCTGTCTATACCGGTCGGCGACGGAATAATCGGCAGGGTTGTAAATCCCCTCGGAGAGCCGCTTGACGGCGGCCCGAAGCCGAAATATACCGAAATGCGCCCGCTCGAAAATCCCGCGCCTACGATAATCGACCGTATGCCCGTTACAAGACCTTTGGAAACGGGCTTAATCGCCGTCGATTCAATGATTCCTATTGGAATGGGTCAGCGCGAGTTGATTATCGGCGACAGGCAGACGGGCAAAACCAGCATAGCGATGGACGCGATTCTCAATCAGAAGGGGAAGCACGTTTATTGCGTATACGTTGCGATAGGTCAGAAGGCGTCAACGGTTGCGCAGGTTATCGAAACCTTCCGCAAGGCTGGCGCTATGGACTATACCTGCGTTGTATGCTCAACCGCCAGCGACACACCGACAATGCAGTACACCGCGCCCTACGCAGGCTGCGCGATTGCCGAATACTTCATGTATTCCGGACGCGACGCCTTTATTGTGTATGACGATTTAAGCAAGCACGCGGTCGCTTACCGCGCAATGTCGCTTCTGCTCAAGCGCCCTCCGGGACGCGAGGCATACCCCGGCGACGTATTCTATCTGCATTCGCGTTTGCTTGAGCGCTCCGCTCAGCTTTCGGCTGAAAAAGGCGGCGGCTCGATGACCGCTCTGCCGATTATCGAAACCCAGACGGGCGACATATCGGCATACATACCGACGAACGTAATATCAATTACGGACGGTCAGCTTTACCTTGACACGGATATGTTCCGCGCAGGTCAGCGCCCCGCGATAAACGTCGGTCTGTCAGTATCGCGCGTCGGCGGCGCCGCGCAGGGAAAGCCAATGCGCAAGGTTGCGGGGCAGCTGCGCCTGCAGCTTGCCCAGTACAGGGAATTGCAGGTTTTCAGCCAGTTCTCCAGCGATATGGACGAGGGAACGAAGGAAACGCTCATGTACGGCGAGCGGCTTAACGATATGCTTCGCCAGCCGAACCACTCCCCCCTTCAGACCGCCGTTCAGGTTGCGCTGCTTTATGCGGTAAGCAAGAGCCTGCTCGGCAAGGATGTGCCGATGAAGGAGCTTGAGAGCTTCAAGAAGTATTTCCCGCAGTTCATGCTTGAAACCCGTCCGGAGCTTGCCGAAATGATTGACGGCGGCGGACAGTATGACGAAAACATAACGGCGGCGCTTGAGGAAGCCGTTAAGGAATACGTCGCAAACAAGGATGAAATAGCCGCAAAGCAGGAGGAAAGCGAAAACGCGCAGACAGCGGCGGACGCGGCGCGCAAGGCTTTTGACGAAAGCGACGCGGCAAAGAAGCGCGTAGGCGGGGAGGCGCAGTAAATGAGCAGCATCCCCGAAATCCGTCATCGCATAAAGGTAATCTCCGACACCATGAAGATAACGCGGGCGATGTACCTTATTTCATCCTCCAAGATGAAAAAAGCGATGAGTATGCACGAAAAGAACCTGTTCTACCACAAGCGGGTTATGTCCGATATGCGCTTCATCCTCGAAAACACCGAGGGCGAAATTCACAACAAATTTTTCTATCAGCGCAAGGAAATGCCGGAGGAGCGCAATATCGCCTATCTCGTAATAGCGGGCGATAAGGGTATGTGCGGCGGATATAACGACAACGTGCTTAAAATGGCGGCGTCGGATATTGACGGGCGTGCGCACGCAAGCCTCTCCCTTTTCACAATCGGAATGATGGCGAACGTATTCTTTCTGCATCGCGGAGTAGAGCCGGATGTTGATTACCTCAACATTGCGCAGAACCCCGAGCTTGGCAGCGCAAGAAAGATAACGCAGGAGCTGTGCAGCCTTTACACGGACAAGGCGCTTGACGAAATATTCGTTGTTTACACGCACATGGAAAACAGCGCGAAGCTGATTCCGACCGTGTTCCGGCTGCTTCCGATTCTGCCGGAGGATTTCAAAACGGCAGAGCTTCTGCACGAGGACACGCATTCGCTCACATACCTGCCCAGCCGCAGGGAAGTGCTTGACAACCTTACCCCGTCCTACCTTATCGGGCGCATATATTCAGCTTTGGTGCAGTCCTACGCATCGGAGCAGTGCGCGCGAATGACGAGCATGGACGCAAGCACGAGAAACGCGGGCGAAATGCTGGATGATTTGCAGCTTGAGCTTAACCGCGCGCGTCAGGCGGGCATAACGCAGGAGATTACGGAGATTATTTCCGGCTCCGGCATTTTTCTCAAATGACGACGACCGAAGAAGGGAACGATTGATATGCAGGGACGAGTGTCAAGGCTTATCGGGCCTGTTGTGGACGCGGCTTTTCCGGACGAAAACCTGCCCGCCATCTACAATCTGCTTTATGTTCACGACGGCAAAAGAACGGTAGCGCTTGAGGTTGCCGCCCATGTTGACGGCGCGGCGCGCTGCGTAGCGCTTGAGGCTACCGACGGGCTTTGCCTCGGAATGCCCGTAACCGATACCGGAAAGCCCGTTATGGCTCCCGTCGGCAAAACGATGCTCGGCAGGGCGATTGACGTGCTTGGGCGTCCGATTGACGGCAAGGGCGAGCTTCAGCCGGAGGGACACGACAGCATCCACCGCCAGCCGCCAAGCTTTGCAAAGCAAAAGCCGGTTACAACCGTTTTTGAAACCGGAATCAAGGTTATAGACTTGCTCGCGCCTTACGCCTACGGCGGAAAAATAGGCTTGTTCGGCGGCGCGGGCGTAGGCAAGACGGTTCTTATTCTTGAGCTTATTCACAATATCGCCACCCAGCACGGCGGATACAGCGTATTCACCGGCGTCGGCGAGCGCTCCCGCGAGGGCAACGATTTGCTGCACGAGATGAACGAGAGCGGAGTCATCGACAAGACGGCACTCGTATTCGGGCAGATGAACGAACCGCCCGGAGCGCGTATGCGCGTTGCGCTTACCGGTCTTACGCTCGCGGAGCATTTCCGCGACACCAATAAGCAGAACGTGCTGTTCTTTGTGGACAATATTTTCCGTTACATACAGGCGGGCAGCGAGGTTTCGGCTCTGCTTGGGCGTATGCCGAGCGCCGTTGGCTATCAGCCGACGCTTGCCGAGGAAGTCGGAGCATTAGAGGAGCGCATAGCCTCCACGGACGACGGCTCAATCACCTCCGTTCAGGCAATCTACGTTCCTGCCGACGACCTTACTGACCCTGCCCCTGCCGCTATCTTCACTCACCTTGACGCAACAACGGTTCTTTCGCGTCAGGTAAGCGAAATGGGCATCTACCCAGCCGTCAGCCCGCTTGACAGCTCAAGCCGCATTCTTGACCCCGCGATTGTCGGCAAGGAGCATTATGAAGTCGCTCAGGCAGTTCTTGAATCCCTCCAACGCTACCGCGAGCTTCAGGACATAATCGCGATTCTCGGCATGGAGGAGCTTTCCGAGGACGACAGAAGGGTCGTTCACCGCGCGCGCAGAATTCAGCGCTTCCTGAGCCAGCCGATGTTCGTTGCCGAGGTGTTCAGCGGAATTCCCGGCAAGTATGTGCCCGTCAAGGACACGATTGCCTCCTTCAAGGCTATTATCGACGGCGAGATTGACGATTTGCCCGAAAGCGCCTTCTATATGGCAGGCGATATCGAGGATGTTCGCGCGAATGCGAAAAAAGCGGAGAATAAGTAATGAAGCTGTTTCATTTGCAGATTATAACGCCCGAAAAAACATTCTTTGACGAGGATGTTCAGATGGTTGTCGTCAAGTCCACGGACGGCGAAGTCGGTATTCTTGCCGACCACGAGCCGACCGTTATATCGCTTGTCGAGGACGCGATTCGCATCCAGTACCCCGACGGGCATTGGCGCAAAGCGGCAACGAGCAAGGGCTTCATAACAATCAACCGCGAGGAAGTGCTGGTGCTTTTTCAAAGCGTGGAATGGCCCGAGGACATCGACCTTGTACACGCGCAGCGCTCAAAGGAGCGCGCCGAGGAGCGCCTGAGGCAGCACCAGAGCATGAACGAGTACTACCTGAGCCGCGCAATGCTTTCCCGCGCAATGGTTCGCCTGCGCGTCGGGCGTGATAAGGGCATTACCTGAAAAAACAGATTTGAATAACAAACCGCGCCCCCTCCGCTGCCAAACGCAAGGCAGAAAAGGGGACGCGGTATTTTTATGCTCAGCTTATATAAAAGGACGCTTGCGGCTTTATCAGCCGTTTTCTCCGCCATCGCCGTCATCGCCGGTTTCCGAATTCGCGGCAAAAACGGTCTTTCCGCAGTAGGGGCAGGTGTAGTCCTCAAGCAAATCAAAGGTTTTCAGCTCAAAGCTGAGCTTTTTTCCGCAGAACGGGCAGGGATACTCAATCATTTCCTGCTCGCCTTCCGCTTCCTCGTCGTCGTCATCTTCGTCGTCATCTTCATCTTCGGAATAATCGTCGTCATAGTCCTCATCGCAGAGCATTTCCTCAACCTCGGTCAAATCCTCGTCGATGGATTCCATGTACTCGTCAAGGTCATTTACGGTAGTATCAATACGCTCAAGCTCCTGAGCCATCTCCTCCATAACGCCGATGATATGGAGAATCATTTTGCCCTCGTTGCCTTCCTTGTTAAGCTTCATTCCCTCGGTAAGACCCTTCAGGTAAGAAACCTTGTCTGTAAGCCTGCTCATTTTCCTGTCCCCCTTCTGTTCGGTAGTCAAAGTGCGTCACGTCCGTATGCGTATAAAGGGGTTCTACACTCGGCAGAACCCCTCTTACTTCGGAAATTTTGAAATCAGGCGCGGGACATATACTCGCCGGTGCGGGTGTCAACGCGAATCGAGTCGCCGATATTGATGAACAGCGGCACCTTGATTTCATAGCCGGTTTCAAGAGTGGCAGGCTTGAGGGTGTTGGTGGTGGAATCGCCCTTGAAGCCCGGCTCGGTCTTGGTGACCTCAAGCTCTACGAAGTTAGGCGCCTGAACGTCGAACGCGGAGCCCTTGAAGAAGCGAACCTGAACGTTCGTGTTCTCCTTGACGTACATAATCGCGTTTTCAACCTGCTCCTTGTTAAGGGGCATCTGCTCGTAGTTTTCAAGGTCCATGAAGTAGTAAAGCTCGCCGTCCTTGTACAGGTACTGCATTTCCTTGGTATCGATGACCGCCTTGGGCATCTTATCGGTAGGGTTGAAGGTGCGCTCAACAACCGCGCCGGTCATAACGTTCTTGATGGTGGTGCGGACGAACGCCGCGCCCTTGCCCGGCTTAACGTGCTGAAAATCTACAATATTCCACACTCCGCCATCCCACTCAACCGTAACGCCTTTTCTGAATTCTCCTGCCGTTATCATACAATTCCCTCCAGCTTAATTTAATCTTGCTTAACCCTTGGCAGCAAGCCTCAGGCTTGCCGCCTTTATCCTAAAGGCTGCCGTTTGCGAGGGCGGAGCAAGCCGCCCTATTCCGCGCCGGAAACCAATGGCGCGAAATTACAGAACAAGCAATTCCTTTTGAACACCGATTAATGAGCGATACCCGTTTTCCGTAACAAGGCAGGTATCCTCGATTCTGACTCCGCCGATTCCCGGCAGATAGATGCCCGGCTCGACCGTCATAAGCATTCCCGAGCGCAGAACTGCTCTGCTTGCAGGGCTGAGGCGCGGCTCCTCATGAATATCAACGCCCAAGGAATGCCCAAGCCCATGACCGAAACGACCCTTATAGCCCGCCTCGTCAATATAATCGCGGGCGATTGAATCGACCGCGGGGCAGGACGCGCCTGCGCAAAGCGCCTGTTCAGCCATAAGATGCGCCTGAAGAACGGTATCATACACCGCCTTCATTTCATCCGAGGGCTTGCCGACTGCGACCGTGCGCGTCATATCGGCGCAGTAGCCGCCGACCTTGGCTCCGAAATCCATCGTTACCATGTCGCCGTTTTTAATAACGTTGTCGCCCGGAACTGCGTGCGGCAGCGAGCCGTGCGCTCCGGAGGCAATGATTGTATCAAAAGCGAGCTTGTCGGCGCCGTTTCTGTACATATAATAGTCAAGCTCAAGCTGCACCTGTTTTTCGGTCATTCCCGCCTTGATGTAGCCGATGATATGCTCAAAAGCAAGGCAGGAAACATGGCACGCCGTTTCAATCAGACGGATTTCGCCCTCGTCCTTTATCTGACGCATACGCTCAGGCTGACCGTCCATAGCGGATATTGAAACGTCATCCGGCAGAAGGGCGCGCAGAGCGTCATGCTCGCGCATCGTAAGCCCGTCAGCCTCGACGTAAACGGCTGTGATGTGATGGGAAAGGATTATATCCTTCGCCAAGTCAAAATGGCTGACTCCCGTGCGGATGCACACGGTTTCGCAGTCCGGCGCTTCAAGCTGCGCCTGCTCCTCGTAGCGCGAATCCGTGATTATATAGGAGCGCTCGGCAAGCGAAAGCAGATAGCCCTCGCCCTTGTAGCCGCTCAGATAAAATATATTGGACGGCTTGCTGATTAGGTAAGCCTGATTCGCCTGCATACAGGTTTCCTTGATAAACGCATTGATTCTCGGCAAGTTAAAGCCTCCCCTGCCGGCTGCAAAGCGCGGCATAATAAGAAAATCCCACTTGAACCACCATGTATTTTACCATAAAATAAGGCGTATGCCAATACTTTTAAGAACAAAAAGCCTTATCGCGCGGCATTTTACGCAGATTTCACGCAATAACAGTATCCCGCGCCTGTTAACAAGTATTTAACTTGCCGTTATTATGCCGTTATGTTAAAATACAGGCATATCAAGTCCGCGCAGAAAAGCGGACGGGAGGAAAGACAAATGACAAAATTTCCACCAGTATTTAAGGGCGACTATGCAATTATACACGGCGGCGACTACAACCCCGAACAATGGCTGAAGGAAAAGGATACGATTTGGAAGCGCGATATGGAGCTTGCAAAGGGCGCGTCCATAAACTCGCTTTCCGTCGGCATTTTTTCATGGGCGCTCATTGAGCGCGAGGAGGGCGTTTTTGACTTCTCATGGCTCGACGAAACCATGGATATGCTCGCGGAGAACGACATAAAAGCAATTCTCGCAACGCCGAGCGGAGCAAGGCCGCCTTGGCTTGCGGAGAAATATCCGGAGGTTCTCAGGGTTGACAACAACCGCCAGAAAATGCTCTACGCAGGAAGGCACAACCACTGCCTGTCATCGCCGGTTTACCGCGAAAAGGTGCGCATAATCAACACAAAGCTCGCGGAAAGATACAAGAATCATCCCGCGCTCGCAATGTGGCACGTTTCCAACGAATACGGCGGCGAATGCCATTGCGAAATATGCCAGAAACGCTTCCGCGAATGGCTGCGCGAAAGATACCTTACCATTGATAAGCTGAACGACGCTTGGTGGGGCGCGTTCTGGAGCCATGTGTACACAAGCTTTGAGCAGATTTCAAGCCCGACGACCCCGTCATGGCTCGGCGAAAACGAGCAGCACGGTCTGAAGCTTGCGTGGAGGCGCTTTGTTTCCGACCAGCACTGCAATTTTGTGGATAACGAAATTGCGCCGCTAAGGGCGATAACGCCCGACATACCCGTTACAATCAACATGATGGACTTGTTCCCGACCATCAACTACTTTGAGATGGCGAAGCGGCTTGACCGCGCGAGCTGGGACAACTATCCGCAATGGACAGGCTCTGAGGCGGACTACTCCGTCGCCCTACGCCCCGCGTTCAACCACGAGCTTCAGCGCTCGCTCAAGGACGGAAAGCCGTTCCTGATGATGGAATCAAGCCCGTCGGTCGTCAACTGGCAAAGCTCAAACAGTCTGCGCGAGCCGGGAACGGTAATGCTGCAAGGGCTTCAGGCGGTTGCCTTCGGTTCTGACTCAGTACAGTATTTCCAGTTCCGCAAGGGGCGCGGCGGCTGTGAAAAATTCCACGGCGCTATTGTAGGCCACGAGGGCAGCGAAAACACCCGCGTGTATAAGGAAGTAGCCGAAACCGGCAGGGCGCTACAAAAGCTCAGCGAGGTTGCGGGAACGGGCATAAAAGCCGATACCGCGCTCCTTTTCGACTGGGAGAACAACTGGGCGCTTTCGGACGCGAAATTCGGCAAGCAGGACAAGCGCTATGAGGAAACGGTTATGCGCTCCTATGAGGCTCTCAAGCGTCTCGGAGTGCAGGTTGACATAGTTGACGAAACCAAGAGCCTGGATAAATACAAGGTCGTCATTGGCGATATGGCGTATATGCTTAGGGGCGATTATGCCGCGCGGGTCAAGCGCTTTGTCGAAAACGGCGGAACATATATCGGAACATACGTCACGGGATATGTAAACGACGAGGATTTGTGCTTCCTCGGCGGCTTCCCCGGCCCGCTCTCGGAGATGTTCGGAATATGGGCTGAGGAGATTGACATCCTTCCGCAGGGCGCTGAATGCTTCATCGACTATCACGGCAAGGATTACAAAACTCTCGACTGGTGCGAGGTTATTCACGCAAAGGGCGCGGACGTGATAGGCAAATACGCGGACGCAAGCACCCGCTTTTACCGCGATACCCCCGCCCTTACGATGAACAGGTACGGCGAGGGAACGGCATACTACATCGCCGCGCGTATGCCGGTTGAGTTCCTTATCGACTTCTACCGCGACGCGCTCGTTATAGCGGGCGTTGAAACCGAGGATATGCCGGAGGGCGTAATGCGCTCTGTTCGCTCAAACGGCGAAAACGAATACCTATTCCTGATGAATTTTTACCCGAAGGACAGCGAAATAGAGCTGCACGGCGACTACACGGATTTGCTTACGGGCAAACATGAAGCCGGAAAAACCACGCTGAAAAGCCGTCAGGCAATGTGCCTGAAGAAAAACTAGGGAGTGAGTAATATGGCAGTCTGGACAGAGGACGGAAAGCTTTATCGCAAAATGGGACGCGAAACCCTGATAATCGAAGCATGGGGAAGAAACGCGCTGCGCGTTCGCGCGTTCAAGAGCGCAAAATGCGACGAGAACGACTGGGCGCTTACCGAGGATGTAAGCAAGCATTCAAAGCCCCGCGCTCAAGTCGGCAGCGAGGACGCCTCAATCACAAACGGCGGAATCACAGCCATCCTAAACAGCGAGGGCTGGCTTTCCTTTATCAACGCGAAGGAAGAAATTCTGCTTGAGGAATACTGGCGCAACCGCAACAACCTTAGCCGTTACTGCTGCCCGCTCAACATTGAAGCGCGCGAGCTCAAGCCGATTCCCGCGCAGCAGGCATGGAAGCTTTCAGCGCGGTTTGAGGCGCGCGACGGCGAAAAGATTTACGGAATGGGGCAGTACCAGGACAGCCACCTCGACAAAAAAGGCTCAATCCTCGAATTGCAGCATCGCAACACGCAGGCGAGCGTTCCCTTTTACATTTCCAGCCTCGGCTACGGCTTTTTATGGAACAATCCCGCCGTCGGAAGGGCGACCTTTGCCTCCAACATAACCGAATGGGAAGCGGACGCGACGCAGAAGCTGGACTACTGGATTTGCGCCGGCGACGAGCCTAAGGACATTATGCTTTCCTATCTTGAGGCGACGGGCTTCTCACCGATGATGCCCGATTTCGCGATGGGCTACTGGCAATGCCGCCTGCGCTACCGCACTCAGGAGGAGCTGCTTTCAGTCGCAAGGAGAATGAAGCAGGAAAACGTTCCGTGCAGCGTTATCGTTGCGGACTTTTTCCATTGGACGATTCAGGGCGAGTTCATGTTCGACGAAAACGATTGGCCGGACGTACCCGCTATGATTGACGAGCTGAACTCGCTTGGTATCAAGCTGATGGTTTCCATATGGCCGACTGTCGATTCCCGCTCCCGCAACTTCCGCGAGATGGCGGAAAAGGGGCTGCTCGTTACGAACGACAGAGGGCCGCAGATTCACATGAACTGGATGGGCGAGTGCGTTTTCTTTGACGCCACGAACCCCGCCGCCCGCGAGTTCATATGGAAGCGCGCAAAGGAAAACTACTACGACAAGGGCGTTCGCATATTCTGGCTTGACGAGGCGGAGCCTGAATACGGCGATTACGACTTTGACAACAACCGCTACTATATAGGGCCTGCCGAGCAGGTTACGAACGTCTACCCCGCAATGTACGCAAAGGCGTTCTACGACGGAATGACTGCCGAGGGGCAGAAGGACGTACTCAACCTTGCGCGCTGCGCGTGGGCAGGCTCGCAGAAATACGGAGCGCTCACATGGTCCGGCGACGTATACTCATCCTTCCGCTCGATGCGCGACCAGCTGACTGCGGGGCTTTCAATGGCTATGGCAGGAATTCCGTGGTGGAACAGCGATTTGGGCGGCTTTATCGGCGGAGCGCCTTCCGATGAAAACTTCCGCGAGCTGCTCGCCCGCTGGTTCCAATGGGGCGTTTTCACCCCTGTTATGCGTATGCACGGCGACCGTATGCCCTATGAGCCGCCGACGCCCGAATACCGGAATGGAGTGCGCCAGTTTGGCTCAGGAGCGCCCAACGAGGTGTGGAGCTTCGGCGAAAAAATGGAGAAGCTGCTCAAGGGCTACATCAATATGCGCGAAAAGCTTCGCCCCTACATCAAGGAAACGATGAAAGCCTGCCAGAAGAAGGGCACTCCCCCGATGCGCCCGCTCGTCTACGATTACCCGCAGGACGAAAACGCGGTAAACGAAACGGACGCATATATGTTCGGCGCTTCGCTGCTCGTTGCACCTGTGCTTGAGGAGGACGCGACGGAAAGAAGCGTTTATCTGCCGGCGGGCGAAACATGGACGGAGGCGTATACCGGCAAGGAATACGAGGGCGGACAGACCGTTACCGCAAAAGCTCCGCTTGAGGTTATTCCCGTATTCGTCAAAAAGGGCTGCGACGTCAGTCTGGAATATCCGAGGCTGTAAAAATTGAGCGAAACAAATAACACCGGCGCGCCCGAAAACATCGGGCAAAGCGCCGAAAAGCAAAAGAAAACCATGCTTATCAAGCGGATTATATACTGCCTGATTGCGCTTATCGGCGCGGCGGCGGGAATACTGCTGCGCGACAGGGTATACGAAAGCGTTATATACGCGGCGATTGCAATGGCTTGCTGGCTCGTTTCCGGCGTGGGGCTTGCGCTTTTGCGGAAATATGTCGCCAACGCATACATAAGGCAGGCGCTGCTAATCCTCGCGGTTGTATGCCTTATCGAGCTTGCGCTGATAGCATATTTCCTCATTCAGACCGCCGGATGGCAGAGCAGCCCGACCATATTTTGAACTAATTGTTAAACCTTTGACATTTTTCATCGGAAAGCTTGCAAATCAAGCGATTATTGGGTACAATATAAAAGACCCTGAAAAAATACTTTAGGAGGCGTCACTTAATGGTAAAGGTTGGTATTAACGGTTTTGGCCGTATTGGCCGTTTGGTTTTCCGCGCCGCGATGGCAAACCCGAACGTCACCGTGACCGCTGTCAACGATCCTTTCATTGACCTGGACTACATGGTATATATGCTCCGTTATGACACGGTGCATGGCAAGTTCGAGGGCGAAATCTCCGTTGACCACGAAAGCAATACTCTTACCGTGAACGGCGAGAAGATTAAGGTCTTTGCTTGCATGAAGCCCGAAGAAATCCAGTGGGCGAGCGCAGGCGCTGAGTACATCGCCGAAGCTACCGGCGTGTTCTGTGACACCGAAAAGGCCTCCGCTCACTTTGTCGGCGGCGCCAAGAAGGTTGTTATCACCGCTCCCGCCAAGGACAAGGCTACCCCCATGTTCGTAATGGGCGTTAACGACGAGAAGTACAACAAGGACATGAAGGTGGTTTCCAACGCGAGCTGCACCACCAACTGCCTTGCGCCTCTTGCCAAGGTTATCAACGACAAGTTCGGAATCACTGAGGGTCTGATGACCACCGTTCATTCCACCACCGCTACCCAGAAAACCGTTGACGGCCCTTCCAAGAAGGACTGGCGCGGCGGCCGTGGCGCGGCGTTCAACATCATCCCCTCCTCCACCGGCGCTGCAAAGGCCGTTGGCGTAGTTATCCCTGAGCTGAACGGCAAACTGACCGGTATGTCCTTCCGCGTTCCTACCGCTGACGTTTCCGTTGTTGACCTCACCTGCAATCTCGCCACCCCCACCACCTACGAAGAAATTTGCAAGGCGATGAAGGATGCCGCTGAGAGCGAGCATTGGAAGGGAATCATCGGCTACACCGAGGATATGGTTGTTTCTTCCGACTTCATCCATGACGCTCATACCTCCACCTTCGACGCCAAGGCGGGCATCATGCTGACCCCCACCTTCGTAAAGCTCGTCGCGTGGTATGACAACGAGTGGGGCTATTCCAACAAGGTTGTCAACCTCATCGAGCATATGGCTAAGGTTGACGCTGAGTAATCAGTAAATAACAATACATAGCAGAAGCCCTCGGATGCAAATTCCGAGGGCTTTTTATATAGCGGCATTTGATAAACAGCTAGTAAAGACGGACAGCAATACATATTTTCACACGGAAAGCGCTTTGCGTCAGGCGGGTTCGGCAGCGCTGCGCGTTTTTACACTAGAAGGCTTGTCGGAGGTCTTTGCGATTGTGCGCTCATAAAAGAACATATACTGCTGCATAACACCGGCAGACTCAGGATAGCGCTCAATCGGGAAAGCGCCCGAATAATGCTCCCTGAGTATCTTTTTTACCCAAGTGTCAATCGGGAATGCTTCCTTATGATAAAGCCCGAAAAGACAGACGCAGTCCGCAACCTTCGGCCCGATTCCGAGGTAGGACATAAGATACTTCCTGTCCTCCTCATAAGTGCGCTTACTAATCCCTCCGCATAAGCCGTCCGCAATAAAGCGTCGCGCCGCCGCAGGAAGATATGCGTCACGGTAGCCAAGCCCGATTTGATGAAGCGCGCCGACATCCGCCTCGGCAAGCTGCTGAGGTGAAGGAAAGCCGCCGAACATATCGCAAAGCTTTCTGAGCGTTGACTTGATTCGGGGAATGTTGTTGTTCTGGCTGACGATGAAGCTTACGAGAACCTCCCAAAGCTCCTGCCGCAGAATGCGCATTCCGGTGCCCGCCCGAACAGCGGCGCTGAGGTATTCGTCGGACGCGTCAACGGAGGCTATATACGCCCCATAATCGCAGCGCAAATCGAAATAGTCAGCCCATACGCTTTCCCATTCAGCCTCGGTGCAGTCCGCCGTCAGAATGCTTCCGAACTGCGAAACGCGTATTTCCCTTCCGAAAGCGGGAATTAGGTATTTGCCGCCCGCGCCCTCCCAGCGGAAGCATTGCCCGCTGTCGGCAATCTCGTCAAGGCTAAAATTGCTTACCTCAATCTTCATAGATTTTCTCTCTTGGCGTCAATATTAATACCACCATTAAAAAGCCCTTCCTCGGAGCATTCAAGGCGAATGCGCAAGTTGTCCCCGTCCGGCATTATCCTCCAGAAAACTATATGAGGCGTGTTCAGATAGCGCATGGTAAGCGTGAGCGCGTCTCCGTCAAGCGTTGCGGCGCACATAAGGCGCACGTCGTCAAGGCAATAGGGCGAGCGCTTGAAAAGGTCGGGCGTAAGATTGCCGAACAGAATGTCGTTCCTTTCCCATTTTCCGAAGGCGAAGCGGATATCCTCGTCCCGTGAGGAATCGGAAATGCGCATAAGAATTCCATCATCCGCTTTATCAAGCTCGATAGTCGAAATAATTGGGAAGGACTTATCGACAATCCAGCGCCCGAGCAGCGCGGAAGCGTCGCCCTCTCCCCCTTCAGGAACGGTTGAGTAGTTCTCAAGATATTCGGTTACATCGCTCTTTGAGGCTTCGGAAACCGCGTTTTTAGCGTCCTCCAGCAAGTCGGAAATGATGTTCAGCTCTTTCCCCATATCCTTGCTTTCCGTGAGCGCAACGGCATAAAAGCCCAAATCGCGCCGCACAAGGCACACCTGACCGAAAGCGCCGTCGCCCCGAAAACCGCCGCGCGCGTTCTGCCAGAACTGGAAGCCGTAGCCCTGCGCCCAGAAGCTGCCCGAAGCGGGGTCGCCGTTATCCGCCTGTTTTGATGTGGCAAGCTCCAGATATTCCTCGCTGATAATTCGCTTGCCCTCAAATACGCCCTTATCCCATATAAGCTTTCCGAACTTAGCCAAATCGTCTATCGACAGATGCAGCTCAACGCCGCCCGCGTTTACTCCGGTTTCCACGGCGAGCCAGTACGGATGCGAAATATGAAGCGGCTCAAAAAAGCGCGGCATAAGGAAGTCAAGAAGGCTAAGCCCCGTTATTTTGCTTACTATCGCGCTCAGAACGTAGCTTGCGCCCGTGTTATAGCAAAAATGCGTTCCCGACTCATTCGGAATCGGCTTCGTAAAGAATTTCACAATCGGGTCGCTGCCCGTCCTGAAATAGCTCTCAGCCATATCACCAAACGGGCATTCATCATGCCCCGCGCGCATTGTAAGCAAATCGCGGATTCGTATTTTGCGGGCGTTTTCAGATAAATCGGAGGGCAGCCTATCCGCAAAATAATCGGCTGCAAGGTCGTCAAGCGACAGCTTTTTTGCGTCCCAAAGCATTCCTATCGCAACGGAGGTAAAGGATTTGCTGAGGGAATAAAGCTGCTGCTTTGACGAGTAATCGTAAGGCGGCAAGGCGAGTCTCAGCGCCTGTTTATCGCCGAAGAAGATTTCAATCGAGTGCAAATCGACGCCGTTTTTCGGGCATTCGGTTAAAAAGCGATAGAGCGCAGACGGCGATAACAGCGAGCTATCCCACGAATAATCAATTTTGTTCATATAAAAACCTCCGAAAGTTTATGCTGTAAGTATAGCACACTTTCGGAGGCTGATAAAGCGTTTGGCGCGCCTTTGGGAAATCAGATTTCCAGCTCGTGCAGCCCCATAGGCACGATATCGGCGCAGGTTTTGTTGAGCTTGATGGACTGCAAAAGCATTTTTGCGGTATCAAGGCTCGTTATGCAGGGAATTCCGTACTCAACCGCGAGGCGGCGGAGCCTGAAGCCTGCCCTTTCGGGGTCGCGCCCGTGCGTCGGGGTGGTTATGATGAGCGTAATCTTACCGCTGCCAAGCAGCTCGCACAGCTCATGCATATTCTCATGCGCGTTAGGTATGCGGCTTGTGGCGATATAGTTATGGTTGAACACATTGGTCGTTCCCGCCGTAGCGTAGATGTCAAAGCCCATAGCGTCAAAGGATTCTGCGAGCGGCAGCGCCTCTGACTTATCCTTATCGCCTATCGAGAAAAGCACCCCGCCGGAATGCGGCACGAGCATTTTAACGGAGATAAAGCCCTTCAGGAACGCCTCCGCCGCGGTGGGCGCAAGCCCGAGAATTTCGCCTGTCGATTTCATTTCAGGTCCAAGCGAGACCTCAACCTCAGGCAGCTTTTCAAACGAGAACACGGGCATTTTTACAGCGACGGTCGGCGCGGGCGGGTAAAGACCGGTTCCGAAGCCGAAGGTCGGAACCTTCTCGCCTAGCGACGCCCTTACGCCAAGCTCGACAATCGGGATTCCCGTAACCTTGCTGATATACGGAATCGTGCGCGAGGAGCGCGGATTGACCTCGATGATATACAAGTCGCCGGCGTGCTCAATGAACTGAATGTTCACAAGACCCTTTACGTTAAGGGAGCGCGCAAGCTGAACCGTGTATTCTGTCACCTTGCGCTGAATGCGCGCGCTCAGATGCTGCGGCGGATAAACGGAAATACTGTCGCCGGAATGAATTCCCGCGCGCTCAACGTGCTCCATGATTCCCGGAATCAGCACATTTTCGCCGTCGCAAATCGCGTCAACCTCAATCTCGCGCCCCATCAGGTACTTATCGACGAGGATTGGATGCTCCTGCGTGTTCATGTTGATAATGCTCATGTAGTGCCGGATATGCGTTTCGTCATAGGCGATTTCCATGCCCTGACCGCCGAGAACATAGCTCGGGCGTACAAGCACGGGGTAGCCGAGCCGCGCGGCAGTAGCCGCCGCCTCGTCCGCCGTAAACACCGTTCCGCCGGACGGCTGAGGAATTCCGAGCTTTGCAAGAAGCTCGTTGAACAGCTCCCTGTCCTCCGCCGCGTCAATATCCTTGAGGTCAGTTCCGAGAATCGGGAAGCCGAGAGCGCGCACGGATTTAGCAAGCTTAATCGCGGTCTGACCACCGAACTGACACACAACGCCGACGGGCTGCTCCTGCTCAAGAATGTTCCAGACATCCTCCTGCGTAAGCGGCTCGAAGAAAAGCCTGTCGGAGGTATCGAAGTCGGTCGAAACCGTTTCCGGATTATTGTTAATGATTACCGTTTCATATCCTGCCTTCTTGAGCGCCCATACGCAATGCACGGAACAGAAGTCAAACTCGATTCCCTGCCCTATGCGGATAGGCCCTGAGCCGAGAACAACGACCGTCGGCTTGGCGCTGACCGTCGCCTCGTTTTCCAGTCCGTAGGCGCTGTAATAATACGGCGATACGGCTGCAAACTCGCCGCCGCAGGTGTCAACCATGCGGTAAGCGGGGAGAATTCCAAAATCCTTGCGCCGCGCCCGCACCTCGATTTCGGCAGAGCCGGTGAAGGAAGCAATCGCGCTGTCGGCAAAGCCAAGCTTCTTGATTTCGCTCATATCAGCCTTGGTAACGTCCGAAAGCTTCATTTCCTTCAGCTTTTCTTCCCAAACGATGATATTGCGCAGCTTTTCAAGGAACCAGAAGTCAATTTTTGTTATGTCATAAATCTGCTTTTCGGAAAAATCCTTGCCGTGAACGGAGCGGCGCAGCGCCTCGGCTACAACGAGCATACGCTCGGAGTCGATAACGTGCAGTCGCTTTTCGATTTCCTCGTCCGTCATCGCAATTTGCTTTTTGGACGTAAGGGAATCAAGATGCATTTCAAGCGAGCGGACAGCCTTGAGAAGCGCGGCTTCAAAGTTCACACCTATCGCCATTACTTCGCCGGTCGCCTTCATCTTTGTGCCGATGGACTTATCCGCCTCGGTGAACTTATCAAAGGGCCAGCGCGGATATTTGACTACAACATAGTCAAGCGTAGGCTCGGCGCAGGCGTAGGTTTTGCCGGTTACGCCGTTAACGATTTCGTCAAGCCCATAGCCAATCGCTATGCGCGTCGAAACTTTGGCTATCGGATAGCCGGTTGCCTTTGACGCGAGCGCGGAGGAGCGCGATACGCGGGGGTTGACCTCGATAACATAGTATTGCAGGCTTACGGGGTCAAGCGCGTACTGCACGTTGCAGCCGCCCTCGATTCCGAGCGTGCTGATAATCTTTATGGCGGCGCTGCGGAGCATCTGATGCTCCACATCCCTGAGTGTCTGGCTCGGCGCGACAACGATGCTGTCGCCGGTATGAACGCCTACGGGGTCCATGTTTTCCATGTTGCAGACGGTTATGCAGTTGCCCTTGCCGTCGCGGATTACCTCGTACTCGATTTCCTTCCAGCCCGCCACGCTCTTTTCAACAAGAACCTGATGGACGCGGCTCGCGCGGAGACCGTCAGCGCAGATAACGCGAAGCTCCTCCTCGTTATCTGCCATTCCGCCGCCCGTTCCTCCAAGCGTGTACGCGGGGCGGATGATGAGCGGGAAGCCGGAGGTCTTTGAGAATTCGGCGGCGGTTTCGACATCCTCCGCAATTACGGAGTCAATGCACGGCTCGCCAATCGAAAGCATCATGTCCTTGAAGGCTTCCCTGTCCTCGCTGCGGCGAATCGAATCCATAGGTGTGCCGAGCATCGTAACGCCCAGCTCCTCAAGAATTCCGCTTTCGGCAAGCTCCATCGCCAGATTAAGTCCAGTCTGTCCGCCGAGGGAGGGCAGCAGACTGTCGGGGCGCTCCTTGCGGAGAATGGAAATGAGCATTTCCTTATTAAGCGGCTCAAGATATACCTTGTCCGCTATTGAAGTGTCGGTCATTATCGTTGCCGGATTGGAGTTTACAAGCACCGTTTCGATGCCTTCCTCCTTGAGCACTCGGCAAGCCTGCGTTCCGGCATAGTCAAACTCGGCAGCCTGACCGATAACGATAGGGCCCGAACCGATAACCAGAACCTTCTTTATTGAATCCTTCTTCGGCATACTTCTTTACTCACTTTCCGGCGTGGTGCGCTTTGATAAGAGCAATGAAATCGTCAAACAGATACGTAGTTTCGTGCGGCCCCGCACACGCCTCAGGATGGAACTGCACGGAGTATGAGGGAATATCTGTGTACATCACGCCCTCGACGCTCCTGTCGTTCCAGTTAAGATGCGTTACCTTCGCCGTCTGCGGAAGGCTGCCTGAGTCAACCATGTAGTTGTGATTCTGCGCCGTTACATAGCAGCGGTCAAGCCGTAAATCCTTCACGGGATGGTTTGCGCCGTGATGACCGTACTTCATCTTTACGGTTTTGCCGCCCATCGCAAGAGCCATAAGCTGATGCCCAAGGCATATTCCGAAAACGGGAATCCCGCTTTTCATAAGCGTTTCAATCGTCTTGATATCCTCGGGGTTGTCCTCCGGGTCTCCCGGGCCGTTTGTCAGCATTACGCCGTCAAAATCGCCGCCCAGAATGGTTTCGGCGCTTGTCATCGACGGGAATATGGTAAGGTCGCAGCCGCGCGCCGATAGTGAGCGGAGTATTCCGCGCTTCAAGCCGAAATCCATAACCGCTACGCGCTTCTCCTTTTCGCCGTCAATATGCCAAGCCTCCTTGGAGGTCACTTCAAGCACGGGCTTTGGATATACGTGCGCGGCAATTTCCGCAATCGCGCTTTTCTCAGGAAGCTCGGCTGAAATTCTGCCCCTCAGGGTTCCGACCTCGCGGAGCTTTCGGGTAAGCGCCCTTGTATCGACTCCGCAAAGACCGGTGACGTTCTGCTCCTCAAGATAATCCTCAAGGCGCTTCTTCATCTGCCAGTTGCTCGGCAGGGAGCAAAGCTCGGAGATTACAAAGCCCTTCATATGAACCTTTTCGCTCTCAAAATCAAGCGAATTGATTCCTACGTTTCCGATAAGCGGGTATGTCATTGTAACTATCTGTCCGTCATAGCTAGGGTCGGTTAGCGTTTCCTGATAGCCGGTCATGCCGGTAGTGAAAACAACCTCGCCTGTGACGCAGTTTTTTGCGCCGAAAAGCTCGCCCTCGAAAACCGTGCCGTCCTCCAGAATAAGGTATGCCATACGCTGCCTCCATCCTTGACCGCACCCGCGGTTATCGCCAATTAGTATATCATGAATATTTGTGCCTTGTCAAGAGTATAAAAATTCACCCAATTTGTCGCAAACCCTTATATATAAACCCTTTACAGGATTTATGCAAAGGAATAATATTCACATTAAAGTGAATATGCATAAGCCGTGCCGTGTAAAAAAAGAAGGCGGGAAACCCGTCTTCTTTATGAATATCATTCCTTGACCATCGTTTCCTCACGGCGGGGGCCATTGGAAACAATTCGGATTGGAACTTCAATCTGCTTTTCAATAAAATCAACATATTCACGGCACTTTTCGGGCAAATCGGAATACTTGGTTATGCCGCGAATGTCGCTGTGCCAGCCGGGAACGGTGGTGTAAACCGGCTTGCATTTTTCAAGAACAGGCGTTACGGGGAAATCGGAAATAAGCTTGCCCTCATACTCATAAGCGGTGCAAACCTTGATTTCGTCAAGATATCCCAGAACGTCAAGATTGGTGAGCGCAACCTCGGTAGCGCCCTGAGTCAGCGCGCCGTAACGGGTGGCAACAGCGTCGAACCAGCCAACGCGGCGGGGACGATGCGTTGTCGCGCCATACTCGCCCGCGTCGCCTCCGCGGCGGCGAAGCTCCTCTGCCTCATCCCCGAAAAGCTCGGTGGTGAAGGGGCCTGCGCCTACGCAGGAAGAATATGCCTTAGTTACGGCGATAATATCAGTCATATCCCTCGGAGAAATTCCTGCGCCGACAGGGCCATAGCCGGCAAGCGGCGAGGACGAGGTGGTGAAGGGATAAATTCCGTGGTCGGGGTCGCGAAGCGTTCCGAGCTGACCCTCAAGCAATACGGTTTTGCCTTCCTTGAGCGCCTTACGAAGATAAGCGCTGGTGTCGCCAACCCACGGGCGGACGCGCTCGGCAAGAGCCGTCATCTTGTCAAAAATGGCGTCAACATCAAGGTCGGGCTTTCCGTAAAGGCTCTCAAGCAGCACGTTCTTCTGCGCGGCGACGTTTTCAAGGCGCGCCCTGAACAGTTCCTTATCGTATATCTGGCAAATCTGCATTCCAATCTTCATGTACTTATCGCCATAGAAGGGAGCTATGCCGGACTTGGTGGAGCCGAAGGAATTCTTTCCTAAGCGCTCCTCCTCGAACTTATCGAAATCCACGTGATAAGGCATCATCACCTGCACGCGATCCGAAATCATAATCTGCGGCGCGGGCACTCCGCGCGCGACGATATCATCATATTCCTTGAGAAGCGCCTCGATATTAAGCGCAACGCCGGGGCCGATGATATTCATAATATTCTGATGAAATGCGCCGGAAGGCATCAAATGCAGCGCAAATTTGCCGTATGAGTTGATTATGGTATGACCGGCATTTGCCCCGCCCTGGAAGCGAATTACGATATCGCTCTTTTCAGCGAGCACGTCGGTAATCTTACCTTTTCCTTCGTCTCCCCAGTTTGCGCCAATGATTGTCCTAACCATTGCGAAACCTCCTTCATCGAGTCAGCCGTCTTAAAGCGGTGCGTCGTCGCTTGAGTTTGCCTTTTGCTTTGCGGCGCTTTTGCACGCCTTATGACTGACACACACGATATTATGATACACTCAGCCGATGTTTCTGTCAATACAGGAAGCGATTTTTAAGACGGTGAAAACGAAAAACGTTCGGGTTTTATGGCGCATTATTGTTCAGGATACGCAGCGAACCATACAGCTGAAACCGGCTATTCCAGTAGGTTCAGGAGCTATTGACGAGCGCAGGAAAACCAAATAATCGGTAAGCCCGAGAATAACACGAAGTGAAATTCCCAAGCATAAACACGATAAATACTATATGCCGAATTTGAAAAGCCGATAATCGCGATTTTAGAAACGGCGAAGGCAATATGTATAACAGGTTCAAACAAGGCGGCAAAAAAGTCGGTCAGGCTGCCGAGCGTTCAAGCCGGTCAGTTTTTATCAATAGCATTAAGCGCGTCTGCGATTTCATCGAGGGAATCAACTGTCGCGTCCGGCGGAGAGTCGAGCGCCGCAGGATTTGCATATGAATAAATTCCGCGCCTGAGCCAGATTGTTTTCATTCCAACCGCCTTTGCGGGGATGATGTCGTTGTCGAGCCTGTCCCCTATCATTACCGCATTTTCAGGGCAGGCTCCGGCAGAATCAAGAGCGAGCCTGAACAGCCGCTCGTCGGGTTTATGCAGACCCGTTTCCTCCGAAATCGCGCAAACATCAAACACGCGCGGAAGCCCTGCGCGGTAAAGCTTCTCCATGCAGTTTTTCGGCTGATTCGCAATTATGCCGAGCCTGAAACGCTCGCGCAGGCCGAGAACAGCCTTCGGCGCATCAGGGCAAAGCCTGTCAAGCTCCCAGCGCCACTTTGCCTTCTCAAGCCCGTATTTCTGTCGCACAGCCAAATACGCGTCCGCATTTTCAGCGGCGGCATTTTTCATTTCGGCAAGTATCGTATCGCAGCTCGGAGCGCCATTTTGAAGCGCGGTTTCGCCCACTCTTGCCATAAGCGTGTCCGTTTCGTCAACTAGCGTTGAGCCAACATCAAAAAACAACCATTCGATTTTCATTCTTCTCTATCCTCACAGCGGTTTAGCATAAACAGGCGCTTTTCAAATCAATTCAAAGTATAAAGTCTATATTCGCTTTCCATGTCGGCGTTGCTGACTCAAGCTTTGCAAACCACTTAAAATGCAAACGAACGCTTGAAATCAATTCCCAGAGCAAAAGCCTTACGCCGTTTTCTGCCGTATTGCTGTCGCAAGTCTTGCCCGTAGCTTAGGAAATCAAATCGAGAGCTTTCATTGCCACAGGGCTATGATAGCATAAATGAATGCATGAAAAAAGACCGCTGAGCCTTGATTCAGGCTTAACGGTCTTTAAAGATAACTGAAGCTTAGATAAGCTCGATGATTACGCGCTCAGCAGCGTCGCCACGGCGGGCGCCAAGCTTGTAAATACGGGTGTAGCCGCCGGCGCAGTTCTTTTCGGCGTTGCGAGCCTTGTACTTAGGCCCGATTTCGCGGAAAAGCTTTTCGATGACGGGATGCTTGTTATCCTTGGTGCGCTCGACGAAATCACTCTTGGATTCGTCGCTCGTCTTGGAATTGTGGTCGTAATGCTCCCTGATGTCATAAAGATAGGACATCATGATACGACGAGCATGGAGCTTGGTGGGTGCGTCATTCACAACATCGATAACGGTCAGCTGACCCTTATCATTGTGGAATTCCTTCTTGGTTTCTACATTATTGTCGCACTCTTTGATTGCAAGCGTAATCATGTTTTCAGCGATGGAGCGAACTTCCTTCGCCTTGGCAAGAGTAGTTTCAATCCTGCCGTACCAGATGAGATTGGTCACCTGATTGCGAAGAAGCGCCTTGCGCTGTCCGGCAGTGCGACCCAATTTACGTTGTGCCATTGGGTAATTTCCTCCTTTACGGCAAAGCCGCTCTCACTCATTCTTCGTTGGGCTTAAGACCCAGACCGAGGGCGGCGAGCTTCTGTTCAACTTCCTCAAGGCTCTTCTTGCCAAGATTGCGCACCTTCATCATGTCCTCCTGATTCTTGCGAACCAGCTCAGCAACGCTGTTGATACCGGCGCGCTTGAGGCAGTTGTAGGCGCGGACAGAAAGGTCCAGCTCCTCGATGGTCATTTCGAGCACTTTTTCCTTCTTATCGTCTTCCGGCAAATTGAAGTTTACCGGATTGACCGTGTCGGTCAAACCAACGAAGAGATAGAGCTGCTCGGTAAGAATCTTTGCCGCCGCGCTGATGGCTTCATCCGGCATAATGCTGCCGTTCGTCCATACTTCCAGCGTCAGCTTGTCGTAGTCAGTAATCTGACCTACGCGCGTATCCTCAACGGCGTAATTGACCTTCTTTATCGGAGTAAAGATGCTGTCAATCGCTATTTCACCGATGGGCATATTAGGTTTCTTATTCTTCTCGGCGGACACATAGCCGCGACCTGTCTCAAGGGTGAGCGCCATCTGAAGATGCGCGTCCTGAGAAAGGGTTGCAATATGCGTCTGGGGATTGACAATCTCGATTTCATCATCAACCTGAATATCGGCGCCGGTAATCTCGCAAGGTCCAACCTTGTCGATGGTTACCACCTTGGGCTGCTCGGAGTACTGCTCCGCAGCAATTTCCTTCAGGTTCAGAATGATTTCGGTAACGTCTTCCTTAACACCGGGAATCGTAGAAAACTCATGCTGCACTCCCTCGATATGCACCGATGAAACGGCGCATCCGGGCAGGGAGGAAAGCAGCACGCGGCGAAGGGCGTTCCCTAGCGTATGACCAAACCCGCGCTCCAAGGGCTCTACGACAAACTTGCCATAGGTCTTGTTTTCTCCGAGTTCCACACACTCGATATGAGCCTTTTCGATGTCTGTTACCATGGATTGTCCCCTCCTCCTTGCAAGTTCCTGCGAGCGTCACCCGTAAATTAACGGGAGTAGAGTTCGACGATGAGGTGTTCTTGCAGCGAAGAATCGATATCCTCGCGCACGGGGAGAGCGGCAACCGTGATGGTCAGATTCTCAAGGTCAGCGGTAAGCCACTTCGGGATTACGCGACCGGAGCCTTCCTTGGCGGCCTTGAAATGCGCGTTGTCCTTGCTGGTAGCCTTTACGGAGATTACATCTCCGGCAGCTACATGCGCGGAAGCGATGTCGCACTTTTTGCCGTTCACGGTGATATGACCGTGGCACACAAGCTGACGAGCCTGCGCGCGGGAAGAAGCAAGACCGCCGCGATAAACTACGTTATCAAGACGAATCTCAAGCAGCGAAAGAAGATTTTCACCGGTGATGCCCTTCATGTTGGCGGCTTCACCGTAGCAGCGGCGGAACTGGCCTTCCAGAACGCCGTAAATGCGCTTAACCTTCTGCTTCTCACGAAGCTGCGTGCCATATTCGCTCATCTTCCTCTGACGAGCCTGACCATGCTGTCCGGGAGGCGTCGGGCGATGCCCGATAGCGCACTTCTGGGAATAGCAGCGGTCACCCTTCAGAAAGAGCTTAGTGCCCTCACGGCGGCACAGACGGCACACGGAACCAGTATATCTAGCCATTTTTGTCAGTACCTCCTATGATTACACTCTGCGGCGCTTGGGCGGGCGGCAGCCATTGTGGGGAATGGGAGTAACATCTTTAATCATGTTTACTTCCAGTCCGGCGGTCTGAAGGGAGCGGATAGCGGCTTCACGTCCGGAACCGGGGCCCTTCACATAAACCTCAACGGTTTTAAGTCCGAATTCCATAGCAGCCTTCGCTGCGGTTTCCGCAGCGGTCTGGGCGGCGAACGGAGTAGACTTCTTGCTTCCGCGGAAGCCGAGTCCACCGGCGCTTGCCCATGAAAGAGTGTTGCCCTGGATGTCGGTGATTGTAACAATCGTGTTATTGAAAGAAGAACGGATGTGCGCCGCTCCGCGCTCAACGAGCTTCTTCTCGCGGCGCTTGCGTACAACCTTCTTCAGCTGTTTCTTAGCAGCAGCCATTCTTTGTTTCCCTCCGTTCTACTTACTTGGTAGCCTTTTTCTTGCCGGTAACGGTCTTCTTGGGACCCTTGCGGGTGCGCGCGTTCTGCTTGGTATTCTGTCCGCGCACAGGCAGGCCGCGGCGATGACGAACACCGCGATAGCAGCCGATTTCGACAAGGCGCTTGATATTAAGAGAAACCTCACGGCGAAGATCACCTTCAACCTTTACGTGCTTCTCAATATACTCGCGCAGCAAACTCACTTCGTTTTCGGAGAGATCCTTGATACGGGTATCAGGATTGATACCGGTGTCTTTGAGGATTTCCTGGGAAGTGGCAAGACCGATTCCGAAGATATAGGTCAAACCGACTTCCACGCGCTTCTCTCTGGGCAGGTCAACGCCCGCAATACGTGCCATTTTGGTAACACACCTCCAGATTTGTTGACAGTGGAGTAAGTACATCGGCATCCGCAGCCGCCATGGGTAGTGGCGGAAGCTCCATTGTATTGGTGATGCCGCTTCCCTTTCCTTTGCGCGGCGGACAAGAATCCGCCGTTATCCTGCTTCAGATGGAAAGCCGGATAAGTAGCCCGGCAAAAGTCTACTTTTCCAACACCGCTGCGACCGAAAGGAAGCCGCGCGCGGCGCAGGCGTTTACGCTTCTGAGCCAATTTGCTTTGCTCAGACCTTCATCCGCCTTTGAGCAGCCGGAGAACATGACCGGAAACCCCTTTCCGGTCGCCGCAGCACTATGAATTGCTTCATAATCAAACGGCTTTATCGTCAAAGCCACGGTGGTATACGCTTTATCAGCGCACAGCCGCCCACCCGGCAAAGACACCATGATGGAGAAAAGGAATCAACCCTGACGCTGCTTGTGCTTCGGGTTTTCGCAGATAACCATCACGCGACCCTTGCGCTTGATTATCTTGCACTTCTCGCAAATGGGTTTGACCGACGGTCTGACCTTCATGTCGAAATCCTCCTCTTTTATCAACCCTTGCTGCGCCATGTGATTCGACCCCTGGTCAAATCATACGGACTCAGCTCGATGGTCACTTTATCACCGGGGTAGATACGAATGAAATTCATGCGCATCTTGCCCGAAATGTGCGCCGTCACGCGATGGCCGTTAGGCAGTTCAACTATGAACATCGCATTAGGAAGGGCTTCCTGCACTACGCCTTCCATTTCAATGACATCAGTTTTGGACAAACAGTTCAACCCTCCTTACGCGGCGGCAGAGAATCGGTATAGCCTTCGGCTTCCAAAAGATTGCGCACCTCGCTGTCAAAAATAGTTTTCCCCTCCGCAAGCTTCTGCCTCACGCCTTCAAGAAGCTGAGGCTTTGCTTCGAGATGAATCACCTTTTTCTTCTTCGGGTGTTCAACCTTGCGCAGACAACCATCCGCAATCAAGACGTAATGGTCGTCCACCAGATATAATACCACAAAGTATCTGCCTTTGTCACGCCCTTTTCGAGAAAAAACTATGCGTCCGGGCTCAAAATTCATCCCGTTCACAGTTTTTCCTCCTTTTCGGCGTTTTGACTATCATTTTGCGAAATTTTCGGAACGCCGCGTTCGTCAAATTCAGCGGTTTCCCATGAGAATTCGGGATAGGTAAGCAGCTCGGGCATACCATTTGCGTTTATGGCTATCGTATGCTCGTAATGGGACGAGAGAGAACCATCGGCAATCTCATACGTCCAATCATTGCTCTGGCATTTTACCTGCCACGTTCCGGCGGAAATCATCGGCTCAATGCAGATTACCATGCCCTCGCGAAGGCGCGGCCCATGCCCCGCCTCCCCGAAATTCGGCACTTCGGGGTCCTCGTGCATTTCCCTTCCGATTCCATGACCGCAGAGCGCGCGAACGGGCTTGCAGCCATAGCTCTTTGCGCAGGTTTCAACCGCGCTGCTGATATCGCCTACGCGATTGCCCGCAACCGCGAGCCTTACGCCCTTCCAGAAGCATTCTTCCGTAAGGTCTATAAGGCGCTGAGCCTCAGCGGATATTCTTCCGACAGGAACGGTAATTGCGCTGTCGGACTGCCATCCGTCAAGGATAAGGCAGGTGTCGATGGAGAGAATATCCCCCTCCTCAAGCCGCCTTTTGCTCGGAAAGCCGTGAACAATCTCGGAGTTTATGCTCGTGCAGAGCGTATAGGGAAAGCCCTCATAGCCCTTGCAGGACGGAATCGCATTATGCTCGCGCATCATCTTTTCCGCCATTGCGTCAAGCTCCAAGGTGCTTATTCCCGGGCGCACCTGCGAGCGGAGGTACATAAGCACATCGTGCAGAAGCGCGCCCGCGCGGCGCATTTTCTCAATTTGACTCGGATTCTTAATGCTTATCATATTACGCTTCCAGAGCATTCATTATCGCCTTGAATATCTCCGACACTCCCGACGTTCCGTCAATCTTGCGGAGAGTGCCTTTCTTTTCATAGAAGGAAACGAGCGGAGCGGTCTGAGCATGATAAACCTTCAGACGGTTCAGCACGGTTTCGGGCATATCGTCCTTGCGGACAATCAGCTCCGCGCCGCAGGCAGCGCATTTGGTTTCGCCGCCGAGCATCGAAACATGATATGTCGCTCCGCAGCCGGGGCAAACTCTCCTGCCGGAAAGCCTGTCTACAAGCACATCGTCCGGAACGTCAAGCTCGATAACCACGTCAATCTTCGCGATTCCCTCAAGCGCCTCAGCCTGAGGCACAGTGCGGGGAAAGCCGTCGAGGATATATCCGTCCGCGCAATCGCTCTGGGCAAGCCTGTCCTTGATAATTCCAATCAGCACGTCATCGGGAACAAGCTGTCCGGCTTCAACAAAAGCCTTTGCCTTGAGTCCGGTTTCCGTGCCTTCCTTTATCGCCTTGCGAAGAATATCGCCGGTGGAAATCTGCGGAATGCCCTTTGCCTTGCAAATTTCAACCGCCTGAGTTCCCTTTCCCGCGCCGGGAGGGCCTACGAAAATTATGTTCATTTTTCCGCCTCCGTTCTATTTGGTGTCAGTAACCGCAAATTGCGATTATTCAGTTTGTCTTTGCCGGTCAGCTTTTATGTCGACCTGTCAACGACAAATGACAGATGATTTCCATCTGTCAAAAATCGGTCCTACGCTGCCTGACCCCTTCTCAGGCGGAAGCCAAGCCTCCGCCTGAGTGAGTCATCGGCGCCGGACCGTTTTCTGCGGGTTTCACAGTCAAGAGTCCTTACGGGCAATCGACTTAGAGGAAGCCCTTATAATTGCGCATTACCAGCTGACTCTCGAGCGCTCTTGCGGTTTCTATCGCAACAGAAACGGCAATCAGCAGCGAGGACGCTCCGAAAGGAACGCTTACGCCGAGAAGAAGCGTGAGGAGAGTAGGCACGGTGGAAAGCACCGCAAGGAATACAGCGGAGAACAGCGTGAGCCTGCGGGAAATACCCTTGAGGTAATCCACGGTCTGCTTGCCCTGGCGAATGCCGGGAATCATACCGCCGTTCTGCTGAAGATTCTTGCTGATTTCCTGCGGATTGAAGCTGATGGAGGTATAGAAGTAGGTGAACGCGATTATCAGAAGGGCTGTGATTGCAAGATAGCCCCAAGAATAATAGCTCATGTTCGCTTCCCACCATTGAGCGATTCCGCTCTTCGGCCAGAACTGAAGAATAGTGGAAGGGAACGCCATGAAGGAATAAGCGAAGATAAGCGGCAGAACGCCGTTTGAGTTCACCTTCATGGGGATATGAGTGCTCTGCCCGCCATACATCTTTCTGCCGACAACACGCTTCGCATACTGGACGCGGACGCGTCTCTCGCCCATATCGAAATAGGTTACTATCGCGATAAGGACAACAGCGCCGACAATCAGCAGGAGGATGGAATACCACTGATAGGTGCCGAGGATAACATTCTGAATTCCGGAAACAACGCCGTTGAACAGGTTGGAGATGATACCGGCGAAAATCAGCAGGGAGATACCGTTTCCGATACCGTTCTGCGTGATACGCTCGCCAATCCACATTGACAGCGCTGTGCCGGCTGCCATTGACAAACCAACGGTGATGTAGCTGAATACGTTCTTCTGAATCATTCCGCCGAGACCGGAAACAAGTCCGATAGCGGTTACGAAGCCGAGACCGACAGTTACATAGCGGGTAATCTGGGCAATCTTCTTACGGCCTTCTTCTCCTTCCTTCTGGAGTCTCTCAAGCGCCGGAATGGCGATTGTGAGAAGCTGAAGGATAATCGAAGCGTTGATGTAAGGGGTTATGCCCATTGCCATAATGGTCATGTTCTGGAAACTGTTGCCCGTCATCATGTTCATCATACCGAGCAAGTCGGCAGAGCCGCTGATGGCATTGGCAACCTGAGCGGTGTCGATTCCCGGAACGGGGATGACGCCAATCAGGCGGTAAAGCAGGAGCATTCCGAGGGTATACAGCAGTTTCTTGCGCAGGTCAGGCACGTGCCATGCGTTGCGTAAGGTTTCCCACATGTCATACCACCTCGGCTTTCCCGCCGGCGGCCTCGATTTTCTCCTTGGCGGTGGCAGTGAAAGCATTCGCCTGAACCGTCAGTTTTTTCGTGAGTTCGCCGTTGCCGAGGATTTTTACACCGTCGAACTTGTTCTTTACGCAACCGGCCTCGATGAGCGCCTCTACATTTACAACGGCGCCATCTTCGAAGATGCCAAGCGTTTCAACGTTCACAACAGCGTAATTGGTCTTGAAGATGTTCACAAAGCCGCGCTTAGGAATGCGGCGAGCCAAAGGAAGCTGACCGCCTTCAAAGCCGGGGGCTTTTCCGCCGCCGCTGCGAGCCTTGGCGCCCTTATGACCCTTGCCGGAGGTCTTCCCAAGTCCGGAGCCAACGCCGCGGCCAAGACGCTTAGGAGCGGTGGTTGACCCCACTGCAGGCTGCAAATCGTTAAGTTTCATTGGGTTTCCCTCCTTACTCGTTGATTTCTTCAACTTTCACCATATGGCTGACAGTGCGAATCATCCCGCGGATGGCAGCATTGTCTTCCTTGATGACGAAGTTGTTGGGTCTGCGAAGGCCCAGAGCGTGCACAGTGTCGATATGCTTCTTAAGGCAGGCAATAGTCGACTTTGTAAGAGTAATTTTAAGTTTCATTTTTCGTTTCCTCCTCAGCCCAGAAGCTCTTCCACGGACTTGCCGCGAAGCTTCGCTATCTGTTCCGCGCTGCGGAGCTGGCTAAGACCCGCAAGAGTGGCCTTTACCATGTTGATGGGGTTGTTGGTGCCATAGCTCTTGGTGCGGATATCGCGCACGCCGGCAAGCTCGAGAACTGCGCGGGCGGCGCCGCCGGCGATAACGCCGGCGCCTTGCTCAGCAGGCATAAGAACGACCTTGCCGGTTCCAAAGTATCCGATGGACTCGTGCGAAATCGTAGTGCCATTGAGGGGAACAGTCACCAAATGCTTCTTGGCGTCTTCGACAGCCTTGCGAATGGCAACAGGAATTTCCTTGGACTTACCAATGCCGCCGCCGACGCGTCCCTTGCCATCACCGATGACTACAAGCGCGGCAAAGCGGAAATTGCGGCCGCCCTTGACGACCTTCACGACGCGGTTTACAGCGACAAGCTTTTCCTGAAATTCGCTGACCTGTTCGTTGCGTTGCATGTGTGTCTCCTCCTTCTAATCAGAATTTCAGACCGGCTTCACGAGCGCCGTTTGCGACTTCCTGCACGCGGCCGGTGTAAACATAGCCGCCGCGGTCGAACACGACAGACTCGATTTGCTTCTGCAAAGCGCGCTCAGCGATGGTCTTACCGACCAGCTTGGCGGCTTCCTTCTTGGTCTTGTCATCCAACTGACCCTTGAGCTGCGGGTCAAGAGTGGAGGCTGCCACCAGCGTGACGCCATTGGTGTCGTCAATAATCTGCGCGTAAATGTGGTTAAGGCTGCGATACACGCTCAGACGCGGCATTTCGGGGGTGCCGCTGATCTTTTTGCGCACGCGCGCATGGCGAATAACTCGAATCTCATTGCGATCGCGTTTCGTTAACATAAGCGTTCACTCCCTCTCTTACTTCTTACCGGTCTTGCCTTCCTTACGGCGGATGTGTTCGTCCACATACTTGATGCCCTTGCCCAGATACGGTTCAGGCTCGCGGACGAAGCGGATATCAGCGGCGATATTGCCGACCTGCTGCTTATCAATACCCTTGACAACAATCGTGTTGGGGGCAGGGGTTTCAAAGCTGATGTTCGCAGGAGCTTCAAACACAACAGGATGACTATAGCCAATGTTGATGGTCAGCGTCTTCCCCTGCGCCTGCGCGCGGTAGCCCGTGCCCACAAGCTCCAAGGACTTGGAGAAGCCATCGGTTACGCCGACGACCATGTTGTGGATAAGGCTGCGGTAGAGGCCGTGCATGGCCTTGTGTTCTTTATCGTCGCTCGGACGGGTCAGAACAAGCTGCGCACCTTCCTGCTTAACGGTGATGTCACGGTTCACCCACTGGGACAGTTCACCCTTCGGGCCTTTGACCTTAACGGTGTTGTCCTCGGCAACCGTAATCGTCACGCCTGCGGGGATTGAAATCGGATTTCTTCCGATTCGAGACATATTAACACCTCCAGTTGACGTGATGGAAAGCGCGCTTCAATAAATGACGCGCGCCAAATTAGCGCGGTTACCAAACGTAGGCGAGCACTTCTCCGCCCATACCGGAAAGACGAGCCTTTTTATCGGTCATCAAACCCTTGCTGGTGGAGATAATAGCGATACCGAGACCGCCCAATACCTTAGGCAGCTCCTCACGGCGGGCATAGACGCGAAGGCCGGGCTTGCTGATACGCTTGAGGCCCGCAATCACGGGAGTATACTTGTTATCGGCATACTTGAGCGTGATTTTGATGGAGCCCTGCGCGGTGTCAGAAACGTACTCAACATTCTTGATGTAGCCCTCTTCGAGCAGAATCTTGGCTATAGCCTTCTTGGTGTTGGAGGCAGGAACCAGGATTACATCATGCTTGGCAACCTGAGCGTTGCGAATGCGAGTAAGCATATCGGCAATAGGATCGTTTATAACCATATGAATAACCTCCTTCCGTATCTTCCCCGCTTACCAGCTGGCCTTGCGGACGCCGGGGATTTGACCCTTATAGGCCAGCTCTCTGAAGCAGACGCGGCAGATGCCGTAACGACGAAGCACCGAGTGCGGGCGGCCGCACAGACGGCAGCGCGTATATCCGCGGGTCGAGAACTTCGGGGTCTTCTGCGACTTGAGAATCAAACTGGTTTTTGCCACGTTTTTTTCCTCCTTGCGTTACTGTTCAAACGGCATGCCAAGCAGACGAAGGAGCTCGCGGGCTTCCTCATCGTTTTTGGCGGTAGTTACGAAAACCATTTCCATACCGCGAATCTTCTCTACCTTATCATAGTTGATTTCGGGGAAGAGAAGCTGCTCACGAATGCCGAGAGAATAGTTGCCGCGGCCGTCAAAGGCCTTGGCAGATACGCCGCGGAAGTCGCGAACGCGGGGAAGTGCGATATTGAAGAGCTTGTCAACAAACTCGTCCATATGCGCGCCGCGCAGAGTGACCTTAGCGCCTATCGACTGACCCTGACGAACCTTGAAGTTCGCGATGGACTTCTTGGCTTTCGTTACAACGGGCTTCTGACCGGCAATCTGGGTCAGCTCATCAACGGCGACTTCCATCGCCTTGGGATTGTCCTTGCAATCGCCAAGGCCCATGTTGATAACCACCTTGACGAGCTTGGGGATTTCCATTACATTCTTGTAGCCGAATTTCTGCTGTAAGGCGGGAACAGCTTCATTCGTGTATTTTTCCGAAATACGGGTAGCCATACTGCTGTTTCCTCCTTAAGCGTCAATCTGGGCGCCGCATTCTTTGCAGACGCGGACGCTCTTCATTTTCTTGGTGTCATCGCGGTAAACCTTCTCAACGACGGCATGGCCGACGCGGGTGGGCTTATTGCACTTCGGGCATACGAGCATAACGTTGGAAACGTCAATGGCGGTTTCCTTATCAATTATGCCGCCGGGCTGTCCCTGAGCGCGGCTCTTCTGGTGACGCTTCACCATCGCAACGCCTTCAACAACTACCTTGTGAGCGGCGGTATCGACGGAAAGCACCTTGGCCTGCTTGCCCTTGCGCTTATCCTTTTCACCGGAGATGACAAGCACCTGATCGTTGGTATGGATATTCATCTTACTCAAGTGTCACACCTCCTTACAGAACTTCGGGCGCGAGAGAAACGATTTTCATGAAATCCTTCTCACGCAATTCACGGGCGACAGGCCCAAAGATGCGCGTTCCGCGCGGCTGCTTCTGGTCGTTGATGATAACTGCTGCGTTATCGTCAAAACGGATGTAGCTGCCATCGGCACGGCGAATCGATTTAACCTGGCGGACAATAACGGCTTTAACAACATCGCCCTTTTTGACCTGACCGCCGGTAGCGGCAGACTTTACGCTAGCCACTATAACATCGCCGATAGAGCCATCCCGGCGGAAAGAACCGCCGAGTACGCGGATGCACATAATCTCTTTGGCGCCGCTGTTATCGGCAACCTTCAATCGCGTTTGCGGCTGAATCACAGTGTACTCCTCCTTTTCTTCGCGCGCGGGCCTTTGACCTTCGCGCGAGCAGGCGAATGCCGAAATATCGGCACACGCTTATGGGCGGTTACTTCGCCTTTTCGATAATCTCCACCAGACGCCAATGCTTTTCGCGGCTAAGCGGCCTGGTCTCCATCACGCGCACGGTATCGCCAATGCCGCACTCATTATTTTCATCGTGAGCTTTCAGCTTGGTGGTGCGGTTCATGATTTTTCCGTAAAGGGGATGGCGGACACGGGTCTTGATGGAAACAACAATCGTCTTGTCCATCTTATCGCTGACGACTACGCCAACGCGGGTCTTGCGAATCCCTCTCTGCTCAATTTCTGACATTGAAGAGGCAGCCTCCTTTCAAACTCATTAAGCTTGTTCCTTCAGTTCGCTTTTGCTCAGCTGTGTAAGCGCGCGGGCGATATCCCTCTTGGTTGCGCTTATCTGCATCGTGTTCTGCAACTGTCCGGTGGCAAGCTGAAAACGGAGCTGGAAGAGGCTTTCCTTCAATTCCTTAACCTTGGCTTCCAATTGGACTTTATCCATTGCTGCGAATTCACTCGTTTTCATGTTATTCACCACCCGCCTCAGCATTGTCCTCGCGCTTTATAATCTTGCACTTGATGGGAAGCTTGTTCATAGCAAGGCGGAGAGCCTCGCGAGCGTCAACTTCGGCAACACCTGCAATTTCAAAAAGCACGCGGCCCGGCTTTACGACAGCGACCCAATACTCGGGAGTACCTTTACCTGAACCCATTCGGGTTTCGGCGGGCTTCTCGGTTACGGGCTTGTCAGGGAAAATCTTAATCCAGACCTGACCACCGCGCTTGGTGTAACGGGTAAGCGCTACACGGGCAGCCTCTATCTGCTGGGAGGTTATCCAGGCAGGCTCAAGAGCTACTAGACCCAACTCGCCGTAGGCAAGAAAATTGCCGCGGGTAGCCTTGCCCTTCATGCGTCCGCGGAAAACGCGGCGACGCTTGACTCTCTTAGGCATCAACATAGCTTATTTGCCTCCTTCGGTACGGGCGACTGCAGGCGCCTTCTTTGCCTTGGGAAGAATCTGACCCTTGTAAATCCAGACCTTGATTCCCAGACGGCCGTAAGTCGTTTTCGCCTCAGCGAATCCGTAGTCAATGTTCGCGCGCAGAGTCTGTAGCGGAATGGAGCCTTCATGGAAATGCTCAGTACGAGCGATATCCGCGCCGCCGAGACGGCCGCCGCAGGAAGCCTTGATTCCCTTTGCGCCGGCTTTCATGGTGCGCTGCATTGAGCTCTTCATCGCGCGGCGGAAGGAAATGCGCTTCTCAAGCTGCTGCGCGATGTTCTCGGCAACGAGCTGAGCGTCCATATCGGGCGAGCGGACTTCCATGATGTTTACGTTTGCGGGATGACCCAGGAAGGCGTCGATTTCCTTCTTGAGAGCGTCAACTCCGGCGCCGCCGCGGCCGATAATCATACCGGGCTTGGCGGTGAAGATGTTGACGGTCACCTTGCTCGCGCTGCGCTCAATATCAATCCGGGCAATGCCGGTCTGATAAAACTTCTTTTTAAGCATTTCGCGAAGCTTGAAATCCTCGACGAGGTTATTCGCAAAATCCTTTTTCCCGGCATACCAGCGCGTACTCCAGTCAAAAATGACTCCTACGCGTGCGCCATGCGGGTTAACTTTCTGACCCATTTGAAAACCTCCTTTGGATTACTTCTGATCCAGAATCACGGTAATGTGGCTGGTGCGCTTGAGCATCGGAGACGCGCTGCCGCGTGAACGGGCTACGAATCTCTTGAGCGTGGGACCCGGATCAGCGTAAACTTCAGCGACCTTCAGGTCAGCGCGATTCATATGCAGGTTGTTCTCGGCGTTGGCGATGGCGCTGGTGAGCACCTTGGCAACAACGGGAGACGCCGCCTTGGGCGTAAAGTTCAAAATGGCGAGGGCTTCATCCACCTGCTTCCCGCGGATAAGATCAACTACAATCTTTACCTTGCGGGAGGTAATGCGGATGTATTTCGCCTTAGCCTTTGGCCGCATATCACGGTTTTGAGCGTGCAAAGCGGCTTTAGAGGCGGTACGAGATGGCATTGCTTTTCACTCCTTCCGTAATCAGCGACCAGAGGCAGCTGTGGTTTTTGAACCGGCATGACCCCTGAAGGTACGGGTGGGAGCAAACTCTCCGAGCTTGTGACCAACCATATCCTCGGTTACATAAACCGGAACGTGCTTGCGACCGTCATGGACGGCAATCGTATGTCCTACGAATTCCGGGAAGATGGTGCTGGCGCGAGACCAGGTCTTCACAACGGCCTTCTTATTGGAATCATTCATGGCCTGGACCTTTTTCATTAAACTGGCTTCAACATAAGGTCCCTTTTTGATAGAACGGCTCATTTATCAGGCAGCCTCCTTCCTAATGCTTACTTCTGACCGGCGCGCTTGACTATCATCCGGTTGGAATACTTCTTGTGCTTGCGGGTCTTGAGGCCCAGAGCGGGCTTGCCCCACGGAGTCACAGGAGCGGGCAGTCCAACAGGGGATTTGCCTTCGCCGCCGCCATGCGGGTGGTCATTCGGGTTCATGACAACGCCGCGGACCGTGGGACGAACGCCCATGTGGCGGACTCTGCCGGCCTTGCCCAGACGAACGTTTTCATGGTCGGAGTTGCCTACGGTTCCGATGGTCGCCTTGGCAATCATGGGAACTCTGCGAACCTCGCCGGAGGGCAGACGCACCTGAGCGAAACTGCCTTCCTTAGCCATCAGCTGAGCGGACATTCCGGCGGAGCGAACCATCTGACCGCCGCGACCCGGCTTCACTTCGATGTTGTGAATCAGGGTTCCGAGCGGGATGTTGGCTATCGGCAGGGTGTTGCCCGGCTTGATATCAGCGGTTTCCGCACTGAGAACGGTATCGCCGGCCTTCAGACCCTCGGGAGCGAGGATGTAGCGCTTTTCGCCGTCGGCGTAAGCAAGAAGAGCGATGAACGAGGTGCGGTTAGGGTCGTACTCGATTCCGACTACCTTGGCAGGGATACCGATTTTATCGCGCTTGAAGTCGATAACACGGTACTTTACCTTGTTGCCGCCGCCCTGATGACGGACGGTAATCTTGCCCTGCTTATTGCGGCCGGCATTTTTCTGCTTGTACTCAAGCAGGCTTTTTTCAGGGGTTTTCTTGGTGACTTCCGCAAACGTCAGGACCGACATGAAGCGGCGGGCGGGGGAAGTCGGCTTATAAACTCGAACAGCCATGTTTTATCCTCCCTCTCTTAGGCCATGCCCTCGAAGAACTCAATTGCCTTAGAGTCCTTCTTCAGGGTCACTATTGCCTTCTTGATTTCCGGAGTGCGTCCGGAGAACTTGCCCTGGCGCTTGATTTTGCCAAGAGTACGGATGGTGTTGACCTTTTCCACGCTCACGCCGAAGATGGACTCAACGGCAAGCTTAATCTCGGTCTTGTTGCTGCCGATTGCCACTTCAAAGACGTACTTCTTATCAGCGAAATCGGCGTATGCCTGCTCGGTAAGTACCGGGCGAATGATGACGTCATAAGCGGTCTTCATTACGCATACACCTCCTCGACGATTTTAACGGCATCCTTGGTGATGATGAACTTATCATAGGAAAGGATGTCCACCACGTTAAGGGTGTTCGGGTAAGCGGTCTTTACGCCGGGGATGTTGCGAGCGGCGAGAAGAACGTTTACGTCCTGCTTGTCAAGAACGATGAGCGCCTTCTTCTCAACGCCGAGGTTCTTGAGGATGTCAACCATAAGCTTCGTCTTGTGAGCGTCCAGAGTGAGGCTCTCAAGGGCGACGATTTCGCCCGCGGTGAGCTTGCTGGTCAAAGCGCTCTTGATAGCGAGGCGGCGCACCTTGCGGGGTACGGACACAACGTAATCACGGGGCTTCGGAGCGAAAACCACGCCGCCGTGAGTGAACTGAGGCGCGCGATTGCTGTGATGACGCGCGTTGCCGGTTCCCTTTTGGCGATAAATCTTACGACCGCCGCCGCGGACTTCGGTACGCGTCTTGGTGCTCTGCGTTCCCTGGCGATGGTTGGCCAGGATGGAGCGCACGACAAGATGCATGGCGGCAACGTTGACGTCGCAGGCGAATATCTCATCGCTCAGCTCTATTTCGCCAACTTCCTTGCCGGCAGTGTTGTACAGTGCAGTCTTAGCCATGTTGCTTTATTCTCCCTTCTTGGACTCAACCCTTGATGGCGTCGCGAAGCATTACCACGCTGCCGTTGGCGCCGGGAATTGCGCCGTGCACAAGGATTAAGTTGCGCTCTGCGTCAACGGATACAACGGAAACGTTCTGAAGGGTCATCTTTTCGCAGCCGTAATGACCCGGCATATGCTTGTTCTTAAATACGCGGGAAGGGTCAGAGTTTGCGCTCATAGAACCAACGCCGCGATGATACTTGGAGCCGTGAGCCATAGGGCCGGTATGCTGCGTCCAGCGATAGATAGCGCCGGTGAAGCCGTGACCCTTGGTGGTTCCGATAACGTCAACCTTGTCGCCCTCAGCGAATACGTCGCACTTGATTTCCTTGCCCACTTCATAGGAAGAGGCATCGTCAAGGCGAAGCTCCTTGAGAACGCGCATGGGGGCAACGCCTGCCTTCTTGAACTGACCCTGGTCGGGCTTGTTCGCAAGCTTGCTTACGCGGTTTTCGGGAATGGTGTCAAACCCGACCTGAACCGCCTCGTAGCCGTCGCTCTCAGTGGTCTTTACACGGGTCACAGGGCAGGGACCCGCTAAAATAACGGTGACAGGCACGAGAATGCCATCTTTGGTGAAAATCTGCGTCATGCCGATTTTCTTGCCGAGAATTGCTTTCTTCATTATTACTCGCACCTCCTTACAGTTTGATTTCGATATCGACGCCCGCAGGAAGGTCGAGCTTCATCATAGCGTCAACAGTACGGGGAGTCGGATTGAGAATGTCGATAAGACGCTTGTGCGTCCTGCGCTCGAACTGCTCGCGGCTGTCCTTGTACTTGTGCGTCGCGCGCAGAATCGTTACTACTTCCTTTTCGGTAGGAAGCGGGATGGGGCCGGATACACGGGCGTCAGTGCGCAGAGCGGTTTCCACTATGCGCTGAGCGGACTGGTCAATCAGCTCATGCTCGTACGCCTTCAGCTTGATGCGGATTTTTTGGCTGGCCATTTGTTTTCCTCCTTCATCGTTCTCGTTTTGCCTTGCGTCTTTCCGGTGGGTTTCGCAGGTCCGCGCCGAATTCGGGTCAGGCATTCGAGTACGTCGTCCGATTTTCGGACTAGTCGGCGATAATTACCCGCCGGCCGGGCGGCAACTTATCGCGTCATCCTCGTTCGGGGCAATGCCCCTCACGCCCTAGAGCGCCGTTTTTGTGTGCCATTTGCGCTCACTGCCCATTTACAGACAACGCGAATATAATAACATGACCGCATGAATAATGCAATACCTTTTACGAGGCAAAATCGGTTTTTTTGCAGATATTTTCGATTATTTTTTCTGTTTCCATAAGGCGGCGTCACGGTTTGAAGCTTCAAGACGCGCACACCCATCCGTGCGTGTCCATAATCGTCATTTCAGGCTCTTTGCGGCTCGTTTTGAATATTTGCCCGATACACGCCGCCGCGCGTGTCCATAGCCGCGATTTCGCGATGTTTGATATGGCGATTATTCGCCCATCGGCGCTCTGGCTAAAGCGATTCGTGTTTCAAATAAGGTTCGGTTATGCTATACTTTATATGAAAATACGACCCAATGGGTCTTAATCAGAAAGGACGATAAAATGAAAGTTTCAGAGCGTTTCCTCAAATACGCCAATATCGACACCAATTCAAGCGAGGACACCCATGTTACTCCCTCCACCCCCTCCCAGCTCCCGTTTGCAAGAGCGCTTGCGGATGAAATGAAGGCGATTGGGCTTACCGACGTAACCGTATCCGCCGAGGGCTATGTATACGGAACCTTACCCGAAACCGCGGAGGGCGACACGATTGCGCTTATATCGCACATGGACACCTCCCCCGCAATGCCCGCCTCCCCGCTCAAGGCGCGCACAGTGAGATATAACGGCGGCGACGTGACCTTGAATGCGGAAAAGAACATCGTTATGAGCGCAAAGGATTTCCCCTCGCTGCTCACCCATATCGGCGAGGACATAATCATAACCGACGGAACAACCCTGCTCGGTGCCGACGATAAGGCGGGAATCGCGGAAATACTGACCCTCTGCGAAAGGCTCCTTACCGACAAGAGCATAAAGCATCCGCGCGTCCGCGTCGCCTTCACTCCGGACGAGGAAATCGGCGAGGGCGCAGACCACTTTGATTTGCCGCTTCTCGGCGCAAAATACGGCTATACCGTTGACGGCGGCGATTTGGGCGAAATCGAGTATGAAAACTTCAATGCGGCAGCCGCGGCGATTACGGTTCACGGGGTTAACATTCATCCAGGCTCTGCTAAAAACAAAATGGTGAACGCGGCGCTGCTTGCAATGGAGTTCGCTTCAATGCTCCCGCCAGCCGAAACTCCGGCGCATACGGAGGGCTACGAGGGCTTCTATCATCTTTGCTCCATGGAGGGCAACGAGGAGAAGGCAACGCTCAAGTACATAATCCGCGACCATGACATGGACAAGTTTAACGCGCGCAAAGCGTATATGGAAAAGGCGGTCAAATACCTTGCCGAAAAGTACGGCGAGGGCGTTTTTGAGCTTTCCCTGCGCGACAGCTATCTCAATATGCGCGGAATCATCGAAAAGCACATGGACGTTGTTGAGCGAGCGGTAAAGGCTATGGAGAAGTGCCAAGTCAAGCCTCTCATTCAGCCAATCAGGGGCGGAACGGACGGCGCGCGCCTTTCCTTCATGGGTCTGCCCTGCCCCAACCTTTCAACGGGCGGGCACAATTTCCACGGCAGGTATGAGTACATAAGCGTTCAGAGCATGGAAAAGATGGTTGACGTTCTGGAGGCGCTCGTTTCCCTATGAAGGAAGAAAAGACTAACGCCATAAGAATTCTCGAAAAGACAAAAATAAGCTTTGAGGCAATCAACTATGAGCCGGACGAGAATATCGACGCGATATCCGTAGCCGCAAAGCTCGGCGAGGATGCTTCCGTTGTATACAAAACGCTGATAACGCAGGGAAAGACGAGGCAGTACTACGTTTTCGTCATTCCTGCCGACGCGGAGCTGGATTTGAAGGCGGCGGCGCGAGCTGTCGGCGAAAAGAGCGTTGAGATGATACCCGTAAAGGAAATCAACGCGGTAAGCGGCTACATAAGGGGCGGGTGCAGCCCCGTCGGGATGAAAAAGCAGTTCAAAACGGTGATTGACAAAAGCGCGGAAACGCTGCCCCTCTTTTTCGTCAGCGGCGGAAGGCGCGGAACGCAGCTCAAGCTCTGCCCCAAGGAGCTGTCAAAGCTTATAGGCGCAGGCTTTTCGGACATCGTATTATGAGCGGGTACAGGCTTATAAGAACCGCCCGAAAGACCGTCGGCATAAGGCTTACGCAAACCGGCGAGATTGAGGTTCGCGCTCCCCTACGGCTTCCAAAGGCGTACATAGACAGGATTATCGCAGACAAGCACGACTGGCTCGAAAGGGCTAAGGAGCGCGCAGAAAGCGCGCGTGAGTATGCGGAAATAGCCTTCGGCTCGAAGGTTCTGTATATGGGCATTGAATACACGCTGGAGCGCCTAAAAGCAAAATCGGGCGGCAAAACGCTTATATCGGATAGCGAAATGTATATCTCAGCCCGCGACGGCGAGAGCGCGGATACCGCATACGAGAAAGCGCTGAGAAGCGCGGCGCGCGATTATCTTCCCAAACGCCTGACGGAGCTGAGCCGCAGATTCGGCGCAGAGGAAGCGGCAGTGCGCGTTTCCGGCGCAAGAACGCGCTGGGGAAGCTGCTCCCGAAGGTCGGGAAAGCCGCCTGTAATCTCGCTTTCGTTGCGGCTTATGCAGCTGCCGCCGGAATGCATCGACTCCGTAATCATCCACGAATTGTGCCATCTGACCGTGCTTGGGCACGGAAAGAATTTTTACGCGCTTATGGAAAGCCTCAATCCCGACTGGCGGGAGGATTACGCAAAGGAAAAAAAGATGACCCGCCGGTGCATGATCTGGCAGGTCACGAAATAAAGCGAATCATCACTCCCAATGCGCAACCGTCGCATTGGGAAATCTTTTTATAAGCGCTTTCTTGGGGTTGACGAGGGTTTTGCCGGCTGCCATTTCGAGCATATATGCGTCGCTAAGCCCGTCGCCGTAAGCCGCGCTTTGGTCATAATCAAGCGTTTCGCCTATATTTTCAAGATACGCGGCGATTCGTTTCGCCTTTTCCGCGCCCTTGCAGTTGCGCCCGTCAATATCGCCGGTCAGAACGCCAGCTACCGAGGCAAGGCGCGTTGAAATAACCTCGTCCGCATAGCCGAGCGTTTTAAGGGCGCTTACATATATCTCCGGCGAGGCGGATACCACAACGATTCTGCGCCCCGCCCTCCTGTCCGCCTCAATCGCAGCAAGTCCGTCCCTGAAAAGCCTTTCCTTCAGTTCGGACACGAAAAACTCCTCCCCGAAGCGAAAGGCGCTTTCGGCGCTAATCGAGCGGAACATTGAAAGCGTTTTCGCCTTTGCGCGCTGCTCGTCATAAACCTTTATAAGATAAAGCAAGCCGCTGAAAAAGGCGTTTACAAGCATTTTCAGGGAAATGAAACGCTTCTTATACGCATAGCGGCAGAAGGGAAGGATTGTATCCCCCGCGACAAGCGTTTTGTCAAAATCATAAAGAGCAAGCTTAATCATACAGCCTCCATACGCCGATTCTCATCGCTTACAGTATATCCGAAAACGCGCGTTTTGCAAATCCACCGAAGATTTGCTATACTGTGCGTAATAAATACGGAAGAAGGAGGCGGGGCAGTTGGAATTTCGGCATTTCGGAAAATGCTCAATGCTCTCGCCCGTTCCGGTAGCCATGGTAACAAGCGTGGACTCCGCCGGAAAACCCAATATATTCACGGCAGCGTGGTGCGGAACGGTATGCACAAAGCCGCCGATGATAACCCTTGGAATAAAGCCCGAGCGATACAGCCACGGGCTTATAAAGCAAAGCGGCGAGTGCGTGCTGAACATGACGAGCGCATCGCTCGTTCGCGCTGCCGACTACTGCGGAGTAAAGAGCGGCCGCGACACGGACAAGTTTGCAGATATGCGCCTCACCCCGATAAAAACCTGCGTTTCCGCCCCCGCGATAGCGGAAAGCCCGCTGAATATTCCCTGCCGCGTTAAGGAAATAATTCCGCTCGGCTCGCACGATATGTTTATCCTTGAGGTCATGGATGTTGCGCTTTCCGAAAGCCTGTTTTCCGGAGAAGCGCCCGATTTGGGAAAAGCGAATCTGGTAAGCTTCGCGCACGGCGAGTATTACCTTACCGGCGAAAAGCTCGGCTTCTTCGGCTTTTCCGTCGCTTCAAAGGAAGTTCTGAGGCGCAGAATGCCAAAGCGGGGAGGCGGCAAATAATGTATTTATTATTCGATACGCCCTTTGCCCAGCATTTTGACAGCAGGCAGTTCACGCTTGAGGCGCAGGAGCGAATCAGCGCCTTCCTGATTAGGCACGGCTTTGACGGCGTAAAGCTGGACGGCTTTCTGACGCGATACGCCAATCTGCTCAACAAGGAGCAGCTTAGCGTGACGGGCGGAACAACCTCCTTTGCAAGAGCGCAGCTCAGGCGCGTTTTGATTCCGACCGTATGCCTTTACAGGCAGCTTCAGAAGGAGGAATTCACCGAGGAGCAGGCGCTGACCCTGACCGTCGGCTTCCTCCGCGATTACGTTTACGCAAGGGCAATCAAGTTGCAAAACCAGATGACGCACTATGTGGTAAGGCGCAGGAAGAAGAAATACTATCTGCAAACGCTGCTTCCGCAGCTTACAAAAGCGCCGTTTCTGCTCGAAATTGTACGCCACACGCGCGGCGAGCTGACGTTCAAAATAAGGCACTGCTTTTACAAGGAAGCGCTTGAGCGGCTTGGCGCGCCCGAGCTTCTGCCCTATTTCTGCGAGCTTAACAAGGTTTACTATGACGCCTGCTATTACAAAACGCGCTTCTCGCTTAAAAACGAGCAGCTCAAGAGCGACCGCCCCTGCGTGTTCTCCTTCAGGCAGAGGCAGACGGGAGGATTATGATGAGGGAAATACCTGTCAGCGCAATTTCCGACGCGCTCTGCGAAATGTGCGTTTCGATTAACCACAGGCTTTCTCCGGATATGGAAAAGCTTATCTATTCGGCGCGGGAAGCCGAGGAATCCCCGATAGGCAGAATGGTTCTCGGCAAGCTCTGCGAAAACCTTGAAACGGCGCGGGAGGAAACGATTCCGATTTGTCAGGATACCGGAATGGCAGTCGTTTTTCTCGATGTCGGGCAGGACGTGCATTTTACGGGCGGGAGCATTGAGGACGCGGTAAACGAGGGCGTAAGGCGCGGCTACAGGGACGGCTATCTGCGCAAATCGGTAGTAGGCGACCCGCTTGAGCGCAAAAACACAGGCGACAATACGCCCGCTGTTATCCATTATCAGATTGTAAAAGGCGACAAGGTGAGGATTACGCTTGCGCCCAAGGGCTTCGGAAGCGAGAATATGTCGAAGGTTTTCATGCTCAAGCCTGCGCAGGGCATTGACGGCGTCAAGGACGCCGTTATAAGCGCGATTCGCGACGCGGGCCCGAACGCCTGCCCTCCGATGTACGTCGGGGTCGGCATAGGCGGGGATTTTGAAAAATGCGCGCTGATGGCAAAGCGGGCGCTTACAAGGAGTTCAGACAGCCTTCCCGCAAACGAAAAAACCGCGGAGCTTGAAAAAGAGCTGCTCGGCGAGGCAAACGCGCTCGGAATCGGCCCTGCGGGGCTTGGCGGGCGCGTGACTGTGCTTAAAATCAATATCGAAACCTACCCAACGCACATAGCCGGTCTGCCCGTGGCAGTCAACATCTGCTGCCATGTGAACCGCCATATCGGGAGGGAGATTTGATGGAAAAATACATCAGCGCTCCGCTTACGGAGGAATGCGCAAAAACGCTCCGCGCGGGAGACATGGTATATATTTCTGGCGTGGTATATTCCGCGCGCGACGCGGCGCACGAGAGAATGTCCAAGGCGCTTGACGAGGGAAAGCCCCTGCCCTTTGACATATCGGGCAGTATAATCTACTATCTCGGCCCGTCCCCCGCTCGCCCGGGGCGCGTAATCGGCTCGGCAGGCCCGACGACCGCGAGCAGAATGGACAAGTACACTCCGCGCCTTATAGACATGGGGCTTATCGGAATGATTGGCAAGGGCAAGCGCACCAAGGAGGTCAAGGACGCGATAAAGCGGCGCGGCGCAGTATACTTCGCGGCGATAGGCGGCGCGGGCGCGCTGCTTTCCAAATGCATTACCGCCGCCGAAACGATAGCCTACGAGGATTTGGGTACGGAGGCGATAAGAAAGCTGACCGTCAAGGATTTGCCCGTTATCGTTCTTATTGACTCAGACGGGACGGATTTATACGAAACAGAGCCGCCGAAATATGCGAAAAAGCCCTGACGCCGTATAGCAAAGCCGCCGTATAAAAATACAGCGGAACGATTGCGGTTAAGCCGTAAGAATAGTATAATGCGCTCATGAAGCAAAAGCACAAAGCCGCTTCTAGAGCGCATTTTTTCGCAGAATTCATTTCAAAATTCAAATCAGTTAAGGATGCAGAATGAAAAGAAAATACTTGATTATCGGGCTGTGCATTTTAATTCTTCTGGTTCTGATGCCGAAGATAGCCCGCTGACAAGCTTTGGCGCTTTACATTTCCGATTGCTTTGCGCCTGAGCATTCGATTACCCAGAAGCCCTTATGGTTGTCAATTTTCTCTGCCGTTTCGTAAAGCTCCTTCAGGTAACGCAGGGCGCTCTCCGCTCCCTGCTGCTTCCTGATTACGATATACAGTTTGCCTTTGTCCGCAAGATGCTCCCTCGCCTCGGAAAAAAAGCGATATACAACCTGCTTGCCCGCGCGGATAGGCGGGTTTGTTATAATGAACTGAAACAGCCTGTCCTCAAGCGCCGAATAGCCGTCGCTTGAAATTACCTCCGCGCAAAGCTTGTTAAGGGCGAGATTCTCGCGCGAAAGCTCAAGCGCGCGCTCGTTAACGTCCGTCATCACAAGCTCGATTTCGGGGTATTTTTTCTTGAGTATAAGCCCGACCGCGCCCCAGCCGCAGCCCAAATCAAGCGCCGCGCCGAAAATCGGCGGGAGCGCATTGAGCAGCGTTTCGCTTCCCTCGTCAAGCTCGCCTTTTGAAAAAACGCCGTTATCCGTATACGCCTTTACCGAAACGCCGAGGCAGCCGATTTCGGCAAGCCGCTTGTCGCTTGCGCAGTCCGGAGTATCAAAATACTGCTTAGCCATTCGCGCCCTCCGAATCCGCATAAATTGCGTCGATTTCGCCTGTGGTAAGCTCGCGCCACTCGCCCTCCGAAAGAGATTCGTCCAGAGCAAGCGAGCCGAAGGTAAGCCGTTTAAGCTCCGTTACAGGGCAGCCGCAGACCTCAAGCATACGCTTGACCTGGTGGAATTTGCCCTCGCGGAGCGAAAGGCGGCAGAGGCTTTCCGAATCGGTGGCGGACAGGATTTCAAGCCTTGCGGGCAGGCATTTCATATCGTCGATGACAAGCCCCTCGGCAATCGCCCTTTCGCTCTCCTGCGTAAGCCGACCCGCGCACCTTGCCTCATAGGTTTTCCAGACGTGGCGCTTGGGCGATAAAAGCCTGTGCGAAAGCTCGCCGTCCGTCGTAAACAGCAGAAGCCCCGTTGTGTCCTTGTCAAGCCGCCCGACAGGCATACAGGAAAGGGACGAATACACGTTTGGCAGCAAATCCATGACCGTCGGCTGATTTTTATCCCTCGCGGCAGTAAGCACGCCGGAGGGCTTATTGAGCATAACATGGCGGGTAAAACGCGAATCCAATATCGCTCCGTCAAGCGCGATTTCGGCGCTTTCGTCAAGCTTTTCACCCGCGTCAAGAGCCGCGCGCCCGTTTACGGTAACGCGCCCCTGACGGATTATGCGGGTAACGTCCGAGCGCGAGCCGACTGACAGCGCGGAAAGCAGCTTATCAAGCCTTACCATAGTTTCTGATAAAGGTATCTTTCGGCAGAGAGCGGAAGGGCGCAGAGCGGAATGAAGGCAAGCACGGCAACCACCCATGAGCCGCCGAGCAGAATTATTCCGTAAGCCGCCGCCGCCATAACCGCATAGAGCGGGAAGCACTCGATGAAATAAAGCAGCATACGCGCCTTCTTGCCCTTCGTTTTGCGCGCGCCGACGCGCCATGCGGCTGATACGGACGCGCCCGACTGCAGCTCCATCGCGTAGGACGAATGAACGGAAAGCCGCCACAAAAGGAGCGCAAACCAAAGCGCCGTAAACGAGCCTAAAACGATTACAACCCATTTAAGCAGACCCTTGAACATTTCAACCATTGTTGAGCCGAAGGGCTTCAGATAATTAAGCATCGTGTTATAGTTCATGTTCATTACTTCGTTTACGAGAAGCACGCAGATGAAAAGCACGAGCGGCAAAAGCAAAAGCACGGGCAGAAGCCTCAAAAAGCGGTAAAGCGATTCGGGAAGCGACTGGAAATAGTTCGCGAACATATGCTTTGCGGGATTATCATTCCTTCCGGAGGTTGATATTCCGTGAGAAAGGGGATACCAGATGAGTATCAGAAGCGGAAGGGAAGCAAGCATCGGAATGCAGCCCGGCGCGATTGAGATGATAAAGGAATTGATTCTTGATATATCCTTGCTCGCTATCGCGGCAATCAATTCCGTCTGAAAGCCGCTTATCGTAAGCAGCACAGGCAGAAGCGAGAGCGCGAGCGCAAGCTGCGAAAGGAACTGCGCCAGCAGCGACTGCAAATACACGTTCTTGCGCGGCGGTATGCGCAGGGAGTTATCGGCTTGCGAATTTGACATTCTGTTTCTCCTTTATAGCCGCTGACTGCGGCGGTTCTCAGGCGTTACTGCATTGCTTTCCCAAGCAGTTCGGAAAGCTGATCCATTCCGTTATAAAAGCCCTGCCCGTTATCAAAAACATAGTCCGCAACGGATTTATAGCGCGGATAGCGCTCGTTGTATAGCTCGACAACCTTTTCCTTGCCGCCTGCCTGAAGCATCGGGCGCCTATCAAGCTTTATATCGGACAGAATCTGCTCAAGCGGTCTGTCAATGAACACGATTACGCCCATATTGCGCATGAGATTGACGTTCTCGTCGCGCATTGCCGTTCCGCCGCCCGTCGAAATAACGCTCGGCTCAAAGCCGCACATGGACATGAGCGCCTCTGTTTCAAGCTTTCTGAATTCAGCCTCGCCCTTTTGACGGAAAACCTCGTTTACAGACATTCCCTCGAAGCTTTCGATATACTGGTCAAGGTCGATATACGGCAGATGAAGCCTCTGCGCCACGCGCCTGCCGAGGCTTGATTTTCCGCTGCCCGGCATACCTATCAGAAAAACGTGCTGGCAGTACATTTCCATTCCTCCTCAGGCATGATTTTCGGGCGCGGATTCTTTCCGCTCGTCAAGCATTTTCTGCTGTTCCGCCCTTGAAAGCGCCATTACCGCCTTGAAAAACTCGGCGGCATAGGGGCGCTGCCATTCCTCGCGGCAGGCGTCCGCGCGCTTTTTCAGGATTTCGCTCTCGCGGGCGGCGTTCAGCACGGGCAGATTGGCTTTCATTTTAAACGAAGCGACATTCCTTGCAAGCTCCATCCGCTTCAGGAAAAGCGGAAGCAATTCCGAATCCACATCATCAATTTCTCTGCGAAGCTCCTCAAGCGTTGGCAATGCTGTCTCCCCTTATTTTCATTCGTATGAGGACATTATAATATCTGCGAGCGCGAATATCAAGGCACTTTCCAAAACAGGGACGGCGCGCGGAACTATGCATGGGTCGTGCCGGCCGCGAACCTCGATTTCTCCGTTTTCATTTCCGTCAATCGTGACGGTTTTTTGCTTTATCGCAATCGACGGAGTCGGCTTTATTGCAGCCGAAACGGTCAGCGGCGTTCCGACGGTGATTCCGCCCAGAATTCCGCCGTTATTGTTCGTTTTGCTGCAAACGCGCCCGTTTTCCGTATACAGCGCGTCATTGCACTCGCTTCCGCGCATTTCGGCAGCCTGAAAGCCCGCGCCGAAGGCGACGCCCTTGACGGCGGGAACGGCGAAAAAAGCGCGCGAAACAAGGCTTTCAACCCCGTCGAACATCGGATCGCCCAGACCGGCGGGAAGCCCTGTCGCGGCAGTTTCGATAATCCCGCCGACAGAATCGCCGTCTTTCTTCGCGCTTCCAACCTCCGCGCGCATTTTTTCGTCAATGCCGCAGGTAAGCACGGGAAGCTCCTGCGCGCGCAGGCGGGAAAGCAGCTCGGGAGTAATTTCGCCGCTTTCAAGCCTCCTGTCCTCCGCCTTGCCGATTCTGACAATATGCGCGCCGATTTCGATTCCCTTTGCGGAAAGGAAGGGGCGCAGGATTGCGCCAATCAGCACAATCGGCGCGGTTAGCCTGCCCGAAAAATGCCCGCCGCCGCGCAAATCGTTAAATCCAGAGTAGCGCTTGAAGCCCGTAAAATCCGCGTGCCCGGGGCGCGCGAAGCTTTCCGTACGCTCGTAATCGGCGGAGCGGGTGTTGGTGTTTTCGATAATTGCGCAGAGCGGAGTCCCTGTGGTATGCCCTTTATAAACGCCGCTTATGAAGCGCGGCTCGTCCGCCTCCCTGCGCGGCGTGGAAAGCGGGGATTTTCCCGGCGCGCGGCGTGCCATTTCAGCCACAATCGCGCAAGTATCAATCTCGATTCCGCTCGGAAGGTTTTCAGCAACAAGCCCGATTCCCTCGCCGTGGCTCTCTCCGAATACGGAAAGGCGAAGTCTATTGCCCAGCATTTGCAATTCCTCCTAAGCGTCTGAATTCGTCAAAGAAGCGCGGAGCGCTCTTGCTTACCGCTTCCCAGCCGGAAAGCGCAATCGCGCCCTTGGATACAGCCGAGGCAGCGCAGAGGCTCATTGCAACCCTGTGGTCGTTATGCGAGGAGCATTTGCCGCCGAGCAGACTGCCGCTTCCGTCAATCACAAGCCCGTCCTCCGTTTCCGATACAGCCGCGCCGAGCGCGTTAAGCTCGCCCGCCATTGCCGCAAGCCTGTCGCTTTCCTTTTCGCGGAGGCGTTTTGCTCCGAAAATTCGGCTTCTGCCAATTATTCCGCAGGCAAGCACCGAAAGAATCGGCACAAGGTCGGGAATATCGGAAGCGTCAACCTCAAACGGCTTAAGCAATCCGGCGCGCTTTGCGCGCACCTTACCCCCCGAAACGCTGACGTCCGCGCCGCATTCCCGTAGGATTTCGGCTATCCGCTTATCGCCCTGCCGCGACGAAATATCAAGCCCGCAGACCTCCGCGCTGCCGCCAAGAGCGCCCATTACAAGCGCGAACGCGGCGTGGCTCCAGTCGCCCTCCGCCTTGGCTGAAATGCCCGAAATAAAATCGGGACTGCCGAACTCAATGGCATTGCCCGCAAGGCGGATGTCCGCTCCGCAGCGCGTTAGCGTATCAAGCGTCATTTCAAGATACGGCGCGCTTTCAAGCCTTCCCTCAATCACAAGGCGGCTTGAGCCGATAGCGGAAAGCGCAAACGCCATTCCGGAAAGAAACTGGCTCGAAACGTCGCCGCGCATGGAGTATTCGCCGCTCGCAAGCTTTCCGCAAACCGATATCGAATCGCCGCTTTTTATATACTCGAACCCGTGCCTTTCGCAAAGCTCCTCATAGGGCTTCATCGGGCGCTGCATAAGCCGCCCATGCCCGATAAACCTGACAAGCCCGCAGCCGTCAAGGGCAAGCGGCAGCAGCATACGCAGCGTTGAGCCGCTTTCGCCGCAGTCAACAACCCGCTCGCTTTGCATTATCGGCGCTTTTCCTGTGATTTCAGCGCTGATAAAGCCCGAATCCTCCGCCTTGACTATCTTCGCGCGCAAGAGCGCCTCAAGCGCGCAAAGCGTTTTTTTTACATCGTCGCCCGTCTGAAGCCCTGAAAGCAGGGATTTTCCGCTAAGCAAAGACGCGGCAATCGCAAGCCGATGACAGGCGCTTTTGCTCGGAATAGCTTCAAGGCTTCCGCTGATTGCGGACGGCATTATAACCATATCAGCGCTCATACGCGGCCTCCAGCATTTCCTCCGGCTCGAGCCTTACAACGCGCGCCTTTCCTATCCTTTCAAGCAGAACAAAGCGTATTCCGCCCGTTTCAGCCTTTTTATCAAGGCACATTGCGGAAAGAAGCGCGCCTTTATCGCACTCAGGGAGGCTTATATCAAGCCCGAAGGCGGTAAGCAGCGCGTCTATGCGCTTTGCGTCCTCTGCGCTGAGCGAAAGAATCCTTTCGCTCCATCTGGCGGCGGCGGAAATTCCAATCGCAACCGCCTCGCCGTGCAGAAGCACTCCGAAGCCCATAACGGTTTCGACGGCGTGCCCGAGCGTATGACCCAGATTCAGCTCCATTCTCTCGCCCCTGTCATAAGGGTCGCGCAGGACATAGTCCGCCTTGATTTCGCACGAGCGAGCGATAATTCTTTCAAAATTATCAGTGAGCGCGTCCGGCGAGCCTATCTTTTCAAGATATTCAAAAAGCTGCGCGTCGAAAATGCAGCCGTACTTGATTATTTCCGCCATTCCCGCGCTGATTTCGCGCAAAGGCAGGGTACGCAATACAGCCGTATCGATAAACACCGCCTTGGGCTGATAAAAAGAGCCGACAAGGTTCTTGCCCTCCGGAATATCCACAGCCGTTTTCCCGCCGACGCTGCTGTCAACCTGCGAAAGCAGGGTTGTCGGAATCTGTATGAAATCAACGCCTCTTAGCCATATTGAGGCAAGAAAGCCCGCAAGGTCGCCCACAACGCCGCCGCCTAGCGCGACAATCAAATCGCCGCGCCTTACGCCCGCGCGCGTTAGCTCCGGAAACAGCGAGGTAAGCGTTTCAACGGATTTCGACGTTTCGCCGGCGGGTATGACCGAATAAAATACGCCGACGCCCACTTGCGAAAGCTGCCGAAGCACGGTATCAAGGTAAAGGGGCGCTACGTTATCATCGGTAACTACAAGGGCGCGCCTTCCCGAATAAGCTTGCATATAATCCGAAAGGCGGCTGAGAAGCCCGTTTTCTATAAGGATATCATACGAGCCGTTTTCAGCTTTCACCGACACTTTGTTCATTCCACTTCTCCTTTTCAAGAGCGGTTTTTTTAAGGCTTTCGCATATGCGCTTCTCGTCGCCGGATTCGATAATCCCGCGCAAATCGGCAAGGTTTTTCTCAAGCTCCGATATCTGCCTTACAAGCGCGTCGGAATTCATGGAAAACAGCTCCGTCCACAGCGGCGCGTCAATATCCGCAACGCGCACAGCGCCGCGGAAGCTGCCGCCCTCAAAACCCTTTGAAAGCATATGCTGCCCTGACGCGCAGAGCGCGGCGGCAAGCACGTGCATAAGCTGGCTTGTATACGCAATCCGCTCGTCATGGGTTTCTGCGTCCGTCACCACAATATCGCGGCAGCCGACAAGCCGAATCAGCCGCTTAATCCTGTCGATATGCTCCTTTTCAGCCAAAGGCTCGGGAACAACGATGAAATGCGCGTCCCGAAAGAGCAGATGAGTGCTGTTTGCAAAGCCGCCCTTTTCCTTGCCTGCCATCGGATGTCCGCCAACATAGCGGCAGCCTTTTGGCAGGTTTTTCGCCGCCGCGAGGATTGGGCGCTTTACTCCGCAGATGTCGCTGAGCGTAGCGCCCTTTGGCATTTTTGCGGAGTATTTTTCAATAAGGCTTACGGCAGCCCTCGGCGGCACGGCAAGAATCGTTACGTCGCATGAGGAAAATATGCTTTCCGCGTCCGCAATTTCATTTACGGCGCTCTGCGCGAGCGCTTCCTTTTCGGTTTCCGCAGACAAATCAGCGCCGGCAACGTGAATTTCGGGTTTGCCGAAAAGGGCTTTGGCAAGGCTTCCGCCCATCAACCCAAGCCCGATAATACCAACCCGCATTTTCTTCACAGCTCCCGATTGACGACAGGAGCAAGCCTGCGCGCCTTCTCCATAATCGCCGCAAACTGCTCGCTCGTCAGGGACTGCGCCCCGTCGCAAAGCGCGTGCTGCGGGTCGTTATGCACTTCAATCATAAGTCCGTCCGCTCCGGCGACAATCGCCGCGAGCGCCATGCTTTCAACCATCCAGTTCTTGCCGGTCGCGTGGCTCGGGTCAACGATGACCGGCAGATGCGAGAGCCGCTTAACCGCCGGTATCGCGCTGAGGTCGAGAGTGTTTCTGGTATAATTTTCAAAGGTGCGGATTCCGCGCTCGCAGAGGATTACGTTGGGGTTGCCCTGCGCCATAATGTATTCGGCGCTCATGAGCCACTCCTCAATCGTATTGGAAAGCCCGCGCTTCAAAAGAATCGGCTTGCGTATCTTCCCAAGCTCCTTGAGCAAATCAAAATTCTGCATATTGCGCGCGCCGACCTGAATCAAATCGACGGTTTCGTTGAAAAGCTCTATATGCCTTTCAGCCATTATTTCGGTAACGATTGGCAGCCCCGAGCGCTTGCGCGCCTTTTCAAGAAGCGAAACGCCCTCCTCCTTCAAGCCTTGGAAGGAATAAGGGGACGTGCGGGGCTTGAACGCGCCGCCGCGCAAAAGCGCCGCGCCGCTGTTTTTGACAGCCTCGGCTATCCCGCAAAGCTGCTCCTCGCTCTCAACGGAGCAAGGCCCCGCGATAACGGTAAGGCGCTTGCCGCCGACGGGAACGCCGGCGACGTCAATAACGCTGTCATGCGGATGGAATTTTCTGTTTGCAAGCTTGAACGGCTCCGAAACGCGCATAACGCGCTCAACGCCGGGACGGAGCAGGTATGAGGACTCGTCAATCGCCGCAACGTTGCCGACGACGCCTATTACAGTGCAGTCGTCGCCGTCGCTTCGGTCAACTCTCATCCCCTGCTCGTTAAGGGACGCGACAAGGCTGAGAATGTCAGCCTCCGCCGTTCTGGGCTTCATAATGATAATCATGTGATACCTTCCTTCCTGCGCCTGTCGCGGCGCACCTTCCGTACTACAGTGCAGGCTCCCGGAAAGCGTAGAACCCGTCACACTGGAATAGTAGCACAAAGACCGCGCTTTCGCAAGGAAAACGCGGTCTTTAAAAGAACCGGCACAACCCGAATCAGCCGCCGAGCTTGGAAATTCTGTCGCACTCCTTGCGGTTGCGCTCAGCAATCATTTCCTTTTCAGCCTGCGAAAGGAAGGTGTCAACGGGACTTTCGACCTCAGGATTATACACGGCGCAGCCCATGCTCGGCATCAACACATAATCCGTCTGATGCTTTGAGTTGAAGTCTACAAAGCTGTTGTCGATATCCTCCATGGTACGGCGCATTGCCTCCTGAGTTTCCCTCTGGCAAATCAGCACGAATTCATCATCGCCCGTTCTTGCAAGGAAATCATTCTTGCCCCTGCATACGCGCTTCATGATGTCGGCGGCGCGGATAAGGGCGCTGTCGCCCGCCGAATGCCCGTACTCCGAATTGATGCGCCGGAAGCCGTCGATGTCAACCATTACGGCATAGAGGTTTTTATCGGAGTCAACGTTATTCGACACCCAGCTGAGATAGCGGTTGAGCTGGCGGCGGTTATTGAGGCGCGTGAGCAAATCAATCGAGATGTGCTGCGACTGAACGTTTATGAAAACCACAAGGCAGGAAAGCACCGTGCAGGGCCATACAAGCGAGGTGCCGTAGAAGAACGCTTGCAGGACCGCGCCGACGGTAGGCAGGATTATGAACGAGGCAAGGCAGCGGAAATCGCGCTTTTCATCGGGCGAATTGACGCGCAGAGCCTTTACAAGGCACAGAACGCTTGCGTAAAGGAGATAGCCAAGCCCGAGAATCGCGTGAACGACGAACAGATTGCCGCGCGAGTAAACAGCCGCTTCGTCAACGGAAAACACGCAGGGCCAGCAGACGTTGACTATCATCAATGCAGTATTGAGCATAACGGGGATGGAATAGAAGCGCATTCTGCTGCGAAGCGCCGTTTCATCGCCGTAAACCTTATAATCGCAGAACAAAAGCCAAGCGTAGCTGATGAACGGAACGGCAATGAAATACAGCGTTGACAAAACAATGCTGACAACCCGCGCCCCGTCAAATTTTGCGCCGTCAATAAGCCATGTTCCCGTATCGAGCAGCATTATCAGAATTGCGATAAGCAGAATATGGCTGTACATTCTCTGGTCAGCTGAGCGCGTTCTGCCAAAGCGCCTTCCGTAGTAGAGCAGGAATACCAGAACCGCGATTCCGAATGCGTTAAGCTCCGCGTAAAGCATCTGTGTCATAATAAACTCCTATGCTCGTTTTGTTGCGCATACTTCTTCTCGTTTGCAGGCGGAATACTACTTCTTCTGCCGAATCTCGTCAAGCGGCGTAGTCAGCATTCTGCACTCCCGCGACTTTATCATTGATATTAAATCGCGGATGTCCTTCGCCCTGCGCGGAAACGCCATCGTTCCCGCGCCGATTGATTCAATCCAATGAGTATCGCTTCCGACGGTCATTACGGAGTTATGCGCCTTGGCGTACTCAAACGCCTCGTCGTTATACTCCTGCCTGCCGTTTCCGGCGTTATAAATTTCCACAGCGTCATGAACGCCCTCAAGCAGCTCCGCCTTATGCTCGGGCGGAAAATACCACGCCTTGCGGAAGGGATGAGCATGAATCAGAAAGCCGCCGAATTCATGCACAAGCTCCGCATACTCCCGCGCTGGCATTTTGCCGAGGCGCGGATGGGAATACAGGAACTGCTCGTCAAGCCCGTAGGTGAGATAGTCCTTACCCTCAATGGACGCCTCCCAGCCGAAAAGGATTTGGACGCCGATTTCGTCGCCCCTCTTTTTCGCCGCGCGGTAGCCGCTCAGAATCTGGTCAATCTGCGTTTCCCACGGCGCCTGCCTGTCGCAGCGCCCGTTTCCGTTCACAAAGTGGTCGGTTATAACCGCGCCCGTAAAGCCGAGCCTTTTCAGCTCGTCAACCATATCGGCGGCGGGAGACACTCCGCACTTTGACGATTCAGCGGTATGCATATGCAGCTCATACCTGTAAGGGAAACCATCAAGCTCCTTGAGAGAATATAAGCCGCGGCTTTCGTCCTGCATTTTACTTACCCGCTATCGCCATCTCGCCCGCATACACGGAGGGGCAGCAGAGGGTTCCTCTTTCGCTGATAATATCGTTGCCGACATCTTGAATCGCCAAAAGCAGCTCGTACATATTTCCGGCAAGTGTTACCTGATTGAGCGCCTTATCCTTCTTGCCGTCTAAAACGGTATAGCCGGAGGCGATAAGCGCAAAATCGCCGGAAATCATGTTTGCGCCCGCGTGAAGCCCGCTTACGTCGCAGATTACGATTCCGCTGCCGATAAGCTTTTCAAGCTCCTCAACGCTCTTTTCGCCCGGCGCGATGTAAAGATTGCTCGGCGCAACGGTTACAGCGCCCGCATAGCCCGGCTTGCGGCCGTTGCCCGTGCTTGTCGTGCCTGCCTTGCGGGCGGTTTTAAGATTGTAAAGCAGGGTTTTCAGAATTCCGCCTTCAACCACGTTTTTCTTATAGCAGGCGACTCCCTCATCATCAAAGGAGCGGCTTTCGCTTCCGCGCTCATTAAGCGGGTCGTCAATGATGGTTACATTGTCCGCGGCAATCTTCTGCCCTTCCTTGCCCGCGAGAAGGCTCATTCCGTTCTGCGCGTTTTCGGAGGAGAACATTCCGGCGAAAGTGCCGAGAAGGCTCGTCATTGCGCTGTTTTTGATTATCGTGCGGTACTTTCCGCTGTTTACGGGGGAAGCGTCGAGCATGAAAATGCTGTCGTCGCAGGCGCGCTTCACAAGCTCGTCCGTATCAAAATCACTGAGAGCGAAGGCGATGCGGGAGGCGGACTCATTGGCAACCTTTTCGCCGTCGCGCGCGACCGTTCCGACCATCGCGCCCAAGTAATTCTGCTTGTCGGAAAGATGCAGCCCAAGGCTGTTGTCAATTTCGATTACCTGGCTTGCGCGGAAGGCGACGCTGTAATTGACCTGCTTAATCCTGCTGTCATACTCAAGCGCCTTATCCTCAAGCTCGTGGCAAATCCTGATTAAGTCCGTTTCCGTAACCTTGTCGATTTCGGGCTTGTTCCCGTTATACTCGGGATATTCCGGCGAGCCGGCGAAAATTTCGGGCTGAACCTCCTGCTCGGAAAGCTCCGCGCTTTCGATAACGCCCTTTACAAGCTGCTCGACAGCCGCGTCGTCAAGCACCTCCGTTGAAGCGTAGCCCATCTTGCCGTTTACAAGCCCGCGGAAGGAAAGCCCGCCGACCGTTGAAACGGAGTACTGGTTAATCTGTTTGTTCTCGACCATTATCTGGCTTTCATCCGCAGTTACGGAATAGGTTTCGCAGTCCCCTATTCCCGCTTCCTTCGCGGCAGCGAAAAGCTTATCCACAAATTCGTTTTTATTCATTATTAAGCGCCTCCTTATCGACCGCCGACGGTTATGCTGGACACGCGAATCATCGGCTGACCGACGTTGACGGGAACGCTTCCCGAGCGCGAGCCGCACATACCCTGACCGTGCTTCAATGCCTTGCCGACCTTGTCTATCTTCTTGATAATGTCCGCGCCCTTGCCGATAAGGGAAGCGCCGCGAACGGGATTTACAATCTTGCCGTCCTTTACGAGATAGCCCTCGTCAACCGCGAAGTTAAATTCGCCGGTAGCGGTATTGACGCTGCCGCCGCCCATCTTTGCGCAGTAAAGACCGTCGCCCATCGACGAAATCATTTCATTGTCGTCGTCGTTTCCGGGAGCGATATAGGTGTTGCGCATACGGGAAGTAGGCGCGTAGGCATAGCTCTGGCGGCGACCCGAACCGGTCGAAGGCATTCCCATCCTTATTCCGCCGAGAATGTCAATCATATAGTTCTTGAGAACGCCGTTTTCGATAAGCACAAGCTTGTTTGTCGGCGTTCCTTCATCGTCAATGTTGGTGGAGCCCCACTCGTTCGGAATCGTTCCGTCGTCAATGGCGGTTACGCAGGGCGCGGCAATCATTTCGCCGAGCTTTCCCGCAAAAACGCTCGCGCCGAACGCGACGCTCGTTGCCTCAAGCGAGTGGCCGCAAGCCTCGTGGAATATAACGCCGCCAAAGCCGTTGTCTATGCAGACGGGCATAACCCCCGCAGGGCACATCGGCGCATGGAGCATCGTTACGGCGCTCTTTGCAGCCTGACGGGCGATTTCGGCAGGGTCAACGCGCTTTGAGAAAAGCTCATAGCCCATCATTGCGCCCGGCGATATAGTGCCGGTCTGGTTTTCCGTTCCGTTGCTTGCGATTGCAGTCGCGCGGATTCGGGTATAAACGCGGCGGTCCTTGGCGAAAACGCCGCGGGTGTTGGCGATAACAACGTCCTGAACGCTGTCGGTAAGCCCGCCGACGGTCTGAACGATTTCAGGCAGGCGCGCCGCCTTGTCAAGCTCCATAAGGTACTTTACCTTATCCTTCATCGGCACTTCCGTTGGCAGCTGCGATATGGGATGAATATCGGTAAAGTCAAGGTCGGAAAGGCGCTCGATATGGGTAAGCTCGCTGCCGCTGACCGCCTGCGCCGCCCTGCGCGCGTACTTGAGCAGCCCTTCGCGGCTGGTATCGTTGCCGTATACGTAGTAAGCCTGATTACCCTTGATTACGCGGACTCCCGCTCCGTGCGAGCGAAGGGAATTCGCGGTTTCAAGCTTTCCGCTTTTGAGCGAAAGCGCGTGGTCAATCCTGTCCTCGCAGAATATATCCGCGAAATCCCCGCCCGTTTTCATTGCTTCCGCAAGCACTTCCTGTGCCGTTTGTTTATTCAGCATCTTATACCTCCCAAATGCGCAATACAAAATCATTTTTACCAATCGAAAGCCGTTTCCGCCGCCCCGTATAAGAGAAATGAGGAGGCGTGAAAGCGATGTACCGCGCCGTATAAAGCACAGTATACACCAAATAAAGCTTGTTGGCAACGGCGTTAATTTCCGAAAGCCGCCGCGCCCATACGCAAAATGCCCGCCCGCGAAATCTCCGCAGGCGGGTCGAAACTATTGCAGCTTTTCCTTCAGAATTTCGCCCAGCTTTACGGGGTCAGCCTTGCCGCGAAGCTTTTTCATGCACTGACCGACAAAGAAGCCGAACAGCTTTTCCTCGCCCGCCTTATAGCGGGAAACCGCGCCCGCATTTTCGTTTATAACGCTTTCGGCGGCAGAAAGAAGCATATCGCTGTCCCCTACGAGCGAAAGCGAATGCTCCGCGATATATTTGCCTACGTCGGCGTCCGTTTCCATAACGACCTTAAACACCTCGCGCGCCGAATTGCGGTTGATTTCGCTTTTCTGCATACGGGAAAGTATATCGCCGAGCTTTTTATAATCAAGGCTTAGCTCGTCGGCGGGAATCTGCTTTTCGGAAAGATAGCTCAGAAGCTCGCCCATAATCCAGTTTGAGGTAAGCTTACAGTCCTTGCAGACGGCGCTCGCCCCCTCGAACAATTCCGCAAGCCTTTTCTCCTGAGTTATCAGCCCCGCGTCATATTCGGGAAGCCCCAGCTCAGAAACATATCTTGCGCGCTTTTCCTTGGGCAGCTCCGGCTGTGATTCCGTGACCTGCTTAATCCACTCGTCGCTGATGACAATCGGCGGGAGGTCGGGTTCGGGGAAATAGCGGTAGTCCTGCGCGTTTTCCTTCGAGCGCATTGCGAAGGACGAATCCTTGTTATCGTCCCAGCGGCGCGTTTCCTGCTTCACCTTTCTGCCGTCCTCGATAAGCTCAATCTGCCGCTTTGCCTCGCCCTCGATTGCGCGCGCGATTGCCTTGAAGGAGTTCATGTTTTTCATTTCCGTGCGAGTTCCGAGCTTCGTTTCGCCCGCGCGCCTGACGGAAAGGTTGATGTCCGCGCGAAGCGAGCCCTCCTGCATACGGCAGTCGCTGACGCCAAGATACTGGAGCGTGGATTTAAGGCTAGTGAGGTATGCGATTACCTCCTCCGCCGAGCGCATATCCGGCTCAGAAACGATTTCGATAAGCGGAACTCCGCAGCGGTTGTAGTCAACAAGCGTTTCGTCAAGCCACGGGTCGTGCGTCAGCTTGCCCGCGTCCTCCTCCATGTGGATTTCATGGATTCCTATCCTTTTATTGCCAAGGGAAGTTTCGATGTCGATATGCCCGTTTCTGCATATCGGAAGGTAGAGCTGGCTTATCTGATAAGCCTTCGGAAGGTCGGGATAGAAATAGTTTTTTCTGTCAAACTTCATTTTGCGCGTGATTTCACATTTAAGCGCAAGCCCCGCCTTGAGCGCGTACTCGACAACCCTTTTGTTGATTAGCGGCAGCGTTCCGGGCATACCGGTGCAGATTGGGCAGCAATGCGTGTTCGGCTCGCCTCCGAATTTGGTTGTGCAGCCGCAGAAGATTTTCGTTTTCGTGCTTAGCTCAACGTGAACCTCCAGACCTATAACCGTTTCCCAGCTCATAATCCCGCCTCCTTTGCGGCGCGCAGATGAAAGTCCGTAGCTTTTTGATATTCCTCGGCGGCGGTAAGCAGCGCATTCTCCTCAAACGCCCTTCCTATAAGCTGACAGCCGACGGGCAGCCCGCCACAGAAGCCGCAGGGCATTGTAAGCCCCGGCAAGCCCGCAAGGTTGACGGACACGGTGTAGATGTCGGAAAGATACATCTGCATCGGGTCGGCAAGGCTTTCGCCCTTTTCAGGCGGCAAAACCGGCGACGCGGGGCAGAGAATCATGTCATAATCCTCCAGCACCTTATAAAACGCCTGCTTGATAATCGAACGAACCTTCAGCGCCTTGAGATAGTACGCGTCATAATAGCCGCTTGAAAGCGCGAACGCGCCGAGCCTTATGCGGCGCTTGACCTCCGCGCCGAAGCCCTCGCTGCGCGTTTTTTCATACATATCGCTCAAATCCTCATATTTTTCAGCGCGCATTCCGTACTTGATTCCGTCGTATCTGGAAAGGTTGCTGCTCGCCTCGGCGCAGGCGATTATGTAATACGCGGGAACGGCGTAGCGGACGCTTGAAAGACTGCACTCGCTGACCTTTGCGCCCATTTTTTCAAGCTCCTTTGCGGCTGAAAGCACGCATTTTGCAACTCCGTCGTCAAGCCCCTCCCCGAAATACTCCTTAGGCAGGGCGACGCGCATTTCGCCAATCGGCTTTACCTTCTGCGCGGAGGGTTTCAGCGCGTCAGCGGAGGTCATATCGCGCTTGTCAATGCCCGTCATGATGTCAAGCGCCGCCCGCAAGTCGCCCGCGCCGATTGAAAGCGCTCCTATCTGGTCAAGGCTGGAGGCGTAGGCGATAAGCCCGTAGCGCGAAACGGCGCCGTAGGTCGGCTTGATTCCGGTAACGCCGCAGTACGAAGCGGGCTGGCGAATGCTTCCGCCGGTATCCGAGCCTAAGGCAAGCGGCGCAAACCCAAGCGCTACGGAAGCAGCGGAGCCGCCGGAGCTTCCTCCCGCAACGCGGGACGCGTCCCACGGATTCGACACCGCGCCGAAATATCCGGTTTCGCTCGTTGAACCCATTGCGAACTCGTCCATGTTCGTTTTGCCGATTATTACAGCGCCCGCATTCCTGAGCTTTTCAATCACGGCGGCGTCATAGGGCGGAACATAATCGGCAAGCATTTTTGACGCGCAGGTGGTTTTAATTCCCTTGGTGGATATATTATCCTTTACAAGCACGGGCACTCCGTCGATTGGCGACAGAGCCGCTCCGACGTCAAGGCGTTTCTGCGCCTCGTCCGCCGCAGAAAGCGCGCTTTCCCCGCAGGTGCGCAGAACCGCGTTATATTTCCCGTTACCGGAGCTGATTTTATCCATAAACGATTGAGCAAGCTCCCTTGCGCCAATCTGTCTTTCGGCAAGAAGCCGCCCGTATTCAAGCGCCGTTTTCATACTTGTCACCTCACTCAACCGTTTTCGGCACAAGATACTGCCCGTCCTTGACGCGTGGAGCTGATTTCAGAATTTCCCGCTTGTCAAACGACGGCATAATCTCATCCTCGCGGAACACGTTTACAGCCTCCGCAACATGGCTAGACGGCTCAACCCCGCCCGTATCGACCTCGGAAAGCACCTGCGCGTACTCAAGCACGCTCTGCAAATCCTGCCTCGCCTTTTCGCGCTCGTCGTCAGGAAGGCTCAGCTTAGCCAGCGCGGAAACGTAATCAATCATTTCATCGTCAATTTTCATCGTTCTGCTCCTTTATCGTTTATGGTCTGAGCCTTGAAACGTCGCGCGGGAAAAGCGCGCACATACGGACGTTCTTTTCACCGACAAGTCTCATCAGCAGGCGCTCAAGCCCCAGCCCCAGCCCGCCGTGCGGCGGCATTCCGTACTTATGTATCATAAGGTAATCCTCAAACTCCTGAGAATCAAGCCCCTTTTTCTCCATCTTCGCGACCTGCATGGAATAATCGTGTATTCTCTGCCCGCCCGTGGTTATCTCCATTCCGCGCATGAGCAAGTCAAAGCTAAGGGTATAGCGGGAATCCGCAGGGTCGTCCATCGCATAGAAGGGGCGCTTTTTGGACGGATAATGCGTTACGAAGGCAAGCTCGCAGCCCGTTTCCTCATATACCGCGCGGGAAATCAGCGTTTCCTCCTCCGGCTCCAAATCAAACGGGTCGCGTATCTCGCGCGAATACTTCTCCGACACAAGCCGCTTTGCCTCGTCAAAGCGAATCGACGGAATTCCGCCTGAAATATCCGGAAGCTGTACCTTGAGCGCGTTAAGCTCCGCCGCATACTCGCTTTCAAGCAGCCGGAAGATATACGCAAGCACCTTTTCCTCCATCGCCATTATATCCTCGAAGGATTCGATGAAGCCCATTTCAAAGTCAAGGGAGGTGTATTCGTTCAGATGTCGCGGCGTGTTATGCTTTTCGGCGCGGAAAACGGGGCCGACTTCAAAAACGCGCTCAAACGCTCCGACCATCATCTGCTTGTAAAGCTGAGGGCTTTGCGCAAGCACCGCCTTTTTGCCGAAATACGGCAGCTTGAACATATTCGCGCCGCCCTCCGCGCTGCCCATCGACAGCTTGGGAGTGTGGATTTCGGTAAAGCCCTCCTGATAAAGCGCGTCCCGAAAGCCCCTTACAATGCCCTCCTGAAGGCGGAACATAGCCCTTGAGCGCGCGGTTCTTAATGTAATCGGGCGCAAATCCAGCTCCGTTTCGGGCGAAAGCCCCATCTTGTACTTGTGAATCGGAACTGGCATCGGCTCGCTCGGCGCGCTGACAACCTCAATCCTGCTGACAAGCAGCTCGCGCCCGCCCGGAGCGCGCTCCTCAGCGCGCATATCGCCGTAAACCCTTACAGCCGCCCCGTCGCAGAAATCCTCAGGAAGCGAAAGCTCCGCCGGAAGCACGCATTGCAGCATGGTTTTCGGAAGCCTTAAAACCAAAAAGCGGGTATCCCCGAAATCGCGCAGAGTGTGAACCATTCCATGCACAGCCCCGCGGTTTCGCTCGCGCCCCTCCAGAGAGTTTTCCGCTTCGTACACAATCCTTTTCATGTTTCCGGCTCCTTTCCCAACATAATTCCCGATATACAAAAATCCCTGTTTCCACATATATGGAAACAGGGACGAATCGGCATAAACACAACTCGCGGTACCACCCCGCTTGACAGACGCCTTTGCCTATCCTCTTTAACCGGCGATAACGCTGCCATACGCGGAAGCGCCTGAGCCGCAAAACGGCGTTCGACGCGTCGGCTCGGGAGTGTTCCTTCGCCGCCCGTTTTCCGAAGCGCCTTTCAGTCAATGGGCGCTTCTCCCTGTGGGTTCGGTGCGGGTACAAGTCTCCTTCATCGCCATTGGGTATGCGGGAATTATACTTTTCAAAAGAAGCCTTGTCAATAAGAGTCAAGGCAAAAACCGAGGAAAAACATTATAGGCGCGGAAGGGAAAACACCTGCTCGCGCGCCCCGAACGCCTCCGTAAGCACGGACGGCATAAAGCCAAACGAGCGATAGAGCGCCCGCGCCGCGATTCCGCGCTCCTCCCCTTCAAGAAATGTGCTTACGGTTATATCGCGGCTTCTGTCCATATGCTTTATCGCAAAGCTGAGCATTCCGCTCGCCGCCTTCATCCTGCGGAATTCATCGCGAACGGTAAGAAAGCAAATCATCGAATTCTTACCCGAATAAAGCAGGCAGCCGATAACAATGCCGCCTTGCAGAGCGACAAGGCACTCGCCGCGCGCAATAAAGCGCTTCGTGGTTTCCATATGCCGCAGGAGCGCTTCTTCCGTTTCAAGCCCCGGGAATATGGTCGCGGTGCTTTTGACGGCTTCATAGATTTCAGGCAAATCTCCGAAATGCGCTGTTCTTACCGAAACGCCGCAAGCGCCGAAATAAAAGCCGTGAAAGCGCTCGCTTCCGTCAAGCTCTGCTTCCATTATTTCGCAGTTGGCAATGAGCTTTCTGTACTCAAACTGGCGCATAAGGATTCCGTGCGTTATTACGATTATCTTTTTATAAGCATTATCGCCCGAAACATAGGGGCGCAGGGCTTTCATTGCGCGGGCATGAACATCGCTGAGGCTTTCCCACGAAAGCTTAGCCGCGTCCGCCTGCTCGCCGAAAAACTCGGCGCATTCGCGGGACGCTTCCGCCGATTCCTCGCCGCTTTTGTATTTGAAGGTCGTATCCGGAAGCCACTCGTGCAGCCCCTCCGAAACGGAAAGCGGGATTCCCGTGCGGGCGGAAATAATCGCCGCCGTCTGCATTGCGCGGGTATAGGGCGAGGAAAGAACAAGGGACGCGCCGGCAAGCCTTTCATCCCGCGCTGCCACCTCCGCCTGAGAAACCCCAAGGGCGCTCAGCGGCGCAAGGTCGCGCCCGAAGCCGGAATAGCCAAGCGCGCCGACTCCCGAATAATCCGCCTCACCGTGGCGCACGAACAACACCTTTGTCATACATTACCTCGATTTGCGTAAAACTAATGACCGCCTTCCGTGTTATTGCGGAGGGCGGTCATTTTTGCGCGTTTTACTTAGCGGCTTCCGCTGCTTCCTTCAGCAATTCAATGATATGAAGATGCTGCGGGCACGCCTTTTCGCACTTGCCGCAGACGACGCACTGCGAGGGGTCGTTCTTGCTCGCAGTAAGGTTCTTCATGTGATACTGAAGAATGCGCTTTTCATTGAACATAAGAGAATTATCCCACTCCCTGAAAACCTCGGGAATGCGCACTCCGCGCGGGCAGGGCTGGCAATAACGGCAGCCGGTACACATGGTCTTGATTCTGGAAAGATATGCTTTCTTGACGTCCTTGATAAGCTTTCTTTCGCTCTCGTCCATCACATTCGGCTGAGCTTCCTTGAATATACGAAGGTTATCCTTGAGCTGACCCTTTGTGGACATTCCGCTAAGGATGGTCATTACGCCGGGCATATCATAAAGATACCTGAACGCCCATTCAACGCCGCTGCGCTTGACGGGGAAGGAATCATAAACCTCCTGAACGTTCGGGGGCAGCTTTGCCATCAGTCCGCCGCGAAGCGGCTCCATAATCACAACGCCTACGCCCTTTTCACGCGCGCGCTCAATGCCCTTGACGGTCGCCTGAGCCTCGTCGTCAAGAATGTTCATCTGCACCTGCGCAAGCTTCCAATCGTAATCGTCAAGGATTTCGAGGAAGGTTTCGGCGTCGTCATGGAAGGAGAAGCCGGGATAGCGAACCTTGCCGCTCTTGACAGCCCTGTCCATGAACTCCTTATAGCCCATCTCGCGCATCTGCTTGAGCCTGTCCTTGCCCATAGCGTGCAGGAGATAAAAATCAACATGGTCAGTCTGGAGCTTTTCAAGCTGCTCGTTAAGCAGCCTGTCCATATCCTCCGGCGTTTTTACATTCCAGCAGGGCAGCTTCGTGGTAAGGGTTACGCGCTCGCGGTAGCCATCCCGCAGCGCCTTGCCGACGATTACTTCGCTCTGCCCGTCATGATAAGGGTACGCCGTGTCGATATAGGTTACTCCGTTATCAATCGCATAGCGGATAAGGTCAATCGCGCGCTGCTCGTGGATTACGCGCTTCTTTCCCTGCTTGACGGTGGGAAGCCTCATGCAGCCAAAGCCGAGGCGTGAAACCGTAAGGTCTGTTCCTGTAAATTTCATGTTTTCCATTGTGTACCTCCATTAATGAACGAAACAAATTCATGTTCATTATAGCAGGGTACATATTCGTATGCAATATAGAAAACCATCAATATTGAGATTTTTCTTTATCTTCCTCCGCTTTTTGAATAACGGTGCTACCGCCCCTGTCGCAAAGCATAATCAGCACCTTCGATATGTCCGAAAGCCCTTCCTTTGCAAGCGCGTTTTTGATAAAGGCTTCGTCCCTTCCCAAACGCTCAAGGGAGGACTTTATAACCTCGCCGTCAAGAATCATCGGGAAAAACGGCGTTTCCTCCGGAACGGAAAGCTGAAGCTCGTTAGGCGTTACGGGATGCTCGCCCGCGTTGGGCAGCACGCTTATCTTTCCGGAGGTTTCAAGGATTACGGTATTCAGGCGCGATATATCAAAATAGCCCTGCGCGCGAAGCGAGGCGGTCAGCTCCTCCATATCAAGATGCGCGTGCTTGAGCGCCTCCTTTGAGAGCTTTCCGTTTTCCATCAGCGTGATTGGATGACCTGTCAGAACTCCGCGTATCCGGCGGTTTTTATCCGTGGCGATTGCGCACGCATAGGTAAACACGCCGTAAACGACCATTGCGATTAAGCCCTCAAGAACGTGCTCGCCGCCGTCAAGCGCCATTTCAGCGGCAATTGAGCCAATCGTGACGGAATTGATATAATCAAAAAAAGTTAGGTTGCTGACCTGCCGGTAGCCGATAAGCCGCGAGAGCAGGAACATTACGAGCAGTGACAACAGCGAGGTAAGCACAACAAATAAATAAGGCATACCATCCCTCCTCGGGACAGTATGCCCTGACCATAATACAAATTATTCAGCGAGCAAATCATCCATATCGTACATCCCCGCAGGCTTGTCCGCTATGAACTTGGCGGCGCTGATTGCTCCGGCGGCGAAAACGCCCCTGCTTTCGGCGGTATGGGTAAGCGTGACAACCTCGCTGTCGCCGTAAAAGCCGACCTCATGAATTCCGACGACCGTTCCGCCGCGAACGGCGTGCATACCGATTTCATATTTATCGCGCTTGCAGTCCCTGCCGCCGCGCCCGTCAACCTCGTGCAGCTCCTCGCCACGCCCCGCGATTGCCGCGTCCCTGAGCATTATTGCCGTTCCGCTCGGCGCGTCCTTTTTCTGGTTATGATGGCGCTCGATGATTTCGATGTCATAATTTACGCCGAGCTTTTTTGCCGCCGCTTTCACCAGATGGCAGAGAACGTTTACGCCGAGCGACATATTGCCCGAACGGAAAACGGCAATCTTCCCCGCCGCCTCATGAATTCGGGAAATTTCCTCGTCGGTATAGCCGGTTGTGCAGAGAACGACGGGCTTTGAGCGCGAAACGGCGAAGGCAAGCAAATCGTCAAGCCCTTCGGGGCGCGAAAAATCAACTATAACGTCGAAATCCCTGTCAACCTCCGAAAGACTGCGGAACAAATCGTCGCGCGGCTCGGCGCTGCCGGCGCGAACATCGACTCCCGCGCTGACAGAGCAGCTTACATTATCGGCTGCGTCCGTTATCATTTTTCCCATGCGCCCCAAAGCGCCGTTCAGCAGTATTTTTACCATAAGTGCCTCCTTCATGCGAATTGCTTCTGGAATTCGTAGGCCTCGGCAAGCGTTTCCTTTTGCTTCTTATCTGGCATTACGAGCGGGAGGCGCATATCGGGGTTCATGATTCCCGCGAGCGAAAGCGCGTATTTAATCGGAATCGGGTTCACCTCGCAGTTAAGCGCCGTAATGAACGGCTCAAGCGCCGCGTATTTTTCGCGCGCGGAGGTGAAATCGCCCTGAAGCGCAAGAGAGCAAACCTCCTGCATACGCTTGGGATAAAGGTTTGAAGCAACGGAAATAAGGCCCGTGCAGCCCATTGAGATGTACGGAAGCACCGACTTATCATCGCCCGAAAGCACGGGAAGCTCCGGACACATTGCGCGCAGCTTGAGCATTGCGCCGATGTCGGGTGAAGCCTCCTTGATTCCCGCCAGATTCGGATGAACGGAAAGCGCCGCAACGGTATCCGCGTCCAGCGAAACGCCCGTTCTCTGCGGAATATCGTAGAGAATTGCGGGCAAATCAATCGCGTCCAATATCTGATAAAAATGCGCAAGCAAGCCCCGCTGCGGGGGGCGGACGTAGAACGGGGTGCAGACAAGCTGCCCCTGCGCTCCGGCGCTCTTGGCGTTTTTCGCGTTATCAATCGCCTTGCGGGTGTCGGAAGCGCCCGTTCCCATTATGACGGGAGCGCGTCCGGACGACGCGCTGAGAGCCGCCTCAAGCACCTTGAGCTGCTCCTTTTCCGTCATTGAGTGGCTTTCGCCGGTAGAGCCGCAGACGACGATTGCGCTTATTCCCTCGCGGCACTGAAAATCAACATGGCGGCGCAGCGCCTCGTAGTCCACCTCACCTGATGAAAACGGGGTGACGAGCGCGGTTATGCAGCCCCTGAGCCATGCGGTTGTCATACAAATTCCTCCTTGGATTAACGCAGAGGGTTCACTTTGCGGGAGTTATGTATCCCAGTTTATACAGAAGCTCGGCGCTTAATACCGCTCCGCCGGCAGCGCCGCGCAGCGTGTTATGCGAAAGGCAGACGAAGCGATAGTCGAAAATGCTGTCGTCACGCAGCCTGCCGATTGATACACCCATTCCGCCGCCGAAGTCGCGGTCAAGGCGGGTCTGCGGTCTGTCAGCCTCCCGCATATAGCGCAGGAAGGGCTTAGGCGCCATCGGCAAGTCATACTTATCAATAGGCGAGGTGAAGTTATCCCACGCGGAAATCATTTCTTCCATGGTGGGCTTTTTCTTGAAGCTTACGGAAACCGCCGCCATATGACCGTCCGCGCAGGCAACGCGCAGGCACTGGGCGCTGATGACAGGCTCTTTTGCAAGCTCTATCTTTCCGTTTTCATACTTGCCCCATACCTTGAGCGGCTCGCGCTCGCTCTTTTCTTCCTCGCCGCCGATGTAAGGATTAACGTTGTCAATCATTTCAGGCCAGCGCTCGAAGGTTTTGCCCGCGCCGCTTATCGCCTGATAGGTGCATACGCTGATTTTTTCCGGCTGGAAGCCGAGAAGCGGAGTAAGCGCGGGAACATAGCTCTGAATGGAGCAGTTGGGCTTAACGGCGATAAAGCCGCGCTTTGTTCCGAGACGCTTGCGCTGCGCGTCAATCAGCTTTGCATGGTCAAAGTTGATTTCGGGAACCATCATCGGGACGTCCTCCGTCCAGCGGTTCGCGCTGTTGTTTGAAACAACGGGGATTTCCGCCCTTGCATAGGCTTCCTCAAGCGCCTTGATTTCGTCCTTCTTCATATCGACGGCGCAGAAAACAAAATCGACCTTTTCAGCAATAGCAGGAATATCCTCTGCGGAAAGCACGGTCATACCCTTTACCTTTTCGGGGATAGGCCACGAAAACGCCCAGCGCTTGTCAACAGCCTGCTCATAGGTTTTCCCTGCGGAGCGCGGCGACGCCGCAAGCGCCGTAATCTCAAACCAAGGATGAGTACTGAGAATAGTTATAAAGCGCTGACCGACCATACCCGTAGCCCCGACAACGCCGACTCTCAATTTCTCCATGCTTTCCACTCCCAAACTATATTATGCTCTCCCCGCCATCGGTGAGCCTCTTAGCCAAAAATATCGGGAAGATTCCGATAATAATACCAAATACACTCTGCGCTGTCAACGCGAAAAGCAAAGAAGGACATACGGGAGACAATAAAACACCGCAGCGAATCAAGCGTTTCTGACAATCCCTCAGGCGCTCCGCGCCAACTCCCTTTGCACAAGGGAGCCTCCTTTTGGTAAACCGTCTGCGAATGCAGACGGTTTATGATAACGTCATTATGATTGAAAATCGCACTACTAAACAAGCTTGAGAATCACGTGATTTAGAAATTATCGAAAACCTACAAGAGATTATCTTACAGCATAGCAGCGTTACAAGATTAAGCCTCCCTTGTGCAAGAACAGGTGGCACGGCGCAGCCGTGACGGAAGGATTGTCGTTAGTTTTCCCGCAAGAAATGCTGTTGAATAGTAGGCGCAAGTCCTTATATCTCAAGAATTTCTGACAATCCCTCAGGCGCTACGCGCCAGCTCCCTTTGCACAAGGGAGCCTTTCTTTTGGTAAATGACTGCCTCGGCTGTCGCGTAGCTAATATAAGCGATAGGTGGTTTTTCAGCAAGCAGGCAAGTTAATTGCTCCACGTACTAATCCCCTTATACAACTCCGCCTCGCGAATATCCCTTGCGTCCGTGAAAAGGAAGCGCGTGAGAATCATTCCGCGGCGATAGTAGAGGCAGACGAAGGGGCAATCCTGAGCGAAATAGTCCTGAATATCGTGAAGGCATTGCCTGTAATCATCGAATTCAACAGCGGCGCGGAGCGCCTTTACAAGATTGCTCATGGTTTCGCTGCGATAGCGCCCATAGTTTTCGGCATTTCCGGACAGGAGGAAGAAGCCGGGGTCGGGAACAGTATCCATATTATATGCAACAAGCGCGAGGTCAAAGGAGTTAGCCTTGAGCTTTTCCTTCATATTCGCAAAGGAGTACATCTGGATTTTTGTGCCTATGCCTACCTGCGCAAGCTGGGCGGCGATTATGTCCGCAACCTCTGCCCTTACCGAGTTGTTCGGCTCCTCATAATAGAAAAGGCGAAGGGTCAAGGTCGTCAGCTTTCCGTCAATCGTTTTGTCGCGGAAGCCGTCGTTATTGCTGTCGAGCCAGCCCTCCGCGTCGAGAAGCTGATTGGCAAGCTCTATATTATAGCCGTATTCCTCGTTTTCCTTATACATCCACGTCCCCGCGGGGAACGGGGTATCCGTCCGAAGCGCCATCTTCATATAGACCTGATTTGCAATATTATCCACGTTAATCGCGGCGCGAATCGCCTTGCGCATATTTGCGCTGTTAAGGCTGAGGGAGCTTTGGCGGCAGTTTATAACGAGGGTTTCAAGCTGCTGCGTGCGATAGCTGAGCGAAAAGGCGTTCTTGCCGGACTGATACTGGCTCGCCGCTATCGAGCGCGTTGCGATTCCGTCAAGACGGCTGTACTCGTAGTCCGACATCATTTCCTTGTTATTTACAGAGAACATATACATTATTTCGCGAATCTGCGGCTTTTGCTTCCAATAATAATCGTTCTGGTTGAGCCAAAGGAACTCGCCGGGCGAGAAATTATAGACGATGTAAGGTCCTGTTCCTGCGGGCGAAGCGTCATAAACCTGAGCCTGCGGGAGAATCGGGAAGGTCAGGGCATAAAGCAGACCGTAATAGGGACGGTTGGCTTTTATCACAAGCGTCCTGTCGTCGTCCGCCGCCGCAGAGGTTATATACCATTTCATGGTTGAATAAGTGCCGATGCTTCCGCCCGTTTCATCATTCGCCATTTCGAGAATTCGGGTTATCGTGGCGGCGCAGTCATACGCGGTAAGCGGCTGACCGTTTGAGAAAAAAACGTCGCTCTTAATCTGAAACTTCCACGTTTTGCCGTTTGACGAAACAGACCAGCTTTCGGCAAGGTTCGGCTGAATCACGTAATCGTCGTCGATGGTTATAAGGCTGTCATAAACCAGATTCAGGATTGCGCCGATGTCCCTCTCCTTGATGTCAAGGGGGTACAGCTCCGTTGTTTTGCTTGAGACAGCGCCCAAGGTAAGCTCCGTCGTTCTTTCGCCGAGCGTGCCGGACGCCGCATAGGACGGAAGCGCCGAAAGCATCAGCGCAAACGAAACGCCGAGCGCAAAAAGGCGCTTACAGCGAGTCGTCAAGCGTTTGCCCGTTATCCCCGAAGTAGTAAACCTGATATATGCCATAAGCCTTTGTCACCTTCCGCACATACGATTTTGTGTTATCCATCGGTATATTGTCAATCTGGAGCGATACGCCGTCCGAATACTTTTCATTGGAAATCCACGCCTCAACGTTGCCCGCGCCCGCATGATAGGCGCTTATGACCTTCACGGGGTCGCCGGCGAACCTGTCCGAAAGATACTTCAGATACCAGCAGCCGAAGCGTAGATTCGTTTCGGGGTCATACATAAGGTCGAAGGAATACGGATATATATCGGGGAAGCTTTCCGCAATCCACGATGCTGTATTTTCCATAACCTGCATAAGCCCGCGCGCGCCGAGATTGCTCTCCGCGTCCGGACGGAAGCTGCTTTCGCAAAGCACAATCGCGCTTACGAAGGCGGGATTAAGCCCGTACTGCTTGGCGCTTTTCTCTATCTCCTCCCGATAGCGGAGGGGATAGGCGCGCATAAGCTTCTGATAGGCGTTTTCGCTTTCGCTGCGCATTGACGCGGCATAGCCGGAAAAGCCGAGCGAGGCGACTATCAGCCCGCCCAGAAGGACTACCGACACAACGAGCGCGGCAATCATTCCGCCCGTTATCAGCTTCTTCTTTTTCCTGCGCGTCGGCGCTCCTGCGGCAGGCTGCGCATCCATATCCCGATAGGAGCTTTGCGGGGCATTATCGGCGTTTGCGCCAAAGCCGTTATCGCTTTGAGCCGTCGCGCGGCGCATTCCCGCCTCAAGCTCGCTTTGCGCTGTCCGTCTTCTTCTCGGTGTCGGTTCGGTACTCATCGGCTGCCTCCAGTTCAGTATATAGGGCGCTCAAAAGCGCCGTGGTCTGCGCTCCGGTTTGTTCAAATCCATAATCGGTTCTGATAACCCTGTCCGCCCGCGCCTTCTTTTCCATTGCGGGCATTTGGCTTCTGACGCGCAAAAGCGCCTCGCGATAGGTTATTTTATCCCGCGCGGTAAGCCTTTTCAGCTGCTCCCTTTGGGCGAGATAAACGCACCAGACCTCGCAGGTCATCTTGTCAAAGCCGCTTTCATAAAGGAGCGGAACGTCAAGAAAAACCACGCGGCGCTCAAGAGCCGCCTTTTCGATTTCCTTCTTCATTTCCGCAAGTATCAGCGGATGGAGAATTCCCTCAAGCATTCGGCGCTTGTTTTCATCCGAAAACACGAGCGCGCCAAGCGCCCTTCTGTCAAGGCTTCCGGCGCTTGTGAAAACTCCGCTGCCGAACCTGTCCCTTATAAGAGGCAGCGCCGCGCCGCCATCAGCGGTAAGAGAATGCGAAATCGCGTCCGCGTCAACAACCGCTTCGCCCTTTTCCCTGAGCATTCCGGCAACGGTGCTTTTTCCGCTTGCGATTGAGCCGGTAAGCCCGACGATATACGGACGCATATTCAGATAACGATTCTCGCGTTTATTTTGTTTCATACCAGCTCTTTCCGAAGGAAACCTCCGCAACAAGCGGAACGGAAAGCTGCGCAACATTTTCCATTTCGCGTTTCAACAAATCCGTAGCCTTTTCTGTTTCCTCCGGCGGGCACTCCAGTATAAGCTCGTCGTGAACCTGAAGCACAAGCCGCGACTTCATTTTTTCAGCGGAAAGCGCCGCGCAGACCTTGACCATAGCGAGCTTGATTATGTCCGCCGCAGTTCCCTGAACGGGCGTGTTCATCGCTATTCTCTCGCCGAACGCGCGGGTAGCGCCCTTGCCCTCGGTAAGCTCCGGAAGGAAGCGGCGGCGATGATAAAGCGTTTCCGCATAGCCCTTCTGCTCGCCCTCGCTGACCGCGTTTGCCATATAGCGCTTGACGCCGGGATAGCGCTCGAAATAGCGCTTGATGAAATCGCCCGCCTCCGCGCGGCTGACCCCGATATTTCTGGCAAGCCCGAACTCGCTTATTCCGTAAACAAGCCCGAAATTGACCGCCTTGGCGCTTGAGCGCATCTGATGCGTAACCTCGTCCATCGGCACCTGATACACCTCGGCGGCAGTTCGCGTATGCACGTCCTGACCTTTCAGGAACGCGTCGCGCATATTTTCATCGCCGGAAAGATGGGCAAGCACGCGCAGCTCAATCTGGCTGTAATCCGCGTCCACAAGATACATCCCCTCGGCGGGAATGATTGCGCGGCGGATTTCCCGCCCAAGGTCGGTTCTGACGGGAATGTTCTGCAAATTCGGCTCGTTGGAGGATATTCTGCCCGTCGCTGTCGCCGTCTGGTCAAAGGTTGAATGCACCCGCCCGTTCTGCGTTACGCGCCGCAAGCCGTCAATGTACGTTCCCGAAAGCTTCGTATACTGGCGGTAGCTCAAAAGCGGCTCGATTGCGGGACAGACGGGCGCGAGCTTTTCAAGCGCCTCGGCGTCCGTCGAATAGCCGCTTTTCGTTTTTTTGCCGCCCTTCAAGCCCATTTTTTCAAACAGAACCTCGCCCAGCTGCTTCGGGCTGTTGAGATTAAAGCCTGAAACGCCCGTCAGCTCATAAACCTCGCGGCGAAGGTTCGCAATTCTGACCTCATATTCAGCGCCAAGCCGCGAAAGCACCTCTGAATCAATACCTACGCCGATTTCCTCCATGTCATACAAAACGCGCATAAGCGGCATTTCGATTTCGGAAAGAAGCGTTTCCATACCGTTGCTCTTTATCTTTTCGTTTTCGGAAAGATAAAGGAAATATATATCGCGCGCGTCGGGCGCTTTGTCCGTTTGGCACAGCGCCTCTATCCGATAGCTCTTGAGCTGCGGATTTATAAGGTATGCCATGAGCATTACATCGCGATAGATTTCGATTTCGCCGCAGCCGTTGGCAGAAAGCGTATGCAAAAGCCGCTTTCCGTCATGCGCGATAAGCTTTTTCCCCGAAAGCGCGGAGAGCGCCGAAAGGAATGCGGACGGCTCAAGCCCCTGCGAAAGCAAGTCCGCCGAAAGCGGGATTGATAGATAGTCGCCCTCGCTTGTATATACGGAAGCGGAAGCCTCCGAAAAGGCTATTGCGGCATATTCGCCGCGAAGTGAGCGGAAAGCGCCCGCAAGCTCCTCCGCACTCTTTGGCGAAGGAAGCAAATTATCATCGGGCATTTCGGGCGCCGCGCTCTCGGTTTCGCTTTCGTTACGCGCGGGAGCGCCGAGCGAAAGAAGCTGCTTTTCCAAAGCGCCGAGGCGGTATTTTTGCAGTGCGGCGCGCCCGAGAAGCATATGCGAAACCGTCATTTCAATAGGTTTGAACTCAATCGGCGCGTCCCGCCTGATTGTCGCGAGCTTTTTTGAAAACACAGCCTGCTCGGAGAATTCCCTGAGCCTTTCGCCGAGCTTCCCCTTTATGCTTCCCGCGTTTTCAAGCGTGTTTTCAAGCGTTTTATATTCCTCAAGCAGCTTGACGGCGGTCTTTTCACCCACACCGGGAACGCCGGGAATATTATCCGAGCTGTCGCCCATAAGCCCCTTCAGGTCAGTTATCTGCTCAGGAGTGACGCCGAAATTATCCTTAACGCCCTCCGCGTCAAGCAAAAGGCTTTCCGTTATGCCCTTCTTTGTGAGCATTATGCGCGCAACGCCGCCGACGAGCTGAAGGCTGTCGCGGTCGCCGGTCAGAAGCACGGGCGCGTAGCCCGCCTCCTCGCCCATTCTTGAAAGCGTTCCGAGCAAATCGTCAGCCTCAAAGCCGTCAAGCGACAGAACTCCCAGGCGCATTTCCGTAAGAATTTCCTCGACTATCGGGAACTGACCCCGAAGCTCGTCCGGCGTAGGCTTGCGCCCCGCCTTGTATTCGCCGTACTCGATATGGCGGAAGGTTTTAGCATGGGTGTCAAAGCAAACGGCGCATATTTCGGGCTTTAGCTGCGACATTGCCTTAAAGAGCATGGCAAAAAAGCCGTGTACTGCGTTGGTGTACACTCCCCCGCTGCTCAGCAGCGGCAGCGCGTGAAAGGCGCGGTGCAAAAGGCTGTTACCATCCACAATCAAAAAGGTGTCGCGCATATCGTTTCCTCCGCTTAATCACTTACACAGACTTGATGCGATTTTACCATATCGCCATAAAATTAGCAAACCCGCCGTTTGACGTAAAAGCGCGTTCAGACGGCTTTTCCGTCAATATGCGCATGAATCCCGTGTGTTAAAAACTTATCTAGTATACTTAGCGCGATTTATACATCTTTTTCACTTTTCAAGCCGCGAATGATTTGCTATAATGCAGATTGGCAAAGGAGGGGTTTGCTTGCTCACGCAGATGACGATACGCAATTTTGCGCTGATAGAAGCCGCCTCGGTCTTATTCAGACCGGGCTTTTCAGTCGTCACCGGCGAAACCGGCGCGGGCAAATCCATCGTGGTCGATTCGGTCAATTTCATTCTCGGCGCAAGAATGGGCAAAGAGATAATCAGGACGGGAACGGACAAAGCCGTCGTTGAAGCGCAGTTTTCCGTAGACGGGAATCCGCGCGTTCTTTCCGCGCTCGCAATCGCCCAGATTGAGCCAGAGGACGGATATATTACTATACAGCGCGAGCTTTCCCAGACGGGCAGGGGCGTATGCAGGGTTTGCGGAGCAATCGTAACGCAGTCCCAGCTCAGGGAGATTACGAAATCGCTCGTTGACATTCACGGGCAGCACGAGCATCAGAGCCTGCTCGACTCCGGAACGCACGAGGCTTGCTTCGACTCCTGCGGGGACGAAAGCCACCGCGATGCCCTGAAGAAAACGGAAGAAAGCTACGAGGCGCTTGCCGCCGTTGACAAAAAGCTGAAGGCGCGCCTGAAAGCAATCCGCGCGGCAGCCGAAAGGCGCGACATACTTGATTTCCAGTTCAAGGAGCTGAAGGAAGCAAAGCTCAAAAGCGGCGAGTTTGAGGAGCTGAGCGAGAGGCGCAAGCGGATGCAGATGAGCGAAAAGCTCACAAAAGCGACTGTCGAGGCGCTATCCGCTTTGGACGGCGAAACGGGCGCAATAGCTCAGGCGCTCAGCGCCGCCTCTGCGATGAAGCGTATTGCGGACACGGACGAAACCTACGATTCAATCGAAAAGCGCCTCAGGAGCGCGTACTACGAGCTTTCCGATATAAAGGAAAGCCTTGACGCGCGCCTTTCGGAGGATTCGCTTGACGAAAACGCGCTTGAAAAGCTTGACGACAGGCTGGACGAGCTGCGCAAGCTGATGCGCAAGTACGGGATGACCGTTGAGGATATGCTCAAAAAGCAGAGCGAAATCGCGCAGGAGCTTGAGGCAATAAGCGGAAGCGACGAAATAACCTCAAGCCTCAAGCGCGAATGGAAAAAGCGCCGCGAGGAATACCTGCAAAGCGCGGGAAGGCTGCACGAATCGCGCCTCAAGCTCAAGGAAAGCTTTGAAAAGGCGATGAAGAGCCATTTGATACCGCTCGGTATGCCCGACGCGGTTTTCGAGGCTTCAATCGCCGAAAACGAGCAGGGCAGGTTCACAAAAACCGGCTACGACAAGCTTGAATTCCTGTTTTCCGCAAACCCGGGCGAGCCTGTAAAGAGCCTTTCGGCAACGGCGTCGGGCGGAGAGCTGAGCCGCGTAATGCTTTCCCTTAAAACCATGAACGCAAGCCGCGAAATGATTCCGACGGTCATTTTCGATGAAATCGACACGGGTATATCCGGCAGAATGGCGCAGGCGGTCGCCGAAAAAATGGCGGACATAGGGCGCTACTGTCAGGTTCTGTGCGTAAGCCACCTGCCGCAGATAGCGGCTATGGCGGATACCGAATACAGCGTGAGCAAGTCCGCAAGCATGGGCAGAACCCACACGGAGGTCAAGCTGCTTGAGCGCGTGGAGAGAGAAAATGAAATCGCGCGAATGGTAAGCGGCGCAGACGACATTGACGAGTCAAGCCTCAGCCATGCAAGGACGCTGCTCAAGGCGGCGGAAAACCGCAAGGCGGGAAAATAAGCGAGCATACGCGGGAAGCTCTTCCGCGCTCACATAAATGTCAGAAGGGGGACGAAAGTCCGTGAAGAAGCGTTTTCCAGGCGGAATACACCCTAAGGAGGGCCCGGGCGGCAAGGCTGTAACCTCTGCCTGCCCGATTGAGGTGCTGCCGCCGCCGGCGCGCGTGGTAATTCCGATGTCGCAGCACATCGGCGCTCCGTGCAGCCCGACGGTCAAGGTTGGGGACAAGGTCAAGATTGGTCAGGTAATAGGCGAAAAGACGGGATTCGTCAGCGCGAGCATTCACGCAAGCGTGTCCGGAACCGTCAAATCCATCAGCCCCTGCATCGTAGCCAACGGCACGACCGTTCCGAGCGTGTGCATAGACAACGATTTCAAGGACGAGTGGATAGAGCTTGCGCCTCCGCCGGAGGACACTCCGCTTTCCGAGCTTTGCAATATGGCAGGGCTTGTAGGTCTCGGCGGCGCTACCTTCCCGACGGCTGTCAAGGTTGTTCCGCCCAAGGGTACGGTAATCGACACCGTAATCCTCAACGGCGCGGAATGCGAGCCTTACCTCAGCGCCGACCACAGGCTTATGCTTGAGCGCCCGCAGGACGTGCTTGGCGGCTTGCGGCTCATCATGGCTTCGCTCAGCGCGAAAAGCGCGTATATCGGCATAGAGATGAACAAGCCGGACGCAATCGGAAAGCTTACCGAGCTGACGAAGGACGACAGCAATATAACAATCGTTCCGCTGCCCGTAAACTACCCGCAGGGCGGTGAAAAGCAGCTGATTTACGCCGTAACAAAGCGCACGGTTCCCGCGGGCGCGCTGCCCAGCGCTGTCGGCTGCCTTGTGTGCAACGTAGGAACAAGCGCGGCGCTATACAAGGTCAAAACGACGGGTCAGCCGGTTATCGACAGGGTTACGACGATAGCGGGGCGCGTAGCGCGACCGGGCAACTATCTGGTGCGCATAGGCACGCAGATTGCCGACCTTATCGAAGCCGCTGGCGGAATTCTGCCCGAAGCCAAACAGCTTATATACGGCGGCCCGATGATGGGAATGGCGATAAACCGCACCGATATTCCCGTAACAAAGGGCTGCTCCGGAATAACCATAGTCGCCTTTGACGCGATGGAGGAGCATGAAAGCCCGTGCATACGCTGCGGCAGATGCGCCTCCGTATGCCCGATGCTGCTGATGCCGACGCTTATCGACCATGCGGCGCGCAAGCGGAACTTCACGGAAGCGGAGCGCCTCGGCGCAATGAACTGCATCGAGTGCGGCTCATGCACCTACGTCTGCCCCGCTAAGCGCTCGCTTACGCAAAGCTGCAGGATTTCAAAGCGCATGATAACCGCCGCAAGAAAGAAGGGGGGAAAGTAAGATGCAGAAGCAATTCACGGTATCGACCTCGCCCCATCTGCGCGACAGCGCGACAACCTCCAGCATAATGCTCGAGGTTTGCCTCGCGCTTCTTCCCGCCGGAATCATGGGAATACTGTTCTTCGGCTTCGGCGCGCTTCTCGTAATCGCCGCCTGCGTTCTTACCTGCGTTATCGCCGAGTACCTGTGGGAAAAGCACACGCATAAGCCAATAACCATAAAGGACGGCAGCGCGATTCTGACGGGACTTCTGCTCGCCTACAATCTGCCGCCGACTGCCCCAATCTGGCTCTGCATCGTCGGCTCTGCAATAGCGATAATCATCGTCAAGCAGTTCTTCGGCGGGCTTGGACAGAACTTCCTCAACCCCGCGCTTGCCGCGCGCGCAATACTGATGGTCTCGTGGGCGGGAATAATGACGACGTTCATAAAGCCCGAATTCATGGGCTTCCTCGGCGGCGGGGCGGACGCGGTAAGCGTTGCAACTCCGCTTGCGCTCGGGCAAAGCCCCGCCAATTATTCGCTCTGGCAGCTTATTATCGGCGACATTCCAGGAACGATTGGCGAAACAAGCAAGCTTGCGCTTCTGCTCGGCGGCGTATACCTGATGTGGCGCAGGATTATCGACTGGCGCACTCCCGTATGCTTTATCGCAACCGCGTTTGTGCTTTTCCTAATTTCGACCGGCAAGCTATGGGACGCAGCGAGCAACCAGAGCGCGATATACCAGATTCTCTCCGGCGGGCTTTTCCTGGGCGCGTTCTTTATGGCGACCGACTATGTTACAAGCCCAATCACCAAGACGGGCAAAATTATCATGGGAGTCGGCTGCGGCGCGCTTCTGTTCGTAATCCGCTCCTATTCAAGCTATGTCGAGGGCTGCTCCTTCGCAATCCTTCTGATGAACGTGATTACGCCCCTTATCGACCGCTTTACGCCCGCCCATCCTTTCGGGGAGGTGAAGCGCCATGAATGACACGATTAAGCTCGGTCTCCGCCTTATGCTGTTCGCCCTTTGCTCGGCGCTGCTGCTGGCGCTGACGAACATGATTACGGCACGCCCGATTGAGGAGCAGGAGCGCCAAAAGGCGCTGCAAAGCCGCAAGGCCGCGCTTCCCGCCGCCTCTGAGTTTACGGAAATCAACCTTGCGGAGGAATACGGCGACGCGATAAGCGCCTATCCCGCCGTTACAAGCATAATGAGGGGCTTGGACGCAAGCGGAAGCACCGTCGGCTACATTTTCACCATGTCGCCCTACGGCTACGGCGGGCCGATTCCGATTACCCTCGGAATCAGCGACGGCGCGGTTACGGGTATCGCCTTCGGGACGCTTGCCGAAACTCCGGGACTCGGCTCAAAGGTAGCCGGAAGCGCCTTTACATCGCAGTTCACGGGGCTTGAAGCTTCCTCCGCCGGCTCTGAAAAGATAGACACAATAAGCGGCGCGACGGTTTCATCAAGCGCCGTCAAGGGCGCGGTTACGCAGGCGATAGCCGTATATGAAAACCTGATTGGCGCAAAGGAGGCTGAGTGACATGGGAATGAAGGAAACGAAAAACGCCATAGTTAACGGTCTCCTTTCGGAAAACCCGACCTTCCGCCTCGTGCTTGGAATGTGCCCTACGATGGGCGTTACCACAATGGCGCAGAACGGACTCGGAATGGGTCTTGCGACAACAGCTGTGCTTGTATGCTCCAACGTCGCCATTTCCCTTTTGCGCAAGGCTATTCCGGACAGAATCCGCATTCCCGCCTTCGTGGTCATCATCGCAACCTTCGTAACGATGGTTGACCTTTTGATGAAGGCGTTCATCCCCTCGCTTTCGGAAGCCTTGGGAGCGTTCATTCCGCTGATTGTCGTCAACTGCATAGTCTTTGCGCGCGCGGAATCCTTCGCCTTCAAGAACAAGCCGGCAATAAGCGCGGCGGACGGGCTTGGAATGGGGCTTGGCTTCACGATGTCAATAACGCTGCTCTCCGCCGTGCGTGAAATTCTCGGAATGGGAACGCTTTTCGGAATGCAGATAATGCCCGCGTCCTATCAGCCGATGGCAATCATGACGGCCGCGCCCGGCGGCTTCATCACCCTCGGAATTCTGATGGCAATCTTCAACACCGTGTACAACAAAGCAGCGCTCAAAGCGCAGAAAGCGTAAGGAGGAACGATAGATGACTGAACTTATTCTGCTGTTTGTCGGCTCCGCGCTTGTAAACAACGTTGTAATGAGCCACTTCTGGGGAATCTGCCCGTTCCTCGGCGTCAGCAAAAAAACCGAAACCGCCTTCGGAATGGGGCTTGCCGTTATTTTCGTAATAACGCTTTCCTCGCTGATAACCTATCTGGTGCAGAACTATCTGCTTGAGCCATTGGGGCTTGAATACCTCCAGACGATAGCCTTCATTCTGGTTATCGCGGTTCTGGTTCAGGTGGTCGAGATGGTGCTTCGCAAGGTCAGCTTCAGCCTGTATCAGGCTCTGGGCGTATACCTGCCGCTGATAACCACGAACTGCGCGGTTCTCGGTATCGCGCTGCTTAACGTAACAAAGGGCTACAGTCTCATCGAAAGCGTTATTAACGGCTTCGGCTCGTCAACCGGCTTTATGATAGCGATTGTGCTGTTCTCCGGAATACGCGAGCGGCTTGAAATGTCCGATATGCCCGAATGGATGAAGGGCTTCCCGGGCGCGCTTATTTCGGCAGGCTTGATGGCTGTGGCTTTCCTCGGATTCACCGGAATGATTCCGGCATAAGGAGGACGCAAGAAAATGATGAATGTACTTTACGCCGTCCTTGTGCTCGGCGGACTCGGATTGGTTTTCGGCGTTGCGCTTGCGCTTACCGCAAAGGCGTTCGCCGTTCCGGCTAACCCCATACGCGACGCCGTGAGGGAGGCGCTGCCCGGCGCAAACTGCGGCGGCTGCGGTTACCCCGGCTGCGACGCGCTTGCAGACGCGATAGCTGCCGGCAAAGCTCCCCTTAACGCCTGCCCCGTCGGCGGCGCCGAGGCTGCAAAGAAGATTGCGCTTGCAATGGGTCAGGAGCCTGCGGCGGAAAGCGTAAAGATGGTTGCGCACGTTATCTGCGGCGGAACGCTTGACCGCTGCAAGGTTAAGCACCACTACGCGGGTATCAAGGACTGCGTTGCCGCAACGCTTGCCGGAAACGGCGACAAGGCCTGCGCTTACGCCTGCCTCGGCTACGGAACCTGCGTTCAGGTATGCCCCTTCGGCGCTATTCACATTGACGAGCGCGACAGGATTGCGGTTGTTGATTACGACAAGTGCCAGAGCTGCGGCAAATGCGTCAGCGCCTGCCCCAAGAGCGTATTGCAGATGCTGCCCGTATCGCTGCCGGTTGAAATTCACTGCCGCGCCGCCGCTCAGGGCAAGCTTGTGTCCGACAACTGCCGCGTAGGCTGCGTAGGCTGCGGGCTTTGCGAAAAAAGCTGCAATTTCGGCGCAATCGAAATGGTTAACCATCTTCCCAAAATCGACAGGGAAAAGTGCGTAGGCTGCATGATGTGCGCCGAGAACTGCCCGACAAGCGCAATCTGGGCGGACTTTGAGCATAGAATGATTGCCTCCATCGACAAGAACCTCTGCGTAGGTTGCACAATCTGCAAAAAGCAATGCCATTTTGACGCGATTGCGGGCGCGCTCAAGGAAAAGCACGAAGTGCTTGAAGCCTGCACGGGCTGCGGCGAATGCGTCAAGAAATGCCCCCGCAAGGCGATTACGCTGCACATACGCGAGCACGTGCGCGACGAATTCGCAAAGGCGGGAACGGACGGAACGCCGATAGCCGTATCAATGGATAAAAAGAGCGCGGCGCCCGAAACGGCGAAGGCGGAAGAAACCAAAGCATAAAAGCGCCCGAAAACACATTTTTAAGGCGGGAAAGCAAACGCGGGCGGAGGCAGACCCTCCCCCGATACGCCTTATTTTATCGGCGGCGGGTTTTGCGGTTTCAAGCGCGCGTGGCGCGCATTTGGCTGCATACCCGCCGCCCAAACGCTTTCATAAAAAGCGCAAAGCGGCAGAATTGCTTACGCCGCACCGGCGGCGCAGGCGCAGAACGCAAACAAAATATACTTATTAAGAGCATTCCATATTGGAGATAAACATGAACAGCTATATATCCGCAATCGGCACGGCGTTTCTGATATTTCCCTTCGCGGCGGCGCTTTTTGCCGTCCCCTACTTAATATATCAATACAGGCGCTTCGGCGGGCTTCCGCTCATTCGCTCGCTCATCGTATACTCCTTTATCCTCTATGAAATGTGCGCATATTTTCTCACAATGCTTCCCCTTCCCCCTATCGCGGAGGTCGCCGCGCTTACTACGCCGACTTTGCAGCTTGAGCCGCTTAAGGACTTGATGAACGCTTTTCATCAGGGCAAGTTTGCGCTGTCAGAGCCGATAACATGGTGGAACACGCTCAAATCATCCGCAATGCTTGAAATACTTTTCAACATTCTGATGTGCGTTCCGCTCGGAATATATCTTCGCTACTATTTCAGATGCAGCTGGAAAAAGACCTTTGTAATCGGGCTTCTCGTAAGCCTGGTATACGAGCTTACCCAGCTCAGCGGTTTGTTTTTCATTTATCCGCGCCCGTACCGCCTGTGCGAAACGGATGACCTAATCAAGAATACGCTCGGCACGATGATAGGATACTGGATTACCCCGATTATCGTGAAAATTCTGCCGACAAGGGACGAGCTTGACAAGCGGAGCTACAAAAAGGGCGAGCACGTTTCATGGATGCGGCGGCTAATCGCCCTTTCGGTTGACTGGTGCTTTTACTCGCTGCTCATTTTTCTGCTGAACTCGCCAATCAAAAAACTCGCGGCAGGCAGCGAGCTTACAATCGGGCTTATACAGCTAGCGCTCTACATCGTCTTTATTTTCGTTTGCTTCATCATTCTGCAATGGCGTTTCGGCGGGCAAACAATCGGCAAAAAGCTGGTCAAAATCCGCGTTGTGAGCCGCGACGGAAGCCCCGCGCGCTTCTCGCAGCTGCTTTGCAGGTATTCAATCATTTACTCGGTTACGATTATCCCCTCGCTGCTTATGCTGCTTATCGAAAACCAAGTATTCGTTATCAGCACAAGGGAATTCAACATCGGAATGACTATCGCGGCGGCGGTATTCGCGCTGCTTGTCGTATTCATTGTAATGATGCGCATAATGCGCAAGGGCTTCAGCTTTCCACACAGCTCATTAAGCAGAACAAAGTCGATTTCGACAATCGAAAGGCGCGAAGAAATAAGCGCGGAAAAGGAAGAAGGGCATACGGATGAACGAAGCGGCAAGCGCGCTTGAAACCTTCTATGAATGGGTGCAGGAAAGCCGTAAAATCGTGTTTTTCGGCGGCGCGGGCGTGTCAACCGAAAGCGGAATACCCGATTTCCGCTCAAAGGACGGTCTATACAACCAAAAGTACGCCTATCCGCCAGAAATGATACTCAGCCACAGCTTTTTCCGCTCAAATCCCGAGGAATTTTTCCGCTTCTACCGCGACAAAATCCTCATCGGCGGCGCAAAGCCGAACACTACGCACCTTGCCCTTGCAAAGCTTGAAAAAGAGGGCAGGCTGCTCTCCGTCGTCACGCAGAACATCGACGGGCTGCATCAGGCGGCAGGCTCAAAGCGAGTATGGGAGCTGCACGGAAGCACCCTGCGCAACACCTGCGAGCGCTGTGGAAGGAAATGGGGCAAGGACAGGATTGAAAGCCAAAGCGGCGTTCCGCGCTGCGAGTGCGGCGGGATTATCAAGCCGGACGTGGTGCTTTACGAGGAAGGGCTTGACGACGCCGTTCTGCGCGGAGCGATAACGGATTTGGCAAACGCGGATATGCTGATAATCGGCGGAACAAGCCTTACGGTATACCCCGCCGCAGGGCTTATAGACGCTTACACAGGCAGACGCATGGCGCTTATCAACCGCGACGCGACGTCCGGCGACAGAAAAGCGCAGCTTGTGCTGCATTGCTCGCTCGGAAGCGTATTTGAGTATTTCTTGAAGGATTGACAACAAACGGAGTTATCGGTAAAATCATCATAGCTTTTATACGAAGGAGGAAACGGAATGCTTTTTTCAAGCCTTACGTTCCTCCTTTACTTTTTGCCGATAGTCATAATATTACATTACATTCTGCCGAACCGCTTTCAGAACGCGTTTCTGCTGCTTTCGAGCATAGTTTTTTACGCGTGGGGCGAAATCGCCTATGTTCCGCTCATTGCGGCGATTCTCGCGCTTGATTATCTGCTTTCCCGCCTGATATCCTCATCAAAGGGAAATAAGGCGCGGATGTATCTAATAATCGGCTGCATGGTTAACTTCGGCGCGCTGTTTTACTATAAATATATAGGCTTTTTATTCGAGCTGCTCGGGCTTTCCGAAATTGCGCCCGACGTGGCTCTCCCGCTCGGCATAAGCTTTTTCACCTTTCAGGCGGCGGCGTACCTTGTTGACATATACAGAAGGGACATCGCGGCGGAGAAGAACCCGATTACCTTTTCGGCGTTCATACTGATGTTCCCGCAGCTCATCGCAGGCCCAATCATAAGATACGCAGACGTTTCAGAGGAGCTGGGCAGAAGGCGCAGACCGCCTGCCGAAATGCTCGAAAAGGGAATTCTGACCTTTCTCGGCGGGCTTGCTCTCAAGGTGCTTATCGCAAACCCCCTTGGCGAATTGTGGGTAAACGCGGGCGCGGCAGCCGGTATGGGCAGCGCGTGGCTTGCAATGATTGGCTACTCAATGCAAATCTACTTTGACTTCTTCGGCTATTCGCTGATGGCGGTCGGAATCGGCAAAATGCTCGGGCTTACCTTTGCGCAGAATTTCAGCGACCCGTATTCCTCGCGCTCCGTTACGGAATTCTGGCGCAGATGGCACATAACCCTCGGCAAATGGTTTCGCGAATACGTATACATCCCGATGGGCGGCAACAGGCGCGGAAAAGCGCGGACGGCGCTGAACCTTTTCGCCGTCTGGGCGCTTACCGGTCTTTGGCACGGCGCGAGCCTGAATTTCCTGCTTTGGGGGCTTTATATGCTCCTGCTGATTCTGCTCGAAAAGCACTTCATCAAAGGCTTTCTTGAAAAGCACAGGACTATATCGCACATCTACACGCTTTTCGCCGTTTTTATCGGCTGGATGCTGTTTACCTCCGACGACCTTTCGCGCTTTCCCGCGATTATGTCATCGCTTTTCAGCTTTACGGAAAGCGGCGAAATGCTTTTCTGGCTCAGGCAGTACGCGTTTGTGCTGCTGCTTGCCGTGCTGCTCTGCATTCCGAAGGTTACTGGCGCTGTAAAAGCGGCTATGAAAAGAACGTGGGTGCGCCTTCCCGCAATGGCTGTTCTTATCATCCTCTCGCTCTCGGCGCTCATTAATTCCGGCTACAACCCGTTCCTCTATTTCAGATTCTGAGAAAGGAGCGCAAAATGAAGGCTAAAAAATGCCCGCTGTTCATAATGACCATAGCCGCGCTCCTTTTGCTTGCCGCCGCGCAAATCGCGCTGCCCGACAGGACGGTAAGCCAAATGGAGAGCAGAACGCTTTCCTCCGCGCCGAAATTGTCCCTTGAGTCCGTGCTTTCAAGCCGCTTCATGTCCTCCTGCGAGAGCTATATAGCCGACCAGATTCCCTTGAGGGACGCGTTCGTTTCGGCATACGCCGTATATGAATCGGCGCAGCAAAAGCAGCTGCGGAACGGAGTGCTTATAGGCGAAAACGGCTATATGTTTGAAATGGGGAAAAGCATTTCCGAAAAAAACATCAGGGAAAACGCCGAAGCGTTTGCGGAAATCGCGCGCGCGGCGGGAGCGAGCGGATATATCTGCGTTTCTCCCCTCTCATCCTCCGTTTACGGCGAATACGTTCCCCGCTACGCCCCAATTCCTGACGGCTATAAGCTCGAATCGGCGGCGAAAGGAGACGGAATAACCGCAATACCGCTTTTGAAGCCGCTTATCGCAAAGAAAGGCGGCGACGCCCTTTATTACAAAACCGACCACCATTGGACGGCGCAGGGCGCTTATGCGGCATATTCGGAAATATGCGCCGCCATGGGGCTTGAAAACAAAAACGACGGGCGGTATTATGAGCGCGAGGGCTTCTCAGGCAGCTATTTCGCGCGCTCGCCCTCTCCCCTGCAGGTTTCGGATACGCTTACATACTTTGAGGCAAGCGGCACAAAGCTTATCATTGACGGCAAGGAAACGCCGGAAGTCAACGATTCGGCTGCATTGGGCGGCAGGGACAAGTATTCCGGTCTGCTCTGCGGCAATCACGCGCTGATAAAGCTGACAAACGATAACGCAGGCGGGGTGCTGTTTGTTTTAAGGGATTCGTATGCAAACGCGCTGCTCCCGTATTTATCTCAGAATTTCGGGACGATTTATGCCGTTGACGCTCGTTATTATACAGGAGACATTATTTCGGAAATCCGCAAGAGCAATGCGGACGCCCTGCTCTGCCTCTACGGAATAAATACGCTTGGCGAAAGCCGCGATTTGATTACCCTTGCGGCTGACGCGCTGGAGGAAGAATGAAAAAGATAACTGCAATCCTTACGGCTATTGTATTGCTGCTTTCCGTTTCGCCCGCCTTTTGCGAGGATAACGAGCATGAAATCGTGATAAGCCAAATCTTCGTGCCCAATTATCCCGCGCCGCACGTTGACGAGGCTGAGGCGGTAGCGGACGACTATTTTGACGACGCGGTTTTTGCGGGCGATTCAATCGTTTCATCCCTTGAAATGTACGGGCAGTTCACGAACGCCGAGTTCGTGAGCAAGATAGGTCTCAGCCCCAGCGCCGCCGCGAACTTTCATGAATTTGAAACGCCCGACAATCCCAAGGCGACCTTTGCGGAGGCGATAGCCTACCACAAGCCGAAGAAGGTATACCTGCTTCTAGGCTCAAACGGGCTTGACAAAAAGCTTTCCGGCGACGTTATTCTGGAGTACACGGATATGCTGAGCACGATAACAACGCTTTTGCCCGAAACCATAATCTACGTTCTCGGAACGCCGCCGATGACAAAGGGCAAAATGGCGAAATACAAGAACTGCTCGCCCGGGCGCTACCGCGTTTTCAACGAGGAGCTGCTAAAGCTCTGCGGCGAGTTCAACATCTACTATCTCGACATATACGGGCTTGTGAAGAACAAAAACGGCTACCTCAACACGAAGTATTCCGCGGGCGATGGTCTGCATTTTAACCGCGACGGCTGCGAGCTTGTAGCCGAATACATAAAAAAGCACGCCGTTCCCTACGATACGGGCGCTCCTGCTGTAACCGCCGAGCCGCCGACCGATACGGAAGAATAAAGGAGAATACAAATGAAAAAGCTTTCTGTTCTGTTTCTTGCCCTGCTGATTATGCTGTGCGGCTGCGCCGCCGAGAAAGCGCCCGTGAACTGCCTTGAAGCCGCTAACGCGATAAAAGCCTCCTGCGGTTTTCAGGAGCTGGACGAAATGAGCAGAAGCTATATCACAAAATACCTCGGCATCGACGACGCGCTGCTTGCAGACGCAGTTATGCTCAGGGACGCAAGCCGCGCAACGCCCGAAATGATACTGCTGCTTACAGCGGCAAAGCAAGGCGACGTAAAGGCGCTCGAAACAGCCGTAAGCGACTTCCATTCCACACAATTGGAGGAATACCGCGATTATCAGCCGGACGAAATGCCGAAGCTTGAAAACGCAAAGGTTACGGTAAACGGCAGAATGATTGCGCTCATCGTATCTCCGGACGCCGACAAGACTGACGCGGCGCTTAAAACGGCTTGGAACAAGTAAACGGAGGCGCAATTATGAAGGTTGCGATTCCGGAGAGCCTCGGCATACCGGACGAGGAGCTTGAAAAGCTTGCCATGTTGCAATCGTGTTCGATAATCTGAATAAATGGCTGAGCGAATCAAAGCAGCAGTAGCGCGGCTGCCGCATTTTCATCGGCAAGCTTAACTGCATGAAGCGCCGCAGCGGCGTTCAGATAAAACGCGGTATGCTCGATAAAGCGGAACGCGCCCGCTGCAGCGTCCGCAAAATCGCTCCGCTCGCTTCTTTCAGCCATATAGCCGACGGTAACAAAGCGCAGGACGGCGTACACCGCCGCAAGGGAAAGGCGCTCGTCGCGCGCGGCGATTCGCTCGTCGGAAAGCGGAAAATCCTCGTAGAACATATGGTTCGCGAGGATATTTTCATATGCGGATTCCAAGTCCGGCATAAGCGCCGAAAGCCTTTCTGAGTCCTTAATATACCTTTCAAAAGCCCCGCTGCCCGAGTAGCGGCGGAAGGAATCCGCGCCGAACCGCGAGAGCGAGGCGCTGTTCTCGCTCATTGAAAGAAGCATTCCCGAAAGCACGCAGAGCGCCGAAGAAGCCGTATCATTCCCCGCGTTCACGCAGGGAAAGCCGCAGATAATCCTCAGCCGCTCCGAAAGCGGAAGGCTTCTGCGCCTGAGCGTTTTCAGCGCGTCGTATTCATAGAGGATGAAACCTACGTCGATATCGCGCGTTATCTCAGGCTCGGCGTCAATGTATATCTTCCCGAATGAAAGAGGCGTTTCCCTGTTCATCATCAGCTCGATAACCTTTTCGCAACTGTTTGAGCAGACCGCCTTTTTAAGCCCTCCTGCCGCTTCCAGCCGACGCGGATAAACGCGGCAGAGGCGCGGCAGCACGCCCTCCCCGCATTCCCTTTGAAGCGCGCAAAGCCCGTCCTTGCCGTGCATCGGGCAGTCGCCGAGCCAATTCTGCGATATAACGGCGTAATCGCCGCTTTCCGGCTCATCGCGGAGGTGCAGGGCGCATTCGATTTCATGGTGCAGCTTATCCGAGCATTCGATGCCGATAAGGTTAAAATACTCCTTCATCGAAACGGAAATAGGCCAGCCAAGGCAGCAGCTGTTGCGGCACTCGCCGCACTTGCACATAAAGTCCTCATAATAATCAGGCGCAATGAATTCGTTTTTCATGCTTTATCTCCTGTCAGGCGCGTCCGAATGAATGCCATTTTTTAGCACTCTAGAACAGAAAACCGACGGACGGGCAAGCGCCCATCCGCCGATTCAGATTATATGCCTATTTGCTTTGGCTGAGCGGTTTTTCAATGTTTTTTTGCTAACCGCAGCGCATAAGCAGGCGGCGAAAATCAAAGCCTGATTTCGCTCAGAAGCCCGAAATACCAATCGTCAAACGGAACGAACTCGCCGTTTTCCGTTTCGCGAAAGCCGATTTCGGAAAGCAGCTCACGCCGAGCCGCGCCCGCCTCAGGCGCTTTAGTCAGGATTGCGTTAAGCCCAAAAGCAAAGGCAATCTTCCGTATAACGGTTCTCAGAATATCCGATATATCCCGCTTGTTTTCATAGCCGGACGCCAAATCAAGCCTGAGTATTCCGACGTGCTCAATGCCGTTCTTCTCCCCCGCGTCGAAAAGCTCAATCGTTCCGACTGCTTTTCCGCTTGCATTATCAACGGCAGCGCAGCGCGCATACCCGCGATTGCCGTACTCCCATAGCCATATATTGATGTACTGCCTTACTTCGTCAGCCGTTTTCATATAAAAGCCGCGCGAGCAGTTATCCGCGTTGAAAAGCGGCAGAGCCTTTTCGTCCGAATAGCACGAAAGCAAGTCCTCCGCGTCCGATTCCCTTACAATGCGGAGAGTAAAGCGCTCGCCTGAAAGCGGCGGGAAGCCGTCATAAACGTCAAAATACCGCGAGTCCGAAAGCGCGCCTTCAGCAAGCCTCTGCAGCTCGCCGCCAAGCGCTTTCCACTCGCTTACAGCCTCCGGAACAGACTCCGGAAAGGCGGCAAGCGAAAGCACTCGAAGCAGGCGCGCATAGAAATTCTCCGGCTTTATTTCAAAGCCGTTTATGAATTTCTCCGTCCGTTTGCGGCTCGGAAAATACGTTCTGTTGACCGCGTAAAGCACAAGCAGAGCGGAATCAAGGGCGCTTTCAAGCACCTGATGGAGATATACGGGGTCGCGCCTCTGGCTTGCGCGGGTAAAGTCCTCGTCCTGCCACAGCCTGCCCATATGCTCAGAAATCATTGCCCTGCGCAGCTTTTCGGAATAGGTCTGCCACTTAGCCTTGAGCGAGCCGGCATAACCATCGCCGCAAAGCGGAGTCATCTGTATAAAGCTCATAAGACGGCCGACGGGATAAAAGCCGCCCTCGTTATAAACGCGCTTTCCGGCGGCAATTTCCGAAGCAAAGCTGTCCGTTTCGCGCTTCGTAAAGTACATCGGCATTACGTCAACGCCGTCAATTTCAAGCATATCGCCCGTTCCCCAGACGCAGTTTTCGCAAACGCACATCTGCTTGACAATTACGCCAAGCTCCGCCGCTTTGCGGTAAACCGCCTCGCGCGTGTCAATCGGCGGAATCTCAGAGCAGAAAACGAAAATATCCACATCGCTTTCACCGGCGCGCGGCTCTTCCTTTGCGTCGTCCGTTCTCGCGGCGCTCATGCTTTCGTCAATTGCGCAAATAAGCCGCGCAAGCTCCAGCACCTTCTCGCCTACCGTCATCAGCATCACTCCAATAAATGTATACGCGCGGCTCAGGGAAGCCGCCGCTGATTCGCTCGTCGTCTCGCTAATCCATGCCGCGTTTTCTCCATAGCCGCAGCAAATCCTTCCGTACAAGGCATACTTCTTACGAATTTTTGGTGAACGTATGTTCTTGTTAAGCAAATTATAGCACAGAGAAAGGCGGGTATCAATAAGGGCAAACAAAAATAAACGGCACCGCAAAGCTGCGATACCGTTTACTGAAATGCCTTTCAGGCTTTTCACCTTGCGCAGTAAGCCGCAATTGCCGCGCTCAGGAACTCAGCCGTTCCCTCGCCGTGGGAATTGATGTTCTTCATGAAGCGTTCGTCCGCAGTGTACATCATTCCGAGATTTGCAAGCATTGCGTCGTCGCAAGGATAGTAATTCTCGCTGATGAACTGCTGCCACTCCTTTGCAAACGCAAGACCGGCGCTTCCGTCAGGCTTTTCGTTGCGGATAGCCGCAGCCTTATCGAGCATTGCGCTCATTGCATCGTCCATGTTCTTCCATTCCTTTTCTCCGTAGCCGGAGGTCTTTTTTTCAAACTCGCCAAACTGCGCGGTATTTCCCCAGCGCTCCTTGACTTCATTTGCAAACTCATTTTTCTTCATAATAATCTCCCTTTCATTGAATCTATCAAGATTCGTTTCGTTTTTACCCTCAAGCATTTCGCCTATAAGCCCGATAAGCCCGTCCAGCCGCTCGCGTTTGAGCCGGAGAAGCTCTCTTTGCTTGCTAAGCGCTTCGTTTCGGGTGTAGTTGGGGCTTTCAAGAATGTCCCGTATCTCGGTGAGCGAAAAATCAAGCTCGCGAAGGAAAAGAATTTCCTGAAGCCGAAGAAGCGCGTCCCCGTCGTACATACGATAGCCGCTTTCCGTTACCCTGCTTGGGCAAAGAAGCCCCACAGAGTCATAGTAATGCAGCGCCCTTACCGTAACGCCGCTTTGGGCGGCAACCTCGCTTACCGTGAATTCCTTCCCGCTTTTCATCCGCGTCACCCTTTCTTTCGGAGTACTCCTTTTCTTGTGCACAAACGGAGTATAAACTATTACGTTGCGTCAGAGTCAACACTTTTTCAAAAGTTTTTTTAAAACTTTTTCGGCAAGAAAAAGCCGCTCCCGATTAGGAGAGCGGCATAGGAGCATACTTATAAGGCTTACTGAGCAATCACGTCCTCAGGGATGGGGAAGGCGGCAATCGCGTCCGCAAACTCCTTATTGCTCAGAAGATTGCTGACCTCGCCAAGCGTATAGGGCTTGAAATACTTAACGCTTACATAGCCCTCGTTCTCGCCGGAGACTATTTCCGCCCACGTATCGTCATAGGAAACAATCATTCCCAGAGCGTCCTTTGCAAGGCGCGTGATTCCGTTATCGGCGGCGGCGTCCGGCTCGGAGCGCATAAGCAGGGAGGCGGAGGTAACATAGCCGAAAATCGAATCGCGGGTGACGTCATACATAAGCGGCTCGACGTTTGCGGAGGCAAGCGCGCCGGCATAGGGAGCGGTATCGGAAACGAAAGCAAGCAGTTCGGAGGCAACATAGCCCCAAACGCCCTTATACGATACGGCGTACCACACCTTGCCATCCTCGCCCGTAACCTCGGCGGTAACGCGGACGGGGTCGCCCTCGGAAAGATAACCGGTTATAGCCGCATACTGCATAGGATTATTGCGGACGGGCAGCCCGTTTAATACCGCAAGGGCAACTGCGTCCATTTTTTCAGTAGGAAGCTGAGCGCTGATTACGGCAGGCTCGGTTTTTTCGGGAGAAGAACCCTCGACAAGCTCGCTCGGCTCTTCCTCGGGTTCATCCTCGTCCCCGCCGTCGGAAAGGTCAAGCACGTTGCCGACAGGTTCGTCGCCGCCGACAGGCTCGTCATCATTTGCAGGCTCGGCTTGCGTATAATCCTCGTCGCCGTAGCCCTCGTCGGGGGTTTCATCGCCCTCGCCTTCATTTCCAAGGCTTTCAGGCTCCTCAGGTTCAGTTTCGGCGGTGGCTTCCGGCAAATTCTCCGCGTCATCTCCGCCGGTCATGGGTGCAGGCGTTGCTGCAGGCTGCGGCTCGGGCGTTTCGGACGGCGCGGGGGTCGGCATAGGATTTTTAAGCGTATTGTTGTATTTAAGGCTGCTTTCGGCAGTCAGAATCTTTATATACTCCGCAAGCACGTATACCTTTGAGCCGTTATGGTCAACGACAAGCCATTCGCCGTCGTCGTCCCCCGCAGCCTCGTAGACGAACACCATAACGCCGTTCTTAATCTTTCCGGCAAGGGTGCTGCGCGTGTTCGCCTTTCTGCGCAGGTTTACGCCGCCCTTTACGTCAACATACCCCCAGCGGTTCTGTGTGCCCTCCGCGAAGGTTTCGGTCTGCATATCCTCGGTATGCTGCTCCGCTAGCGCAGGAAGCGCAAAAAGCAGCACCAGTAACGCAATAACAACCGCAAGCGGACGTGAAGCCCTGTTAACCTTCATAAGCACATCTCCTTAATGGGTATTATGTAAAAACAATCGGAAGCCGGTAAAAACAGCGTTTCAGTTGTCAGCGCCGTCTGCCGTTTACTCATAATTGATTTTACGATTTTATGGATGAATTGTCAATCAAAACTAACGGGCAGCGCCGAAGGCGGAAAGCCTTGGCGTCTGCACAGAATAAACGAAAGCGCGCCCGCATTTGCTCCCAGCATTGCTCAAATATGTTTATTATTCTTAAAACAGCGGCTGAAAGCTGTTTTCTTGACAAACAACTCAATAGACTGTATCATATAGTTACCGTCATGATATACCCTGAAACGGGCAGAGAGCAAGCCCTATAAAGCGCGAAACAGCGCGCAATAGGAAGAAATAAGGACGGCATTTGTAAAGGAGATTTATTATGGCTGAAACATTCTTTGACCAGCTTAAGAAAAAAGTAGTTACCGGTGTTGAATCGCTGAACAAATCCATGCAGAGCTGGACTGACACGGCTAAGCTCAATTCCCAGATTAATGATTTGCAGAGCCGCATCGGTATGTTTGACAAGCGCCTTGTGCAGCAGGTTTACACTGCTTTTGAGTCGGGCGCCGAGCTGCCGGACGATATAAAGGCGACGATGACCGAAATCTCCGACGCGAAGGCGCAGATTGAGGGCATTCAGAAGCAGATTGAGGAGCGCCGTCAGGCTGAGGCAGCCGCACGCGCCGCGAAGCAGTCCGAAAAGCAGTCTCAGAAGGCGGAAGCGCCCGCCGAAACCGAAAGCGCCCCTGCCGATAACAGCGGAGAGTCCGACCCCGTAGCCGAATTTGAGAAGGAAAAGGCGATGCCCGACAGCGCATGGAAGCCCAACGAGGACAACGCGCCCAAAATCGACTTCTCCCAGCTCGATAGCTCCGACGACAAAAGCGACGCAAACAGCAACGGAAGCGCCGAGTAAAACGCACATAAAACCAGTTTCAGATTAGAGATTTGCAGCCGTTTCGTATATGAAGCGGCTGCTTTTTTTGCCCCCAAAATCGGCGCGCGGTGAAAACTTTTGCCAAACCGCCGCATAAATGCTATAATGTATACAGCCCGTGCCTGAGCCTGCGATTTCTTCGCCGCTCGGCGCGCGAAGGGAGCGAAAAATGAAAAAGTCGGTCGGAGCTCATATCGCCGAGGAAATACTATTTGCAACCAAGATGTCAGTAAGCGTAATAAAAAAGCAGCTTCAGGATACAAAAACGAATAAGGACAACTGCCGTCTGCCTATATTCGCAATATTCGGAAGGGCGCTTACGGAAAAGCGCGTTTCGGGAATGCAAATTTTTGTATCCCGCGCAGATAACCCGAAGAAGCCAACCGTTGTGTATATTCACGGCGGCGGCTATATCAACCAAATCAACCCTTATCATTGGAAGATGATTCTGCGCCTGTGCGACGAAACGGGCTGCGGCGCGGTTGTGCCGAATTACCCGATGCTGCCGAGGCACACCTTCAAGGACGCGCACAGGCTTATGCTTGACTTCTACCGCGATTTGATAAAGGAAACGCCGCCGGAGAGAATCATATTCATGGGCGACAGCGCGGGAGGCGGGCTTGCGCTCGCTTTGGCGCTTGAAATAAAGGAGCGTTCCCTGCCGCTGCCGCAGAGGCTTGTGCTAATCTCCCCTTGGGTCGATTTGGGCGGCGGCGCTAAGGAGCTGAACGAAATCGACGCAATGCTTGACTACGACTGCGCGATTCTGCTCGGAAAAACGTGGGCGGACGGCGAGGACTTGCACGATTACAGGATTTCGCCGCTTTACGGCGATTTTGCCGGACTTCCGCCCGTTAGCATTTATGTCGGAACGCACGAGATTTTCTACTACGACAATCTCAAGCTCCGCGACAGGCTTACGGAGGCGGGAGTCGACACGGAAATCCATGTGGGCGAAATGATGGACCATGTTTATCCGCTCTACCCGATTCCAGAGGGGCAGGCGGCGCAAAAGGAAATTATCAAGCTCGTATCGGAATCATAAGGGCAAACAAAGGCAAAAACAAGCGGGATAACGTAAATTTTCGTTATCCCGCTTTTGCTTATGCTGATTTCAGGCGAGCGCCTTACGCCCTTTTCTTTACGGAAATATCGGCGTCGCGGACGGAGGTTGCAATATTCGTGCAATGGTCGGCAACGCGCTCAAGGTTATTGATAAGGTCGAAGTAGAGCATTCCCGATTTGGCGGTGCATTTCTTGCTCTTGAGCCGCTCGATATGGTTATCACGCAGCTTCTGCGTCATATCGTCAATCTTCTGCTCGCGCTCCTCGACGATGGCAAGCACCTTCGGGTCACTTATCTGCTCCCTGAAAATGCGGAGCGCCTCGTCAAGCTGGAGCGTTATCAGCGCCCACATTTCGGCAAGCTCGTTGTTTGCCTTGTCCGTGAACTTTATGCTCTTTTCAATTCGCGACTGCGCAATTTCAAGCAGGTTCTCGGCATGGTCGCCTATGCGCTCAAAGTCGTTAATCAAATGGAAGAACGAGCCTACCGTCGATTGGTCTTTCTCGCTTATGTCAAGCGCCTTGACCTCTACAAGATAGTGCGTTATTTCATGGTTGAGATAGTCGATAACCTCCTCGGTATCCTCTATCTGCTTGGCTTTTTCGGGTGGAGCCTCGCACTTGAGGCAGCAGTCCATAGCGGCTAGTATGTTCCTCTGCGCTATTGTTCCCATGCGCCTTACTTCCTTGAATATCTGCGCAACGGCGATTGGCGGCGACTGAAGCATACGCTCGTCAACATACTTGAGGCGCTTGCCCTCGACAACGGGGTCGCTTCCGGGAACGATGAAGCAGGCTATCTTTTCAAGCACTCCGGCAAGCGGGAGCATGAGCGCCGTAGTGGTTATATTAAACACTATGTGAGCAAGGGAAATCTGGAGCTTCGGCTGGTCGGGCGCAAGCGCCGCAATCCAGTCCGCAAACGGAACAAAGATTGCAATCAACAGGAATATAAGCGTACCGATAACGTTGAACATAAGGTGAACCACGGCGGCGCGGCGGGCGGTGCGGTTAGCGCCGACAGCGGCGAGCAGCGCGGTTACGCAGGTTCCGATATTCTGACCGAAAAGCACGAACACGGCGCAGTCAAGCCCGATAAGCCCCGAAGCTGAAAGCGCCTGCAAAATACCGATTGAAGCGGCGGAGGACTGGATAACGGCGGTTATTCCCGCGCCGACAAGAACGCCGATAAGCGGGTTTTTAAGCCCTGTAAGCACATTGGTAAAGCCGTCCCACTCGCGAAGCGGCGCCATCGACTCGGACATCAGGTTCATTCCGACGAACAGAATGCCAGCGCCCATAAGCACCGTTCCCGCCTGCTTAAGACCTTCCTTTTTACCGATAAAGAGAAGCAGCATTCCCGCGCAGCAGAATATCGCGCCGAAATCAATATCGACGGAGAGCATTAGCGAGGTTACGGTTGTGCCGATGTTAGCGCCCATTATGACGCCGATTGCCTGAACAAGGTTCATAAGACCGGCGTTGACAAAGCCGACGACCATAACCGTAGTTGCGGACGAGGACTGCATTACGGCGGTTATCAGTATGCCGACGAGCATTGCGAGAAGGCGGTTTTTCGTCAGCACCGTAAGCAGATTGCGCAGCTTTGAGCCGGCGGCGCGCTCAAGACCCTCGCCGAGGGTTTTCATTCCAAAAAGAAATAGTCCAAGCCCTCCAAAGAGAGAAAGGACATTCATAAATGACATTGGTATCCCCCTTACGCAAATGTAAAAGCGAAAGCTAGGCATTCTGCGCGCAGGAGGCGCTTTACGCAAGCTTCCTCCGGAATTAACACAGACTTAACGCTGATAACACAATATCACACTTTTTGCGCGTTTACAAGACGAAAAACAAGGTTATCATCTAAGCGGCTGACCGGAAAGAATATCGAGCGCGATTGTTATCTCCTTTATATCGGCGGCGGCGATTCCGTCGGCTCTGCCTCCGAAGGTCATCGGCGTCATTTTCAGAAAATCCGAAGCATAGTCGGCGCTCAGCGAAAACGTATTTCTGATTTGTATTTTCTCAATATTGCTTGTCCTTGTTCTGAAGTACTCCTCCACTCTTTCCGTCTCCTGCTGCTTATGAATCAGCGAGTCCTTGACAAGTGCGCGGATTTCCTTCAGGTATCCTTCTGCCGGAACGACCTTTACAAGCCTTCCGCCATCCTTGAGCGCGCGCCCGAACTCGGCATAATCCGCGCCCGTCAGAACGTTAAAGATTATGTCGAGACTTCCGTCCGCAACGGGAAGGCGTCTGAGGTCGGCAACGCACACAGCGGCGCGAGGGGCGCAGGGCGCTGCCGCGGCAACGCCGTCGCGGGAAAGGTCGAAGCCGAAAAGCCGCGCGCTTGAAGGCGAGTTTTCGGATAAATATTTGAGGTAGCTGCCCTCTCCGCAGCCAACATCGGCGGCTGCAAAGCCTTCCTTGACAAACTCCGAAAGGGCGCTCATAACGGGCAGATAGAACTCGCCCGAAAGCACTCTGCGCCTTGCCGCAAACAGCTCCGCGTCATATTTGAAATCCGCGTTTTTCGCCTGCGGAGCCATGTTGACATAGCCGCGCTTATTCATATCAAAGGTATGGCCGCCGCAGCACACAAGCGACGCGCCCCTTGCTTCAAACGGCTTTCTGCATATCGGGCAGGCGAGTATATCGGTAAGCCCCGAGAACTTTGAAACGGTATCGGAAATGCTCATTCTACGCCTCCAAAATAATTTGTATAATTTATATATCAAAACTGCACAGCAGGCAGGAAAAACGCATTCGGTAACGAATAGCTAATTGTATCGGTAGCTATTAATTTTGCTTTCCATGGCAAAATGAGGAGGAAAAGTATGCTGCATATGACGATGCGGTACTTTGGGAGCGGATTTGATTCCGTCTCCATTAAAAGCATCCGCCAGGTTCCCTGCGTTGAGGGCGTGATTTCCACGCTTTATGGAACTATGCCGGGCGAGGTATGGAAGCAGGAGGATTATCTGAAGCTCCGCAAGGAAATCGAGGACGCAGGGCTCAAGCTGAGCGGAATCGAAAGCGTCAACATACACGACGATATCAAAATCGGCTCAGGCAGGCGCGACGAATATATAGACAACTATGTAAAGACGCTTGAAATGCTGGGAAAGAACGACCAGCATCTAATCTGCTACAACTTCATGCCCGTGTTCGACTGGACGCGCAGCGACCTTAAAAAGCCGCGTGCGGACGGCTCAACCGTCCTGTCCTACGACCAGCGCGAGGTTGACAAGATTGACGTTGACGACCTTTTCTCCTCCATGCAGCAAAAGTCGGACGGCTTTGTAATGCCCGGCTGGGAGCCTGAGAGAATGGAGCATCTCAAGGAGCTTTTCGAGATGTACAAGGACGTTGACGAGGAAAAGCTTTTTCAGAACCTCGTATACTTCCTCAGAGCAATCCAGCCCGTATGCGAAAAGTACGACATAAAGATGGCAATCCATCCCGACGACCCGGCATGGCCGGTTTTCGGGCTTCCGCGCATAATCACGGGCAAGAAGAAGATTCAGCGCCTGCTTGACGCAGTCGACGCGCCTTTTAACGGTCTTACCCTCTGCACCGGCTCGCTCGGCTCGAATCCTGAAAACAACCTGATTGACATGATTCACGCATTTGCAAGCAGAATCCATTTCGCGCACGTGCGCAACATCATCTTTCAGGGCGATAAGCAATTCGACGAAACCGCGCATATTACCTCTCAGGGTTCGCTCGATATTTACGGAATCATAAAGGCGCTGCATGACGAGGGCTTTGACGGCCCTATCCGTCCCGACCACGGCAGAATGATTTGGGACGAGATTGCGCTGCCCGGCTACGGACTGTACGACCGCGCGCTCGGCGCAATGTACATGACGGGGCTTTGGGAAGCAATTGATAAGGCGGAGGCAAAATAATGAACTCGCAATTCACCAACGCATGGCTGCCCTATCTGCCCAAGGAAGCGCCCCAAGCCGTAAACGCCGCGGAAGCGGCAAGGCTTGAGCTTGAAAGCGGGCTTAAAGCGCTTTCAGCCGATTTTACCGTATCGGTGAAGCCCTCGCATGAAGGAGAGGACTATTCCGTAACGGAGAAAGACGGCGGATATGTTATTTCCGGCGGCGAAACGGGCGTGCTTTACGGGGCGCACGAGGTTCTTGAGGCTGCCGCCTGCAAAAGAAAGCCTGACACGGGCGATTTCAGCCCTCGCTATCCCATAAGAATGCTCGACCACTGGGACAATATGGACGGCTCGGTTGAGCGCGGCTACGCGGGAAAGAGCTTTTTCTTTGAAGGAAACGAGCTTTGCTATGACGAAAAGCGCATAACCTTTTACGCAAGAATGCTCGCAAGCGCGCACATCAACGCGGTATGCATAAATAACGTAAACGTCCACTCCCCCGCCGATATGCTGCTTACAGAGCGCTTCCTGCCCAAGCTGAAAAAGCTTGCGGACATCCTGCGCGTATACGGAATCAAGCTCATAATCTCAATCGACTACGCGATGCCTGTTACCTGCGGGCTTGAAACCGCAGACCCTGAGGATAAGCGCGTTGAGGATTGGTGGAAAAAGCGCTGCGACGAAATTTACGAGTACATCCCCGATTTTCTCGGCTTTCTCGTAAAGGCGGACAGTGAGTTCCGCCCCGGCCCGTTCAAGTACGGCAGAAGCCATTCGCAGGGCGCGAATATGCTCGCGCGCGCAATCAAGCCGCACGGCGGCAAGATTATATGGCGCTGCTTCGTGTACAACTGCCGTCAGGACTGGCGCGACCATTCGCAGGACAGACCAAAGGCGGCATACGACACCTATACGCCCCTTGACGGTCAGTTTGAGGACAACGTTATACTGCAAATCAAAAACGGGCCTGTCGATTTTCAGGTTCGCGAGCCGCTCTCTCCGCTGCTTTTCGCAATGCCCAGAACGAGAAAAGCTCTGGAATTGCAGCTTGCGCAGGAGTACACCGGTCAGCAGATTGATTTGTACTTCATGCAGGAGCTTTTCGCGGAGGTACTCGGGCAGCTTCCCAAGGACAGCATTGAGGCTATCTGCGCCGTTACCAATCTGGGCGACGACGAGAACTGGTGCGGACACGACCTTGCCTGCGCAAACCTCTACGCCTACGGCAAAACTGCGTTCGGGTCTCAAAAAAGCCCGCTCGAAATGGCTCGGGATTTCCTCACGCTCACCTTCGGCAGCGACTGCAAGGCAATCGGAAAGCTTGCGGATATGATGGTGCGCTCCCGCGGAATATACGAGCGCTATACCTCGCCGCTCGGTCTCGGCTTCATGGTCAATACGGGGCTGCACTACGGGCCAAGCCCCGAGGGCTACGAATACATGAAGTGGGGAACATACCACCGCTCCAATCACGAGGCGACGGGAATCGACCGCTCAATGACCGGAACGGGCATGACGGCGCAGTACCCTAAGGAAACAGGCGATATGTACGACAGCGTCAGCACCTGCCCCGAAAACCTTCTGCTGTTCTTCCACCGCGTTCCTTATAACCATATAATGAAGGACGGGCGCACACTTTTGCAGCGCATATACGACGACCACTTTGAAGGCGCTGAGGAAGCGGAAAAAATGGAGGCGGATTTCAAGGCGCTTATCCCCGAGCTGCCCTCTGGCGCGGCTCAGCGCATCGAAAAGCGCTTCGCTGCCCAGACGGTAAACGCCCGCGAATGGCGCGACGTAATCAACACCTATTACCATCGCCTGACGCTCATTCCCGATATGCACGGCAGAAAGATTTACGATTGACGATACTCAAGGGCTAACATCAAATTCATTCATCAGTCGGGCGGAAACGCCCGATTTTTAATTTGTTTTCCATAATTTATTCCGCTTGCAATATAAGCGGCTGATGATATAATGCAGATAAAGGTTTAAGGCAAAAGCTACGAAAGCCGCAACCAATACGCTTTGAAAGGCTGAACAAATGAAGAATTTTCTGAAAATCCTCTTGATTTTGGTATGCTCCATTGTGATTCTTGCCGTGCTGTTTATAGGCTATCTTACTCTGACCGAATACAGACCGGCGGCAATCAGCGTGGCAAGCGTTACGGACGGCGCGGAAAAGAAAAGCATAGCTATCGGGGACGCGCTCAGGCTAGTGTCCTTCAACACAGGTTATTCCGGTCTTGACAAGACGCAGGACTTTTTCATGGACGGCGGCAAGCGCTCAAAGCCCGAAAGCCGGCAGGAGGTTGAGGATAACACTGAGGCAATCTGCTCCTTCCTCAAGGAACAGAACGCGGACATATATCTTTTGCAGGAGGTTGACGTTGACTCCGACAGGAGCTTCAACGTAAACCAGTATCAGCGCTACCAAAGCGGGCTTGGGCTTTACGGCGCGATTGGATATAATTACTACTGCGATTTCGTTCCGATTCCCCTGCCCCCTATGGGCAAGGTGAGAAGCGGAATTGTGACGCTTTCCGGCTTCGACCCCTACTCGTCGGAGCGGATAACCCTGCCGAATCCCTTTTCATGGCCCGTGAGAATAGCCAATTTGAAGCGCTGCCTGCTCATTCAGCGCATTCCGCTTGAGGGAAGCGAAAAAATGCTCGTCATCATAAACCTTCATCTGGAAGCCTATGACGACGGCGACGGGCGCGCCCGCCAGACGGCAATGCTTCTTGCGCTCATGGAGGCGGAGCGCGAGCAGGGCAACTACGTAATCGCTGGCGGCGATTTCAACCAGACCTTTGAAGGCGCGGGAACGTTTTCAATGGCAAAAACAGGCTTTTTCGTGCCCAGTATTCTTAAAAACAGCGAGCTGCCGGAAGGGTTTTCATATGCGTTTGACGCGCAGGTTCCCTCCTGCCGCTCCCTTGCGACAGCCTACACCGGCGACAAAACCAATATGGATTTCTACATCATCGACGGCTTCATCGTTTCCGACAACATAAGCGTTGACAGCGTAAAGACGATTGATTTGGATTTTGCAAACAGCGACCACAACCCCGTAGCGATGTCCGTTACCCTCAAAACGCAGGAGGAAAACTGATGGCAAGATGGGACCCGTGGCGCGGCTGCAAAAGATATAGCGAGGGCTGCAAATTCTGCTACATCCATAAGGGCGATTTGAAGCGCGGCGTAAACACCGAGGATATAACCCGCCTTGACGGCTTTGACAGACCGATTCGGAAGGACAAAAAAGGCGAATACAAAATGAAGGGCAATCAGCTCGTGTACGTCTGCTTTTCCTCCGATTTCCTGCTTGAGGACGCCGACGAATGGCGGAAAGACGCGTGGGAGATAATAAAGGAGAGGCAAGACCTTACCTTCATGTTCCTGACAAAGCGCATAACGCGGATTGAAAAATGCCTTCCCCCCGACTGGGGCGAAGGCTACGACAACGTTGTAATCGGCTGCACAGTGGAAAACCAGCGAGCCGCCGACGAAAGGCTTCCCGTGTTTTGCTCCGTTCCGATTAAGCACAGGAACATCGACTGCCAGCCGATGCTCGAAAGAATGGATATAGAAAAATACCTTTCCAACGCGGAATACGTTATTGTCGGCGGCGAGTCCGATAAGGACGCGCGCCCGCTTGACTATGCTTGGGTGCTTGACGTGCGCGGGCAATGCGAGCGGCAGGGCGTGGGATTTTCCTTCCGTCAGTGCGGAACGCATTTCATAAAGGACGGGCAGGAATACACAATCCCCGTCAGAATGCTCTGCGCTCAGGCAAGGAAAGCGGGAATAGATTTATAGCCTACTTATCGCGCCAATAGATTCCGTCCTTGCGGTTGATTCTGCCCGTGTCCGCCATTTCGCGGCGAATCGAGCAGTAATCCTCGTGAAGCGTGAGAATAATTTCATTTACCTCTTTTTCGGTATAGCGCCGCTCAGGCTCGAACATTTCGGCAATGTAATCGAGCACGACGGCGCGCTTTTTTGATTTCACGGGTATATTCGTAAGCCGTCCGTCCTTGATAAAAGTAGTCAAAACCTTTTCCCGAAACGCTTCCTCATCGGAAAGCGCTGCTGAGTTATTTATATTGCTCATGCTATCCTCCGTGTTTTTTTATCATTATAACCCGTGAAGTCAATATGTCAAATGCGGCATAAACAGGCGCCGGCTTGCAAAGACTAACCGAACCGAAAGGTTGGTGAAGTTTATGTCATTCGGAATGATACTTCTGATGGCGGTTTTTGTATTGCTGCTGTTCGGCGTCGGGCAAAGGGTAATGGACAAAATGCGGATGAACGACAAGTGGGCGCTTGTCCTGATAGCGGCAATAATCGGGCTTTCCTTCGTGCCGAACATCGAAATAGGGTCTGTTTCCGTAAACATCGGCGGAGCGCTCATTCCCTTGGGAGTATGCGTTTGGCTTCTGATAAAGTGCGAGGGAAGGGAGCGCCTGAACGCACTGATAGGCACGGTTCTTACAGCCGCCGCAATCTATGGGCTGGGCGCGCTGATGCCGAGCGAGCCGGAGCAGATTGTGCTTGACCCGAACTACACATACGGAATAGCGGCGGGAATAATCGCATACATAGTAAGCCGCTCAAGGCGCAATTCCTTCATTTGCGCAGTTTTGGGGCTTATTCTGACGGACGTATTCGTGGCTGCGCTGAACTGGGGAAAAGGCATCGACCAGCGGCTTGTGATAGGCTCGGCTGGAATTCTTGATTCAATAGTGGTTTCGGGGCTGATAGCCGTTCTGCTGAGCGAAATCATAGGCGAAATCGTCGAGAGAATATCGCGCGCGTCAAAGAGCGCCGAGCAAAACGAGCTGCTCATGATGAGGCGCAAAAAGGAGGGAGGGCGTTGAAAAAGGCGGCTGCGCTGCTCGCGCTTTTACTTCTTATGCCCATAGGCGCTCTTGCCGCGCCCGAAAATGTATACGAGCTGAAATCAAACGGCGAAACGATTGCCCGAATCGTTTACGAGCCTTCGCAGGGCGACGAATACCTCTCCGGCAAAAATATTCTTTACAGGGTGACGGGCGTTGACGCCGCCTCGCTTACGGCTGAAGCTGAAAATTTGGGCGAGGTAAAGCTTCCGGACGCAAGCTTTCTGCGCGCGGCGGACGCGATTGCAGTTTTCAGCGAAACGCCGCTGATTGCAATATACTGCACGCACAGCGACGAAAGCTACGAGCCGACGGACGGAACATCCAGCATAGAGGGACACGGCGGAATTTACGACGTTGCCCACTCCTTTGCCGAAGCGCTGGAAAGCGAGGGCGTTTCCGTAATAATGAGCGATGAAACGCATTTGCCGCACGACAGCGCCGCATACCGCCGCTCAAGGGAAACGGCAGCGCAGCTTGTAAAGGAGTCGCCGGACGTGCTGATTGACGTTCACCGCGACGGAATCCCCGACCCTGCCGAATACGAAAACACGGTTGAAGGGCAGGAGATTTCAATGGTGCGCCTTCTTGTGGGGCGCTCAAACCCGAACGCGCAGAGCAACCGCGAGTTCGCCTACGGAGTTAAGGCTGCGGCGGACGAGCTGTATCCCGGCTTAATCAAGGATATTTATATAGGCAAGGGCACTTATAATCAGGATTTGATGCCCCGCGCAATCCTGCTCGAATTCGGAACGCACACGATAGAAAAAGACCTCGTTCTCGACTCGACCTCGATGATGGCAAACGTAATGAAAAGCGCCGTATACGGCGACGTTACGGGCGGGGTTGACAATACGGAGGAAAGCGAAAAAAGCGGTGGAAGCGGCGTTGTTACGGGAATTCTGATTGTTCTGGGAATAGCCGTTTTGCTGCTTATCGTGTTCTCGGTTCTAAACGCCCGCTCGGGCGGCGGCACATTCAAGCGCATGAAGCGCACAATGACCGAAATGACGGGCGGAATATTCACAAAAGGCAAGGATAAAAAATAGCGAGCCGACAGCTTCCGATTGCGTATTTAGGCTAAGGCGGCGGCGCAAAGTTCAGCGAGCGGGGCGAAGTTCATTTGCCGCCCCGCGTTTTTTACATATTTCGAGCATATATCCGTTCTTACGGTTTTACGCGTTTGTAGGTTTGTCAAACATCTTGGACAGTGAAGTATTCACGAAGGAACTCCCTAGGGGAAGCCCAGTGGAGAGGGCGCATCGGCATGTTGTTGCTACGACTTTGGTGCACAGCTAGCTGTGCACCAA
>JAQWCW010000025.1:0-23059 GCA_028705775.1 Eubacteriales bacterium
CGCTCGGGTCGCTCCTCAGCGTTGCCCTATCCTCAGCACCGGCAAAGCGGGAGCAGTATATCACAATTCGTCGCGGACGAACTACCACTAAGCAAATTTTGTACTTGACATGGGGTACACTTCATACAAATGAAGAGGCTCATTTCATTCATGATAGGTGCATTGCTGGTTCTTGTCTGCGGCGCGGCGCTTGCCGAAACAATTCCCGTTACGCTTTCCGACGACGGAATCGTCTGCAATGATAAAGGCGTTTTTATCGACGGAAGCACGATTACCTTTATCGTCCCCGCCGAGTATGAGATTACCGGCTCGCTCAGCAACGGTCAGCTTATCGTTGACAGCGAGTTTGACGGCGAAGTGACGCTGATTCTCAGCAACGCCAGTATCCATAACGAAACCGGCGCGGCTATTTATGTTAAGCAGTGCAGCCCGCGCGCAAGCATAGTGCTTGCGGACGGAACTGTAAACGAGCTTTCGGGCGGCGAAAAGTACGCGCTTGACGCGGACGGCGAGCCGAACGGCGTTATTTTCAGCAAGGATGACATCACGATTAAGGGCGCAGGCGCTCTTAATGTCAAGGCAAGGTTCATGGACGGTATTGTGTCGAAGGACGATGTGCGCGTAAAGGGCGGCATAATCACCATCAGCGCTCCCCGCAACGGAATACACGGCAAGGACAGCGTTGAAATCTTCGACGGCGTTATCGACATAACCGCCGGAAACGACGGTATCAAGGCGACAAACGAAAAGGAAGCGGCAAAGGGCTTTTTGACCATCAGCGGCGGAACGATTACAATCAAATGCGCCGACGAGCCGATTTCCGTTGTAACCCATCTTACGATAACCGGCGGAAGCATCGACGCGACGGTTGTTGACGATGAATGATTTTTAGCTTTATTGCTTGATTTTAGCGGCATCCCGAACGCCTGCGTATTGCGGCGCGGGATGCCCTAATCCGTTAAAACGCTGCTTGAAAGGGGGCGAAGGCGACGAACAATATCTGCGAGCCTGAAATGTGCGGAGCAAAGCTGCGCCCGCGCTGCGTCAGCCTGCTTATGAAGAGCCTTCTGCTTGCCTTTGCGGCTTTCGCGCTCTTTGTTATTGTAAAACCCTCTTGCGCCCTTGCCGTATCGCTCAGCGAGGTTTGCTCGCAGAACAAAACGGCGTATAAGGCGGAAAACGGTGCTTATCCGGACTATATCGAGCTATATAATCCGGATGATTTCTATGTGGATTTGGACGGCTGGTTCATATCGGACGACAGCGAGCAGCCCTTTATGGCGGCGCTTGACGGGCGTGGAATCGAAGCGGGCGGGTATATTCTGCTCTATGCGGACGATTCGGATTTGCCCTTCAAGCTTTCGTCGGCAGGGGAAACGCTTCTGCTTTCAAGCCCCGACGGCGCGGAGGACGTTCTTGTAAAAATTCCCTTACTTGCGCAGGACGAGGTGTTTTCCCTCAGCTCCGACGGAACGTACGGAATATCGTCGCCGACTCCGCTTGCCGAAAATATTGACGCAGCGCCTTATTCCGCCGCGCCGATAGTCATATCTCCGAGGCTTTCAAAGGGCGCGGGCTTTTATGACGAGCCTTTTTATCTTGAGCTTTCAGCGCCCGAGGGAGAAACAATTTATTACACCCTTGACGGCTCCGAGCCGGACGCTTCATCCATAGCGTACGCAAATCCGATATTCATTGACGACGCGAGCTATCACATGAATAAAAACAGCGCCAGAACGGATATTTCCGTGCTGCCCGTCAAAGCGCCCGAATCCCTCCAAGTCAAGGGTACGGTTGTCCGCGCGGCGGCGATTGATGAATTCGGCAATAGAAGCTCCATAGTAACGGGAACATATTTCATCGGTTTTCAGAACAGACGGGAATATGCGGGTCTGCCCGTTATGTCGATAGCCGTAAGCCCCGAATTGATGTTCGGCGAGGACGACGGAATTTATATGCTCGGTCATCGCTATAAGGATTGGCTTGCGAGCGCGGAGTACAGCCCCGATACCGCGGTAAACAGCATACCGTCAAATTACCGTATGCACGGTCTTGAAATCCCCGCCTGCGTGGAATGGTTTGACGAAAGCGGAAACCTAAGCCTTGATGAAACCTTGGGGCTTCGCATTCACGGCAATTTCTCGCGCCATGACGCGCAGAAGTCGCTCAAGCTTTACGCAAGAAGCGCCTACGGCGATGATAAGATTGAGTATAAATTCTGGGACGATGTCGGAAAAAACAAGCGGATTGTTGTCAGGAGCGGCGGCAACAATCATGTTCTTATGTGTCTTGACGTATTCGCCCACAGGCTTCTCAGCCAAAGAGGGCTTCCTTATTCCCGCTCGCTTCCCTGCCTTGTGTATATCAACGGCGAATTCTGGGGGCTTTACAACATAAGGGAATCGCAGGACGAGGACTATATTGCCGAAAACTACGGCGTCAGCGACGACGACGTTATCATGATAAAAAATCAGGCGCTGCAAGAGGGCTTGCCGTCCGACCTTGAGGACTATAAGGCGATGCTGAAAACCATCGCAGAAACAATCTGCGTTACCGATGAAAGCTACGAATACGTCGGCTCGCTTATAGATATTGACAGCTATACGAATTATCTTGCGGGCGGAATATGCATTCAGTGCGTTGACTGGCTCAATATCAACAACAACAGCACGCTCTGGCGCACTCGTCAAAAAGGCGGCGAGGGCTATTATGACGGGCGCTGGAGATGGATATATCAGGATTTGGATTATTCCTGCGGCTGGGGTCAGTCAGACCCGACGCCGGTGCAGCTTTTGCTTAAAGAACCAATCTTTTCGGCGCTCTGGACGAATGAAAAGTATCGCGTCAAATTCCTGACGACGGTTATGGATATTGCGAATATCGACTGCGCGATGCCGAGGGTCAGCGCGCTGTGGGACGAGCTTTCCGCCGTTTACAGGCAGTATAATACGCTCAATTATTCGAGGTTTTCGCAGGATTATTCGCTTGACAGCTGTGACGCTCAGGTGAAAAATGTCAAGGACTTTTTTGCGGAGCGCCCCGAAAAGCTCGCCCGCGAGCTTACCGACGCATTAAAGCTTAGCAGCGCCCATTACACGCTTACAGTAGATTATGACGGCGCGTCGGTGCCTCTTATCTCCGTAAACGGAAGCGCAATTCAGCTTTCGCGAGGCGAGTGGAGCGGAATTTATTTCAGCTCCTGCCCGATAACCGTCAGCGCGGGCGAGATGATTGGCTATGATTTTGCGGGCTGGTACGAAAAGAACAAGCTTGTGTATGCCGATTCGCAGATTACCGTAAACCTTAGTGGGAATCGCACTCTTACGCCTGTTTATACCCGCCGCGATGAAATTATGGCGATTGCCTCCGATATGCCCGCGCTCGAGAATGACGGAAGCGTTTCGCTTGCCGTGAATCAGTACAGCTACGGCGCGGCAGCAAGGCTGGACGAGGGGCTTTCCGCTTCGGTTTCGGATGGAAGCGTAAGGATAGCCTCCGATGAAAAATGGCGCAAGAATCAGGGCTTTGAAATCGGCTTTGACAGCGCGGGCTATGATTCGCTCGTGCTTGAAATGGAGCTTTATGCCTCCGCAGAAGCGCCCAAGGAATGGAGAATCCTTGCCGGTCAGGACGGAGCGGCGCTGTCGGAAGCGGGGGAAAGCTTCAAGCTTACGGAGGGCGCAAACATCGTCAGGGTAAGCCTTCCGTCTGCTGCCTCGGACAGCTATTCGGCGCTTCTGAGAATGGAAGCGGCAAAAAAGTCCGGCGGCGAGGCGAGCATAACAATAAAGGCGCTCTGCCTTTACGGAAACGAAAAGGAAGTGCCGGCGGCAGGGCTTCGCAGGGCTGCCGAGCTTTGCTCGTCCATAATGGGCAGCGAGTTCGCCGCGCCGACAGAGGAAGAAATTGCAGGCTATTCCGCTTATGATGTAAACGAGCGCACAAAGGAAATGTACAAGCGCCTCGCCTCCTTTACGGCAAGGAAGGGTATGCGTGAAATCGGCAGTGCCGACATAGCCGCAAACCCGCTGCTTGAGGGGCTTGGCGGCGAAAAAATGCTGGAGCTATCCGGCGAGGCGGGCATATACTCAAGCGAAATTGATATTGGCGTCGGCATAGACGGCGAGCTGTATGCTTACCGCCTCAGCGCCGATTCGCTTGCGCTTTTCGGAATTTTTGAAACTGAAAACGGGGAATTGACGCTTCCTTCCGATTCGGGAACATACGTGCTTCTGCGCAAGCCTGTGGAGCAATACCGCTATAAGGCGGAAGCGTTTTTGCGCGAAATGGATGCTTCGCTGCTTTCCGTTATAGGCGGCGAGGTCAACGAGCCGTTCGCGTGGCTCAAAATAGACAGGCTCACAGCCTATCAGGAAAGTATGCGCTTTGACCTTTCGGCGTTTGACGGAATCAGCGGAAGAACCGTCAGGATATATTCGGTTTCGGAAAGCGCGCTTGAGCTTATGGAGCGCGTCCGTCCGGACGGCGACGGCGTGTATTCGGTTTCTCCGCTCGATTCGGGCGAGTATCTGATTCTGCTAAGCTCGCCGGAGCATTACCGATATGAGGCGGAGAGCGGCAAGGTGGCTTCTGAAAACAGCGCGGGGAGCGCGGTCAAGGCGCCTGCCTCCGTTCCGCTTCCGGCTGTCGCCGCCATAGGCGCAGCGCTTTTGCTGCTTGCAGTATTCCTTATAGCAAGAAAGCGCAGGAAGCGCTGAAAATACGATGTTACCGAAGGCTCTTGAGCAGGCGTTGAAGCGCCGATACAAGGGCCTTTATTTCGTCAAGCGTGTTGAAAAGCCCGACGCTTACACGGACGGCGCCGGTCGAGAGCGTACCCAGAATAGAGTGAATCGACGGCGCGCAGTGCAGCCCGCCTCTTACGCATATCCCGTTTTCACTCAAAAAATCCGCTGCCTCGCCGGACGTGCAGCCGTCAATCGTAAAGGCTGTCACGCCGACATACTCGGAGCTGCCCGTCCTAAGCACACGGATTCCGGAAAGCTCCGCCAGCATTTCGCGCAGGTTATCGGTAAGAAAGCCCTCGTATTCGCGTATTTCGTCGATATGCCCGCCGACAAATTTCACGCCCTCGCATAGCGCCGCAAGCCCAACAAGGTTCTGCGTTCCGCTTTCAAGCGCGTCGGGCATTTCCGTCGGCTGATACATACTTTCGGAAAGAGAGCCTGTTCCGCCGTATCTCAGCGGTCTTAATTCGTAGCCCTCCGCTATATAGAGCGCGCCCGTTCCGTGCAAGCCCTGCAAGCCCTTGTGTCCGGGCATTGCTATGAGCTTTGCGCCGGTTGCTTGCGGGGAAATGTCAAGAACGCCCGCCGTCTGCGCGCAGTCGGCAAGAAGGGGAATCCCGTATTCGCCAAGAACTCGCGAAACGCGCATAAGGTCTGTTATTTCGCCCGTTACGTTCGAGGCGTGCGAAAACACACCAAGCGTAGTGTTCGGCTTTACCGCGCTTCTGATTTCCTCACTGTCGGTGGTTTTAAGAACGGTAAGCTCAATCTGCCCCTCTTTTTCAAGCTCCTTGAGCGGGCGCATTACGGCGTTATGCTCGTATGGACCGGCTATTACCCTTTCGCCGCGATTGAGCAGCCCCATTATCGCCGTGTTAAGCGCGTCCGTTGCGCTGTATGTGAACGCGATTCGCATCGGCTCGCTGATTTTAAGGTGCTGCGCAAGCTCCTCGCGGCAGCTCATGACCGCCCGCGCCGCCCTTATGGACAGGCTGTGCCCGCTCCTTCCCGGATTCGCCCCGTATTCCGTCATGGCGGAATAGGCGGCTTTGTACGCTTCCTGAATCTTGGGAAAGCTGGTTGCGGCGTTGTCAAAATATATCATTTTGACCTCCTTGCGGCTCTTGCGGAACTTGATAGGCGGCTTTCACATACAATATATGAGTGAGAACGCCGAATATGAGGAGCTGATATTATGCCGGATACTGTAGCGATAGCCGCGTTTCGCTCCCGCCAGCAGGTTATGCGTTTCGAGGCAATACTTCGGCGCGCGGGAGTGCCGTGCAGGGTTGTAAGCACGCCGAGGGATATTGCGATAGGCTGCGGGCTTTCGCTTGAAGTCAGTATGGAGGACGCGGAGGACGCGATTGCCCTCTATAACAGATTTCGCCCGGGAAACCTGATAGGCTTCTATCAGGTGACGCGCAACGGAAGCGCAAGAGCCAGAAGCGCGCCCATTTACAGACGGGAAAGCTGAAAAGCGCTTTCCGCTCCGTGTTTCAAAAGGCTCAAAAGCGGTGTATAATAAACACGGAGGTACATATATGCAAGCAAAAGCTAAGGGAATTCTGGTTGCGCTGGATGAGCTTTATCCGACTGCGAGGCCCGAGCTGCACTTCAATAATCCATATGAAACGCTCGTCGCGGTTATGCTGTCCGCACAATGCACGGACAAGCAGGTGAACAAGGTAACTCCCGCCGTTTTTCAAAAATACCCCGACATAGCGTCCATGGCTGCAATAACGCCTCAGGAGCTTTTTCCGCTCGTAAAATCCTGCGGCTTTCATAAAAAGGCTGAAAATATCGTCAATACCTGCAAGCTTATCGAGGAGAAATTCGGAGGGAAGATTCCTGAAAGCATAGAGGAGCTTGTAACCCTTCCGGGCGTCGGAAGAAAAACCGCGAACGTGGTTGTATCAAACGCTTTCGGAATTCCCGCTATCGCCGTCGATACCCATGTTTTCAGGGTGTCGAACCGCTTGGGGCTTGCCGATTCAAAGGATGTCCTCAATACCGAAAAGCAGCTTATGAAGGCAATCCCGCGGGAGCGCTGGTCAAAGGCGCATCATCAGCTAATCCTGCACGGAAGGTATGTTTGCGCGGCAAGAAAGCCGAAATGCGCGGAGTGCGGGCTTAAATCGCTGTGCAAAAGCTTTGAAAAGAATGTGTGAAACGGCGCTCTTATGTGGTATACTATTAAAGCGCAGGCTTTGTGCCTTTGCGCTTCTGCGGCTCGTTTGAGCCTTACCGGGATGATTGAGAGGATGAAAGCATGAGCGTTTTTGTGGATAGGGTGCTTATAACCGCCAAGGCGGGAAACGGCGGCAACGGCTCCGTATCCTTCCATCGTGAGAAATTTGTTCAGAACGGCGGGCCGGACGGCGGCGACGGCGGAGTAGGCGGCGATGTGGTTCTTTATGCCGACCCGCAGATGCGCACACTGCTGGATTTCCGTTATCGCCTGAAATATCAGGCAGGCAACGGCGAGGACGGCAAGAGCGAAAGGCGAATCGGGCGGCGCGGCGCGGATATGGTTATCGGAGTTCCCGTCGGAACGGTCGTCAAGGATAATTCTAATGATTCCGTTGTCGCGGATATGTATGAGCCGGAAATGAAAAAGGTTCTGCTTCGCGGCGGCAGAGGCGGCTGGGGCAACACGCATTTCGCCACGCCTACCCGTCAGGCGCCGAATTTTGCAAAGCCCGGAGTGAAAACTCCCGCCTATGAGCTGAGGCTTGAGCTGAAAACCATTGCGGATGTTGGGCTTGTCGGCTATCCGAACGTCGGCAAAAGCACCATTCTTTCTGTAGTGACGACGGCAAAGCCGAAAATAGCAAATTATCATTTTACAACGCTTCGCCCGAATCTCGGCGTTGTAAGGGTCAGCGGCGCGGATTTTGTAATGGCGGATATTCCGGGGCTTATCGAGGGCGCGTCGGACGGCGCGGGGCTTGGCTTTGAATTCCTTCGCCATATCGAGCGCACCCGCCTTCTGCTCCATGTTGTCGATATTTCCGGCAGCGAGGGCAGGGACCCTGTTCAGGATTTTGAAAACATCTGCGCCGAGCTTTCGCGGTACGGCGATTTGGCTCAGAGAAGGCAGCTTGTGGTTGCCAACAAGACGGATATTGACCAGTCGGACGATAACCTTGAGCGCCTTAAAAAGGCGGCTGAGGCGCGCGGCTTCTCGGTTTATCCCGTAAGCGCAACGGCGCGTATCGGCTTTGATGAGCTTATGCAGGCCGTGCTTACAGAGCTTCGCGCGCTTCCTCCCGTAACGCATTATGAGGAGGAGGAGATGCTTCCGCAGATGATGGAAGGCGAGGGCTTTGAGATTACCCGCGACGGCGCGGTGTATGTGGTTGAAGGGCCTTCTATGCAGCGGCTTATCGACAGCGTCAATTTCGACGATGACGAGAGTATGCAGTGGTTCCATCGCACGCTCAGGCGCTGGGGCATAATCGACGCGCTTCGCGAAAAGGGCGCAAAAGAGGACAGCACGGTCAGGGTCGGCGATATGGAATTCGATTTTGTAGAATGATGGGAGAATGTAAATGACCAGCAAGCAGAGGGCATATCTGCGCTCGATGGCGAACACCTTGAAGTGTACGCTTTACATCGGGCAGGACGGGATTGACGCGCAGACGATAAGCGAGGCGTACTCGATTCTCGAGGCGCGGGAGCTGATGAAGGTTCAGGTTCGCGCGGAAAACATTACGGCAAGGGAAGCCTGCGATAAGCTTTGCGAGGCGCTTGGCTGCGAGCCTGTTCAGGTTATCGGCAACCGCTTTGTGGTATACCGCGAGGCGAGGGAAAAGAAGCGCTACGCGGAAATCCTCTCGTCGTTATAATTTCGGCGCGCGCTTTATTCTTCCGCTTATGAACGAGCCGATAGCCAAAGCGTAGAGTACTATAGCCGGAATCGGGTAATAGCCTGTGCCGGTCAAAATGTAAAGAAGGCTCAGACCGGATGCATATAACAAATATCATCCGGTTTTTTGCTTTTGAAACACCCGTTTCAGAACGGTTTTTACGTCCGTTCTGCCCTTGCGCCTTTGCTTGATTTCGAGCAGCTGCTCGTCGGTTGCGGGGAATAGCTTTCCGGCTATCGCGCTGAGCGCCTTTCCCGAAATCAGCGTTACCGGCGGCGAAACCTCGCCGGCGGTTGCCTGCGCGCCTTTGCTGAACTCGCAGGTTGCGCACAGAACGCAGCGGTGCGCGCCGGTCGAGCGGCAGGCGCGTGCAGCGCCGAGAACCTCCTGCGCCGTCGCCTCAAGACTGCGGTGGCGCGAAACGCAGCGAATCAGCAGCAGCTCCTCGCCGTACTGCGAAAGCACTCCGTCGTCAACAAGCCCCACAAGCTTTACCGGATATACCTTTTCAAGCCATTCGTAAAGCTCCGTGTGGTGGTGCGGACGGGGCAGGAGCAGAAGCCTTTCAAGCTGTAATTCGCCTCCGAGCCGCTCGCGCATACGCATTTCGCGCTTTCTTAGCCGCTTTTTTGCTATCAGGCGAAGGAATACCAAAAAAAGCGCGTAAACGCAAAGCCCGCCAAGCGCCGAAAGCCAGCTTACGGAATAAAGGCAGAAAAAGTAGATTTCGCAGGCGGCAAACAGGATTACGCGCGCAGCAACTCCGTCTATCACCATTGAAAGCCGCGTGTTGCTCAGGTATCTTTGCATACGGTTCCCTCTCAATACTATTTCTCACGGAGGCACATTTGATGTCAAAGCTCGGAATTCTGGGCGGAAGCTTCGACCCAATCCATCTCGGGCATATGAATCTCGCTTACGCCGCGCTCGGCTATGTTGATAAGGTTATTTTCATGCCGTCGGGCAATCCGCCGCATAAGGCGGGGCTTACGGACGGGCGGCTTCGCGCTCAGATGATTCGCCTTTCGATAGCGTCAGAAACGCGGTTCATGCTTTCCGAAATGGAGCTTGACCGCGACGGGGTTACATATACCATTGATACCTTGCGTGAGCTTAAGCGTATTTATTCCGGCGACGAGCTGTTTTTTATCAGCGGCGAGGACACGCTGCACGATTTGTGCAACTGGCATGAGGCACGGGAGGTGTTCTCGCTCGTCACTTTCCTTGTTCTGCGCAGGGAGGGCGAGGATGTTGAGGAAAAATTGAAGCTCGCTTCGGATATGGGCATGAAATATTGGTATATGCAGGCTTCGGAGCTTGACGTAAGCGCAACGGCGGTCAGGGAGGCGCTCCAGAGCGACGGCGACGTTTCCTCACTGCTTCCCGCGCCCGTTATGCGCTTTATAAAGGAAAACGGGCTTTATACCGAAAAAATAAGCCCGTACTCGATTGACGAAATGAAGAAAATGCTCCGCGAGGATTTGAAGAAAAATCGCTATGAGCATTCGCTTTCCGTGCTTGAAATGGGCGAGGAGCTTGCCGAAAGGCATTCGCTGTCAATGCTCAAAACGCGCGTCGCCTGCATATTGCACGATTGCGCCCGCCACCGCGATATGGATGAAATGATAAGGCTTGCAAAGGCATGGGCGCTCAGGGACGGACAAAGCCTTGACGAAACGCTTCTTTCAAGCCGCTCCCTTCTCCATTCGATAGCGGGGGCTGAGTACGCCTATGAGCGCTACGGGGTTCGCGATATCGAGGTTTTAAGGGCAATCAGCAAGCATACCTGCGGGGCGGAGCAGCTGACTTATCTTGATATGGCGCTCTTTCTCGCCGATAAAATCGAGCGCACAAGAAAGCTCTATCCCGCCCTTGAAAAAATCCGCGCCGAGGCTATGGTAAGCCTCCCGCGGGCGATGCTTATGTCTCTTGAAAGCACGGTCGGCTATGTGCGCGAAAGCGGCGGGGAAGTGTACCCTATGACGGAAAAGTGCATAGAGTATCTGAAAAACCGTTTCTCGCTATGACGCAGCCTTGCATGAAACCTTATAAAAGGCTATAATAAAAACATCAAAGAAACATTGATTGGTAGGAGGATGACACTTGACTGAAAAAGATGCGGTTATCACGGCGGCAAAGGCAATGAACGATAAGAGGGGCACGGACATAGTGGCTCTTGACGTTTCCGAAATGACTTCCATTGCGGATTATATGCTCATCTGCTCGGCTCGCAACTCCATTCTGGTTCGCGCGATTGCCGACGAGGTTGAGGAAAAGCTCAGCGAGCTTCATTCGCTTTCGCATACCCGCACGGACGGCTACCGCGACGGCAGATGGATAGTTCTGGATTACGGCAGCTTCCTCGTTCACATTTTCCATGAGCAGGAGCGCGAGTTTTACCGTCTTGAAAGGCTTTGGGAAACCGCGGAGAACCGCATTCCGCTTGACCTTGAGAAAAACGAGCAATAAATACTCGGCACAGAAAAGAGATTACCCGAGATGCAGTACGATAAGGAATTCTTTGATTATGGTTTGAGGCGAATCGGAACGCACAGCGAAAAGTGGGACGCTATGCGCGCGGAGCAGGGGCAGGATATGCTTGCCGCGTGGGTTGCCGATATGGATTTTGAATCCCCGCACGAGGTAAGGGACGTGCTGCTCGCGCGCGCGGCTCATCCCACCTACGGCTATACCGAGCTTTGCGATGAGGATTTTGACGCGCCTATCCGCTTCTGGAAGCGCCGTCATTCGGTTTCGCTTACCCGCGAAAACATCGCTTTCATGCCATGCGTTATCACGGGGCTTAAAACGGCGGTGCAGCTTTACACAGGCGACGGCGATAAAGTGCTTCTGCTGACCCCCGTTTACGGGCCGTTCTACGGCGCGTGCGAGGGAAACGGGCGCGAAATTGTGAATCTTCCGCTTGAAATGGATTCCTCGCGCCGCTATCAGATGGATTTCGGCAAGATTGAGCGGGCATTTGAGAGCGGCGTGAAGCTCATGCTGCTCTGCAATCCCCATAATCCCGGCTCGCGCGCTTGGGACAGGGATACGCTTACAAGGCTTGTCTCGCTCTGCGTTGAGTACGGCGTAAAGCTTGTTTCGGATGAAATCCACGCTGATTTTGTTTTCACTCAGCAGGGTCATATTTCGATTCTTACCATAGAAAATAACGAAAAGTGCGCGATTGCGCTTTCCGCCGCGAGCAAGACCTTCAATCTTGCGGGGCTTCAGCAGGCTATGGCGCTTTCGCATAACTCCGAAATGATTCGCGAGTTTTCATTGCGGATGGAGAAAAGCGGCGTTACAAGCGGCAACATCTTCGCGCTTGAGGGCACGCGCACGGCGTATGACAAGGGCGACGAATGGCTTGACGCGCTCAGGGAATACCTTATCGGAAATGCGGAAATCGTAAAGAGCGCAATGGACGGAATAGAGGGAATCAAGATGACTCCGCAGGACGCGAGCTACCTTGCGTGGCTTGACTGCTCCGCAATCTCTGCGGATAACGACGAGCTTATGCGCCGCTTCCGCAGCGCGCGCATCGAGGTTTCGGACGGGCGGATTTTCGGAGAAAATGCGGCGGGCTTCATCCGCTTCAACTTCGCAATGCCGAGATTCGTGCTTGCGCCTGCGCTTGAGCGCTTCAAGAAAGCTATGGAATGAGGGATTTATCATGACGATTGAGGAATATATCGAGTCAAAACGCGAGGAAATGGTTGAAACGCTTGCCCGCTGGGTGCGCATTCCTTCCGTAAAGGGCGAGCCTTCGCAGAACGCGCCTTTTGGCAAGGAGGTTCGCCGCTGCCTTGATACCGCGATTGCGGATTTGACAAGGCTGGGCTTTTCTGCCGACGATGTCGACGGCTATGCCCTTCGCGCCGATATGGGTGAGGGCAGCGATGAGGACGCGCTTGCGATTCTAGGCCATCTGGATGTTGTTCCGGCGGGAGATAACTGGGATAACGAGCCGTATTCTGCCACCATAAAGGACGGCAAAATCTTCGGGCGCGGAACGAGCGATGATAAGGGGCCTGTAATCGCTTCAATGTACGCTATGGCGGCTGTAAAGGCTGCCGGAATTCCTCTCAAGCGCAAGGTTTCGCTCATCCTCGGCTGCGACGAGGAATGCGGAATGGACGATATCGAGTATTATGTAAAGCATCGCACGCTTCCCCGCGAGGGCTTCTCGCCCGACGCGGCTTTCCCCGTAATCAATACGGAAAAGGGAATCATTCACGCCTTGCTTACCGGAAAGCAGGATAACAGCGGGCTTGTCATTTCTGAAATGAACGTCGGCTCGCGCCCCAACGTTATTCCCGGCGAGGCGAGCGCGGTTATCAACGTGCCGGACAGGATTAAGGCTGTCGCCGTAATAAATGATTACGCGCTTGAAAACAGGATTTCGGAAAAGCTCGAAGACGTTTCGGAGGGTAAACTCAGGATAACCGTTTTCGGAAAGCTCGGTCATGCCGCTATGCCCGAGGACGCGGATAACGCATTGGTTAAGCTGCTTGGGCTGCTTCGCGCGCTGGGCGCAAAGGGCGCTGTAAAAACCCTTGCCGACGCGTTCTGCCCCGGCTATGACGGAAGCGGGCTTAACATCCGCTGCGAGGATCAAATCAGCGGAAAGCTTACAGAGAACATCGGCGTTCTGAATATCGACGAAAGCGGAAATGTGACCGCGACGCTTGACATCCGCTTCCCGATTTCAATGAGCGAGGACGCGCTTATCAAAACCTTCGGCTCGGTGCTGAATAAGGGCGGCGTTGATTATGAAATCACCCATCTCAAGCACGCGCACCATGTTCCTGCCGAAAGCGAGCTGGTAAGGGCGCTTGTTGATTCCTATTCGGAGGTCACAGGAAAGCGGGGCTACGCCTACGCAATCGGCGGCGGAACATACGCCGCCTGCCTTGAGTGCGGCGTCGCGTTCGGCGCTACCCATGAGGGCGAGCCGGATATGGCGCATCAGGCGAACGAGTACATCAAGCTTGAAGAACTTGTTCAGAACGCGCTCATCTATGCAAAGGCGATTGCGGCTTTGGCAGGTAAGTAACAGCGCGTATATTTGCGGCTTCGGGAAGCGATTGCTTTTCGGAGCCGCTTTTTTGACGGCACTTGCGCAAATGTATATAATAATAAGAAGCTAAAGCGGTATCCGCTCATTTGCGCCTGCGCGGGCTGCCGCAGTATTCGGTTCGTTTTTGATAAATAGCAAGAATAGTCGAGAAAGCGGCGGCTGCTTTCTGAGATAATACCTCTCGTGGGGGCGATACAGATGATTGACAAGGTGCTGGCTGTTCAGCGTATGCAGGATTACATTTCGGAGCATCTCGGCGAGAAGATAACGCTTGCGGAGCTTGCCCGTGCGGCGATGTTTTCCCCGTTTTACTCCGCGCGGATTTTCAAGGAGCTTACGGGGCTTGCGCCTGCCGATTATGTAAGAAGACTGCGCCTTTCAAAATCCGCTCTGAGGCTTCGCGATGATAACTGCAGAATCATCAGCGTCGCCATGGATTCGGGCTATGAAAGCGTTGACGGCTATCAGCGTGCGTTTCTGCGCGAGTTCGGCAAAAACCCCGCCGAGTATGCCGGAGCGCCTGTGCCAATCGGGCTGTTCACACCCTATGGAGTAAAGTTTCGTTATATCAGAAAGGAGTACAGTATGGAAAATGTTACGAGCGTGTTTGTTCAGGTGATTGATAAGCCTCAGAGGAAGGTAATTATAAAACGCGGAATCAAGGCGAGCGAGTACTGGGCGTATTGTCAGGAGGTCGGCTGCGACGTTTGGGGCATTCTCACCAGCATGAAATCGCTTTGCGGCGAGCCGGTATGCCTTTGGCTTACAGAAAAGCAGCGCAAAGCCGGCACCTCGGAATATGTTCAGGGCGTTGAGGTTTCCGAGGATTATTCCGGCGAAATACCGGAAGGCTTTGAAGTGATTGAGCTTCCTGCGGCGAAGTATCTTATGTTTCAGGGCGAGCCGTTCAAGGAGGAGGACTACTGCGAGGCAATCGAGGCGGTTCAGAAGGCCATGAACCGCTACGAGCCTTCCGTTATCGGCTATAAGTGGGATGACGCAAATCCGCGAATCCAGCTTGAGCCGCGCGGCGAGCGGGGCTATATCGAGCTTCGCGCCGTAAATGCAAAGTAATACAACCGCTCATCGGCGCGCCGGAAAACCGGCGCGTCTTTTCATATTGCGTTTCAATTTTCGCTGAAAGGTGTAAAGCAAAAACCCTTGACAGCACTTCTGCTCAAGCGTATAATAGGCGAGGTGTCAAGGAAAAAGACTTTACGGAGGCTAATGTGAAAGCTGCTGATATGCTTGACGCCTTTGGCGGTGACGAGGTTGAAAAGCGCCTCGCGCTTACCAAACTGATGGACGCTTACGGCGCATTGCTTACCGAAAAGCAGGCGCAGCAGCTTTCGATGACGCTTAACGAGGATCTTTCGCTTTCGGAAATTGCCGAGGAAACGGGAACCTCCCGCCAAGCGGTGTACGACAGCGTACACAGGTCGTGCAGGCAGCTTTGTCAGGCGGAGGAGAAGCTGGGCTTCATCGCAAAAAGGATGGACGCCGCGAAGAAGCTTTCCGAAATTTCAGCCCTGCTTGAAAAGGGAAATGCGGATAAAGCCGCCGCGATAGTGAAGGAATGGAAAGAAAAAGAGGAGGAGGATGGCTATGGCGTTTGAAGGGCTTACCGAAAAACTTCAAAAAGCACTGCATAAGCTGTCCGGCCACGGCAAGCTTTCCGAGCAGAATGTAAAGGACGCAATGCGCGAGGTGCGCATGGCTCTGCTGGAGGCTGACGTAAACTATAAGGTAGTCAAGGATTTTATTAAGAAGGTTGAGGAGCGCGCCGTAGGCGCGGAAATCCTCTCAAGCCTTACTGCCGACCAGCAGGTTATCAAGATTGTCAACGAGGAAATGACCGCTCTTATGGGCGGCTCAAACGCAAAGCTCACATGGTCGAGCAGCGTTCCCACCATTTATATGCTCTGCGGTTTGCAGGGCGCAGGTAAAACCACAATGGCGGCAAAGCTTGCAAAGCATCTTCTGAAGCAGGGCAAAAAGCCGCTTCTCGCCGCCTGCGATATTTACCGCCCCGCAGCTATAACGCAGCTTCAGGTTGTCGGAAGTCAGGTCGGAGTTCCCGTATTCGAAAAGGGGACGCAGGACCCTGTCAAAACCGCAAAGGAAGCCGTTGAAAGCGCGCGGTATTACGGGCAGGACGTTCTGATTATTGATACCGCCGGTCGTCTGCATATCGACGAGCAGCTGATGGATGAGCTTTTGCGCATAAAGAGCGAGGTAAAGCCGCAGGAAATTCTGCTCGTGGTTGACGCAATGACCGGTCAGGATTCGGTTAACGTCGCAAAAAGCTTTGATGAAAAGCTTGATATCAGCGGCGTAATTCTTACAAAGCTGGACGGCGATACGCGCGGAGGCGCGGCGCTCTCCGTAAGGGCTGTTACCGGTAAGCCGATTAAGTTCTCCGGCATCGGCGAAAAGCTTGATGATTTGGAGCCCTTCCACCCCGACAGAATGGCTTCCCGAATTCTCGGAATGGGCGATGTCTTGACGCTCATCGAGAAGGCTTCCCTTTCGATTGACGAAAGCGAGGCGGGCAAGCTCGGCAGGAAGGTCAGCGGCAATAACTTCACGCTTGACGATTTCCTGACGCAGATGCAGCAGATAAAGAAAATGGGCTCAATAAAGAGCCTGCTCTCGATGCTTCCGGGCGTCGGCTCAAAGCTCAAGGACGCGGAAATCGACGAAAACGCGATGAAGAAGCCCGAAGCGATTATCCGCTCAATGACGCCGCTTGAGCGCCGCAATCCGGACGTTCTCAACGCCTCTCGCCGCAGAAGGATTGCAGCGGGCAGCGGAACGACGGTTCAGGATGTAAACCAGCTTATCCGCCAGTTCGAGCAGAGCCGCCAGATGATGAAGCAGTTCATGAATCAGCGCGGCGGCAAGCGGATGCGTTTTCCCGGCTGAGCCGGATTAATTACCGCTGACAACACGAAAGTGATGTTGGATATATAATTCAAATTGTCTAAGGAGGAACCTCTGAATGGTCAAGATTAGGTTGAGAAGACTTGGTATGAAGAAAAAGCCCTTCTATCGCGTGGTGGTTGCCGACCAGCGTTTCCCTCGCAACGGTCGTTTCATTGAGGAAATCGGCTACTATGACCCCATGAAGGAGCCGGCGGAAATCAAGATTGACGCTGAGAAGGCTAAGGACTGGATGAAGAAGGGCGCGCAGCCTACCGACACCGTCCGCGTGCTGCTCAAGAAGTGCGGCGCTATCGAGGGCTGAGCCTTCGGGAGCTTACCTGAAAGGAGCAGTAAATGAAGGAACTTGTTGAATTCATAGCAAAATCCCTTGTTGATAACAAGGACGCGGTCACTGTCAGCTCAAGCGAAGGCCCTGAAGCTACGATAATCGAGCTTCGCGTTGCGCCTGAGGATATGGGCAAGGTCATCGGCAAGCAGGGAAGAATAGCCAAGGCTATCCGCTCCGTTGTCCGCGCCGCGACCAGCAGGGACCAGAAGCCTGTTTTCGTTGAGATACAGGAATAAGCGCCCGCCAAGGAGGATGCAATGCAGCCCGATAAAATAATGGTTGGCGTCGTTGCCAAGCCGCAGGGCATACGCGGCGAAGTCAAGGTTATGCCCGCAGCGGACGAGCCTGAGCTTTTCTGCGAGCTTGACAGGGTTTTCGTAAAGTCGGGCGAGGATTACGTTTCCTACCCGATTGAAGCCTCCCGCGTAAACGGCGGCATTGTCTATCTTTTCCTTGAAGGCGTGGATTCCCGCGACAAGGCGGAAGCAATCAGGGATGCGGAGCTTTACGCGCTTAGAAGCGAAATGCCGCCCTGTGAGGAAGGCAGAGTTTATATCTGCGACCTTATCGGCTGCAAGGCAGTCGGAGAAAGCGGCAGGGAGCTTGGAACGCTCACGGATGTTATCCAGAACGGCGCTGCCGATATATACGTTTTCAAGGATGAAAAAGGCTCCTTCATGGCTCCCGCTTTGAAGGACGCGTTTACAGGCTTTGATATTGCCGAAAGGCGAATAAACGTATGCGAGGCGCGCCTTGGCGAGGTATCTGTCCGTGAAGATTAAGGTGCTGACCATTTTTCCCGAAATGTTTTCATCCGTGCTTTCCTCAAGTATACTCGGAAGGGCGCGGGAAAACGGGCTTATCGACGTTGAATTAATCGACATCCGCGCGTATTCCGCAAGGAAGCATAAGAACACGGATGACGAGCCTTACGGCGGCGGCGCGGGAATGGTTATGCTGGCTCAGCCGATTATTGACGCAATGCGCGCGGCTATGGGCGAAGGCTTTTCCGGAAGGCGAATTTATATGTCGCCGAGGGGAAGCACGCTTACCCAAAGCGCGGTCAGAAGATTGGCAAAGGAAAACGAGCTTATTCTGCTTTGCGGGCATTATGAGGGCGTTGACCAGAGAGCGATAGACAGCGTGATTGACGAGGAGCTTTCCATCGGGGATTATATCCTGACGGGCGGCGAGCTTGCGGCGATGGTTGTCATCGATTCGGTTTCGAGAATGCTTCCCGGCGTATTAGGCTCCAGCGAGAGCGCCGAGGAGGAGAGCTTTTCGGACGGGCTGCTTGAATATCCGCAGTATACACGGCCCGCGGAGTACGAGGGCATGAAAGTGCCGGAAGTGCTTTTGAACGGAAATCACGCCGAAATCAAGGCATGGAGAAGGCGTGAATCCCTTACGGCTACATTGAGGGCAAGACCCGAGCTGCTTGAAAAAGCCGCGCTTACCAAAAAAGAGCGCGAGTTCATCGGGAAGCTGTCCGAAAAAGAATGCGAGCCAAAGACTAATCAATACTGATTTTTATTAAGAAGGAGTTGCTTAAAATGGTACAGACTTTTCAGCCTAAGAAGCGCAGTCATCAGAAGGTTCATGGTTTCCGCAAGCGTATGTCCACCAAGAACGGACGCCGCGTTATAAAGGCTCGCCGCGCTCGCGGCCGCAAGGTTCTCAGCGCTTGATGAGCGCTAAATAGGCAAAACGGGAAAGCTTTTTCTCGTTTTGCCTATCTGTCGTTTTTCAGAAAACGAAGTTTTCGGAAGCAGAGCCTTTGTCTGATTTGCGGGATAAGGGCAAAGCAGGCTATCTGCCGCAAATACGCAAACATGAAAGGATACCGTAATGCAGCGCGCGTATCGGTTAAAGAAGAACAAGCATTTTCAAACCGTTTACCGCCGTGGCAAAAGTCAGGCGAGCAAAGACCTTGTGCTTTTGTATTTTCGCTCAAGACGGCTGCAAATCGGTATTTCCGTAAGCAAAAAAGTCGGCAACGCAGTAGCGCGCAATAAGGTCAAGCGGAGAGTCCGCGAAATCATGCGCTCCGAAATGCAGCTTTTGAAGCCCGGCTGGTATGTCATCGCGGCGCGTCCCGGCGCTGCGCAGGCAACCTTTCAGGGGCTGAAAAAAACGCTCCGCTACCTGCTGCGCAAGCACGATTTGTATACTGCGGAGGATAAGGGGTCGAATCGGCAATGAGGAATCTTTTGCTGCGCTTCCTGCGTTTCTACAAGCGCAGCATCAGCTCTCATCTGCCTCCGGCTTGCCGCTTCACGCCCACCTGCAGCGAATACGCAATGCAGGCGATTGAGCGCTTCGGAGCAGCTAAGGGCAGCCGGCTGGCAATTAAACGCATTCTTCGCTGCAACCCCTTTTGCAAAGGCGGGTACGATCCGGTACCCGAAGATGAAAGTCAAATTCTTAGGAGGGAATAGAACCCAATATGAATGAGTTTCTGCGTTCCATCCTGGATGGCATAAATTCCGTATTTGGAAATTATGGCTGGTCCATTATTGTCTTTACTTTCCTTTTTCGGCTTATATTCATGCCTCTTGACATGAAAAGCCGCAAGAGCATGCGCCGTATGTCCGCGGTTCAGCCTAAGGTGCTGAAGCTGCAGGAAAAGTATAAGAACGACAAGGAAAAGTTCAATCAGAAGCAAGCGGAGCTTTACCGCAAGGAGAAGATTAATCCTCTTTCCGGCTGCCTCCCGCTTCTGCTTCAGTGGCCCGTTCTGATAGCGATGTTCGGCGCAATGCGCCTCGTCGCCAATGAGAACACTATTTTGCAGATGTTTCAGGTGCTTCAGGGGCAGGAGCCGACGCTCGAGCCTTGGCTTTGGGTACGCAACCTGTGGATGGCTGACAGCCCGTTCAACTCCTATCTGCCGGACGCTACCGCGCTCAGTATGATTTCGAAGGACGTTTGGCTTGACGTACTCCAGAATAAGCTGCCTGATCCGGCTCTTATTCAGACTCTCGGCATAAATATCGAGAATTTCCTGCCGGCGAGCGATAACGCGACCTTCCAGAGCGCAATGACCTCGCTTATCGGTTTGTACACGAACACCGCGGTATATCAGGAAACGATGCGCACCTCCGTAAGCGGCATAAACCTGCTTATAACCCAGCTGAACGTGTATGTTGACTGGAACGGTCTGTTCCTGCTGCCGCTTCTCTCCTGCGCATCGCAGGTTCTGATGTTCAAGTTCAATCCCCAGTCCACTACCGGCGCGGCTGCAACCGGCGCAAACGGCAAGGGCGGCGGAATGAACGCCATGATGAAGTGGTTCTTCCCAATCTTCTCGCTCTACATCTGCGCGAGCCAGAACGCGGGCTTCTCCCTTTACTGGGTTGCGTCCAACATCGTCGCGACGTCGCAGAACTTCTTCTATAACTGGTATTTCGCGCGTCAGGAAAAGAAACAGCTTGAACTGGAGCGCCAGGAGGGTAGCAAACTATGACTTCTTATGAATGCAGCGCAAAGACGATTGAGGAAGCCGTTTCTCAGGGGCTTCAAAAGCTCAATTGCTCTATCGGAGATGTGGACATCGAGGTTGTCGAGGAAGGCTCAAAGGGTCTTTTCGGACTCTTTGGAAGCAAGCTTGCCAAGGTTAAGCTCACTTTGAAGGACGGAGACAGCGAGGACAGCGGTGAAAACCTGCTTGACGCGCTCAGCGGCGTTGGCGAAGTAAAGCTCCAGCCTGAAAAGAAAGCTCCCGCTCAGAAAAAGCCCCAGCCCGAAAAGAAGCCGATGAAGGCTGAAAAAGCGGCGGAGGGAGCTTCTGATGCTGAATATGCAAAGCCCGCAGAAGCAAAGCCTGCCGAGCCTGTAAAGCCCGCCGAGCCTGTAAAGCCCGCCGAGCCTGTAAAGCCCGCCGAACAGAAGGACGCTTCAACCGTTGAGGGCATTGCACAGCAGTATTTGCAGCAGATTACCAAGATGATGGGCGTTGATGTCAGCGTTGACGTGAATACCGACGAGGAAGGCGCTGTCCGCGTGAACATGAGCGGCGACACGCTCGGAATTCTCATCGGCAGGCGCGGCGAAACGCTTGACGCGCTCCAGTATCTCACCAGCCTTCAGGTCAACAAGGGTCGTGAGGAATACACCCGCGTGACGCTTGATACCGAGAATTACAGGGCAAAGCGCGAGGAAGCGCTCGTCCGCCTCGCCAACAGAATGGCGGCGCGCGCGGTAAAGACGGGGCGCAGGGTTTCCCTTGAGCCTATGAATCCTTACGAGCGCAGAATTCTTCACAGCGCCCTTCAGAACAATCCTCAGGTATCGACCCATTCCGAGGGCGAGGAGCAGAATCGCCATGTTGTTATAACGCTTAATAAATAAGTGTTGACAAACGGCTGATAACTCAATATAATAGTGAAGTCAAAGCAGAAGCTGCCCGCTTCTCACCCTGCGAGTTCCGTCTTGCTCGGTTTCAGGCAAAGCATTTGTCACAGTGCGGGTAGTTTCACCCGCACTGCTTTTATTTTTCTAGGAGGTGTGTCCACATCGCAGTTGAGTTGATGATTAATGAGGAAATCCGTGACCGTGAGGTTCGCCTTATCGGTGCTGACGGAGCGCAGTTGGGAGTAATGCCTACAAGGCAGGCGCTTGAGCTTGCCGAGAAAGCTGAGCTTGATTTGGTAAAAATCGTCCCGAACGCGCAGCCGCCCGTATGCAAGCTGATAGACTATGACAAGCACCGTTTTGAAACGGCGAAGCGCGAGCGCGAGAACCGCAAGAATCAAAAGGTCATCGCCTTGAAGGAAGTGCAGCTGTCTGCAACCATCGAGGAAAACGATGTGATAACCAAGGCGAAAAACGCCTATAAGTTTCTGGCTGAGGGAGACAAGGTTAAGGTCTCCATCCGCTTCCGCGGCCGCCAGATAACGCACACCGAGATTGGCTTGCGCGTCATGGGGGACTTTGCAAAGCGCGTTGAGGAAGTTTCCACAGTCGAGCGCAGACCGCTTCTTGAGGGAAGAAACATGATTATGATTCTTGCCCCGAAGGCGGAGAAAGAAAGCAAAGCGGAAAAGGCGAACCGAATCAAAGCCGAACAGCAGAAAGCGGCTTCGCCTGAAACTAAAGTTGCCGAATAAGGGAGAGGAGGAAATCTCATGCCCAAGCAAAAAACAAAGCGCAGCGCGGCAAAGCGCTTCTTCCTGTCGAAGACCGGAAAAGTATTGCACCGCAAAATGAACCGCAGCCATCAGCCCCGTATTATGGCTCATAAACGTAAGCGTCAGCTTCGCGGGAGCGGAGAACTGCAGAACAACGCTCAGGCAGCGACGATTCGTCGCCTGATTCCGTACAAATAATCAGTGCTGCTAAGGAGGTAAACATACCATGGCTCGTGTTAAGGGAGCAATTAATGCTCATAAGAAACGCCGCAAGATAATGAAGCTGGCGAAGGGTTACTGGGGTGCAAAATCCAAGCAGTACCGCGCCGCCACCGAACAGGTTCGTCGTTCGCTCCGCTATGCCTACGCAGGTCGTAAGCAGCGTAAGCGTGATTTCCGTCAGCTCTGGATTGCCCGTATCGGTGCGGCTGCCCGCCTCAACGATATCAGCTATTCCAAGCTCATGTTTGGTCTGAAGAAGAATGGTATCGACATCAACCGCAAGATGCTCGCTGACATCGCTGTCAACGACGCCGCCGGTTTCACCGCTATCGTCGAAAAGGCTAAGCAGTAAGGGACAAGCGTATAGCCTGTAATGGGTTGGGTACATATAAAAGGCTGGCGTTTTTCGCCAGCCTTTTTTCTGCTTGCTGAAAATACTCCGTCTGCGGTGCCTAGAGCACAAAATGGCTCGGTCATTTACCCGCGAGTAAACTCCCTCACCATTTAGCTTGTCTCCTAACGTCCGACGCATTTTGAGCAAGCAGTCCTGCTCGTCCCAAACACTCCGTCTGCGGTGTCGACTACGGGACGGCAAGGGGAATCGCGTACAACCGTGTCCGCTCATCCCCCTGCCGCCCTTGTCTCCTAACGTCCGATGCATTTTGAGCAAGCAGTCCTGCTCGTCCCAAACACTCCGTCTGCGGTGTCGACTACGGGACGGCAAGGGGAAT
>JAQWCW010000025.1:23159-40947 GCA_028705775.1 Eubacteriales bacterium
CGTACAACCGTGTCCGCTCATCCCCCTGCCGCCCTTGTCTCCTAACGTCCGATGCATTTTGAGCAAGCAGTCCTGCTCGTCCCAAACACTCCGTCTGCGGTGTCGACTACGGGACGGCAAGGGGAATCACGTACAACCGTGTACGCTCATCCCCCTGCCGCCCTTGTCTCCTAACGTCCGACGCATTTTGAGCAAGCAGTCCTGCTCGTCCCAAACACTCCGTCTGCGGTGTCGACTACGGGACGGCAAGGGGAATCACGTACAACCGTGTACGCTCATCCCCCTGCCACCCTTGTCTCCTAGCATCCGAAGCGTTTTGAACGAGCAGGGGTGCAGGGGAAGCGAATTTTGCCGGTTTGCTTTCTTGCTTTGAACGGATGATTACAATGACAATAAACATATAGCGAAAACAGCCCGCGCAAGCGGACTGTTTTCCCAAAAGGAGGCTCCCTTGTGCAAAGGGAGCTGGCGCGGAGCGCCTGAGGGATTGTCGGAAAGCCTTGATTAATAAAGACTTGTGCCTGTTATTCAACAACATTTCTTACGGAAAACTAACGACAATCCTTCCGTCACGGCTTCGCCGTGCCACCTCCCTTTGCACAAGGGAGGCTTATTCTTGCAGCGCTGCCATGCTGTGAAACAGCCTCTTGTTGGTTTTCGTTAACTTCTTAATTACGTGATTCTCAAGCTTGTTTTAGTGGTGTGATTTTCAATTACAATGACGTTCTATCATAAACGGACTGTAGCCGCAGTCCGTTTACAAAAGGAAGGCTCCCTTGTGTAAAGGGAGCTGGCGCGGAGCGCCTGAGGGATTGTCGTTTCCCCATACTCGAGGCTCGTATGTAGCAAAGGGAGCTGTACGCTTGCTGAAAAACCGCCTATCGCTTATGTTGGCTACGCGACAGCCGAGGCAGTCATTTACCCGCGAGTAAACTCCTGCCCCGTCTGCGCTTGTACCTCACGATAGACGATTTTTGAGCAAGCTTACGCGCAGAGCGCCTGAGGGATTGTCAAAAACGCTTGAAATATAGCGGCTTACGCTTGTTATTCAATAACACTTCATGCGAAACCCAAAACACACTCCTCCCATCCCGTCCCTGTCCCACCGCCCCCCCTCAACCTGTAATAAAAAATACAATATATAACCAATATAATACTGGACATCATGCCACACTATGGTATAATAGTTACGATTCCAAGCTGAATATGTCATCGGAGGGCTGCTTATATGCGTAAGTCGGGCAGGTTTTACATCGGAAAGTCCTTGCATTTTGCGGTGCTGTTGGCTATAATGCTTCTTTGCGCGCTTGCTCCTGTTCCGGGTTTATGCAACTAGATAGCGCAATGCCTTTTTCGCGGAGGAATCATGAATATAGAAAAGCTTGTTATTTCGGACTATGATGAGCTGTATCAACTCTGGCTTTCCGAAAAGGGGATTGGGCTTAATCCCCGCGAGGATTCCAGAGAGGGAATAGATAAATAACTTGCCCGCAATCCCAACACCTGCTTCAAGGCGACGGACGGCGGCAAAATTATCGGCACGATTATGTGCGGGCATGACGGTCGCAGGGGAATGATATCCCATACCGTCGTAAGCCCCGAAAGCCGCCATAAAGGCGTTGGCAGAATGCTTGTGTCGGCTGTAATGGACGCCTTGAAGGCGGAAGGAATCAATAAGGTGTTCCTTGTCGCTTTCAAGGAAAACGAAAACGGCAATGCGTTTTGAGAGCGCGAGGGCTTTACCCTCCGCGATGACCTTAACTATCGCAATAGATTCGTTGACTGAGCGCGGCTGCTCCGTGCCTTAACTGTATAGCTTTCATGGCGCGTCTTGAAGCCCGCGGGCTTGACACAGGCGCGCCGTATGCTATTATGGATATGTAAACGCGTGAGCGGGACGCTCCGCGACTGGAGGAAAATATGAAATGCGCAGTGATAGGCGCGGGCAGCTGGGGAACGGCGCTCGCTCAATGCCTTGCCGATAACGGAAACGAAACACTTCTTTATGCAAGAAGCGCCGAAACCGTGCGCTCAATCAATGAAAGCCATATAAACGGGCGTTATTTCCCGAACGTAGTTCTTAATAAAACGGTGAAAGCGACAGATGATGTTGAAGCGGCGGCAAAGGGCGCGGACGCGGTTGTACTCGCCGTTCCGAGCAAATCCATTGATGACGCGCTTGCGGTTCTCAAGCCGTATCTCTCAAGCGAAACCTACGTTATAAACGCCGCGAAGGGCTTTGACTGGCAGACGAACCGCCCGCTGACCGAAACCATCGAGGAATCCTTGGGCGAGGGCTTTCGGGACAGGATTGTTTCGCTTCTGGGCCCGAGCCATGCCGAGGAGGTTGTCCTTCGACAGATTACTACAATCTGCTCCGTAGCGAAATGCGAAAGCGCGGCGCGCGCTGTTCAGCGCCTGTTCAGCAACGGATATTTCAGGCTCTACGTCCTCCTAGACGTTATCGGGGCTGAATATTCCGCCGCTATGAAAAACGCCATTGCGATAGCCTCAGGAATCGCGGTAGGCTGCGGCTACGGCGATAACGCGAAGGCAGCCTTGGTTACCAGAGGGCTTAGAGAAATCGTCCGCTACGGGCTTGAAAAGGGCGGTAAAAAGGATACCTTTTTCGGGCTTGCGGGTGTCGGGGATTTGATTGTCACCTGCTTTTCGCCGCATTCGAGGAATTATCAGGCGGGGCTTAAAATCGGCGCGTATGACGATGCGGCGCGGTTTCTTGCGGAAAATGATAAAACCGTCGAGGGTATAAACGCCTGCAAGGTTATCTATGAGGACACGCGGGCGCTTGGGCTTGATATGCCGATTATAGAGGAGCTTTACAAGGTTCTTTTCTTAGGCGAAAAGCCGAGCGCGGGCATTGCAATTCTGATGAACAGACCGCTTAAAAAAGAGGAACTGGTAAGCGAAATCAGAGCTTGACAAGCGCGCGATAAGCTGATATATTCTCCTTATTGCCGCATGAAGCGGCGTCTGCCGCAGAAGCGGTTTTCGGAAAACGGTACTGTAATTATCAAATGATGTCATGAAGGCGTCGGGAAACCGGCGCCTTTTTTGCGCCAATTCATATGAGGAGAATTGAAATGAACAAAACGCTTTCTGTCAAAAATCTTACGATTTCGGGGCTTATGCTCGCACTTGCCTTGGTGCTTCCCTTTCTTACGGGTCAGATACCGCAGGTTGGCAGCGCGCTCAGCCCGATGCATATTCCCGTTCTGCTCTGCGGCTTCATATGCGGCGGAGTTCCCGCAATGATTGTCGGCGCGATTGCGCCGCTTCTGCGCTTTGTGCTTTTCGGAATGCCGCCGCTTTTCCCTACAGGAATCGCAATGTGCTTTGAGCTTGCGGCTTACGGCTTGCTGTCGGGCATTTTCTACCGCGCATTCCCGAAAAAAGTGCCGTATCTCTACCTCTCGCTCGTGCTTGCAATGGTTTGCGGAAGGCTTGTATGGGGCGCGGCGCGCCTCATAATGATGGGGCTTGGCTCAAGCTCGTTTTCATGGGCGGTATTCCTTTCCGGCGCGGTAACGAACGCGATTCCCGGAATAATCCTGCATATCGTGCTTATTCCAATTATCGTGCTTGCGCTTCGCCGCGCTAAGGTTATAACCGACTGAGCCTTGCATTTCAAAAGTAATCTCACTATAATGCTTTTATCAGATAATCGGAGGAGCATTATGGTTGAGGTTCGCATTGCCGAGCTTGACTCGTTTGAGGCTGTCGGCAAAAAGGTATGGATATCGGGGCAGGATAACTCGCAGTTCGGGGCATTCTGGTCTGCCTGCCATGAGGACGGCACAATAGCGGCGCTCAGAGCGCTTTCAAAAGAGCCGCCAAAGCCTATACCTTCGGGGTATCGCGGGTTGAGAAGGACTTTACGAACCGCGCCTTCTGGTTCTATATTGCCGCAGAACCCGATGATAACAAAGAGCAGCCGCAGCTTGAGCGCTTTACCGTTCCTGCCGCTAAATGGGCTGTTTTTTCAAACAGGGGCGAGCTGCCGATGTCGCGATTGAGGCGGAAATGTACGCGCACATGACGTGGCTTCCCGCTTCCGGCTATGCTCACGCGGCAGCGCCGGAGCTTGAGGTATATCCGGCGCATGATTCAAAGGCGGTAGAATATTGGCTGCCGATTACGCAAGGAGCTGAGGCAAAATGAAATTCATCAAATGGAATGATGCGGCCATCAGGCTTACCGGCAGATGGAGCCGCCCCGATTTGCTTGGGTATGACAGCAGCCGCTTTATCAACGAATCGCCGGATTTCACGGTAACTACCGCCGCAGGCTCGTATTTTGAGCTTGGCTTTTCAGGACGGCTTGTCGTATTGCATTTTGAGCTGAACGGCAGCATGGAGCCGCGCCTGCACCTGTGGATTTCCGTTGACGGCGGGGCAATGGCGGAAGCGCCGATTGACAGGTATCTGCGCGTTCTTGCGCCGAGCGGGGGAGAGCATACGCTGCGCGTAATTTTCAAGGGCGCAATGGAAATGCAGCCCCGCTGGTACGCTCCGCAGACGGCGCGCGTTGCGTTTATCGGCGCGGATGTTGAGGATACTGCGCCGCTTGCCGCCGATAACAGGGCGATTATCGAGTTCGTTGGCGATTCCATTACGGAGGGCGTGCTTATAGACGCGGATTTTGCAAAAGTCTCTCCGAACGCGTATGACCAGATGGACAGACCCTATCAGGATGACGCCTGCGCGACATACGCGTGGCTTACCGCTGAGAAGCTCAATATGCGCCCAATCTTTCAGGCGTACGGAGCGGTCGGGCTTACGCGCTCCGGCTGCGGCGGCGTTCCGCGCGCGGCTCTCATCTATCCGTATGTTATTGAAGGCGTCAGATATGTGGGCGAAAAGCCCGATGTTATTGTAATCAATCACGGCGCGAACGACTGCGGAGCAAGCGCAGAGGAGTATATCGAGCGCTACGGCGAACTGCTAGACACAGTAAGCAGGGCGCACCCGAAGGCGAAAATTATCGTGCTTAGCCCCTTCCTCGGCGCGTTTGACGCTGAATTGCGCGATTTCGTCAAGGCGTACAATGAAAAGAACCAAAGCTCCGTCCATTTCATTTCGAGCAAGGGCTGGGTTCCGCCCGAGCCGCTTCATCCGCTCCGCGAAGGGCATAGGAGGATTGCCTCTTTGCTTGCTCCGGAGCTTGAAAAAATCCTTTGATATTATGTTTTGCTTTAGCGGGAATCGTCGCGGCAGCAGCCATGGCGGTTCCCGCTTGCTTGAATCTATATAAAAATAGTGCTATGATACTTACGATTCGCATTTTCATAAAGTCCGGAGGGGATTAGCTTGCGGGAAGTAAGGGATAAAAAGACTACGCGGCCGCTCAATGTGCCGAAGGCGACGCTTGTAGTGGTGCTTACAAACGCGCTGCAAATCCTGCTTGTGCTTGTGCTTGCTATAATATTCTATTTCAGACCGCAGGACACGATGACAATCGACGTTTTCCGCGGAATGATAATCGTAGCCGCTGTTCTTATCATATACCTGAGCGTGGTTGCAATCCGCGACGCATATCATGATTTGCGCGTTCAGAAGCAGTTTGACGCGCTTGAGCAGGCGGCGCAGCATGAGGAAGCGCTGACGAGAAAAATGCGCGCGCAGCGCCATGATTTTCTCAATCATCTGCAGGTAGTCTATTCCCTTATGGAAATGCAGGAGTATTCGGAGGCACAGGACTATATTGATAAGGTTTACGGCGATATCAAGGCGCTGAGCAAGATACTTATCACAAAGAATCAGGCGGTCAACGCGCTTTTGCAGGTTAAGCTTGCGGAATGCAAGAAGCGGGACATCAACGCGGAGCTGAACGTGAAAACGCAGCTTGCGGATGTTCCTATGCCCGGATGGGAGGTTTGCAGGGTGCTTGCAAACCTGATTGACAACGCTATGGACGCGCTTGACGAGCGCGAGAACGATAAGCGCCTCTACATATCCGTTTGGGAGGAGGCGGGCGCGTACTGCCTGCGCGTGCGCAATAACGGGCCGATGATACCGGAAAAGAATCAGCAAAAAATCTTTGAGCCGGGCATAACCACAAAGGCTATGGGGCACGGAATGGGACTCAGCATAGTCAAGGAAACGCTCGCAAAATACAACGGAACGATTTCGCTTGCATCAATCCCCGACGAAACCGCGTTCTCCGTCAAAATACCGAAGGATTTGAAAAGGATGAGCGAATGAATCTGCGACGGCACGGATAACGTATTCATGAAAGAGCTTTGATTTTCTCCATTACAAAAGCCGAACCGGATTTTCTCCGATTCGGCTTTTTTGTTATTTCGCCGTATTTTGCCCGAACATTTTTTCAAGCTCCTCGTATTTATCGTGGGTGATAAGCGCGTCCTGCTTTGTGCCGTTCAGCCTTACAACGTACGTCCAGCGCCCGTAGGGCGTTATGTTGTTGATATGGTTGAGGTTGATTATGTAGCTCTTGTGGCAGCGGTAGAACACCCTGTGGTCAAGGCGCGCCTCCGTTTCACCTAACGACTCGTTCGTTTCGTATCTTACGTTGTTCTTCAGATACAGCACGGTCAGGCGGTTTTCACGCTGAACCAGAATGATGTCGTCCATATCGACAAAGCTTACGCCCTCCTTGTGGTGGAGCATCAGCTTGCCGGTCGTCACGCTTCCGGAGGCGAGTATCGGCAGCTCGCCCGCGTCCCTGTCCGCTTTTGCGGCGCTCAGCCTTTCGCGGACGCGGCTCAGCGTTTTCATCACTCGGTCAATCTTGAAGGGCTTTATCATGTAATCGAAGGCGTAAACCTCGAACGCCTCGCCCATGTACTGGTCGTGAGCGGTTGCGAAAATGAATACGACGGACGGGTCGGTATCCTGAATGATTCGCGCGCATTCAACGCCGGTTATTTCCGGCATTTCAACGTCAAGAAACATTACCTGCGGGCGGAGCGTTTCATACATATCTATTGCCTGCTGCCCGTTTTCAGCCTCGCCAACAAGCAGGAATCCATCGGCGCGTTCAATCATTTTGCGCATTATCGTGCGCATTCCGGCGTCATCGTCGGCTATAAGCACGCGTATATCGCTCAGCTGTTCCATTGTGAGCCGCTCCTTTATCTGGTTATACCCGTCTTTTTGCGAAGCGCCGGACGGGTGAGTATTTCGGAGAAGATAACGCCCTGCAAAAGCGCGTCCTTTGTAAAGCTCAGCGGGCAGTCCGCTCCGGCGGTTTCATCGGGCGCGTTTTCATAAACGTTTACATAGTCGCCGTTTTGCTCCTTGTCGAGCATATACGCGTGGCAGGAGTCTACGCCTTCGCCGTCGTCGTTTCCTGCGGCTTTGTTCATTGCGTCATTCTGAACGGTATTCTCGCTCAGCCTTGCGCTCATTTCGGTATGCTCTGTTGGCATCATGCGCCCGTCACGGGAGCGCGTAACATCGCCCTCGGCGCTTGTGTTCGGCATACTCCCGTTTGGAGCTTGCGGCTTTGGAGCGTAATCGACAAAGATTTTATGCTTAACGGGTTTCGCCGGCGCTTCTTTTTCCTTCACGCTGTTGTAATCGTCAAGCATTTTTTTGTATACCGTGGTTGTCTTTTTCTTCTTACCGATTGAAAGCAGGGACGAGACTGCGACAATAATCACGATGATTATGCCAAAACCGTCAATCAGTTCGTTAAAATCCATCAGGCTTCACCTCCCGTTGCTCCGCCCCTTTTCGGGGCGGAGCGGGGTATAAAGGATTGGTTACTTCTTTTCTGCGGGACGCTCGGAAGCAGGCGACGAAACCTTTGCGATTCCTTCGCGCATCGAGGTGTCCGCAATCACGTTCTGCATCTGATAGTAGTCCATTACGCCAAGCTTGCCTTCACGAAGCGCGGCAGCCATAGCGCGCGGAACTTCCGCCTCGGCTTCCACAACCTTTGCGCGCATTTCCTGCACGGCGGCTTTCATTTCCTGCTCGCGTGCAACAGCCATTGCGCGGCGCTCCTCAGCGCGGGCCTGAGCTATGCGGCGGTCAGCCTCGGCTTGGTCCATCTGCAGCTGAGCGCCTATGTTCCTGCCGACGTCAACGTCCGCGATATCAATGGAAAGGATTTCAAAAGCCGTTCCTGCGTCAAGACCCTTGTTAAGAACGGTGCGCGAGATAAGGTCAGGATTTTCAAGCACCTGCTTATGCGTTTCGGACGAGCCGACGGTGGTTACGATGCCCTCGCCAACACGGGCGATAACGGTTTCTTCACCGGCACCGCCGACGAGTCGCTCAATATTGGCGCGAACGGTAACGCGGGCTTTTGCGCGCAGCTCGATGCCGTCCTTTGCGATAGCCGCTACAACGGGGGTTTCGATTATCTTCGGGTTAACGCTCATCTGAACAGCCTGCAGAACGTTTCTGCCGGCAAGGTCGATGGTGCAGGCCTGCTCAAAGGTCAGGTTGATATTTGCGCCGCGGGCGGCAATGAGCGCGTCTATAACGCGGTCAACGTTACCGCCGGCAAGAAGGTGGGTTTCAAGCTTTGAAATGGTGATGTTAAGCCCTGCCTTGCTCGCCTTGATTAGCGGGTCAACCAAGCGCTGCGGGGCAATCTTGCGCAGGCGCATACCCACGAGAGAGCCGATGTGGATATGCACACCGCTGACGATGGCGCGAATCCACAGCCCAACGGGAACAAAGCGGAGGAAGATGGCGATAAGAATGATGGCGAGAACGATTATTGCAATCACCAGTCCGCCCGTCTGGAAAAAGTCGCTTACGCCGGAAAGCAGCATTGAAAGATTCATGATTATGCCTCCTTGTTGGTTTTGTCAATCGGTTTTACAAGAATTCTGGAGCCTTCGGCGGATACGATGCGCACCTTGACGTTCTCAGCTATGAAGTTCCCCTCGGAAACAACGTTGAGCCTTACTCCGTCAAAATCCGCCATGCCCGCGGGGCGAAGCACAGTGGTTGTGACGCCTTCTCTGCCGATGAACACGTCCATGTCAACGGTAGCCTGATAGCCTTCATCCGCCTTCTCCTGGCTTTTCAGCACAATCGAGGAGCGGCTGAGCCTTCCGTTTGCCGCGGATTTGAGCGATATGGTTATTGCAATCGCAACGGCGGCAAGCACAATCAGCGTAAGCCCAAGCGCCGCCATCGGGCTGATGTTAATCCATGTCAGCACGATTGAGGCAATCAGGAGAATTGAGCCGGTTATTCCCGGCAGACCGAAGCCCGGAAGGAATACCTCTACTACGACAAGCCCAAGACCGAATATCAGGCAGAGTATCGTAGGCAGGTTGTTAACAATAAAGTCCATTTTCGTTCCCCCTTCGCGAAAAAGTTACACGGCGTCGGGAATCTGAGCTTCACGCGCCCTCTGTATGCATTGACTGTAGCATACCGCGGTATGATTAACAAGCGCCTTCGCTCCAATTGTTCAAAAATGCGCTTCAAATGTCATGAACTTATTTTTTCAGCGGACTATCCCCGGATTCAGCCAGAAATCCCCGCCCCAGTAAACGCCTCCGGCAAGCTCGCCTTCATCCGAATTGGCGAAGTAGAATTGGACGCGCCGTACGTTCGGAAGGGAGCAAAGGGTGTTTACGAGCGCGTAGCAGGCAAGCCTTTCGCGCTGAGAGTCAAGGGAAAGGAAAGCGTTTTTTACGGCGGACGAGAAGTTGATTGTCAGAAGCTCGCCCGATATTGATATTCCGATTATATCGCTGTCGTAAAACGCGGCGCCGAGAGGGTAAACCGCGCTTTTTGAATCGTATGGAGCGGCGCCCCTCAGCCATTCAAGCGCAGTCGTGCGCGGCAGAGCGGCGGCGGACTGCTGAACGGGGCGCATTATTTCGGTCAGGTGGTCGTCCTCGATATAGTAAAGGGAAATCGTGTTCATCAGAAAGCCGGAATAGGAGCGGCGCTGCTGAAGATAATCCGTGAAATCAATCCGTGATTCGCCGTCGAAAACGCCCGACGGGCTTACGTTTGAAATATGCGTTTCCCCAATCGTCACGTCGATTCCCATCGCTTCAGGGTAGAAGGTGCATACCGTGTAGCAAAGGGAGGCGAGAAATACGGAGCGGGTAACGCCCTGCTGCGAAAGCGCAGTGTTGAGCGGCTCGGTAAACGAAAAGCAAGCCTTTACGCCGCCGCCTGAAACGGGCGCAAGCGACGGAACGGCGGCAAGAAAGCTCGTAAGGGAGGGCAGGGGAATTGCGCAGGAAAGAGTCTGCGCGCTTTTTGAAATCTCGCTCAGGATTGTGTTCAGCACCTGCTGCGCGCTTTGCCCCGCGAAGGAAACGGAGCGCGTTTCAGCCAGAATTCCGCGGCTGTAAAGCGCTGGATAGTAAAGGGTTATGGACTTGTCAAAGGACTGCGACTCCGCGCTTCCGTCAGCGCTCACGCGCCTTGAGGCGAGAATTTCATAGGCGCTTTCAACGTTCGTTCCTACGCTTCTTGAAAAAGCGCCGAGCGGCAAAAGCCCGCGAATGTCAATCGAAAGCGGATGTCCTTCGACTATGAAGTTGACATATTTTATGCTTCCGCTTTCCGTAAGCGTGTTCGTGAGGCATTGGCACAGCGCGTAAAGCTCGCTTTTGTCAAGCTGGAGGGCGGAGGAGGAAAGGTTTACGGTAAGCGTGCTTCCCGACAGCTCCAGGGGCTGCGAGGCGGCAAGCGAGAGCGCAGCGCCGCTTCCGGGGCGCGAAAGCAGACCGTCGCCGTCAAAGTTCAGCCATTCGCGTATGAGCGTTTCCGCATCCAGCCGCCCTACTGGAAACGAAAGGTTTTTCGCAATCGAGCCGAGATAGCCCGTGCCCGTTTTGCAGTAGTAAAACACAGCGCTTTTGATAACCGGCTCGCTTACGTCGCCCGTCGGGGCGTCGGCAAAGCCGGAAAGCGGCAGAAAAAGCAGAATAGCTATGATGATTGTCGTAAGCCTGCGCATTTTTCCTCCTAGTCGATTGCCGAAAGGAGCGCGGATAAATCCGACACCTTCCATATATCGTTGTCCTGTATAAGCAGCATTGGATAGGTTATCGTTTTCTCAGCGCCGAAGCGCGAGTAGGTTATTTCGCATTCCGCAACGGCGCTGCCCGAGCCGGAAAGCACCTCCGCGCCGATAACGGCAAAGGAAAAAACCGTCGGGAAAACGGATGGATGGGCGTACTGCCTGCCGCTTTCCGTTATAACCATTGAAAGGCTTTCCGCGTCCTTTTGCCTGATTGCCTCCAGCGCGATTTCCGCAGCCCTTTCGGGCGAAAGCAGGTATTCGGTGGTTCTGGTCAGCGGACTTAATACCTTCACGAAATTATCCCCGAAAAAGCGGCTTGTAAGCCTTTCTGTATCTCCCGAATCGGAACTGCTTTGCACAAGCACCATTATTCTTGAGTATTTGCCGAACTGAGTAAGCGTGAGCGCAAGGCTTTCAAGCGCCATTCTGCGGCGCAGGAGGATTTCGTTTTTCCATGCGTTGTCGCTTCTCCAGTTCGCAGGCTCGTCTGAAAGCCCTATATACGCCGCGTCGTTGATGATTATGGTAAGCGTGCTTTCGCTTTCGGAAACGGATATGGCGCGGGTCTGCGAATGAAAAAGCGGCTTCAGCTCCGGATGCCCCGCGTCAGGGCCGGAAAACAGCTCGTTTGCGATAACGAGCAGCAGGCTTTCGTCCGGCGCTGCCGTAATCACGCGGGTCTGCGGCGCAACAAGCGGAAGGTTTTCGTAGCGGTAGTAGAGCGAAACGGTTGCGGTTATCGTGCTTTCCTCGTCCGATATCGCGCTAATGTCAATTTCGCCCTCGGCTATTTCCTTCGTCGGCTCAGGGCTTGGAAGGGCAAGAGCGCAAAGCGGCGCAAGAAGAATAAGCGCCGCAATGAGCGCCGCGACCGTTTTTTTAAGCCTTTTCTTCATTGCCGTCCTCCTGTTTTCAGCGCATCGGAAGCTCAACTATAAAGCTTGAGCCGCTGTTTGGCTTGCTTTCGACGCGTATTGTGCCGCCGTGCAGCCTGACTATCTGAGAAACGATTGATAGTCCGAGTCCCGTCCCGCCGGTTTCGCGCGAGCGCGCTTTGTCAACGCGGTAGAATCTCTCGAATATATGTTTCTGGTCTTCTTCCGGTATTCCCTGCCCGTCGTCGGTAACGGTAAGCACAGCGTCACGACCTGATTTTATCAGGCTGACGGAAATATGCCCGCCGTTTGGCGTGTACTTGATTGCGTTATCGACAAGGTTGTAAACCACCTGCCTGAGCTTTACGGGGTCGCCGTATACGGGGCAGGGGTTTGAAGCCTCGTATATAAGCGTATGCCCCTGCTTTTCCGCCATCGGTTTGAGCGAGCGGACGATTTCGTCCGTCAGCGACGCAAGCGAGAGGTTCTCGCGGTTCAGCTCCATATGCTTGCTGTCAATCTTGACAAGCGTAAGCAAATCGGAAATGATTGCGTTAAGGCGGTCGATTTCCTTGTTCATGTCCTGCATGAATTCAAGGCGCATTTCGGGCGGCATATTAGGCTCGTATATCATGTTTTCGAGCAGGATTTTCATCGTGGCAAGCGGCGTTTTCAGCTCGTGGCTCGCGTTTGATACGAACTGGCTGCGGCTCTGGTCGAGGGATTCGAGCTTTTCGCTCATTCCGTTGAAGGTGTCCGCAAGGTGCTTCATTTCGCCGGAGGAGCGCACGGTAACGCGCGCCGAAAAATCGCCCTTCGCCATGCGCTGTATTCCGCGCGTCAGCGCCGCTATCGGGTTCGTTACCCAGCGGGAGAAAAGCAGTGCAATAAGGCAGGCGGCAATCGCGGCGACTACGAATATCAGCGTGATTCGCGCCTGCATTTTGTCAAGCGTCATCATCATTTCGTCAACAGGGGAGGAGTACAGGAGCGCGCCGATAACGCTTTCGTCCTTGTATATTGCGGTGGTGTAGTAGCCTGCCCACTCGTTGCTGTCGCCGGACTGCGAAAGAAGCAGCGCGCCGCTTCCCGTCTGCGTGCTTTCGGCTGCGCCGAAATGGTGCAGCCCGTAATCGGACAGCTTTTCGCCGGAAAGCACGCTGCTTACCTCGGTAAGGCTCAGGCGCTTTCCGTTGAGCTTTGAATATGTATCCGTCTGAACCTTCCCCGAATCGTCAACAACAATAAGCCGTCCGCCCATTGCGGCGCCGGCATTCAAAAGCTTCGAGTATACGTTCTGAGCAAGATAATCGCCGACATCGTCGGTTACGGACAGCGCGAGCTTTTCAAGCTCCACGCGCTCCGTGCTTATCTTCTGCTCAAAAAGATAGTCGCCCACCAGCGTTGTCAGCTGCTCCGCGACAACAACGAACGCGGCGCCGATGATTAGCAGGAAGGCGAACAGTATCTTCCACCGAAGCGCTATATATCTCTTTTTAGTCTTTGTCCGTGAAATAATAGCCAACTCCCCACTTGGTGAAGATGAATTCGGGCTTGGCGGTGTTTCTCTCAATCTTTTCGCGCAGGCGGCGGATATGCACGTCCACCGTGCGCGCGTCGCCCATGTAGTCGTATTTCCATACGGATTCGAGCATACTCTCGCGGCTGAAAACCTTGCCGCGGTTGGTTATGAACATCAAAAGCAAATCGAATTCCTTTGCGGTCAGCTTTATATCGCGCCCCGCAAGGGAAACGGAGCGGTTGATGACGTTCACTTCCATGTCGCGAACGCGGATAATCTTCTTCTCGTCAACCTTTGCGCTCATCGTCGCGCGGCGGAAAATCGTCTTTATGCGCGCCTTGACCTCAAGAATGTTGAACGGCTTTGTCATGTAGTCGTCCGCGCCGTATTCAAGGCCGAGAATCTTGTCCATATCCTCGCCCTTTGCGGTAAGCATAATAATCGGAACGTTGCTGGTTTCGCGTATGCGCTGGCATACTTCGATGCCGCTCATCTTGGGCAGCATGACGTCCAGAATCACAAGGTCGAATATGGAGGATTGAAATTTATCTATTGCTTCTTCACCGTCGCACGCCGAGTCGATTTCATACCCGTCCTGCTCCAGTGAAAAACGAAGTCCCTTGATAATCAGCGGCTCGTCGTCAACTAATAAGATGCGCTTTGACATTGAAAATCCCCCTGTTCAACCATTATTTCCAGACAAGACTTATTTTATACTAAATCATGTAACAAAATCAAGAGAAACGCAATAGAAAAAACACAGAACTTTGCGAAAAATGTTGATATGCAAGCAAAAATTGTTTCGCGGCTGTATTTTTTCGCGCTTTGGGATGAAATATCCGCTCGCAAAGGTTAATATATGGCATAGGCGCTTCAATCGGCGCTTGATTTTGCCGGAGGTATTGATGATAAAAAACGGACGCGCTCTGCGCATTCTTATAAGCGTATCCCTTTCCGTCGGGCTGACCGCGGTTATCTTTTTCTTTTCCAATCAGGATGGGAATTCGAGCAGCGAGCTGAGCGGAAAGATTCTGGACTTCCTTCTCGGTTTATTCAATATAAAGCCGGACGCGGCTTGGCATTCGCAGCTGCATCATCTTCTGCGGAAGCTGGCGCACCTTTCCGTTTTCGGGGTGCTAGGCGCGCTATATTATGCCTCGTACCAGTTTGCGCTGCCTAAAATGGCGTGGCTTCCCGCAATCGGAACGGCGTTTCTGTACGCCTGCGTTGACGAGTATCATCAAAGCTTCGTCGCCGGCAGGGGCGCGGCGCTCAGGGACGTTATAATCGACACGACAGGCGCTGCAATCTTCATCGTAACCGTATTGCTGATTAGATACGCCTTTACAGCCTCGGACAGACCGCTCCCGCAGCGCGGAAAGGCGTCATAAAAGAAAATCAAGCCGGAAACGCGTTTCCGGCTTTTTGTTTGTCCTTTATTTCAGGTATTCCCCGACGAGCTTGTTTACCAGTGAGCCGTCGGCCTTTCCCGAAATCATCGGCATAAGAACGCGCATGAGCTTACCCTTGTCCTTCGCTGTCGGCTCGGTAAGCCCCGCCTCAGCAATCGCCTTTTCAATGATTGCCTTGATTTCGCTTTCGTCCATGCGCTTGGGCGCAAATTCGCCGTAAACGCTTATGCGGTTCTTGCATTCGCCTATGATGTCCTGCCGCGATTCCGGCATCGTGTCGATTGTCTCCTGCGCTTCCTTCATTTCTTTATATATTACCGCGTTCTCCTCGTCCTCGGTAAGGTCGGCGCGCTTGTCGATGAATTTCGCCTTCAAAGCCGAAAGCAGAAGCGACAGCGCTTCCTTGCGCGGCTTGTCTCCCGCCTTCAGCGCCTCCATCATTGCTTTTCTGACCGTTTCAATCTTGCTCATAAACTTTCTTTCTCCTTTTCATATAATATAGGTATGCGGTAAGTTACGCGTTTCCGTGAACGGGCTTTGCGCCGCCTGTCATCGCCTCGTGTTCCTTTTGCAGCTCTTTCATAAGCGTAACGGAATCCCACTCCGCGTTGGTTTCCGTCAGAATTGCCTTCAGCGCAACCGGCTTTGCGCGAAGCGTGCGCGCTTCGTTGAGAAAGCGGCTGACCAAGCCCTGCGGAAAGGCGCAGAACACAAGCATTTCGCTGTCAAAGCCCTCTCCGGAATATAGCTCGGGCGTTTCTGCGGCGGGCGCGCAGAGCGCGGACAGGGGAAGGGAGAATTCCTCGCGCTTTACTTCGCGAATCCGTATTCCGCAGCGCATAGCCGCGAACCTGAGCTTAGAGCCGTTATCGCCATTGATGTTGTAGCAAAGCATAAGCGGCATTACCATCACCTCATAGTATACAGTATACTCTTTTCAGCCCCTCCGGACAAGAACGCTTTGCGCATTGCGAAAATTATATAATTATATTTTTGTTTGGAAGGGTTGACAAAAAGCTGCATCCCTGCTATACTGTAACCAAGATGGAAAGGAAATAATCCATCACATCAAAACTCAAGTCAATGAATCAATCGGTTTCTTGGTTCTAAGCCATAATCAGTATGCCGAAGCACATCGGCGCATTGGTTATTTCCGAATGGATGCGGTTTCACTCCGCTCTCCGTTCAATCGATTCTTTCATTTCTAAACAAATCCAACAAATACAAACGCCCTATCAGAGAGGATGGTTCCCATGACGCTTCACTTCTTCAAGAAAATCGCCTGCACAGTTCTTTCAATCACATTGATGCTTTCCTGCATTTCCTTCGCCAGCGCGCAGACCACTGACAAAGACGAACTTGATGCAAAGCTTTCCGCCATTATGTCGGAATGCGACAAGAACGCTTCCACCAGCACGGAGAAAGCTCTGTGGCTGCATGATTATCTTATAAACAATACCGATTATGACCTCACTTACAGCAATTACGACGGCGGCAGCGCCATTCTTACCGGCAGCGGAACCTGTCAGGCTTACGCAGAAGCGTATTCGCTCCTCCTTGACAAAGCAGGTATCAACAACGCTTACGTTTCCGGCTACGGCAACGGCGGCGACCATCTCTGGAATCTGGTTGAGCTTGACGGCGAATGGGTTCATGTAGACACCACTTGGGACGACCCCATCGGCGGAAAGAGCCGTCAGAAGTATTTCGGCAAGACTAGCGATGAAATGGCAAAAGACCACGAGTGGAGCGCAGACGGCGTTATCGGATGCGAACTCGACGAATCCACCCTCTCGGTAAACCTTACTGCGTCGGCTTCCAAAATCGGAGTCGGAGCAAGCACAACCGTCAAGGCGGTCGTAAGCTCCCCGATGCTCAAGTCCTCTCAGATTAATCAGAGCGTAACCTACTCGACCTCGAATGCCAAAGTAGCGGTTGTTTCCTCCGCCGGCAAGGTAACCGGAATCGCCGCAGGCACCGCCGTTATCACCGCTGTAAACAGCACCGGCAAGAGCGACTCAGTTACGATTACCGTAGTTATAACCGGCAACTCCAACGTAGAAGTTGAAAGCGTAAAGCTCAATAAGTCAAGCGCTGCAATCCAGCAGGCTTCAACTCTTACCCTCAAGGCAACCGTAGCCCCCAAGAAGGCTGACAAGTCCGTTAAGTGGACGACGAGCAACGCATCAGTCGCCACCGTTTCTTCCACCGGCAAGGTTACCGCCATCAAGGGCGGCACCGCCATCATCACCGCGACTGCGGTAAACGGAACCTCCGCAAGCTGCACCGTAACGGTTGCCTCCCGCGAGGTTTCCAGCGTAAAGCTAAGCAAGTCCGCTCTGGCGCTCACTACCGGCAAAACCTCAACCCTCAAGGCGAGCGTAGCTCCCTCGAACGCAATCAGCAAGAAGGCTACATGGAGCAGTAGCAACAGCTCCGTAGCGACCGTAAGCTCTTCCGGCAAGGTCAAGGCAGTCGGAATCGGAACAGCAGTAATCACGGCAACCTCCAATAACGGCGTTTCCTCCTCCTGCACCGTTGTTGTAAGCCCGATTACCCTTACCAAGGCGACCATCGCTTCTTCAAAGAGCGTTAAGCTCGGCAAGACCGCTTCCCTCAAGGTTACCTTCAAGCCCAGCAACGCCTCTGACAAGTCCGTAACGTGGACATCCTCCAACGAGAGCGTAGCAACCGTCAGCGCGAGCGGCGTTGTTACCGGCATCGCAAAGGGCACGGCGGTTATCACGATGACCACCGCCAACGGAATCACGGACACCTGCAAGATAACGGTTAAGTAATTTCAAAAGATGAAAACAGCAAGGATTCATCCAAACGGGAGCCGCCGGATTCGTCCGGTGGCTTTCTCTATGCCTTAATATATCTGCTTCTTGCGTCGGTTTCTTGTTTGCGGTATGATTATCGCAATCCTAAATCGTCTTGCGGAGGGAAGCATGAGTTTGCGTGAATGCGGAAAACGGCAGAGC
>JAQWCW010000039.1 GCA_028705775.1 Eubacteriales bacterium
TGTTATGCTGTTCATGAAGGATGAGGCTCCTTTCGGCTTTTGTTGTCTGCAACTCAACTATAACCGATTTCGCCTCGTCCTTCATTCTTTTTTTTTCATTTGTCCAAGATGTATTGTAGCGCTACAACTTCTTTTGTGTTTTTTATTGAGGGCTCTTGTATATGAGCCAAAAGATTGTTATGATATAAACAGAAATGTACTGTTGAAAAGGAGGAAGCGCGCATGAGGATAAGTAAGAATAAACGGATTGCAATACCGCCATTATGCGCGCGAGCGCGAAAAGCAATTTGCCGCTGACGATTCATCATCGCGGCAGATACAGCTCGGCATATGTAAGCCCCAAGCGCAAGCAGGAAGCGAGATGAAAGAGCGCCATGCAGAACACCGAATTGGATTTAGAGCAAATTTACAACGATTATTTCAAAAAGGTGTACAACTATATTTTTTATCGGCTGCTCCATCGTCAGGAGACAGAGGATTTGGTAAGCAAAACTTTCGTCAAGATTGTCCGGAGCATCGGCTCGTACGATTCAAAAAAGGCGCAGTTAGGCACTTGGATTATGACGATTACCGCCAACACCCTCAGGGATTATTACCGCACGCGAAAGGTAACAGCCTCGATTGACGATGAGAATTTTGAGCTGCACGAACCGTCCGTGGACTTTTCGGAGCAGTACGAGCAGATTGCCTCGCCCCGCCGCCGCGCGCTGTACGCCGCGCTTTCGACCCTTCCGGAGCAGGAGCGCGCGATGATATACGATAAGTACTTTCTCGGAATGCGAAACCGCGAGATTGCGCTCAAATCGGGAATGAATGAAAGCACCGTCGGCTCGATTATGGACCGCGCAAGGAAAAAGCTGTGCGCGGCGCTTGTGGCGGACAAGTCCGGCGAGTACGCAGGATAAAATCGCAAATTGCCTTAATATGGCGCATGAACAAGGACGCCTCCGCAAAACGCGGGCGCGTCTTTTTTATATACATTATTGCTTGCAGACAAAACAACTATTTATGAATATTATATATTTGGAGCAAATATATTTCTATACTCAGCATTCATAAAACGGCATGGAAAATTGTTGCGAAAATTCCAATTTCGCGGTATACTTCAAATACAGATTATAAGCGTTTGATTCAAATGAATTCATGGAGGGACCGAAAATGAAAAGATTCATTTCTTTAATTTTGTGCGCGGCAATGATGCTGACCATTACAGCCTGCGCACCCAAAACGGCGCAGGACGAATACAAGCCAATCGCGGGGCTGGACGCAAGCAAAAAGGTAACGATTAAAATCGCGATTCCCTATGAAACAAACAAGGCGCTCAACAGCGTATCAAACGCGTTCATGAACAGATATAAAAACGTAAGCGTTCAGCTTCAATATATTGAGGACTATGACGTGAACGCGCTCAAGCTTTTCAAGGATAACGCGCTTGACATGATTCTCTCAAAGGATTTAAACTACAACGAATACACCGCGAAAAACGAATCAACGAGCAAGGAAGAACCGACAGGCAAAACGACGGAGGACTATTTCTATAACTTTGCCGCCGATACGGAAATAGATTTTTCGGACACGACTCCGGATATATCGGACAACTACCTCCATATGCGCAGGGACGAAAACGGCAACGAGATTGCATATCAGTACAGCTATCCCCTCGGCGGCGAAACGCGCGGAATATTCGTCAACAAAACGCTGCTTAACGCCTACAATCTGAAAATACCCGCAAACTTTACGGAATTGCTTGCCTGCTGCGAAACGCTCAAGCAAAACGGGCTTATTCCTATACAGGGCGGCGCGGATACCGCCGCATTCGGAATCGGGCTTGCGCCCGCCGTCAATCCTGTTGTGCATGACAAAGAAAAGCTTGCGGAAATGGCTGCCGCAAAAGAGGGCGTGAGCAAGGAATTCACCGACACGTTCAAAAAGATATACACCCTTTCAACCAACAGATATTTCGATTACAAGGCGGTCGAGGAGTCCGGCTCATTCCTGAGCACAAACGAGCTTGGGCAGGCGGAAAGCTTCCTCGGCCTCAAAAACGACGCGCAAACCTTTGAAATGATTCTGCCGGAAAACAATTACGGCTATGTCGCCTTCATGCCCTACATAAGCTCGACAGCCGCCGTGCTGCAATCGCTCATAGACGAATACAAACTCAGTACCGAATTCACGTTCATCTGCTCGCCGCTTGTTGACGAGGGAACGAACGGCCCCGCCTATATAACCCCCTACTACGGAATATGCGCGAACAAGAACAGCGAAAACCTGATTTGGGTGCGCGAATTCGTGAACTTCCTGTTTACAAACGAAAACAACAAGCTTTACGCCGCGGACGCTTCCATAATCCCGAACACGAAGGACGCGCTCGATTTCGTCGCGGAGGAATTTCATATCGACAGCGCAAAGGATATTACGCTCTGCGGTCAAATTCGCTTTTCCGACAAGTATAACGGCTACTCCCCCGTGTCGTCGGCGCTCAAGGACGTTATGAAATGCAGCGCCCGGAAATATATGGTGAAGCTAATCCGCGACGAAAGCGGCAATATCCAGTACATGACGGACGAAAACGGCAGGGAGTACCTCTGCCTTGACGGCAGCGAAACCAAGATATACAAGGAATACATCGGAGAAGAAGACGCCGCAATGACCGGCTACGCCTTCTGCACCCTCCAGTACTACATAGACAATCTGGAGAACAAATTTTCAGGATACAGGTTGTGATTGATATGCGCTTCTTGATGAAACGGCGGTCGGCAGTATTCCTCATTACGGCGGTACTGAACATCGTGCTGATAATATGCGTTATCGGCTCGGTTGTTTATGCGCTTGAGGATGCGGAATCGGCTTCATTTAGTCAGAATATAAAGAATGTGCGAACGCTGACGGACGCCGCCGCGAGCAAGATTGAGCTGGAAATCTTTCACCATACGCAGGAAATCAAAGCCGTATCGGACTATATAAACAACTATAACGGAGTCGGAATGACCTTAAACGAGCTGCGCGATTACTTTAACGCTTATTACGCAAACGAAACGAACGCGTCATGGCAGCTTATAGACAGCCGCCTCAACAATGAAAACATCTCCGTGATTGGCTTTGACGCAGACGTTCTCACCTCCGCCGGAACGGAAAGCTTCTACTACGGCGCAAAGTCCTACGAGGAATTGGCAAAGCTTTTCCTGCTGCCTGCCGAAAGCACGCTCGGGCAGATTTATTACACAAGCGAGTTCACCGACCCCTCCCCCGCGCTCGCGAAATCCTTTGCGCTCACCGCGCCAATCAGAATACGGGCGCAGGACGCGGAATACGAGTACAAAACGCTGATGCTGCTTCTGAAAAGCACGCACCTCAACGAATTAATCACATCCAATAACGACATCGATACCTTGAGCTACTACGATTATTCGGGCGTTATCATTGACGATAACGGCAACTATGTAATTTCAAGCGCATCCTTTCAGGGAACGAATTTCACCGACTTCATAGCGCTTTATAACGACGATTTTACCTCCGCGGACGCTTCCGCGCTCCGAAAAAAGCTTCACGGCGAGGACTATTCCGATGTGCTGTACTACCTAAACAACAAGGGGCAGAGATGCGCGTACACGATTGTTCCCGTTCAGAACAGCACATGGCATATACTGAGCGTTGTGACAATCGAATCCTTCCGAAGCTCCGGCAACAACGGCGTTAACTGCATTCGCTTCTTCCTGTTTTTCGCTACGCTGTTCGCGGTCGATATGGCGTTCGCGCTGTGGCTGAACACGCAGCTTCGGCGCAAGAAAAGGGAAGCGGAGGCGGCAAGCGACGCAAAATCCCAATTTCTTTCCTCCATGTCGCACGATATACGCACGCCGATGAACGCGATTATCGGCATGACGGTAATCGCAAAGGAGAACCTTGAGGAAGAAACGCCGGACAGGGAAACGCTCAAGGACTGCGTTAAAACAATCGAGCTTTCCGGCAATCATCTTCTGACGCTTATAAACGATATTCTCGATATTTCAAAGATTGAGAGCGGCAAGGTGGCGCTTTCGCCGGACGATTTCTCAATATCCGAAGCGACAGGCAAAATGCTCGAAATCATACAGCCGCAGATAAAGGAAAAGAATTTCGACTTTGAAACGCATATCATAAATGTCAGCCACGAGTTCGTTCATGCCGACGAGCTGCGAATCAATCAAATCTACATCAACATTCTCACCAACGCGATTAAGTACACCAACGCGGGCGGCAAGATTACCGTCGACTTATGCGAGGAGCCGATACAGGGCAGAACGGACGCGGCAAGATTCATATACCGCGTAAGCGACAACGGAATCGGAATGGATGAGGAATTCCAGAAAACCATGTTCGAGCGCTTCACAAGAGCGGTTGACACAAGAATAAACACCGTTCAGGGCACGGGGCTTGGAATGTCGATAGTCAAGCAGCTTGTCGATTTGATGGGCGGCACAATCACCGTTTCGTCAAAGCTGAACGTCGGCTCAACGTTTACCGTAACGCTCGATTTGCCGGTAGCCGATATCCGCGTTGAAAGGATATCGCTTGAAAATCTAACCGCGCTGCTGATTGACGACGACCCAATCCTGCTCGAAACGGCAGAGCACGCGCTTACGAAAGCCGGAATGCGCGTTGACACGGCAAGCGACGGAAACACGGGCGTCAGCATGGCGCTGCGCGCAAAGCTCATCAATGAGCCGTACAGCGTTATTCTGGTTGACTGGAAAATGGCGGAGATGAGCGGGCTTGAGGTTATAAAGGCGCTGCGCGAAAAGCTCGACTCGACAGAAAAGATAATAGTAATGACCGCCTACAATATTGCGGATATCGAGCGCAAGGCGCGGGACGCGGGAGCGGACGGCTTTATAAGCAAGCCGCTTTTCCGCTCAAAGCTGCTGCACGCAATCCAGTCAATCTTTTCAGAAACCGACGAGGCGAAATCGCCCTCCGCTCCCCTGCGCTTTGACCTTGACGTGCTGGTTGCCGAGGACAATATGGTTAACTGGAAGGTTTTGAAGCGCCTGCTCGCGCGCTACGGAATCGAGCCGGACAGGGCTGAAAACGGAAAAACGGCGCTTGAAAAAGTACGCGACGGCGGCAAGCTGTACGATTTAATCCTGATGGATATTCAGATGCCGATAATGGACGGCTACGCCGCAACCGAGGCTATTCGAGCCCTTGACGACAAGCGAAGGGCGGCAACCCCCATCTATGCAATGACAGCCGACACCTTTGCGGAGGACGTAAGCAGGTGCCTCGAAAAGGGAATGAACGGGCATCTCGCAAAGCCAATCGAGATTGACAGGCTCACAAAGGTGCTTGCGCTTTTGAGCGAGAAAAAGGAAAAGGCGCAAAACGATTAAAATTCAGTCAAAGCGCGCCCCGCGCCGCAGATAATGCTTCGCGGGGCGTTTTATATTTGAAAATTCACGGCGAAAAAGTCACAAACAGCTCCGCGCAGGCGTTATATATACAAAAAGCAAACACGGGAGATGAAGCGGATGAAGAAAGCGCGCGCAATGGCAGCCTGTATGCTGCTTGCAATCATTCTGTCCATGACCTTTCTTCCGTGCGCCGTCGCGGAGCAAAAGGGCGAGGAAGCGCTTCTGCGCAGGGCGCTTGCCGAAAGCGCGGAATGGAAAGAATATATAATAACGGGCGAAACGGCGGGCGGAGCGGCGATTATAAGCAACGGGAAGCAGAACGCGCTTGCCATATACCGGAATAACGAGCTTGTAGTCAATCTCAGGGCGGTATATCAGCCGAACGAGTGGCTATCCGAAAAGGCGCGGCTTGAAAAAACTACGGACGGCTTCGCGCTTCTATACGGCGAAAGCGAGCGGTACGAGTTTACGTCAGTATCGGGAAGCCTGCTGCTCAAAGAGGCGGAGATAGGCGAATTTCGCGTTTTCAGGCAGGTCAGCGCCTCCGAGGACTTATTCGGCTACTATCCCTACACGGTCGAGGACGGTAGCGAAAAGACGGTTTCCGGCTCGCGTTATACAATAGATAGCTTCAATATAAGCCTTTTCCCGCGCTCCGTTCCGGAGGTAAAAGAGCTGCGGCTCGCCCTTCGCGCGCTGGAAAGCGGCAGCGGCAGCCTTGCGGGCATTGACGACAGCATAGAACTGAAAAAAGTCGGCAAGGGCACAGCTCCGGTTTACTCATCCCCCTACGGAAGCTCCGCATGGCGAGGCGCAAACGGCAAAGCGGCGCTCGGGCTTAGCGGCGATTTCAGGCTGCTTGGGCTTAACATAAAAAACGACTGCGGGTTTTACTGCGCCGTGAGCTACAAAATAAGCGAGAGTGCGGGAAGAATCGGCTATGTGCTTGCCACCGAGCTTGGCTCTTGTGCAAAGGATTTCACGGATAACAGCGAAAGCATAATTCACGTTGAAGTTCTGGCAAAAAGGGACACATATCTGACCGACGACCCCGACTTTTCTCAGAGCGCGGCGTTTCAAGTGCCGGAAGGCACGCGCTTTGACTGCATGGGAACGTACGGCGGCGAATACGCCTACGTTTCGGCGGAGGTAAACGCGAAGGGCTTCACGGACGGCGGCGCTATTATATGGGGCTTCGTTCCCCTGCGGGACATATATCCGGATACGATGCCGCCCTATGCGCAAATACAGACGGAGGCAATGAAAAGCCTTGACGGAAGCTGGATTTTCAGCGCCGGCGGAAGCTTATCGGCGGACGCGCTTCAGCTTAATTCGGACGGCAGCTACCTCAGCGGGCATATTGACGAATCGCGCGGCGAGTTCGTTATAGAGGATGAAGGCACATGGTACATCACCTCGTACAACGCCTTCCGCAATCAATACTGGAATGACCCCGCCTACGAAATCACGCTTATTTCGCCAACCGTCGTAAACGTATGCGGTCTTGAGATAGAGCAGGACGGCTTCTCGCTGTCAAACTGGGAAGGCGGAGGCGGCTACACGCGGTTTGATGAGCCGCTTAAATACGTTTATATAAACGAGGACACGTACAGGAACGGTTAACAATAAACCTTGCAATCAAGCCGAAAAAAGGCGCTCGCGCTTAACGCGCGGGCGCTTTATTGCTCAACAAACCGAACATCGGTCAGCTTCCTTATACCGATAACGCGTTATGCTCCGCTTGCAGCTCCGGACGCATCGGAAGCCGGCGCTTCAGTGCTTTCCGGCGCGGGCGCGGCGGTTGCTTCGGGAGAAGCGGACTGCGCGGGAGCCTGCGACGGGGCTGCGTCCGTTGCGGCGGGCGCGGCTGTGGCGGCGGCATTTTCGGCAGCCTTCGCGTTTTCCACGTCGATAACCCACTGCGGCGGCTCGGTAACTTCATTCTCCACAAGGTAATTCATCAGTGCGAGCGCGCCGTCAGTATTCTTGCAGGAGATGGACAGGCACAGATACAGCTCGCGGTTATCAAGGTTCATCTCGTCCATCAAGCCGTAGAAATTGCGCAGAGGAATCGCGAACTGACCCGACACCGTTTCAAAGGTTTCGTCGTCAAGCTCGTTCTTGTAAGAGAGGTAGCCGTCAGAAACATCCAAATCGCCAAGGCGCAGCTCGCCGCCGGCGATATACTCGGACAAATCGACAAACGCGCCGATTCCTGTATAGTTCTCGAAAATGTCCCTCGGAAGTATGTAGAAATCTCCCTCTCCGGCGGCGGTGAACGTAGCCATCTGATAGACGAGGGTGCTTTCATCCTCCATCAGAGTATAGGCGTAAACCTCCTCGGTTTCGGGTATATACTCCTTACGGAAGTTCTCAAGGTATTCGTTGGACTTATCGGCGTCGGCAATGCTCGACACCATATAAATATACAGGCGCTTTTCAGCCGGAGGACGATAGCGGGTAACCGAATAAATGAGATTCCACGAAAAAGCGGTTATCAGGACAATCAGCATATACTTCCACCAGTTGTAATACCAATGCTGCTTGAGCCTGTACCCTGTAATCTTTGTGTTGACAGCCATTTCATCCCTCCGTTCAGCTGCTGAAAAATCGCCGTTTGTTTAGTCAGCCTGCGTCTGCCCCGTCGCTTTGGCTTAATGAGGCGCGCCGTAAACGCCGACAGGCAAAACGCAAATGCGCATAAGCACACAGAAAACCCATGTGCAAAACCTAATATCGCTTAACTATATCACGGACTCAGTTTGTTTTCAAGCCGCCAAATGCCGATTCAAAGGTTTCGCCGCCGCGGGGAACGAAAGCGCGATAAATGGCAACCGACAAACAGACGAAAAAACCGCCGCGTTTGTTAACGCGACGGTTTGATTGCTTGCTCTGCGGTCAGCTTACAGCTTGCCCGCTTCCGCCATAACCTCGGCGGCAAAGTTGTCAACGCGCTTTTCGATGCCCTCGCCGCGCTCAAAGCGAGCGAAACGGGTAATCACGGCGCCGGCAGGAAGCAAATCCTTAACAGCCTTATCGGGATCCTTTACGAAGGGCTGCTCAAGCAGGCAGACTTCCTTGTAATACTTTTCGATTCTGCCGATAACCATCTTATCGACAATCTTTTCGGGCTTGCCCTCATTGAGAGCCTGAGCGCGGAGAATTTCCTTCTCCTTCTCAAGATTCTCGCTAGGAACAACAGACTTGTCGATAAAGAGGGGGTTCGCGGCGGCGATGTGCATAGCGATGTCATGCAGAAGCGCCTTATCGTCGCAGCCCTCAACCTCAAGCAGAACGCCGATTTTGCCCATCATGTGAATGTAAACTTCCTCAGCGGCGTTCGCATTCTCATAGCGGACGAAGCGGCGGATGGAAATCTTTTCACCGATGGATACGGTCGCGTCGCTGACAAGGTCTTTGATGGTCTTGCTGTTGTCGGCAAAGAAGGGCTGGTCCATAAGCTCAGCCTCGTCCTTGGGAGCGACCTTGGCGATATGCTCGGCGACGTTCTTGGCGAAATCGCGGAACTTATCGGTGTTGGCAACGAAGTCGGTTTCGCAGTTGACTTCTACGAGAACTCCGACGGAGCCTTCAACGCAGGAAGCAACAACGCCCTCAGCGGCGATTCTGCCCGCCTTCTTGGCGGCGGCGGCAAGTCCCTTCTCGCGAAGATACTCGATAGCCTTGTCCATATCGCCGTCCTCGGCGGTAAGAGCCTTTTTGCAATCCATCATACCGGCCTGAGTGCGCTCGCGCAGCTCCTTGACCATTGCGGCAGTAATGACCATTAATATCACCTCAATCAGATAAAATCAGAATTATTCCTCGGTGGCGGGAGCGGCTTCCTCAGCGGGAGCTTCTTCGGCGCTCTGCTCGCCCTGCTTGCCCTCAAGAACAGCGTCGGCAAGCTTTCCGGCGATGAGCTTTACGGCGCGAATCGCGTCGTCGTTGCCGGGGATAACATAGTCGATTTCGTCAGGGTCGCAGTTGGTATCAACGATTCCGACAATCGGAATGCCCAGCTTGCGGGCTTCGGTAACGGCGATATGCTCCTTGCGGGGATCCACAACGAACAGCGCGCCGGGCAGCTTCTTCATTTCGCGGATGCCGCCGAGGTTGGCGAGCAGCTTTTCGCGCTCCGCCTCAAGCTTGATAACTTCCTTCTTGGGAAGAAGCTCGAACTGACCGTTCTCCTCCATCTTGTCGATGGTGTTGAGACGCTCAACACGGGTGCGGATGGTGCGGAAGTTGGTGAGCATTCCGCCCAGCCAACGATTGTTTACAAAATACATATTGCAGCGCTTGGCTTCGCTCTCTACGCTCTCCTGCGCCTGCTTCTTGGTGCCGACGAACAGGATGGTCTTGCCCTCCATAGCTACATCGCGAACGAAAGCGTAAGCTTCGTCAACCTTCTTGACAGTCTTCTGAAGGTCGATGATGTAGATGCCGTTGCGCTCGGTGAAGATGTACGGAGCCATCTTAGGGTTCCAGCGGCGGGTCTGATGTCCGAAATGTACGCCCGCCTCGAGCAGTTGCTTCATGGAAATAACAGCCATGGTTACTACCTCCTTATTGTATCCTCCCCGCTCGCGTTTATTTCGGCAATGCCTTATGGGCACAGGAAGCCGACGCGCACGGGTGCGTGATCGAGAGCAAGAATACCATAAACACGGCAAAAAATCAAGAGGAAATATGAAAAACAGAAGCCTTCAAGTCAAGAAAGCGCCTGCAAAAGCGGCGTGTAGGTTTGTCAAACATCTTGGACAGTGAAGTATTCACGAAGGAACTCCCTAGGGGAAGCCCAGTGGAGAGGGCGCATCGGCATGTTGTTGCTACGACTTTGGTGCACAGCTAGCTGTGCACC
>JAQWCW010000026.1 GCA_028705775.1 Eubacteriales bacterium
TGTTATGCTGTTCATGAATGATGAGGCTCCTTTCGGCTTTTGTTGTCTGCAACTCAACTATAACCGATTTCGCCTCGTCCTTCATTCTTTTTTTTTCATTTGTCCAAGATGTATTGTAGCGCTACAATTCTTACGCGTCTCGTTTGTGATATTTATTGACGGCTTCACGCCGATTTGATATAATAGTAACTCGGTAAGATAAGAGCTTAAAGCAACTTTAAGCAAGCTGGGAGGCATCGTCCATGTCGGGACATTCTAAATGGGCCAACATCAAGCACAAAAAGGGCAAGGCGGACGCGGAGCGCGGAAAGATTTTTACTAAAATCGGGCGTGAGATTGCCATTGCGGTCAGGGAAGGCGGAGCAGACCCCGACGTGAACGGCAAGCTGCGCGACGTTATCGCCAAGGCTAAGGCGAGCAATATGCCCAATGATAATATCAGCCGCTCCATCAAAAAGGCGGCGGGCGAGGGCAGCAACGTCAATTACGAAGAAATCACCTATGAAGGCTACGCGCCCGGCGGAGTTGCCGTGCTTGTGGAGGTCGTAACCGACAACCGCAACCGCACAGCGTCCGAAATCCGCCACGCGTTCGACAAGAACGGCGGCTCTATGGGCACAACCGGAAGCGTCGGCTATATGTTCGACCATCGCGGCGTTATTGATATCGAGCGCGAGCCGGGCATGGACGAGGATGAGTTCATGATGACCGCGCTTGACTTGGGCGCAGAGGACGTAAACACGGACGACGACGAGGTTTTCGAGGTTTACACAAAGCCGAACGATTTCTCGAACGTACGCCAAGCGTTTGAAAAGAACGGAATGACCATTCTCTCTGCGGAGGTCGCATACCTGCCTCAGAATCTGGTAGAGGTTGACGCTGAGAACGTTGAAAAGATTCAGAAAATGCTGGATATGTTCGACGATAACGACGACGTTCAGAACGCGTTCCACAACGCGAACCTGCCTGAGGACGAGGAAGAGGACGACTGACCTTCGAGCCGATAAATTGATTTTCGCGCGCCGTAAAGCGGGGGCTTTTCCCTGCTTCACGGCGCGTATGAGGTTATTATGAACTATATTGCAAAGGTTGAATCGCCGCTTGGGCTAGTTACAGTAACCAGCGACGGAGAGAGCATAACGGGGCTTTGGCTTCCTATGCAGATGCCGTCTGCGGACGCTTTTGAGGCGGCGTGCAGCCATGCGCGCCTTCCTGTGCTTGAGGACGCCGAGGACTGGCTTGCGGACTATTTCGCCGCTAAAAAGCCGGAGCTTACGCTTCCGCTCGCCCCTTCCGGCAACGAGTTCCGTCAGGCTGTATGGAGCGTGCTTTTGCAAATCCCCTACGGCGAGCTGACGACCTACGGCGAGGTTGCGGACAAGGTAAAGGTGCGGATGGGAAAAACGGAAATGTCCGCGCAGGCAATCGGCTACGCCGTCGGGCATAACCCGATTTCAATAATGATTCCCTGCCACCGCGTTGTCGGCGCGGGCGGCGATTTGACGGGCTATTCCGGCGGAATAGAATACAAGAAAAAGCTGCTCGAAATAGAGGGCGTGGATATGGAGAAGCTGCACGACCCGAAAAAGTAATCGGAGCGCGCAAAAGCTTGGTTTTAACTTCCATAGCGCACGAGAATCTTTTGCACTCACGGCATTAATCATGAAAAACGACGTTTGCGGCAATAAAGAATGCTTTTTAGCCCATCCCGAAAGTATCGCGGATGGGTTTTTGCTATAATCATATTGTAAATAAGCAGACGGCAGGAGGCGCATATGGCGGAGCTGTTGATTATACTTCTCCCCGTCGCGGCGGTTTTTGCGCTTATATCGGACAAAATCGCGCCGAAAGAAAGCGAGCATACTTACAGAATGCCAAAGGCTATGCCGCCTTTCGGGCTTTGCGGCGCAGCGTTCTTTTATGCGCTTTTGCTGCTTTCAGCCTTCAGCGGATGGACAAGCAGCACGTCGGAGAGGCTTATATGCGCGCTCGTTTTTGGCATATCAGGGGCGTATCATGGATTCAAAATATTCGCGTATTACAGCCGCATTTATGGCGATAAGCAAACCAACAAGCGTGAAAGCCTTTATGCTTTTCAGTCGCTCAAAAGCCCGATATTGCCGCCTGTCAGCAGCGCGGAATATTCAGCTCCATACTGCTCCGAAAGGAAATCATAGCACTCTTTCATTCGGGTTTTTCTGGAGCTTGTGTTATGCGCGTCGGTTGCGACAAAATCGGCAATGCGGTTATCAAGCATGAACTTGATGAAGCGTTTTTCCTTCCTGTCCCACGAGCTGAAAAGCGAGCGCTTGCGCAGAACAGCTCCGGTATTGAGCTGGATAAGCGCCCGAATTTCTTCCTTCAGCTCAATTACGCTCTCCGGCTTATTGAGCAGGCAGAGATAGCGCTCCGCATGGGCAAGCACAGGTCTGTAACCGGCTGCCGCTACGCGCCGGAGCGCGTCAAAAATATAATCAAAGGACTTATCCTGCCCGAACTCTACAAGCACTGAGCGCGACGAGCCGAGCGGAATAATACGCTGCTCCTCAAGAAATCTGCGGGTCATGTCGGTATAAAGCACCTCGCAGCCCGGGCAAACGGTCAGCGGCAGATTTTCCGACAGGCAGAACGCGTTCATTTCGTTTATCGCCGAGTAATACTTTTCATAATCGAAGGGAGTTATTCCGGGAGTCATATGCGAGGTTGCGAAAACGCAGCCGACATTGTCGGCCGCGGACGCTCTGAGCATACGCTTGGAATGCTCAAAATCATCGGCTCCGTCGTCCATATCAAACGCGGAATGCTGATGAATATCAATAAAGCGAGTCATAATCTATCCCTTCAAGCGCGCAATCAGGGTCTGTCGTCGTGAACAGGCTTTTTCTTCGTCGTCTTTACGCGCGCCTTTTCCGGCTTGCCGTTCTTTGTATCATAGCCCTTTTTATAGTAATAGGTATAGTAGGATTTATAGTAATACTTCTTTGCTGTGCTGCTGTCAAACTCGACCTTGTTCAGCACCGTGCCGAGAATCGGGGTTTCGGTTTTGCGAAGCTGATTCACGCTGTCGATAAGCTCGCGGCGGCTAATCAGGCTGCTGGAAACAACGAACACGATTCCGTCGCAATCCTTGGCGATGAGCGCTGCGTCGATTATCGTTCCGACAGGCGGAGCGTCAACAAGCACATAATCGAAGGATTCGGCAAGCTGGTCAAGCAGCTGGCGCAGAAGCGGCGTTGAGAGAAGCTGCAGGGAATTCGCCACATCGCGCCCAACCATAACCAAATAGGCGTTCTGAATATTCGTCTGGTAAACTATGTCCTCCGCCTGGCACTGACCCGCGAGATAATGGGTCATTCCGAGCTTTTCGCCCTCAATCATGCTGACATATCTGCTTTCAAGCATTGAGCGGCGCAAGTCGCAGTCAACCAGAACAACCCTCTTGCCAAGCCCCGCCAGAGTGCGCATCATATTAAGCGTGAGGAAGCTTTTGCCTTCCTGGGGACGGCAGCTTGTAAACATAATCTTCTTAACGTTTCTGCCGGAAAACTCTAAGTTTGTGCAAAGAGTGTTCATCGCCTCGTTGCAGGCATAATCAAGCTTCTCAAAACGGCTAAGAACGGCGTATCTCATGCTGTTACCTTTCCCCTTAAACTAGTTTTTTCTTTCGCCGCGGCGGGAGGATTGAGTGATATTCTGCGAGTAGAGCGGCATGACGGCAAGAACCGGAATTCCGGTATACTTGACAATATCGTCAACCGACTTAATCTTATCATCCAGAACAAAGCGAAGCGTAATAACGCCTACGGAAAGCACCAATCCAATCAGCGCGCCAATCAGAATAAGGCGCGTTTTCTGCGGGCTTGAAGGCTTTGTGGGCACAAGCGCGGAGGACATGACGCTTGGGCGCTCGGTCGCAAGCACGTCATGCACATAATCGCTCACAACAAGCGCCATCTGATTGGCTATATCCGCAGACAGCTGCGGGTCTCCGGTTGTAACTGTTATATTCAGCATTCGGGTGTTGGACGGGTTCGTTACGGAAACCATGTTCTTGAGCTGGGTATAGGAATAGCTGAGCCCAAGGTCGCTTATAACCTTGGCGTTCACTTCCCATGTATCAAAAACCTCAAGATAATCAGCGGCAAGGTAATTGCCTATCTGAAAATCCGAAAGGTTAACAATCGAATCGTTAGAGCTTAAAACATAAAGGCTCGATGTAGCCTCATACTGCGGCTTTGCGATGAAAAAAGCGTAGCCGCCGGCAATAAGCATACACATTACAACGGACAGAATAATCCATTTCAGCTTTGAAAGCAGCACATAAAAAAGCTCGACAAGGTCGATTTCGCTTGCTTCCTGCTGCGGCTCAATGGAAAGCGCAGTTTCGGTATTTTTGTTCTCGCCATGCTCGATAGTGCTCATTAAGTCCTCCCTGCCATACGGCTTGCGAGTATTTATTTCGGCAACGAAACGGCTGCCGGAGGTAGACGCCGGAGCGTCCGATAGGACAGGCACAAGGAAAATTCATTGGGGCAATTTGGGATAAGCATTTTGCCGCGGGCAGGGCTTTATTTCGCAATAAAAACGGCATGGAAGCAATGGATTCTTGCCCCCATGCCGTTTAATGCAGCAGCATTCACCGCTGAGCCGCACAAGGCATGCGCTCCGGCTACCCGCTAAGGCTCATAATAACAAACCTTTGCGTGAGTCCGCGCGTCAAAGGCGGCGGCGGAAGCCTGAAAGCTTACTTGTTCAGTACGGCAAGGATGAAATCCTGTCCCTTGGCCTTCGCGAGGAAGTCCGCAGTATAGGTAACGCTGACGCTTCCGTCCTCGTTAACGCTCGCGGGCAGCTCATTCCATTCAACAGCGTCACCGGTCTTGAGTCCGGCGAAAACAGCGACGGTAGCGTCGGGAGCATACTGGGTCGCGAAAACAATCGTCACCTTGATGTTACCGATGTCGTCAACAACAGCGGTATCGGCTACGTGCAGCTGAGCAACTTCGTTAAGCTGCATATCGGCAGTAACGGTGCCGCCGAAAATATCAGCAACGGTCTTGCCTTCGCCAATATCGGCAATGATGGTGGTCAGAGCTTCGTCAGCAAGCGCGGTATCCTCGCTCTTGGTGACAATGGGCTCCTCGATGGGAGTTCCGTCCTCAGTGGTAGCGGGTTCGACGTCCGTCGTATCCTGCACGGTCTTGCTGGGCACTGCGAAGGCGGTTGCGGTCATGCACATCATCAGCGCAAGTACCAGAGCGATTACGGAAAGCTTCTTGTTCATGGGAAATACCTCCTAATATTTATGCGCCTTATTTATCGAAACGCCCTCGCGGACTTTCCGAGCTAAGCAAATCAATCAGGCGTTGGGACGAAGAAAACGCCGAGCGCAAGCCTTTGAAGGGATTCTTCATCAGGATGGAACTCAACGAAGCCATCGCTCCCGATTATATGCTCCCCACCGATGGAAACAATATCTCCGTAGCGGAAACTCTTCACCTTATTGACTTCGTTTACGATTTTACCCTTTTTCATATCGCTTGTCAAGTAATATTTAATTGAATCAAGGAACGTTTCCCCAAATTTTGCGTTCTTTTGAAGTTTTTCCGTGAGCGCAGAGTTCATTGACGCCAAAAACACGCTCTGCCTGCGCATACGGCTCTCGTTTGTTCCGTCGCCGACATCCGAGCGCGCGCGGACGTATTTTTCGGCGTTTTCACCCGAAAGCACTATGCTCGCGCCCACCGTCCATGCGGGGTCAATCATTGTAAGGTCGTCCTCAAGCACAACGGAAACGCCGCCGAGAGCGTCGCACATCGCCGGAACGCCGTCCATGTTAAGGGAAATGTACCCATCAATATTTATCCCGAAAAAAAGCTTCTGAACCGCGTCGACGGTAAATTCGCAGGACTGCTCCTCGCTGCCGCCGAAGGCGTGGGAAAGGCAGATTTGCGCGCGCCGCGTACCGGAAATGTTTCCGAGAACGCCGAGCGTAGTTATTTCCGTCATGGTATCGCGGTCTATCTGCACCCTCGTTATTGTTTTTTGCTTGGCGTCCGCAACGAGCAGCATAAGAAAGTCAGCCTGCCCGCCGTTTCTGAAGCCCTGCGCCTTTTCGTCAACGGTCGTTTTATCAACGCCGATGAGCAGATAGGTCGACAGGTTTTCGTTGTAGGCGTACTGCTTTCCGTCATAGTTGACTACGCGCGGGGTTGTAAAGCGCGCCGACAAATCGCCTGTCGGCTCGCCCGTATACTTGCCCGAATCGAGCAGCTTTACGGCTATAACCGCCCCGACAATCAGCACGGCAATGAGCGCCAAGGATAGAAGCAGTTTCTTGAGTGCCTTTGAGTCGTGTCCCCCGTAGCGACGAAAGCCGCCCGCCATCAGCATCACCCCATCAAGTCGTCCGTATATTCAGGTTTCATCCTTAAACAAGCATATTATCAGTACACCGCCGCGTGGTCGTTATGCGCAACATTTCTCATTTCCTCGGCCTCAATCGCCTTGCTGTTAACCTCCTCGGGCGTATGGAAGGTGGGAACGGTTCTGTGCAGAGCCTCCGTAACGGCAGCGTCGTCATCCTTTTCAACTGCCTCAAGCAGAATATCAAGCTTGTCCTGAACCTGCTCGCGGCTTATATCGCCGTCGCGCTCGACGAAAATCATTCCGTTTTCAGTCCTGCCCAATTCCTCGCTCTTGATAAGCAGCTCCTCGTACAGCTTTTCGCCGGGTCTCAAGCCGATTTCCTTGATATCAATGTCGATATACGGCTTATAGCCGGCAAGACGAATCATGTTTTCGGCAAGGTCGAGTATCTTGACCGGCTGACCCATATCCAGAACGTAGATTTCACCGGAGGACGCCATTGCGCAAGCCTTGAGAAGCAGCTGCGCCGCTTCGGGAATCGTCATGAAATAGCGGATGATGCGCTTATCGGTCAGCGTTATCGGCCCGCCCTGCTGGATTTGGCGCTTGAAAAGCGGAATTACGCTTCCGTTCGAGCCGAGAACGTTGCCGAAACGAACCGCCTTGAACTCCGTTTCGGAATTCTTGCGGCTTCTGATGAGCATTTCGCACATCCTCTTGCTCGCGCCCATAACGTTCGTCGGGTTTACAGCCTTATCGGTAGAGATAAGAAGGAACTTCTTTACATGGTGGCGCTCCGCCGCGTCCATCGTATTGCGCGTTCCGAGTACGTTGTTTTTAATCGCCTCGCCGCAGTTATGCTCCATAAGGGGAACGTGCTTGTGCGCGGCGGCATGGAAAACGATGTCGGGCTTGTAGAGCGAAAATACGTGCTCAAGCTGCTTTGAATCGCGCACAGAGCCAATCTCCACAATGATTTCCGTATGCTTCTGCTTGAGGGCAAGCAGCTCCTGCTGAATTTCATAGGCGTTATTTTCATAGCAGTCGAAAATAACGAGCCTGCTCGGAAGGCAATGAATCAGCTGGCGGCAAAGCTCGCTGCCGATTGAACCGCCGCCGCCCGTTACGAGAACGGTGCAGTCGCGGTAGACATTATCGCTGCTGTCAGCCGAAAAATGGATTTCGCTGCGCATAAGAAGGTCCTCAATCTTGACCTCGCGTATAACCATTTCCGAGCCGCCGATTTGCTGCGCGTTGTTTTCAAGCGGGTAATCGTACATCTTTACCTTGCAGCCGGTCTTTATGTACTTATCATATATGCGCTTTTTATCCTCGCCGGAATTGCGCGGAATCGCAATCACTATTTCCTGAACGGGCATTTCGCGAATCTGCTCAATGATTTCATCGTTATCCGCAAGCACCTTGAGCCCGAGAATCACGCAGCCGATTTTATAGGGGTTGTTGTCGATGAAGCAATACGGCTCGTAGTGAGATGCGGGGTTGCGCTGAAGGGATTTGCAGAGCATTGTGCCGACGGAGCCGGCGCCGACAATCGCTATATTTATACGGTTTGACGCGGCGTGCGCGTGCCTGCCCTGAATCTTCACCTTTACATAATCATACAGTGTTGAATAGGTTACGCGCATGAAGAGCGAAACAAGCGCGATTGTGACGAATATCGAAATCGAGCGCAGAAAAGTAAGGCTTTCGGGAAGGAAAAAGCGCGCAACTATAAAATGATAGAAAGCTCCGGCGAGCGCGTCGGAAACAACAAGGTTCATGTATTCGCGCGGGGTTGCGTATCTCCACACCTGCGAATACAGATGAAAAATAATCCTGAAGCATATGGTGATTACGGTTATTGTGAGTATGTGCCACGTCCTGTCGATTACGGAAAATGGAACGGTTTCGGACGGAAAAACGCCGATAAAAAATATCCCAATCAGGATAATAGAGAACATATCGCAAATCGCGAGGTACACGCGCCTGTTCTTCATTAAGAAAAGCTCCTCCGCTGACATATTCGAGTCAATGAATGCCGAAGCACGGCTCCGTGAATATTATAACATATATTTTGCTAATTTCTACTCCTCAAGGAGAATTTTTACGCAGAAATATAATCTTTACGCGAACTGAGCGCGATAAAGCTCGCTGTACGTTCCGCCCGCCTTCATAAGCTCCGCATGGGTTCCGCTCTCGACTACGTCGCCGTCCTTCATAACAAGGATTCTGTCCGCGCCGACAATCGTTGAAAGCCTGTGGGCGATAACGAAGCAGGTTTTGCCGCGCATCAGCTCCGCCATAGCGTCCTGAATGAGCTTTTCCGTCCTTATATCCACATTTGAGGTAGCCTCGTCAAGGATAAGCATTTTCTTTTTGCCGAGCATAGCGCGGGCGATGCAGAGAAGCTGCTTCTGACCGCGCGATATATTCGCCCCGTCCTCCGAAAGCACGGTGTCATAGCCGCTTGGGAGCGAGCGGATGAACGAATCAATCCTTGCGCGGCGGCAGGCGTTTTCAACCTCCTCAAGGCTCGCGTCCGGCTTGCCGTAGCGCAGGTTATTAATAACAGTTCCCTCAAAAAGCCATGTGTCCTGAAGCACCATTGTGTAGCTCTTGCGCAGTTCCGCCCTCGGAAGCGCGCGCAAATCCCTTTCGTCCATCAGAACCGCGCCCGAATTCGGGTCATAAAAGCGCATGAGCAGATTGACAAGCGTGGTTTTTCCCGCGCCGGTTGCGCCGACAATCGCGGTAACGCTTCCCGCGGGAATGTCAAGGCAGACGTTGTGAAGCACGATTTTGCTTTTCAGATAGCCGAAGGATACATTGTCAAAGGCGACGGAGCCGCGAAGCTTTTCGGGCATTTCAGCGCCCTCAGAGTCCTTTTCCTCCTCCTTTTCATCAAGCAGACGGAAAACGCGCTCCGCGGCGGCAAGCGCGCTCTGCATTTCGGAAAGGATATTTGCGGTTTCGTTGATTGGCCCCGAAAACTTGCGCGAATAAAGCACGAAGGACGAAAGGTTGCCGAGCGATATTCCGCCGCTTAAAAACATCAGCGCGCCGAAGCAGCTTATAAGCGAAAGCGAGAGATTGTTAATGAAATTGACGCCGGGGCCCGTCATGCAGGCGTAATAATCCGCCTCATAGTAGCTTTGGCAGGCGTCGCTGTTATGCGACATAAAGCGCTCGTCGGCGTATTCCTCGCGATTGTAAGCCTTGATGGTGTTAAGACCGGACGCCATTTCCTCAACGAAGCCGTTCATTTCGCCCAAGGCTCTTGAGCGCTTTCTGAAAAGCGGGCGAACCTTTCTTGACATGAAGCGCGTAAAGAGCATTGAAAGCGGGACGGTGACGGCGAACACGGCAACGAGCAGCGGGCAGATTGTGAGCATCATCACAAGCGAGCCGACGACGGTTATAACGCTTGTCGAAACGGTAATCACGTCGCTTGAAAGGCTCGCGGCAAGGGTGTCGATATCATAGGTTATATGCGAAATTATATCGCCGGACTGATGCCTGTCGAAAAAGCTGACAGGCAGTCTGCTGATATGCTCAAAAACATCCCCGCGAAGTCTGACCACAATCTGCTGCGTCAGGCGAATCATAAGGCGCGAAAGCACAAGCGAGAGCAGGGACGACAATATATAGAAGCCGAGCATGAGAAGCACATAGTAATAGACCGTAGGGAAATCAACCATTCCCTTGCCGCCCGCGAGCGCGTCAATCGCGTTTCCCGAAAGCTTCGGACCCGCAAGCGCAAGCACGTTTGAGCCGATTGTCAGAACAAGCGCGAGCAAAAGCAGCCATTTTCCGCCGATTACATAGCCCCAAAGCCGCTTTATAACCGGTATGCGCCGCGTTTTCTGTATTGTGTCGGTTGCGTTTCCCCAGCCTCTTTTCGCCTGCATCAGATATCGCCTCCCATCTGAAGCTGCGCCGTTTCGCGATAAACCTCGCAGGAGCGCATAAGCTCGTCATGCGTTCCAAGCCCGACCGAGCGCCCGTCGTCAAGGCAGAGAATCAAGTCGGACGAATGGACGCTCGAAACGCGCTGCGCAATCAGCACAACGGTGGTTTCTGGGTACATTTGCCTTATGTCATGTCTGAGGGCGGCATCGGTCTGATAGTCAAGCGCGCTTGACGAATCATCAAGCACGAGGATTTTGGGGCTTGCTGCAAGCGCCCTTGCGATATAGAGCCGCTGCTTCTGACCGCCGGACAAATCCGCGCCGCGCGGAGCGAGCCTGCGCTCAAGCCCCTCCTCCTGCGATGAAACGAAATCATAAGCCTGCGCGCACCGAAGCGCCTTTACTATCGCCTCATCCGAAAGCCCGCGCCCGAAATCTATGTTCGCGCGAATCGTATCGGCAAAGAGAATGTCGCTTTGAAACGCCGAGCCGAAAAGGGAATGCAGCTCCTTTTCGCCGTACTCGCAGATTGGCTTGCCGAATATGTAAATATCGCCGCCGGAAACGGTATAGAAGCGCTCAAGCAGGCGAATCAGCGTTGACTTTCCGCTTCCCGTAGCGCCCAGAACGCCAAGCGTTTCGCCCTTTTGCAGCTTGAAGGATATGTCGCGCAGGTTCAGCTTTTCATCCTCGCCGCCCGAATAGGAAAAGCGGACGCGGGAAAACTCAATCGCCGCGTTTTTATCGGCGCAGTCGTCCATGTATACCTGCGGCAACTCCGTTTTTGCCGAAAGCAGCTCGTCAAGGCGGCGCATTGAAGCGCTCGCTTTTGTGTACATGACGAAAATGCGCGTAATATTGAGCATAGCATTAAGAATAATAGAAAAGTAAGTAAGGAACGCGATTACCGTTCCGGGTTGGGTAAGCCCCAAATCGGAGCGCGCCGCGCCGACAAGAATTACGGCGCAAAGCCCCATATTGAGGATTACGTTCATAATCGGGGAGGACAGAGCCATCGTCGCTCCGGAGCGCGTTTCCCAAAGACTCACGTCACTGTTGACGCCGGCGAAGCGCTCAATTTCGCTTTCCTCCATTCCAAGCGCCTTGATAACCCGCGCGCCGGTTATATTATCGCGCACGGTAAGCACAAGCTTGTCAATCGCCTTCTGCTGGCGAAGGAACATCGGCAAGCCCTTTCTATTAATCATTATGCTCGCAAAGGTAACAAGCGGCATCGTCGCAAGCAGCACTCCGGCAAGAACCGGCTCCATGCTGAGCGTTATAACCGCGCCGCCGATTAACAGAATTGGCGCTCTTACGCCAAGGCGCTGAATTCTGCCGATGAAGGCGTGAACGTTATATGTATCGGTGGTGAGGCGCGAAATAAGGGAGGACTGCGAAATTCTGTCCGTTTCAGGAACGGTAAGGCGAACCATCTGCGAAAAAGCATCGCGGCGGATTTCAAGCGCGCTGTCGCGGGCGACAACCGTTGCCATCCTGTTTGCAATAACGTTGAAGGAAAAGGCGATTGCGGAAAACGCAAACATTCCGGCGCTCCACCACAAGAGAAGCCCCACATCCTTCTGCGGGACGACCTCGTTGAGGATATGCGTCAGCGCCCACGGAATGAGCAAGTCCATCATCGTTCCGACGAACTTGATAACAAGCCCAAGACCCATGCGCCCCATATACTTTTGAAGGTATGCAAACAGCCGTTTCATCTGGAATGCTCCGTTTTTCTTCTCCGCGCCGTTTGGCGGACATGATTACGCCCGCCGGAAAAGACATTTTTCGCGGCGGCGTTTATACGGATAAATATAAGTTTTTCGCTTTCTCTTGTCAAGCCTCGGAGCCTGACTGCAGTGTTCTGTACTGCCCGGGCGTTACGCCCTCATACTTTTTGAAAACGCGGATAAGGGTTGAGGAATTGTAATAGCCCACCTGCTCCGCGATTTCGTCAAGGGACAGGCGCGTGGTTGTGAGCAGCACGCGCGCATGGGAAATTCTCGTTTTGTTAATTGTATCGAGCATACTTTCGCCCGTCTGGCGCTTGTAGATTGCGCTTGCGTAGCTCGGCGTAAGGTGCAGGCACTCGGCGACAAGGCTGACGTTCATTGAGCTTGCGGCGTAATGCCTTTCAATATACTTTTTGGCGCTCTGCGCTATGTCCTCCGCCCGCGCGTTATCGGCGGCGGACTGACCGAGCGAAAGCGCGTCGGTCAGAATTGTGCAAACCTGCGACGCGTCCGTCTGCGAAAGCGGGGAGGCGAGGAAAAGCTGAACTCCGCGCTTGACGCTCGCCATTTCCTCCTGCGAGCATTTACCGCCGAATTCAAGCATAAGGTCGTTAAGCAGGGAGGTGAGCGCCACCCTGACCGCCCAGAAGGAATGCTCGGCGCAAAGGTGGGTCATTTTAAGCATTTCCGCATTGAGCGCGCTCTGCTCGCCCGCCGCAAGAAGCTGCAAAAGCTTATGTGAAAGCGCGTCCATCTGCGATAAAAAGCCCTTGGCGGAATCAGAGGACGCGGAAACCTCCCACATGAGCGAAACGGCGCCCTTTTCCGTCCGCGTAAGATAATCGCGCACGGAGGTATAGGCAACGCGGATATTCTGCATTCCCTCAACGCAGTCGGAAACCGCGGCGGAAATCATAAGCTCATAGTTGCGGCTTAAAACCTCGCGCCCCTGCGAGAGAAGGGAGGTTATCGGCGTGCGCCAGTCGGACTCCTGACCCGGGCTGAGCAGGATATATTCGCGGTTAATCGTTTCCAGAATATGCGGGTCAAAGCCGGAGAAAAGCTCCTCGAAAACGTTATGGCATACGAAGCGCATAAGCCTTCTGTCTTCCTCAAGCCTTGCGGAATCGCCCTCGCTGTCCGGCGGGGGAAGCGAGTCAATCCTGAGCGCGATTACGGCAAAGCGGTCGGAGGAAAACGCGATGTCAAGGGCAAGCAGCTCCTCCTCGATGGATTTCACGGAGGCGAAATTGCCGGAGAGCAGGCGCTCAAGCACATAATGCTCCATATCCTGATTTTTCGCCTTGAGGCGACTGCGAATCGCAACGCGCTCGTCCTGCATACTTCCGAGCATTTCACGCAGGTATGAAAAATCGTCCCGCTTATCGTCGCCTGCCGGCTTTGCGCCGTTCTGCGCGTTGACCATGCTTCTCAGCTCGTCAATCGGCTTATACTGGCGCTTTGCGAGGCGGTACGAAAGCAGAACTCCTCCGAGAAGCAGCACTGCGACGGCAGCCAAAGCAAGCAGGAGCATTGAATTATAACCGCTGATATACAGATTGTAATCCTTGATTGTGAAATACGAGCAGCCGGTTGCGGAGCTTCGCGCCCAGAGCGAATAAACCCTTTTGCCCTGAAGGTTCAGCTCGCCCTCGCCGCTTTCGCCGGCGGCGCCGTCCGGCAGGCGCTCCCAAACCATTTCGCCGGTTGAATAAAGCGGAAGCCCGTTCCTGCCGAATATTACATAGTCGGTGCTTGCGTCCCGCTCGCCCGACTCAAACGCGTTTGTTGCAATGTCGATTACCATTACGGCGGTAGAGCCTGCGTTGCGCCTTATATATGAAGTCTGCCTATCTCCCTGCGCGTCGCGGTAGGTCACAAAGCCCGCCGCGTCGGAAAGCAGCAGCTCCTTCCATTCGTCATAGCCCATATAGCGCTGCCTGAGATTTGAACTAAAATAGCGCTGCGCGGAAAGATACGAGCTTGCGACGACATAATCCGTATCGGAAAAGAACACATAGGCGTTTATAATGTCCTCGCTGCCAATCGCAAACGTCGATATTTCCTGCATGAGCGAGCGCAGAACGGTGAAATAGCCCGTGCTTGTGGTGTACTCAAGAGGGTTTGAAACGGAGGAAAGATACTGAATCTTTTCTGAAACGATAAGCCCGTCGCCGCCGCGCTGAAGCGCGTAAAGCCGCGCGTCAACGGAGGCAAGGAATTCGGAAAGCTTCAGCCTGTCGTTCACGGCGGTTTCCTCGCGGATGTTGCCGAGCATTGCGCTCAAAACGCAAACGAGCAGAATTGTGGGCAGAACGAACACAGAAAGGAAGGACGCAAGAAACGTCCTGAAAACCTTCCTTTTTATCATCGGTCTTGCTTCGCCGCCCTGCATTTTTCATCCTCCGTGACGATATAGCCCGCTTCGCGGTAAATCCCGCGATTATCAAGCTTCCGCTATTTTAACATAAATCGCGCGGGGAAGCAAAAAGGAAAACAGAGCGAGTTCCGCCGCAATCATTTCTGCGCCGGAAAGCGGAAAACGAGAAGGGAAGCTGCCCAACTCCGGCAACCGCTAATCACTTTGCGGCAAGCTCGGTTCAACACGCCGACCGATTACGCCAAAAAGCACAAACCGCACGCTCGCCATAAGATAACGCCACGGCTGCCCCGTGCGCCGCCCGATGGCTTCGTACTTCCGCAACTCTTTGCGAGAACGCGGCAACGCCCCCAACGTGCCGTCTGATGACATTTAAGCTAAGCAATATCACTCCCCTGCGTTCGTTCCGGCGACACTCTCACAGTTCTTTCCGTATCGTCTTTTCTGCGGCGCTCAAAACGCTTTTCTCCGGAATTCTCACAGACAACATCACAGACGAGTTAGTGACGAGCATTGTCAACGCTTTTCCCACGTTCTTTCCGGATACTCTCCAACGACTCTTTCGCCGCAGACTTTTCGGCGGTTCTCCTATGGTATTCTCCCCGTCGTCTTTCCGGCAGCGCTCCCACCGTTCTTTCGACGCAGACTTTTCGGCGGTTCTCCTACGGCATTCTCCCCGTCGTCTTTCCGGCAACGCTTCCACCGTTTTCTCCTGACCGCAAAATTCATCCGCTTAAACTCCTGTATTGTTTACATTTTTATTGCCTTTTATGTCTATTGTATTACGTTCTAATTTCGTGTTTGGAAGCTAAGCTTAAATATGTCAAGAATCATATACAATAAATATTAAATATGGTATTGTAAAGAAAAATTAGAACAAATTGCCCCTCTAATTCGTTTACTATTTGAATGCTCATGGACTTGACGCGGCTTCGGCAGCGCCGACCGATTTCAAGGGCAATGGAAAGAGAAAGGCTAGGAGGTATCAACCATGAAGAAGTTTCTATCCGTACTGCTGACGCTAGTTCTGCTTCTCGGCGTCTTCGCAATGCCGTCTTCTGCGGCTATTGCCGACGAAGAGAGCGTTGACTATGCCGTTGTGGACAACGGCAATCCCAAAACGAAACTCAATCTTCGTTCGAGGGCTTCGACAAGCGGAAAATCCTACGGACTTTATTACAACGGAACGCCCGTAATAATTCTGGAGGAAATGACCAAGTGGTCCAAGGTAATGGTAGGCAACCGCGTTGGCTACATGATGAACAAGTATCTCGCATTCGGCTCAGACGCTGAAAACGTCGAGTCCGCAATGCCCGAAGTGCTCGTCAACAACACCGCGTCCGCCAACTGGACGGTAATCCGCGCGACTCCCTCTACAAGCGGAAAGATAATCGACCGCTTCCAGAACGCCACCAACGTTACCGTAATGGGCACGAGCGGCTCATGGTATCACGTGGATGTAGACGGCGTAACCGGTTACATGATGAAGAAGTATCTTTCCCCCATCGCGGGCGTTAAGTACGCGCTCGTCAACAATCCCTATCGCACGCAGTATCTCAACCTCCGCAGCGACGCGGATGCAGATTCCGAATCCATCGCGAGATTCTACAACGGAACCCGTGTCCGTCTGCTCTCCGATGTATCCGAGGGCTGGGTTGAGGTTTCGGTAGGCGCCCTTACCGGATATATGGACGCTCAGTATCTGTACTTCACCAACTCCACCTCCGCCATCCGCAACGGTTGGCTGTCCAAGAGAGTTACCACCAGTACCCCCGGCTCGCGCCTCAATTTCCGCTCTGAGCCTTCAGAGGACGGAACCGTACTCGCGCGCTATACCAGAGGAACGCGTATGTACGTCATGGGCATGGTCGGAGACTGGTATTATGTAAAGTGCGGAAGCCGCTTCGGTTATGTTGCGAGAGATTTCCTCAAGTAACATCCCAAAGCCGCGCAAATAAGCACAAAAGAGCTGCTGCAGACAATTCTGCGGCAGCTCTTTTATACCCTGATACGGGGCTTGAGCGTTGAGAAGGAGAAACAATTCGGTAACAAGCGGCGCAAGCATTCGCAAGAGAGGCGGCGCGGGATAGCCGCGACAGAAGGATTGTCGGCGTGATTATCACGAGAATTGTTATTGAATAATAAACATATATTCTAATATATCAAAGGTTTCCGACAATCCCTCAGGCACTTCGTGCCAGCTTGCTCAAAAATCGTCTATCGCTAGGCGGCAAGCGCAGACGGGGCAGGAGTTTACTCGCAGGGTAAATGACTGCCTCGGATGACGCGAAGCCAACACCGCGAGAGACGGTTTTTCAGCAAGCAGTACAGCTCCCTTTACACAAGGGAGCCTCCTTTACTACTACTACCGTCAGTCTGAAACGTCGAACGCTTCAAGGACGCTTTTCGGCTTGGCAGGGCGCGCGTCGCCGTGCTTGACGAAGGAAATCATCACAAACGCGATTGCCGCCATCAACGCGGCATAGGGCAGGAGCGAGGAATAGCCGATATACTGGAGCAGGAAGCCGCTCAGAATCGGAGTGACAATCTGCGCGGACATCGAGAAGGTATAATAGTAGCCCGTGAATTTACCGACATCGCCGCTTCCACTTATTTCAACGACCATCGGATAGGTGTTTACGTTGATAATCGCCCACGCAAGCCCGATAACCGCGAATATGATATAGACGACGAAGGTGAACTCGCCGATAAACGAGGCGGCAAGGAAAGAAAGCGAAAGCAGCGCCGCGCCGATTCTGACCATGTTTTTGCGCCCGAGCTTTGCAGAGAAAAGCCCTACGGGGATATAACTGACGACCGCGCCGACAACGGCGACCATCATGCATTGCGATGCGGTTTTTATATCATAGCCCCAGCGCACGCTGAAAAACTTGGTGAGCGCGCTTGAAACGGCGTTATAGCCCATATAGCAGAAGAAAACGGTGAGCAGGATAAGCACAAGGCTTTTTGCAACCTCCGGCTTTAAGGACGCAAAGCCGCTCTTGCCGGACGCATTGACGATTTGCTCGCTTTCCCCCGTCTGCCTGTCGTACTCATCGTTAACTATCTGATTTTCATCGGTAAGCTTTTTCTCCCGAACGCAAATGACAAGCACGGCAACCGCAATTACCATCAAAACGGAGACAGCCGCGAAGAGCAGCGTGTAGTCCTCCTCGCCGGCGGCGTTTTTCGTAACCAGAACGGTTGTAACCGCAAGCGTGAATACGCCGCCAATAGCGCCCATGAGATTGATTATCGCGTTCGCCTTGGAGCGCAGAGGCTTCGGCGTTACATCCGGCATAAGCGCGACGGCAGGCGAGCGGTAAACGCCCATAGCCACAAGCAGGAGCGCAAGCGCCGCGATGAAAAGCGCAAAGCTGCGGATTTTAAGCGAGACGGGCAAAAGATTCATGAGTATAACGGAAAGCGCCGTTCCCGTAATGATAAACGGCGTTCTTTTACCGAGCCTTGAGCGGCATCTGTCGGACAGCGTGCCGAAAAACGGAAGGAGGAAAACGGCAAAAACGTTATCCATAGCCATGATAACGCCCGCGATTCCGTCCGGAATTCCGAAGTTGTTTTTCAGCACGAGCGGCACAACGCCGTCATAGAGCTGCCAGAAGGCGCAAATCGACATGAACGCAAACCCGACAAGCGCGGTTCGCCTGATATTAAGCTTCATTATTTCATCTTCCTTTGTGCAAAATATTTACCTTTGCTTAATGCTTCTCAGCTCTCTGCGCTTAACGGCGGCGTCCCACTCCGCCTGCTGCTCGGGGCTTTCGATTTTAAGGCGCGGCACTTCGGCGGGGCGCTCGTCCTCACCCAGCGCGACCATGATTATATGCGCCTTGTTGATAAGCTCCCTGCTGCCGTTGAGGTTTTCGACAAAGGTTTGAACGCATACCTCCATCGAGCTTCTGCCGACCCATGTAATATGCCCCAGAAGGACTATGGTATCGTTGGCATAGGCGGGGCGGCAGAATTCAAGGGAATCAATAACCGCCGTGGTTACATTCATTCCCGAATGCCTGCGCGCGACAACGCCTGCCACAATATCAATCCATTCAAGCAGCCTTCCGCCGAAAAGCCGCTGATAACCGTTCAAATCCTTCTGCCCTATCATCTGCACCTGCGAGGTTCGCGACTCCGCGACGGTTTTGATTTTATCCATTCTATTTCTGCCCTTTCTCCGAAAGCTGTCCGGAGCGCCAATGCTTCCTGCAAAGCGCCACATAGCTTTCGTTGCCGCCGAGCACTATCTGCTCGCCGGTTTTGACAACCCTTCCGCCGACAACGCGGGCGTTGCAGATTGCCTTTTTGCCGCACCAGCAGACGGTTTTGACTTCCTCAATCGTATCCGCCCACGCGAGCAGCCATTTTGAGCCTTCAAACAGCTCGCCGCGGAAATCCGCGCGCAGACCATAGCATATCACGGGAATGCCCATATCGTCCACAATCGAAACAAGCTTCCTGACCTGCGCCTTTGTAAGGAACTGCGCCTCGTCGACAATCACGCAGTTGTACCCGCCAAGGTCAATATCGTCAAGCTCCTCGACATATTTGCATGGCGCGGAAAGCCCGCAGCGCGAGCCGATAACCCTTTCGCCGTCACGGTTATCCAGCATCGGCTTGAGAATCAGGGCGCGCTGACCGCGCTCCTCATAGTTATACTGCACCATAACCGCGTTCGCGGTTTTGGACGAGCCCATTGCGCCGTACCTGAAATATAGCTTTGCCATAAACGCACCTCTTAAACGAATCCAAATACAAGCTGATTCTAACATAGCATTTCCATATCGGCAATGCCGTAAAAGGTAAAAACAAAGGACAGCGCCTTTCGCAAGCGCAAATAACAGGCGATTTATGCCGCATTTCATTTGACTTTTTATTGCCATTATCGGATAATATATAAGGAATCATTTGCGCATTTCAAGCGCATAGCCAAAAAGGGCGGAGGAATCTGAATTGGAGCATACGATAACCGGCGTTGAGAAGGACTCTATCGCTTATGAGCTTGGAATTAAAGCGGGCGACAGGCTTATCTCGATTAACGGCGAGGAAATCATAGACGAAATTGATTATCAGGCGCTTGAGAGCGAGGAAAAGCTCGAAATAGGAACAAAGCGCGGGCAGAAGGAGCGCCATTACAGCCTTGAAAAGGACGCGGAGGAGCCGCTCGGAATGTATTTTGAAGGCAGCATGGCTTGCAATCCGCGCGCCTGCAAGAACAAATGCGCGTTCTGCTTCATCGACCAGATGCCTCCCGGAATGCGCGAAAGCCTCTATGTGAAGGACGACGACTGGCGGCTTTCGCTGATGATGGGGAATTTTATAACGCTGACGAACGTAGACGACAGGGAAATGGAGAGAATTATAAAGCGGAAGGCAAGCCCGCTCTACATTTCCGTCCACACCACCGACATGGCTCTCCGGAAGCGCATGATGAAAAATCCCGATTCTGAAAAGCTGCTCGAGCGCCTTACGCAGCTGAAAGAGGCGGGAATCGCCTTCCACGCGCAGCTCGTGCTTTGCCCCGAAATAAACGACGGGGAAAACCTGAAAAAGACGATGAACGACCTTCTCTCCTTCAGACCCGCGTTTCAGACGGCGGCAATGGTTCCCGTAGGGCTTACCAAATACCGCGAGGGCTTGACTCCGCTTCGCGTATTCACAAAAGCGGAGGCTGAGGCGGTTATTGACGCCGCCGAGGAAATGCGGAAAAAATGCCTTTCGGAGGATGGAGAGCGGCGCTTTTTCCCAAGCGACGAGTTCTACTGCATAGCGGGGCGCGATTTTCCGCAGGACGAGGAATACGAAAAATACGCGCAGATTGAAAACGGCGTAGGGCTTATGCGGCTTTTCATCGACAGCGTAAAGAACGCGCGCGCGGAGCTGGGCGAGGGCGGAGAAGATACGCGCCGGCGCATTCTTATTCCGACGGGCAAGAGCGCCGCGCCGATACTGCAAAAGCTTGCGGACGAATACTCCGCAAAGAACATCACGGTCAAAACGCTGCCAATCGAGAACACCTTTTTCGGGCATGAAATAACGGTTACGGGGCTTATAACGGGGCGCGATTTGATTGAGCAGACGAAAAACGAGAGCTGCGACGAGATGGCATACTGCGATGTGATGCTCCGCTCGCAGGGCGACATTTTCCTTGACGGGCTTTCGCCCGCCGACGTTTCGGCGGCGCTCCCCTTCCCCGCGCGCCCGATTGCGGGCGACGGCGAAACCTTCTATCGGCTGATTAACGGGCTATTATAACAAGGCGGTGAAAATATGGCAAAGCCTCTGGTTGCTATTGTCGGGAGACCGAACGTCGGCAAAAGCACATTTTTCAACAAAGCCTCGGGCAGGCGGATTTCCATTATAGAGGACACTCCCGGCGTTACCCGCGACAGGGTTTACGCGGACGTCGAATGGGCGGGAAAAGCCTTCACGCTTATCGACACGGGCGGAATCGACCCAAAGACCGACGACGTGCTTCTAAAGCAAATGCGCCGTCAGGCGGAAATTGCAATCGAAACCGCCGACGTAATCCTTTTCTTCTGCGACGGGCGCGAGGGGCAGACGGCGGACGACCTTGACGTAGCGAATATGCTCAGGCGCTCCAAAAAGCCCGTGCTGCTCGTTATCAACAAGATTGACGTAAGAGCGCAGAGCGACAACGTTTATGATTTTTACACATTGGGGCTCGGCGACCCAATCGCCATTTCGAGCGTAAATATGCTTGGATTGGGCGATTTGCTTGACGAAATCGTTAAGCTGCTGCCGAAAAGCGACGACGGGGACGACGAAAACGAGCAGGAGCCGATTCAGGTGGCGCTTGTGGGCAGACCGAACGTTGGCAAATCCAGCCTTACGAACAAGCTGCTCGGGCAGGAGCGCACAATGGTTTCGGATATTCCCGGCACAACGCGCGACGCAATTGACACAATGCTTGTTTCCGCAAATGGAAAGCGCTATAATATCATCGACACGGCAGGAATACGCCGCAAGCGCGCGGTAGAGGATGAATCGCTTGAAAAATACAGCGTTCTTCGCTCGATTGCCGCGATAGGCCGCTGCGACGTTGCGCTTATTCTCGTTGACGCCGCCGACGGCGTAACCGAGCAGGACACAAAGATAGCCGGAATGGTGCATGAAGAAGGCAAGGCTGCCGTAATCGTCGTCAATAAGTGGGACTCCATCGACAAGGACACGGGGACAATGGAGAAAAAGCGCCGCGAGGTGCTTGAAGCGCTGAAATTCATGGATTACGCGCCCGTTGTTTTCATTTCCGCGCTGACGGGGCAAAGGGTTGACCAAGTGCTCAAATGCGTTGACGACTGCTACGAACAGAGCCGCAAGCACGTTTCAATGGGCGCGCTCAACGACGTGCTTCAGGACGCGCAGGCGCAGCTGCAGCCTCCCGTTATGGGCGGAAGGCGGCTTAAAATCTTCTATATGACGCAGGTTGCCGTAGCGCCGCCGACCTTCGTAATGTTCGTAAACGACGGAACGCTGATGCATTTCGCATACCAGCGCTTCCTCGAAAACCAGATTCGCAAGGCGTTCGGCTTTGCCGGAACGCCGGTAAGATTCATAATACGCAACAAGGATGAAAAGGACGAGTAACACCTGAGGGATTTAGAAGAAAACACGGAGGAATAATTGCAATGACAGTCGTATGGTCTGTAATCAAGTGGCTTCTCATAGTCGCCGTCGGCTATCTATTCGGCAATTTCTCAACGGGTATTCTGCTCTCCCGCGCGCAGAACGTGAACATCCGCGAAGAAGGCAGCAAGAGCAGCGGCGCAACGAATATGCTGAGGGTTTTAGGCCCGCGCATGGGGCTGTTCACCTTTCTGGGCGACTGGCTCAAGGCGGCTGCCGCCGTATTCTTCGGGCTGTGGCTGCACGGAACGGACGGGGCGATGATTGGCGGGCTTTGCGCCGTAATCGGGCATAACTGGCCCGTGCTGTTCGATTTGAAGGGCGGCAAGGGCGTTGCCTGCTCGTCCGCCGTAATGCTCTGCACATTTTTCTGGCCTGCGGGCGTAATTGCGCATCTGTGCTTTATCGTCTGCGTGCTTTTGACGGGCTATGTTTCACTTTCAAGCATGACGATGCTTTTCGTTTTCGCCCTGTTCGTCATGTTCTCCAATCTGTCCGCGCCGCTTCCGATTATATGGGTGCTGGTGCTTTTCGGGCTGTGCGTATGGCAGCACCGCGCGAATATAAAGAGGCTTATTGCGGGCACGGAAAACAAAATTACATGGAACAGCTTCCATAAGAAAGGTTAAGGTGCGTATGAAGATTCTTCTCGGAATTGACATCGGAACAAGCGGCACAAAGGTAATTCTGGTAAGCGAGGACGGACGCGTGTTAGCGTCAAAGGTCTGCGATTACCCTCTGTACACCCCCAAAGAGGGCTGGGCTGAGCAGATTCCGGAGGACTGGTGGCAGGCGAGCGTAAAGGGCGTAAAGGCAGTTATGGAAAAGGCGCAGGTGAGCGCCGACGACATCTGCGGCGTTTCCTTCTCCGGTCAGATGCACGGGCTTGTAGCGATGGACGAAACCGGAAAGGTGCTTCGCCCCTCCATTCTCTGGTGCGATCAGCGCACCACCGAGGAATGCAAGGAAACCGTTGAAGCTGCGGGCGGCGTTGACGAGCTTCTGAAAATGACGAACAACAACATGATAACCGGCTATACCGGCTCCAAGCTGCTTTGGATGCGCAAGCATGAGCCGGAGCTTTTCGCGCAGATGACCGTGTTCCAGTGCCCCAAGGATTACATCCGCTACCGTCTCACCGGCAAGCTCTGCACCGAAGTCAGCGACGCGAGCGGCACGGGGCTTTTCAATGTGCGCGAGCGTAAATGGAGCTGGGAAATCATCGACAAGCTCGGTCTCCCCCGCGCAATTTTCCCGCCTGTATTCGAGAGCAGCGACGTTGTCGGCTCTATCACCAAGGAAGCGGCGGAAATCACAGGGCTTAAAGAGGGTATGCCCGTTGTTGCCGGCGGCGGCGACGCTGTTATTCAGACGACCGGAATGGGGCTTGTCCGCCCCGGGCTTCTGGGCGTTGTTCTCGGCACGAGCGGCGTAGTTGCAATGGGGCTTGATAAATATCAGGATAACCCCGGCGGACGCCTGCAGGTGTTCTGCAATAACGCGCCCGACCTTTGGCACGCGATGGGCGTAACCCTTGCGGCGGGCGGAAGTTACCGCTGGTACCGCGACGTTTTCTGCAACGATGAGAGCGAAAAGGCGAAGGCGACAGGCGAGGATGTATACAACCTGATGACCGCCGAGGCTGCAAAAGCGCCCGTCGGAAGCGACAAGCTCATATTCCTGCCCTACATGATTGGCGAGCGCTGCCCGCACCATGATTCAAACGCGCGCGGCGTGTTCTTCGGCATGACACTCCAGCACACAAAGGCGCACATCAACCGCGCCGTTATGGAGGGAATCACCTACTCCCTCAGGCAGGTAAACGACCTTATCTGCGACATGGATAAGGACATCAAGACTGACACCATCATCGCCTCCGGCGGCGGCGCAAAATCCGCGCTCTGGCGGCAGATTATTGCCGACATTTTCGGCTGCCCAGTTATCACCCAGAGCGGAAGCGGCGACGGCGGAGCATACGCTGCGGCGCTCGTAGCGGGCGTGGGCGTTGGGCTTTATAAGGACATCCACGAGGCTTGCAAGAACCTCAAAGAAGAAACCCGCACCGAGCCCAACCCCGAAAGCCAGAGGATTTACGCCAAAACCTACGAGCTGTTCAAGGCACTCTATCCCGCGCTCAAGCCCGTATTTGAAAAAGCAGCGGAAATCTGATTCCAAAGCGATAGCATAAGAATAATTCAAGATACCAAAGCGCGGCGTTTGAGTTAGCTCAGGCGCCGCGCTTTTATGCATTTATACTGCCCATCAGCGGCGCAGCCATGACGGAAGGATTGTCGTTAGGTTTCCCGCAAAATGTTTTTGAATAGCGGAAGCAAATCCTTATATATCAAGGCTTTCCTACAATCCCTCAGGCGCTACGCGCCAGCTCCCTTTACACAAGGGAGCCTCCTTTTTGGAAAACAGCCTGCTTACACAGGCTGTTTTCGCTATAATGCTATTGTCATTGTAATCATCCGTTCTAAGTAAGAACGAGAACCGACAAACATGGCTTCCCCTACACCCCTGCTTGCTCAAAACGCTTCGGACGCTAGGAGACAAGCTAAATGGCGAGGGAGTTTACTTATCGGTAAATGACCGAGCCATTTTGCGTAGGCGACACCGCAGACGGAGTGTTTTCAGCGAGCAGGACTGTTCTTACATAACCGTTTGAAGAAACATAATTTGCCGCAATACCCCGTAGGGGCGAACTGTGTTCGCCCGCCATTTCCGCGTTTATTTTCATATTAATATATAATGTATGATTCAATATGCATCAGTATATCGTGTTTAATAAGAATTTAATGTGTTAATATACACAACGATATCGGGCGAACACAGTTCGCCCCTACAGTTTTCGATACATTTCATAAACAGTATTCATTCTGTTTTTGCTACAAATTATAAAAATGTAGTAATTATAATCACCCGTTTTCAGCGAGCAGGCTCGAGCTTGGAGACGTCAAGATACACCCACTCTTTTTCCTCAAACCCTTTCGGCGCGCCGCAGGGGTTCATTTCCATGTCATACCATGCAAAATCGGAATAGGCGCTGTAAAGCGTATCGTCGGGCGCAATCACGTTAAGGCGCATGAGGTTTCCGTCCGCGTCATAGGCAGGGCAGACATAGTTTCCGTACTCGTCATATTCAAATATATTGTAATAATCAAGCGTTCCGTCCTCAAGATAATTGGCAAGAACCTGCATTCCGTCAAGCAAGAACAGCTGAGTTATGGTTTCGCTTATCCTCTCTCCGTTTTCGGAGTAGGAGTAGCTGTATTTCCTGCCGTCATCGGTAAAGCCGTAGCCGCTGAGATAGCTATTTTCACCGATGGAAAGCTTGAGCCAGCCGCTACCGTCCATATACAGCTGAAGCATCATCTTTCCATCCCTGAACGAGCCGCTTACGCCGTACCCCTTCCCGACATCAAGCGGGTACATACCCAAATAGCTATAGTATTCAACCCATTTTTCATAGTTCTCCGAAGGAACGGTAAGCGTAAAGCTGTCCTCGGCGTTTCTGTCCTCTGAATATGACCATCCGTAGGCGCCGTTTGAATAGCAAGTGTATTCGGAGTCCATCATCAGCACGCCCCAGTCGCGCAGACCGGTTATAGTCAGGCGCAAGCCGCCGCCCTCCATCGTTTCATCGGTATAGGAGGGCATTGGCGGGAGCGAGGAAATGAAACCGTCGCCCTTCATCATTTCGGCTGACGAAACGGGCTCTGCGCGCTTTTTAAGCATTGCAAGCGCGTCCTCGGGATACATTTCGGCGCTTACTCCAAAGCCGTTTTTATAGCCTTTTGGCGCGTCGCAGGCTTCCCCGTTTTGCGTCCAGCCCGCACCGTCATAATAATAATCCTTATTACCGACCTTGACGGCGGCAGATTCAAGCTTTCCGAACAAGCCGAATTGAAAGGTTGCGTTATTGACATCGTAGGAGGAATGGCTCAGAATTCCGTCCGCGCCGTAATGAAACCAGACAAAATCCTTACCCATCACCTTCCTATATGCGGTAAGCCTTCCGTCCTGATTGAAGAAAAGCGTTTCGCCGCTTGTCAGGTCGGCGGTAAACATATACGAATCTCTGCCGCTAAAGCTTTGAATGCATATATTCTTAACCGGCTTATCGCAGTTCTCGGAAATGGAGAGATTGTTCACATCCTCTGAATGCAGCACCACGGTATACGGCTCGTTTTCCCTGCCGGCGACAGACCTGAAGAAGCCGCCCAATTCCATATCAAAGGCGTACTGCCTCACGCCCTTCGCGTTCTTGACAAGCCAGTCCTCCAGCCCGCTTACGACAAGCGTTACCATACCGTTTTCGCCGTCCGAAAACTCAAGAGTCGGAATCGCGGGAACGTCGAAAGGCAAGCCGCCTAAAAGCGCCTCCGCCGTCAGGGGAATCCGCAGGGTTTCCTCAGCAGCGCCGCAGGCAGGAACGGACAGCAGGAAAACAACCAGACAAATCAGTGCGGCAAAAACCGCGTGGCGTGATTTCCCTTTTCCAAAGCTCATGTTTTTATCAGTTACAGCCGCGCATTTTTCCGAGTTCATCAAAAAGCCTCCCGAAAATAGTATCTGCAAGAAGCAAAGGCGCGTCGGCATACCGATAAAAAAGCCGCTGCGCGAAAGCGTTTTACAGGAACGCAAGCACACGCATTACATATATGAAAACGAATACGGAGAGAATCGAAAACGCCGAGGTAAACGCGACAAGCTCGCCCGCAAGCTCCCCGTCCGCGCCCATAAGCTGCGCCATCGGGAAGGACGAAACGGCAACGGGCGCGCCGAAAACTATGAGCGCGCAGGCAAGCTCGACATCCCGCATCCCGAGCAGGATGCAAAGCAGGAGAAAGATTGCGGGCATTATGACAAGCCTGCCCAGAACGGCAATCGTGAGCTGGCGCTTGTTCTCGCGCGCGGTTTTAATGGTCAGAGTGCCGCCGAGCAGAAAGAGCGCGAGCGGCGAGGCTATGCTTCCGATATTCTTCATCGAGGTCATCACAAACGCGGGCATGAGCGCTCCGACTCCCGTTTTCCAAAGCACAAAGCCAATTGCCGAGCCGATTATGAGCGGGTTTGTGATAACGCCCATTGCAATTTTCTTGAAGCTGCGTTTTCCGCCGGAAAAGGATTCCAAGGTCACTACGGAAAACACGTTGAACATAGGAACGATTACGATTACCAAAAGGGCGGCAAGCGAGGTGTTCCTTTCGGGATACATCAGCTCTACGAGCGGTATTCCGAAAAGCGCGTAATTGCTGCGGCAGATTGCCTGTATCATCACGGACGCCTTTTTCCCGTCCTTCTCAATTTTCGGAACGATGAGAAAGCAGAGCGCGAATTCAGCCAGTATGAATATAGGAAAAATCCAGAACGCGCGGCTTCCAAGCTCAAAGCCGGAATCCGTCGTCATAATATTGTAGCAGAGCAGCACGGGCAGGAAGATTTTGAACACAAGCTTATTGCCCGCGCCGACGAATCTATCGTCAATCAGCCCGAGGCGCTTGGCAAAATATCCGGTAGCGATAAGAATAAGCAGCGGCAGCACAATATTGGCAGAAAAAACAAGCTCAGTCACCGCGCGAGCCTCCAGTCACATAGATTAGTTCTTTGGCGTGAGAGTAAGAAGCAGGATTTCGCAGGGCGCTCCGAAACGCGGAATCGGATGCTCGGAGTTCGTCATTCCCCTGCTGACAAGCAGGCGGTTGTCAAAATAAAAGCCGCTCGTCAATTTCGGAAATATGCCCTGCCCCGGCGAGTAAAGCCCCTGCCCGAAAATGGCAATCTGCCCTCCGTGCGCGTGACCGGACACGGTAAGGTCAATATCAAAGCGCTTTACATACGGCTCGAAAAGCTCGGGCTTGTGGCACATCAGAAGCGAAAAAGCAGGCTCCGCCGCCATTTTGCGCATCAGCCACGCGGGCGGCTCTTTAGCGCTGCCGCCTATCACGATTTCGCCAAAGCGGGTATAAGAGTCAAGCAAAAGCTCCGCCTTTGCGGAGCGCGCCGCGAGCAGGAACTCGTTCCTCCAGCCGGAGCGCCATTCATGGTTGCCCAAGGAAAAGAAGGTCGGCTTTATCTCCGATACCTCGCGGAGCAGCGCTACCGCATGGCTGATTTCGTGCCTGTGGCGGTTCAGCAAATCGCCCGGAACAAGCACTGCGTCCGCCTCCCTGATATAAGGAAGCACATCGTCAAACGGCGCGTTATGCAAATCGGAAAGAATTGCAAATACCGTGCTTCGCGTAAGCTTCTGGCTCGAAATGGAATAGCGCGTTACTTTTCTGCGATTCATTCTGCGTCCTTTCAGGGATGGGAATAGTCTGTTTCTGTATTGTAGCAACTAAATGTGAAAAATGCAACCGCGCGGTTTCTGTATACAGCAAATGCACTATTCATGCGTGAATAATGCCAATCCGTCCATTATGCCAATGCAAGTACAATCGAAATGCAATTTTCATTAATATTTCTTGCAATTTTCTCTTGCATTCAGGCTTTGACTGTGCTATTATTCCGTCATCGACCGAAAGCAAAGGCGCTTCGCTCCGAAGGAATGGCAACGTTCCGACGGATGCGGGGCGCCTTCTTCGTCGTTATGGCGGACTGCATTATAGCGCCGCTGATACAGGAAAGGAGCAGAACGGATGAAGAAGCTGGAGATAATCTTAAAGCCCGAAAAGCTGGAGGAATTGAAGGACGCGCTTTCCGACATGGTCGGCGGCATGACCATAACCTCCGTAATGGGCTTCGGCGCGCAGCGCGGCGCGAAGGAGTATTACCGCGGAGTTGAGGTAACCGTAAGGTTCCTGCCCAAGTACAAGGTTGAAATCGTCGTTGACAACACCAAGGTGGAAGGAATCGTTGCAAAGGCAAGAGCGGTTCTGAACACAGGACATACCGGCGACGGCAAAATCTTCGTTTATGAAGTAACAGACGCTGTGCGCGTGCGCACGGGCGAGAGCGGGGAGAGTGCAATCTGATGAAACTGAAAAGAAGAAGGAAATGGGTATCATTGGGAGTCATGGCGCTGACGCTCTGCTTCTGCGGCGCCTGCGCGGCTGAGGAAGTAACCTCCGCAGCGCCCGACATCGTAAAGGCAATGAACGTAATGTGGACGCTTATAGCGGCAATGCTGGTTTTCTTCATGCAGGCAGGATTTGCAATGGTAGAAACCGGCTTCACCCGCGCAAAGAACGCAACGAACATTATCATGAAGAACCTTATGGACTTCGCAATCGGCTCTGTCGCGTTCTACCTCATCGGCTTCGGCTTTATGTTCGGCAAGGACGCGGGCGGGTTCATCGGTTTCAGCTCGTTTATCAATCCCGCGACCGACGCTCACGCCCTCGGCGTAGCTGAGGACTGGGGACTCAATTTCGGCACGCTGATGTTCTTCCAGACGGTGTTCTGCGCTACCGCCGCCACAATCGTTTCCGGCGCCATGGCAGAGCGCACCAAGTTCAGCGCATACTGCATTTACAGCCTTGTTATCTCCCTTATCATCTACCCTGTCATCGGTCACTGGATTTGGGGCGGCGGCTGGCTCAGCCAGATGGGCTTCCATGACTTTGCCGGCTCGACCGTTGTTCACTCCGTCGGCGGCTGGTGCGCGCTTATCGGCGCTTCAATCCTCGGCCCGCGCATTGGCAAGTATGACGCAAACGGCAAGCCAAGGGCAATCCCCGGTCACTCCATCACTCTCGGCGCTCTGGGCGTATTCATCCTCTGGTTCGGCTGGTTCGGTTTCAACCCCGGCTCTACCGTTTCCGCTTTCGGCAATATCGGTCATATAGCCCTTACGACGAACATGGCTGCCGCTGCCGCCTGCGTTGTGACAATGTGCTTCACATGGATTCGCTATCATAAGCCCGACGTATCAATGACCCTGAACGCGGCGCTTGCCGGACTTGTAGCGATTACCGCCCCCTGCGACGTTGTTTCGCCCCTCGGCGCGCTTGTAATAGGCGTTATCGCCGGAATCATGGTTGTAGTAATCGTTGAGTTCGTCGATAAGAAGCTCAAGGTTGACGACCCTGTCGGCGCTGTCGCCGTTCACCTCGGTCACGGCATCATCGGCACTCTCTGCGTAGGACTCTTTGCAACTCCTGAGCTTGCCGAAAGCGTCGGAATCGGCGCGGGTCTGTTCTACGGCGGCGGCTTCAAGCAGCTCGGCGTACAGGCTCTCGGCATTCTCTCTACAGCCGCTTGGGTTGTTCCGCTGGCAATCATCATGTTCACCGTAATCAAAAAGACCATCGGGCTTCGCGTAACCCGCGAGGAAGAAACCGCCGGTCTGGATATCTACGAGCATGGCGCGGAAGCCTATCCGGACTTCGTAGAAAAGAGCGTTTGACATACCGCATACCTTATAAAAACAACAGCAAGGCAGGAGGGACGCCGCAAAAGCAGCGTCCCTCCTTGTTTCTTATAAATGCTTGTGTTATGAAGTACGGAGAAGCGATGAAGGAAGGATTGCCGCCACCATTATTGTCATTGTAATATAATTAACCTTTATTTCAAGCGTTCCGCACAATCCTTCAGGCACTTCGCGCAAGCTCCCTTTGCTGCATATGAGCCTCCTTTTGCTGAACCGTCAGCTTACGCAGACGCCTTATCTGCTTCGCAGGCAAAGCTTCCTATACACCCGCTGAGCCATCCACTCCTCGCTGACCGCGGCAAGCGCTTCGTCAACGGGAAACCATCTGACGCCGCTGTTTTCATCCGGTTTTGAGCGGATTTGCTCGTTTTCGTCCGCCTCAAGGAGGTAAGTAACGTTCAGGTGAAGATGGGACGGGACGTACTCGCCGCGCTTTTCATGACCGTCAACCGTAAGGATTTCAAGAGAAAATATGCTTTTGCTGACGGGCGCAAGCGTCCGGATTCCGCTTTCCTCCCGCGTTTCGCGCAGAGCGACGGAAAGCAAATCCCGCTCGCCGTCCGCGTGTCCGCCCATCCACGACCATGAGCGGAAAATGTTATGCCACACCATCAGCACCTTATCACGCGAATGGTTGACCGTCCATGACGACGCGCTGAGATGGCAGACCTTGTTATCGCGCGTATAAATATCCTCGCCGCTTGCAAGGAGGCGGAGAAGCACGCGCTTGTCCGCCTCCTCCTGCTCGCAGACGGGGCAGAACGCCGCAACATCCTCATAAAGAGCCATATAAATTCCTCCGGATTTACTTATCTCCCGCATTCATTGCGCGAAGCGAGTTGAGAATCGCAAGGAAGGAAACGCCGACATCGGCAAACACGGCAGCCCACATACTCGCTATTCCCATTGCGCCTAGCACGAGCATAGCCGCCTTGACCGCGAGCGCGAAAACGATGTTCTGCTTGACAATCGCAAGCGTTCTGCGGGAGAGCTTGATGGCAAGCGCAATCTTTCGGGGGTCGTCGTCCATCAGCACAACATCGGAGGCGTCAATCGCCGCGTCGCTGCCCAGAGCGCCCATCGCGATTCCTACGTCCGCGCGCTTCAGAACGGGCGCGTCGTTGATTCCATCGCCGACAAACGCGAGCTTTCCGCCGTCTTGTTCAGCCTTGAGCAGACCTTCAACCCGCATTACCTTATCGGCGGGCAGCAGCTCGGAATGCGTTTCCGTTATGCCAAGCTCCGCCGCAACGCTTTCCGCAACGGATTTCCTGTCGCCGGTGAGCATAACGGTTTTCGTTACTCCCGCAGCGTACAGCGCGGCAACCGCCTGCTTCGATTCGGGCTTTACCTCGTCCGAAATCACGATATGCCCCGCATACACTCCGCCGATGGCGATATGAATCATCGTTCCCTCGCGATGGCATTGCTTCCACGCGATTCCGTTTTCGTCCATCAGCTTGCTGTTGCCCGCAAGCACGGTTTTGCCGTCCACAATCGCCCGAATGCCCCTGCCGGAGATGTCCTCAACGCCGGTAATACGGCTCTTGTCAATCGCGCGGTTATAGGCGGCGCGAAGGGACTGCGATATCGGGTGGTCGGAATAGCTTTCAGCAAGCGCCGCAATTTCGATAAGGTCATGCTCGCCCATTCCGCTTTCATGAACGGCGGAAACCGCGAAATTACCCTTCGTGAGCGTTCCGGTTTTATCAAAAACAACCGTGTCCGTATTCGCAAGCGCCTCAAGATAGTTCGAGCCTTTTATGAGAATTCCGCGCCTTGACGCGCCGCCGATTCCCCCGAAAAAGCCGAGCGGAACGGAAATAACGAGCGCGCAGGGGCAGGAGATGACAAGGAAGATTAGCGCGCGGCTGAGCCAGAGCAGCCACTGACCCGTGAATATGGAGGGAACGACCGTCAAAAGCACGGCAAGCGCAACGACTATCGGAGTATAGACCTTTGCAAAGCGCGTAATGAATTTTTCTGTTTTCGCCTTGCCGGTTTCGGCATTTTCGACAAGCTCGATAATCTTGCTGACGGTGGACTCGCCGTAAACAGAGGTGGTGCGAATCCGCAAAAGCCCCGAAAGGTTGACGCAGCCGCTGAGAACGCTGTCTCCCGCCGCTACATCGCGCGGAAGGCTTTCGCCTGTCAGCGCAGTAGTATTGAGCGTTGAATCGCCCGAAACAATAACGCCGTCAAGAGGAATCTTTTCGCCTGCCTTTACAACGATTACGCTCCCGCTTTCAACATCCCCCGGCGCTACGCGGACAAGCTCGCCGTCCTTTTCGATATTCGCGTAATCGGGGCGAATGTCCATCAGCGCGGTAACGGACGCGCGGCTCTTGTCAACCGCAATATCCTGAAACAGCTCGCCAATCTGATACAGCAGCATTACAAGGCACGCTTCGGGATATTCCCCTATGGCGATTGCGCCCGCCGTCGCGATTGTCATAAGGAAGCACTCGTCAAAAACCTCGCCGTGAAAAATGTTTTTAACCGCCTTTATAACTATATCGCCGCCGATTAGAAGGTAAGACGCAATGTACACGACGGTCTTTACGGTTTCGGAAACCGGCGCAAGAAACGCAAACAAAAACATGACTGCGCTGATGATTATTCTAAGTAGAGTCTCCTTTTGCTCCCTTTCCATCTGAATCCTCCTTCACTCGCTTACGTGTTCAAGCGCCCTTTCAAGGATTTGCTGAACGTGCTCATCGCTCAGGGAATAGTAGACCGTTTTGTTATCCCTGCGGCAGCGCACAAGCGCCGAGGCGCGCAGGGTGGACAGCTGATGCGAAACCGCGGATTTGGTCATGCTCAAAACGTTTGCAATATCGCACACGCACATCTCATGCTGGTCAAGCGCCCACAGAATCTTTACGCGCGTCGGGTCGCCCATTACCTTGAAGAACGCCGTAAGCCTGTCAAGCGCGGGGTTTGACTTAAACCTTTCCATAACGGTATCAACCACGTCGGTATGGACTGCCGTGCAGTCGCATATGAACTCGTTGCGCGACATACTCTCGCCCCTTTCAGTTGAGTGTTCCCTCAACCATGATTATTATAGTTGAGTATACGCTCAACTGTCAATAGGCAATTTGGAAATTCCCAAAAATATTTTTGCCGCGCGCGTTATGGAAAAAAGCCTTTCTTCCTATAACAAATGCGTTTGAGCCTGCCCCTCTCCATCTTAACTACTTCGGCTGAGCCTGCTCCTCTCCTCACTTCCTTTGCTTCATGAATCGGAATACTTTTCGCATTTGCTATTGCCCGCGTATTTTTTCGCGTGATATACTTGACAAGGGCTTAGGACTTTCGTATAATCGTTATCACTTTATTGTGGTAAAGCGTTATCACAATAAAGCTGTAATTCAACCAAAGCGAGGTATTATAATGGAGCTTACAAGGCAGCAGATACCGGAGGGTATGCAGGACGTTATGCCCGGGCAGTGCGCGCTTATGCGGCGCTGCGAGAACTCGCTGCGCAAGCTGTTTTCATTGAGCGGCTATCAGGAAGTTCAGACGCCGATGCTGGAATTCCTCTCCGTATTCACGAGCGAGGACCACGGAATATCGGCGCGCAAGATGTGGAAAACCTTTGACCGCGAGGGCAGGATTTTAACGCTCAGACCCGACTCAACCGCGCCGGCGGTAAGGCTCGCCTCGACGCGCCTTTTCAGGAATCTGCCGGCTCGCCTTTCCTATATACAAAGCATTGCCACCTGCGAGGATATCGGCGAGGCAAGCCTTAACGAAAACACGCAGGCAGGCGTTGAGCTGATTGGCTCAAACGGAGCGGAAGCGGACGCGGAAATTATAGCTCTTGCCGCGCGGTGCCTGCGCGCGGTCGGTTTGGACGAATTCCTGATTGATTTGGGGCAGGTCGAGTTCTTTTACGGGCTTATGGAGGAGGCGGGGCTTTCCCGCGACACGAGCCTTGAGCTTGCCGAAAGCCTTGCGAAAAAGGACATTCTCGGAATGGAGCTGCTTCTTTCCCGCTCGGGCGCGAGCAAGGAGGCAATGCAAAAGCTTATGCTTCTTCCCAGCCTTTACGGCGGCGAGGAGGTTTTTGAGCGTGCGGAAAAGCTGTCCGACAATCCGCGCTGCCAATGCGCGCTGAAAAATCTGAAGGATATTCTCGCGGCGCTCGACGTTTACGGTCTGCGCTCGATGGTTTCGATTGATTTGGGGCTTATTTACAAAAGCTATTACAACGGAATGATTTTCAGGGGAATCACGGACGCATTGGGGCAGCCGCTTATATCCGGCGGAAGGTACGACGGGCTGCCGCAGAGCTTTTCGCTGAAAGCGCCCGCAACCGGCTTCGGGCTAAGCCTTTCTCAGCTTATGATAGCGCTCGAAAGAAAGAACGGAGCACCTGAAATACCCGTAACGCATACGCTGGTCGGCTTCTGCGACGGAGCGCTTGCAACGGCGGCGCGCCTTTGTGAGGACGAGCGGAGCGCAGGCAGGAGCGCGGCGCTTATATACGACGGCGGGCGCGAAAAGCTTACCGAAATGCTTACGGCGGGAAGCTGCAAGGCTGCCGTATGGATTGGCAAGTCCGGCAAAGCAGAGAAGCTCGGAGGCGAAGCAAAATGATAACGATAGCGCTTGCAAAGGGACGGCTTGCCGAGGAAACGATGACGCTTCTGGAAAAGCTCGGAATCGACTGCTCAGAGCCGCGCTCGCCCGGAAGAAAGCTCGTTCTTACCGATAAAACCGGCGAGTACAGCTTTATACTGGTAAAGCCCTCCGACGTTCCGACCTATGTATACCACGGAGTTGCGGACATCGGCGTGGCAGGCAAGGATACGCTGATGGAGCAGAATAAGCCAATCTGCGAGGTGCTGGATTTGGGCTTCGGGCGGTGCAAGCTTGCAATCGCGGGCAAGCCCGAAATGCGGGACAAGCAGAACACAAGCGGAAGCTGGCGCGTAGCGACAAAGTACCCGCAGATAGCGCGGCGCTTTTACGGCGGGCGCGGGCAGACAATAGAGATTATCAAGCTGAACGGCTCGGTGGAATTAGGGCCGCTTGTCGGGCTTTCGCACGTTATTCTGGATATAGTGGAAAGCGGCTCGACGCTTCGCGCAAACGGGCTTGAGGTTTTCGAGGATGTATGCGAGGTCAGCGCGCGGCTCGTGGTGAACGAGGTCAGCCTGAAAACAAAGCAGGCGGAAATACGCCCGCTGATTGACAGGATTTCGGAGCTTACGAAAGAAAGGGAGGAAAAATAATGCTGCCTATATTTTCTATAAGCGACAGGGTCAAGGTTGAGGAAAGGCTGCTGAAGCGCTCGCAGCTCGACGATGAAAACGTGACGGAAAGCGTCAAGGATATAATCAAAAACGTGCGCGAAAGAGGCGACGCGGCGCTTTGCGAATACACGGAAAAGTTTGACGGAGTAAGGTTTTCGGAGGCGCGCGATATGCTCGTCACCCGCGAGGAAATCGACGCCGCCTACGCCGCCGCAGACCCCGAATGGCTTGAGGATATGCGCAAGGCGAAAGCGAACATAATCGCCTTCCACGAAAAGCAGAAGCGCGAAACATGGGTTGACTTCAAGCCCGGCAGCGCGCTCGGGCAGATGATTCGCCCCCTCTCCCGCGTCGGGCTTTACGTTCCCGGCGGAACGGCGGCTTACCCCTCCTCCGTTATGATGGAGGCGCTTCCCGCGCTCGTAGCAGGCGTTGAGGATATAGTTATGGTAACGCCTCCGGGCAAGGACGGCGGCGTATCCTTCCCCCTGAGCATTGTCGCGGCGGACATGGCAGGCGTAACGCGCATATACAAGGTCGGCGGCGCGCAGGCGGTTGCCGCGCTCGCGTTCGGAACGGAAACGATTCCGCGCGTCGATAAAATAACAGGCCCCGGAAACATTTATGTCGCAACGGCAAAGCGCGAGGTTTTCGGCTATACCGGCATCGATATGTTCGCAGGCCCGAGCGAGGTGCTTGTAATAGCGGACGAAAGCGCGAATCCCGCGTATGTAGCCGCAGACTTGCTCTCGCAGGCGGAGCATGACCGCCTCAGCGCCGTTATGCTGATTACGGATTCGCAGGATATTGCCGAAAAGACCGCCGCTGAGGTTGAAAAGCAGCTTGCGGCTCTGCCGCGCGTGGAAATTGCGCGCAAATCGCTCGAAAACTACGGCGCGATTGTGGTTACGAATAACCTGCTCGAAGCCGCGGAGCTGGCAAGCGATATCGCTCCGGAGCATCTGGAGCTTTGCGTAAAGGAGCCGTTCAACCTGCTTGGCTACATCCGCAACGCCGGCGCAATTTTCCTCGGGCATATGAGTCCCGAACCGCTCGGCGACTATTTTGCAGGCCCGAATCACGTTCTGCCGACAAGCGGAACGGCGCGCTTCTTCTCGCCCCTTTCCGTGGACGATTTCGTGAAGCGCACGAGCCTTATCTATTACAGCAGGGAAAAGCTCATGGAGAGCGCGGACAGCATAATAAACCTTGCCAGAAGCGAGGGGCTTGACGCGCACGCAAACGCGGTGCTGATACGCAAAAAGGACGCCGAATAAGGAGCAGAAAATGAGAACAGCTGAAATTGCAAGGCGGACAAAGGAAACCGATATAACGGTAAAAATCAATCTGGACGAATCCTGCGAGGCGGTCGTCGATACGGGCATCGGCTTTCTTGACCATATGCTTACGGCGTTTGCGCGCTTTGCCTTCATTTCGCTTTCTGTGAAATGCAAGGGCGACCTTAACGTTGACGGGCACCACACGGCGGAGGACGTCGGAATTGCGATAGGCGACGCGCTGCTTTCGGCAATAGGCGGCAAGGAGGGCATCCGCAGGATGGGCTTTGCACGAATTGCAATGGACGAGGCGCTTGCGGAGGCGACGCTGGATTTGTCAGGACGACCCTTCCTCGTTTTCCGCGCGATGTTCACCTCCCCGATGATAGGCGATATGGATACTCAGCTTTTCGAGGAGTTCTTCCGCGCGCTTGCCTCGCACAGCCTGATGACGCTGCACCTTACCGTCCCCTACGGCTCAAATTCGCACCATATGGCTGAGGCAATGTTCAAGGCGTTCGGAAAAGCGCTTGCCGAGGCGGTTTCCTATGACGAGAGAATCAAAGGCGTTATGTCCACAAAGGGCGTACTGTAACAGGAGATAGTTATGATTTTATATCCGGCAATAGATATGCTCGGTGGGCGCGCGGTTCGCCTCCGTCAGGGCAGCAGGGACGCAAAAACCGACTACGGCTCGCCGCTTGATATGGCGGAAAAGTGGAAAGCGCTCGGCGCAAGGAGCCTGCACATTGTTGACCTTGACGGCGCGTTCACGGGCGAGGCAGGCAATCTGCCGATTTTAAGGGAGATTGCCGAAAAAAGCGGGCTGTTCATCGAGCTTGGCGGCGGAATCCGCACGATGGAGGACATCCGCCTTCGCATAGACTGCGGCGTTTCGCGCGTCATTCTCGGCACGGCGGCTGTAGAAAATCCTGAGCTGGTGAAAAGCGCCGTCAAACAATACGGCGATAAAATAGCCGTCGGAATCGACGCGAAGGACGGCATAGTAATGACGCGCGGCTGGCTCGGCAAAAGCGGGCTGTCGGCGGTGGATTTTGCGCTTTCCATGCGCGAAATCGGAGTCAAAACCATCATCTATACCGACATCAGCCGCGACGGAATGCTCATTGGCCCGAACCTTGAACGCACCCGCGAAATGGTCGAAAAAACAAATCTCGACGTTATCGGAAGCGGCGGCGTTTCCTCTGCCGAGGATATCGCGGGGCTTAGAAAAGCCGGCTGCGCCGGAGCAATAACAGGAAAAGCAATCTATGAAGGAACGCTTAGCATCAGCGAAGCGCTTGCGGAGGCGGAAGGATGAACCTGAGCGAAATCAAGTTTGACGAAAAAGGCCTTGTGCCGGCGATTGCGCAGGACGCCGAAACGGGCGATGTGCTGATGCTCGCGTACATGAACCGCGAAAGCCTTGAGCTGACTATCAAAACCCGCCGCGCAACCTATTTCAGCCGAAGCAGGCAGAAGCTCTGGCTCAAGGGCGAAACCTCCGGCCATTTTCAGGACGTTTCCGAAATCTACTACGACTGCGACGGCGACACAATCCTGCTCAAAATCCACCAAACCGGCGCCGCCTGCCACACGGGCAACCGCTCCTGCTTCTTTCGCAAAATCGAAATCTGAGCGCGCGAAAAGCAGGCGAGTCGTACAGTCTGCGAGTTTATGCTCAAGCGCGACGCGGGGCTGATTTTAGCAGTTGTGTGAAAACAGTATGTGATTTAAGCGAAAGCAACCTGTATGTCAGGTGCGAATATTCTGCGTATCAGTGAACAGCTAACAGCCTTTTGCGAAAATGCTCCATACGCATATGCAAAGAGTACTCAGCGCGCATTCGCAGAAATCGTCCATGCTTACCATGAAAAATATTTGACGACCCTCAATAAAAGACTTGCATTTTAATTTCCCCTTTGCTATAATGATAAAGCTGATTTGAGAGAGTCAGTATGTGGGCTCGTAGCTCAGCTGGATAGAGTGTTTGACTACGAATCAAAAGGTCGTGGGTTCGAATCCCGCCGGGCTCACCACCTCATCTGATAGGATTTGATACAATCCTATCAGATGATTCTTTATAGGCAAAAGGCTGAAAATCCTTGAGATACAAGGG
>JAQWCW010000040.1 GCA_028705775.1 Eubacteriales bacterium
GCACCGTCGCATGGGGAAACGAGCGCGACCTGATGGGCGCGATTGATCTCCTGCGCGCCTGCAAGGAATCCATCCTCAACGTTTATGGCAAACGCTGCCGAAAGAAGCGCGAGGATATCGCCGCCATGATGACGGCTACCACTTGGATGGACGCGCAATCGGCGCTTTCCAACGGCTTCATCGACAGCATCGTGGACGACGAGCAGTTTGGTCCGCTGGCCAACAGCAGCCAGCCTCGCTCCGTCGATCTGAAGGAAGCCAAGGAAAAGGTTCAGGCGTGGTTTGATCGCCATAAGCCCCAGCTGTCCCGCCCTGTGAAGGACACGCTTCAAAAGCAGGAGGTAAGTCCCGCGCCGGAAGCCTTGCTCCCGACCGAGGAAAACCCTCCCGCTGAAGCCGCTCCTTCTCCGGGCGATGATCATACATCAGCTGTACCGCCTGCCGATGAGCAGGCCGCAATGCCCGTGGATACGGGCGGGACAGCGCCACCGGCTGAGCCGGAGGAACCCAGCGCCCCGGAAGGCCCTATCGACCCGCAGGAAACGCCTGCCGCGCCCGAACAGCCGGAACAATCCGGCATTCCCGTCGCCCTGCTGCGAAAGCGGCTGGGCTTAATCATGCCCGCAAAGCGGAGCAAGTAACAGGAGGAATCCATTATGAGTAAGATTCTTGACATGCGCCAGAAGCGCAGCGACATCTGGGACAAGGCCAAGGCATTTCTGGACACGCACACCGCCGAAAACGGCCTGATGAGCGCCGAGGACACCGCCGAATACGAGCGTATGGAGCAGGAGGTCGTCGATCTCGGTCACGCCATCGAGCGCGAGGAACGCGCCGCCGAGCTGGAGCGCGAAATGAACGCGCCCGTCAGCCCCAACCTCGCTTCCCGTCCGGAGCAGCAGCGCGAGACCAAGAAGGGCGTCGCGTCCGACGCCTACAAGGACGCCTTCTGGAAGCATATGCGCGATCAGGAGCGCCGTAACGCCGAGTTGCGCAACGCCCTGCAGGTGGGCGAACTCTCCGAGGGCGGCTATACCGTTCCGGACGAATTCGAGCGCACGCTGGTGCAGGCGCTTGAGGAAGAGAACATCATGCGCGGTCTCGTGCATGTGATCACCACCTCTTCCGGCGACCGTAAGATTCCGCTGGTCACCAGCAAGGGCGCGGCTTCGTGGGTCGAGGAGGAAGCGGCGATTCCTGAATCCGACGACGCCTTTGGCCAGATCACGCTGTCGGCACACAAGGTGGGCTCCATGATCCGCATCAGCGAGGAACTCCTGCACGACTCCGCGTTCGATCTGGCGGCCTACATCACCGGCGAGTTCGCGCGCCGCGTGGGCGCCGCCGAGGAGGAAGCGATCATCACCGGCAACGGCACGCACAAGCCCACGGGCCTTCTCCACGCCACTCTCGGCGCGGAAACCGGCGTGACCGCCGCCGCCGTCGCCGCGATCACCGCCGACGAGCTGATCGATCTCCAGCACAGCCTCAAGTCCGGTTACCGGCGCAAGGCTTGTTGGATCATGAACGACGCCTGCGTGAAGCTGCTGCGCAAGCTCAAGGACGGGAATGGGCAGTTTCTGTGGCAGCCCGGTCTGCTGCTGGGTCAGCCCGATACGCTGCTCAACCAGAAGGTGCTGACCAGCAACTACATGCCCCTGCCCGCCGCCGGGAACAAGGCGATCCTGTACGGCGACTACAGCTACTACTGGCTGGCCGACCGCGAGGGTCGTTCGCTGCAGCGCTTGAACGAGCTGTACGCCGCCAACGATCAGGTAGGCTTCAAGATCACGCAGCGCGTGGACGGTCGCCTGATCCTGCGCGAAGCCGTCAAATGCCTCGCCATGAAGACGGCCTAATTCTTGCGGGAGGGCGTGAAATATCGCCCTCCCGACTTCCTGAAGGAGGGATCGATTATGGAACACGCTACGAGAAACTTCCATGCCCACGGCGGCAACGAGTGGGTCATTGGCGGCAAGCTGACGTTCCTGCCCGGCGCGACGGTCGAGGGCGCGGAGGGATTGTTTGATATCCCGAAGGGCGCCGAATTACAGCTTCCCTTCATAGCCGACAGCACCGCCACCTCGGTCGCCGCGCTGCGCGAGGACTACAACGCGCTCCTTGCCGCGCTGAGGACTGCTGGGCTGATGGCCGCCAACGTACCCGTCAACGGTGATGCCGAGCAAACGGAGCCGGACGGCGGTGAGTAACGATGGTGGTATCGGTCGATGAAGTCAAGACGCACCTGCGAATCGACCATGACGATGAGGATACGCTCATCGAAGGACTGATCGCGCAGGCGCAAGCCGTGGCCGAGGATTACTGCCGCGTTTCGTTCGGCGACGAGGCCGCCGAGCCAGTGCGCCTCGCGGTTATGCTCATGATCGCCCACTACTATGAGAATCGCGATAACCCCGACAAGCAGGTGTACGTCACCATGCGAATCGCGTTTGAGAATCTGCTCTATCCGTACCGCGATGTTGACAAAATGTTTTAGGAGGTGAGGATGCGTGCGCGGCTATAAGAATTTCGAGGCCAGTCCGCATCCCGGCGACCTCCGGCATCTGGTGGAAATCGGGTATACCGAGAACGCCATCAACGAAAACGGCTACCCGCTTCCAAAAGACGTGGTCGTGTGCAAGGTTTGGGCCGCCGCCACGGACGCGGGCAACCAGCACTACCGCTCCGCCGATGTCATGAACACCGAAGCGGTCATTAACTTCACCATCCGATACCGAGCCGACATCAAACCCGGTATGTGGGTGCGCTTCCGCGATGAGAAGTGGGTGATCTCCACCTTGGGCGAGTATGCGTTTCGGCGCAATTACCTCGGCCTCAAGGCTTCCATCTCCAAGGGGGTGAGCGGTTGAGACAGGTGCAGCAGGCTCTTTCGGAGATTGGCATTCCCGTATTCGTGGGCGTTTGGCGCGCCACCTCGTCCTCTCCCAACCCACCCGTTCAGTATGCGGTGTACTCCACCACGAAAACGGAAGCCTCCCACCACGACGATCAGGTCACGTCCTACCGTACCTATGTTTACCTGAACCTGTGGAGCGATACCGACCCCACCGAGATGGCGGATCGCATCCGACAGGCGATGTACGCAGCGGGTTTCTCGATGGTCGAGGAATCGGATAAGGGCTATAACCAACCCGCCTATGATACGGCAACCAAGCAGTACGCCGTGCAGTGGACGTGGTGTCTGAGGGAGGACGTGATCTGATATGCCTCTGGAGCTTCAGGGCTTTGACAATCTCCGGGACGACATGACCAACATGGCCGCCGCGATGGAGTTCGGGTCGGGCGTCAACCGCGCGCTGGAAGCTGGCGCTGTGCCTATCGAACGGCAAATGCTGCACAACGCCTCCACCGATCCCCGGATCATCACCGGCGATCTGCACGATTCCATCCACACCGGCAAGGTGAAGAAGCGCTCTTCAGGCGGCAAGGCCATCACCATTGGCGTGCATCACTCCGAAAAGGGTGCATTTTATGCCAATCCGGTCGAGTTTGGGCACGGCGGTCCCGCACCCGCGCCCGCGCATCCCTTTGTACGTCCGGCTTTTGACACGAAGGTGGAAGAAGCCTACGGCATCATGAAGGAAATTCTGCGGGACGAACTGAGCAAATAACATCAACAGGAGGACAATGATATGCCTACTCCCACGGCTTCCCCTGCGGTATCGTCTACCGTAGGTCTCAAAAACATGGTAATCGCTCCGCTGACCGAGGACACCGAGGCAACGCTGACCTATGGCGATCTTCAACTGGTGGCGGGCGCGATCGAGGCGTCCATTACGCCCGAAAACGCCGACCCGGACATCCAATACGCGGATGATTCGGAGTTCGACGTGCTGTACTTGGACCCTGAACTCTCCTTCAAGACCAAGATGGCCGACTTGCCGCTCACGATCCAAGAGCTTATCTTCGGCAACAAGATCGACGACAACGGCGTGCTGATCCGCACGTCTACGGACAAGCCTCCGTATTTCGCGGTCGGCTTCAAGTCGGAAAAGTCCAACCATACCTTCCGCTTTGTCTGGCTGTATAAGGTTCGCGCCAAGCCCGTGACGGAGAGCTACGCCACCAAGGAGGGCACGACCGTCACCCGTCAGACCGGCGAGGTCGAGTGGACTGCCATCAAGCGCACCCACGACAACCAGTATCAGGCGGTCGCGGACGAGGGCGAGAACGGTTTCACCGCCGAAAAGGGCGCGACTTTCCTGCAAAGCGTCTATACGCCGACCTTCACGCCCACGACGTAAGCAGAGCATCTACCGATAGGCACATGCCGGGTTGCCATTGAGCGCCCGGCATGTGCTTTTTTGAACCATGAAAGGAGGTGAACGGCATGGCGCTTGAGGCTTTACAGCGAAACGGCCACAATCTCGGACTCGTGGATTGCGATACGGCCGGCGCGTTCGATACGCCCGTTCTCCTGCCTGTGCAAGTAGATAAGCGACTGATGTGGACGAGCTTCAACTGCGCGAAAACGACGCGGAATCGGGCGATGTTTGGCGTTCACTTCTTCATCGACGATTATCTGTTCGAGCGCGCGTGGAACGACCCCGCGCGGTACGCGCTGCTGCTCAAGGATTTTCAGGCGGTCATGACGCCCGATTTCAGCCTGTTCACCGATTATCCCAAGAGCGTGCAAATCTACAACCACTACCGAAAGCACCTGCTCGGCGCGTATTGGCAGCGCATGGGCATGACGGTTGTGCCCTCCATCTGCTGGAGCGACCACGACAGCTACGAGTGGTGCTTCGACGGCGAGCCGCAGGGCGGGACGGTCGCGGTGTCCTCCGTGGGCACGCAAAAGAACCCGCAGGCGCGCGACTTCTTTCTGGACGGATACAAGGAGATGCTCTCCCGCTTGCGGCCGTCAAAGGTCATTTTCTTTGGCGACGTGCCTTCCGGCTGCGATGGAAACATCGAGCGGCACGAGGCTTTTTATCAATCCGTAAATTCACGGCGTATGACTTGACTTTTGCCGAGAAACGAGGCTATATATGGGTGGTAGGGGCGGCTCCTCTCACCGAAACGGCGGTGGCGGCGGGCGCTCGGGCCGAGGTCAGCTCGCGCCTTGGCGGGACAACGATTCCGCGCTCCGCCAGATCATGCGAGATACGGGATACTCGGAAGTAATGGCGCGGCTCGCGCAAGCCAACCTGATTCGCTTCTTCGGCAACGATTACGATTCCTTCACGGCGGGCAACCTGCCGATAGAAACGGAGCGGATATCCGAGGCGATTATGAAAATGCCGTACTACAATGGCGGTAACATTTATCGCGGTATTCATCTGGAGGACGATAAGGCGAACCGATTGTTCTATGATACATGGAAGCCGGGAACGGTTCAGCACTTTACGGATACGCTGGAGACGATGAAACCGATCATCCAATCCTTCTCCAATCGGGAAAGCGTAGCGGAGAGCTTTGCAAGCTGGGGTTATAACAATCCGGGGGTTACGAGCATCAAGTTCGTGGTCAGCGGAAACAAGACGGCTGCCGGTGTTCAGCACATTTCCCACTTTGGCACGCGCGAGTCCGAGGTGCTTTCGCCAGCCGGACAAGAGTTTAAGGTTCTTCGCGTCGCGGAGTCAACGTCGCGCTGGGGCGGACGCGAGCTTACGTTCTACGTTGAGGACGCGGGGAAAAAGAAGAGAAGATAGGAGGCGCGGGAATGCGCGGCGCTACGATAAAATGCTTAGAATATCTGCGGACAGTTGGCGCGGAGGCTTGCGATCACACGCAAAGGCTTCATTTGGACGCGCGTTTCGACGCGTGGCACAAAGCGGCCTATGAGGATAAAGGGTTCCTTGACTATGGCGATTATTTCGAACACGCCAATGCCTGCCGGGAGAAACCGGTTCAAGCGCTCACGCTCAACGAAGTGCGCGGCAGGATCACCTTCATTCTGAGAACCGCGCGCGGAAGCGACACGTTTTTGGATGAGCCGATTCGGGAGGGCTCTTTGAAAGCCTTACTGGAGCGCTACCTCGAACTGACCGCCACAGGGAGCGATGCCATCGCCTCCGGCATCTTCGGCATGGCGGTCGCCGACGCGGTGGGCGTCCCCGCCGAGTTCAAAAGCCGCGAGGAGCTTCGCGCGCGTCCCATTACCGATATGATCGGCGGCGGCGCGCATCAGCAGGTCGCCGGTACATGGTCGGACGATACAAGCATGGCGCTGTGTCTGGTTTTCAGCCTTGCCGAGCGAAACGGTATCGACGCGGATGACATCATGAAGCGCTTTTGTGATTGGTACGAGAATGACGCGTATTCCCCGCACGGCGAGTGCTTCGACATCGGCATGACGGTGACGAAAGCGCTCGGGCGGTATGCGGAGGGAATCCCGGCCGACGAGTGCGGCGGCGCGGGCGCGCAGGACAACGGCAACGGTTCGCTCATGCGTATTCTACCGCTGGTCTACCATCTTATCTCGAGGTATGGTGGCACTTTCGGCACAAGCGATGAAGCAATGCGGCTCATTGATCAGGTCTCGTCTCTGACACACCGCCATCCCATATCGCGGGTCGCCTGCGGTATCTACCTCCACATCGCCACACGTCTCTTGCTGGGGGACGCCGTACCCGACGCAGTACAGCGCGGTGTCGATACGGCGCTCGACTGGTATACCTCACATGATGGGTATAAGGTTAGGCTTGACTGCTGGACGCGCATCCGCGATGTATCCGCATTTGCCGCACTCCCGGAGGACGAAATCAGGAGCGGTGGTTATGTAGTCGATACGCTGGAAGCGGCGCTCTGGTGCCTCTTGAATACCGACAACTACCGCGATTGCGTCCTCAAAGCCGTCAATCTGGGCAGCGATACGGATACCGTCGCGGCGGTGGTCGGCGGGCTGGCGGGTATCCATTACGGTTTAGATGGCATTCCTTCAGCGTGGATGGACGGTCTGCAAGGCAAAAAGATGCTTATTGATTGCTGCGATGCGCTCGCGGCTTCCTTGAACCGGCGCTAATACAAAACACATCAACCTGAGCCTCGCGGTCATTGCCGCGAGGTTTTTGTATGGGAGGAAACGGCATGATTACCTGCAAACTGGGCGAAAAGACCTACACCGTGGACTTTATCAGCGGTCGCGCGCTGCGCGAGATGGAACCCGCAGCCAAAATGTACGCCAAGATCGTCACATTCTCCAACGCCGCCGTCAACGGCGAAACGGTCGCCGAGGACGCGAAGTTCACCATTCCCGACGCCATGGACGTCATGATCCATTGGTTCTGCCTGCTGTTCGGAAATCAGTTCACCCCGGATGACGTGCTGGATGGCTATCCCGTGGATCGGCTCATGCACGACATCGCGCTGGCGCTCATGGCGGTTCAGACGCAGACGACGGAGATTCTGGACGAGTTCCCTACGAAGGCGGCGCAGGCGACGGAGACGCAGACGAACAGTCCGGCCTGACGCTGTCCGAATTCATCTATTCCACCTATAACTCGCTCCTCGAGGGCGGCTGGCGCATGACGGAGATCGACCGGATGGATATGCCGGGTTTCCTGAAACTCCGCGCGTGGAACGCTCGGCGGGAAAAGGCAAAAAAAGAACCTCGCCAAAGATATATTGACGAGGTTTGGCCTGGTCTTTCGCCCAAGTAATCATTGAACGAATTTCCGATATCTGCTATTGCTATCACGCCTCAAATCGCGTATAATAGGAGTAGGGAATTCCCTACTATTCCTATTATGAGGAGGCATGAATATGCAAAGCGCTTTTATTGATAACGCCAAGGTCATGGCGAAGGGGCAGGTCACAATTCCCAAAGATGTACGCGCCGCGTTGGGTATCAACTGCGGGGATCGCGTGACGTTCGTTGTGGAGGGCAAGAATGTCAAGTTGGTAAACGCCGCCGTATACGCCATGCAGATGCTGCAGAGCGAAATGGCGGGCGAAGCGAAAAAGAGCGATCTTGACAGCGACGAAGATGTGATGGCACTGGTGAACGATCTGCGTGCGGATGGTGAAGAGGAATGAGGGTACTCATTGATACGAATATCCTCATCTCCTCCGCGTTAAGCGCGAGCGGAACGCCCTTTCAAGCCTATTGCAAGGCTGTGACCTATCCAAATCGCGGCATGGTGTGTGAACAAAACATCGACGAATTGCGTCGTGTGTGGAATCGAAAATTCCCGTCCAAGATGCACGCACTCGACGCCTTCTTGTCTCGCGCATTGCTCACGCTCGAAGTTGTTCCTATGCCTGATCAGGAAGCATCGAATGAGGCTATGGTTCGAGATGTCAAGGATAGACCAATCCTGCGTGCCGCAATCGCGGCGAAAGCGGATGTGCTGCTGACCGGTGATAAGGACTTTCTTGAATCTGGAATCAAGCATCCGAGGATTCTGACGGCATCTGAGTTTATGAGTATCGACCAACAGTAACTGCCTTTGAGATAAACCAATGAGCATAGACAACCTTATAAGCAAGGCTCATCCCGAATAATCGACGAATCCCGCTGAAAGCAGCCATGAATGTGGTTGCTTTTTTTGTGCGCAAAGAGAGGTGAGATTTCATGAGCGAGACGCTCCGCGATCTGGTGGTGTCGTTGTCCCTGAACAGCGATAACTTCACCCGCAACATCAAATCCATTCAGAAGCAGATCCAAGAAGCGGAATCCGCGTTCAAGCTGGCAAGCGCCGGGGTGGACGGTTTCGAGAAGACCACGGCGGGGCTTGCCTCTCACCTGACCACGCTGGAACGTAAGCTCACCCTGCAAAAGGACGCGGTCGGTCAGTATGAAAAGGCATTACAGGCCGCCAGCGATAAACTGCGGGAGTGCTACGACCGCCAGAATGATTATGCGCAGCGTTTGGAGGACGCCAAGCAGAAACAAGCCCAGCTCAAGCAGGAAGTGTCAAACGCCGCCAGCGCGTACACGCATTATAAAAACACGTTGGGCGAAGCGGACTCCGCGACCATCGCTGTTAAGGCAAATCTCGACGCGGTCAAGGTCGAATACCGGGAGTCCGTTGTCGAGGTCAAAAAGCTCGAAGGCCAGAACATCGCGCTCAAGAAATCCACCCAGAACGCGGCGGACGCCTTCAGCGCGGCGCAAACCAAGCTCAATGGCACGAAAGCTGCCGTGAAAGAAACCGGCAGCGAGAT
>JAQWCW010000027.1 GCA_028705775.1 Eubacteriales bacterium
TGTTATGCTGTTCATGAAGGATGAGGCTCCTTTCGGCTTTTGTTGTCTGCAACTCAACTATAACCGATTTCGCCTCGTCCTTCATTCTTTTTTTTTCATTTGTCCAAGATGTATTGTAGCGCTACAAGCCGTTCTTACGGTTTTACGCGTTCCCCTTTCGGTTTTTCCTCAAATATGATATAATGATTGTATTAACGATATGAAGCGTGAAAGCGCGAGTATCTTCTAAGGGGTTAACCGCGATTGGAGGGTGCCTTTATGAATCCGAAGCTGGAAAGCTCAGAAACCGAACAGCTTATGGAAGCCATTCTCGCCCTTAACGACAAGGACGAGTGCTGCCGCTTCTTTGAGGATATATGCACAGTGCATGAAATACAGAGCCTCGCGCAGCGCTGGGCTGTGGCAGTAAAGCTCCGCAGGGGCGTAACCTACCACAAGATTGCCGATGAAACGGGCGCAAGCACGGCGACAATCAGCAGGGTGAACCGCTGCCTCAGCTACGGCGCGGACGGCTACACCCTTGTGCTTGACAGGCTTGGCGTAACGAAAACCGAGAACGGGAAGGAAAACGCAAATGATTGACTTATCGGTGCTTAACGAAATGCAAAGAAAAGCGGTCGAAACAACGGAAGGGCCGCTTCTTATACTTGCCGGCGCGGGCAGCGGAAAAACGCGCGCGCTGACCTACCGCGTGGCTCATCTTATAGACAAGGGCGTTCCGCCGTACCGCATTATGGCGCTCACCTTTACCAACAAAGCCGCGAAGGAAATGAAAGAGCGAATCGCCTCCCTTGCGGGCGAGGCGGGCGGCGAAGCGTGGGTTTCCACCTTCCACTCCTCCTGCGCTAAAATTCTGCGCAGGGATATTGAGAAGCTGGGCTATACCCGCTCCTTCACCATTTATGACGACGACGACCAAGGCAAGGTCATCAAGGATATCCTCAAGTCGATGAACATCGACGAAAAGGTGCTGCCTCCCAAGGAGATACGCGCCAATATTTCCGACGCGAAAAATAAGCTGCAGTCGCCCGACGAATGGTTTGCCGCCTCGCAGAAGGATTTCCGCATTCAGATGATTCACGACGTATTCACGGAATACGAGCGCAGATTAAGAGCCGCAAACGCGCTGGATTTTGACGATTTGCTCGTTAAAACCCTTGAGCTTTTCGTTGAGCAGCCGCCCGTTCTGGAATACTACCGCGACCGCTTCCTCTACGTTCATGTTGACGAATATCAAGACACCAACTACGCGCAGTATATGCTGATGAAGCTGATTTCGGACAAATACAAGAACGTATGCGTCGTAGGCGACGACGACCAGTCGATTTACGGCTGGCGCGGAGCCGACATCCGCAATATTCTTGACTTTGAGAAGGATTATCCCGGCTGTACTGTTATTAAGCTTGAGCAGAATTACCGCTCGACCTCCAATATTCTCGACGCCGCCAACCAGGTTATAGCCCACAACGCCGGACGCAAGGAAAAAACGCTCTGGACGGACAAGGACGGCGGAGAAAAGATAAAGGTCATCGCGGCGGGCGACGAGCATGAGGAGGGCGCATGGATTTGCCACCGCGCCCGCGAGCTTGCCAATCAGGATTTCAAATTCGGAGACATGGCGGTTCTTTACCGCACGAACGCGCAGAGCCGCGTGCTTGAAGAAATGCTCGTCCGCTCCGGAATACCCTACCGCATTTTCGGCGGAACAAAGTTCTACGACAGGCGCGAGGTCAAGGATGTGCTTGCATACCTGCGCGTAATCGACAATCCCGCCGACGACGTTTCCGTGGCGAGAATAATCAACACGCCCAAACGCTCAATCGGCGACAGCACGGTAAACGAGCTGCGCGAGTTCGCGCGCAAGCAGGAAATAAGCCTGTTTGCCGCCGCGCTTACCCCGCCGGACACGCTTTCCTCCCGCGCCGCCAAATCCCTTCAGGTCTTTGCCGACCTTATGAGCGAGCTTATGGCGCTAAGCCAGACGATGGGGCTTTCCGAATTCGTTGAGCTGATGGTTTCGCGCGTCGGGCTGCTTTCCCAGTACCAGAAGGAAAAGAACGACGAGGACCAGAGCCGCGCCGAAAACGTACAGGAATTCATGGGCGCGGTAAAGGAATTTGTGCAGAAGTCCCAGCCCGAGGAGGGACAGACGCTCATACAGATGTTCCTTGAAAACGTATCGCTTGTAACCGAGCTTGACAGGGCGGACGAAACGCCCAATTATATGACGCTTATGACCCTCCACACCGCAAAGGGGCTTGAGTTCCCCGTGGTCTTTATAGCCGGAATGGAGGACGGAATCTTCCCCTCCGCGCGCTGCGAGATGGACGAAAACCGCTTGGAGGAGGAGCGCAGGCTTTGCTATGTAGGAATTACGAGGGCAAAGAAGCTGCTGCACCTTACATACGCAACCACGAGAATGCTCTACAACAATATGCAGCACAACGCGCCGAGCCGCTTCCTTTCCGAAATACCCAAGCGCCTGCTCGATGAAAACTACGGCAAAAAGCGCGAGGAGGAGTTCGGGCAGAGAAGCGCGACAACCTCCGCAAGAGAATTCCTCATGAATTCGCGCGCGCAGAAGCACGAGCGCAAGCCTGCCGATTTCGGCCCAAAGGGATACGGGCAGACTTACGCAAGACCCATCGACATTCCCGGAGTCACCAAGGGCTTCGTGCCCTCCAAGGCTCATGAAACCGAAGGCGCAGCGCTGCTTTTCAAAACAGGCGACACCGTGCTGCACAAGAAGTTCGGCGAGGGAACGGTAACAGCCGTCAGCGGTCAGGGCGCGGACGCAAGGGTAAAAATTACATTTACGGCATACGGCGAAAAAGAATTCGCGGCGGCGATAGCGCCAATCGTAAAGGTGGACGGTCTATGACGGAGGAACGGATGCGCGCTCTTGTTGACAGGCTCAACGAGACTGCGCACGCGTATTATGACCTTGACGAGCCGCTCATTTCCGACATGGAATGGGACAGGCTCTACGACGAGCTTTCAAAGCTTGAAAAGCAGACGGGCGTTGTGCTTCCAGACTCGCCGACGCACCGCGTCGGCGGCGCGGTGATGCCCGGCTTTGAGGAGCATAAGCATCTTGGCAGGCTTTGGAGCATGGACAAGGTTCAGTCCGAAGCGGAGCTTTCCGAATGGTACGCGCGCACAAAGCGCGCGCTCGGCACATCAGACGAGCTTGAGGCTACAATAGAATATAAGTTCGACGGGCTTACAATCAACCTGACGTATGACGGCGGAATGCTCGTAGGCGCTGCCACAAGAGGCAACGGCGAAACCGGCGAGGAAATACTCCCGCAGGCGCGCACTATGCGCGACGTTCCGCTTACCATACCCTACAAGGGGCTTATGGAGGTTCAGGGCGAGTGCATAATGCGCCTTTCCGTGCTTGAGGAGTACAACAGAACCGCTGCCGACAAGCTCAAGAACGCGCGGAACGCGGCGGCGGGCGCGCTGCGCAATCTCGATTCCTCCGTAACCGCAAAGCGCCGACTGAACGCGTTTTTCTATCAGGTTGGATATATAAAGGACAGGGAATTCGACAGCGCCGTTGATATGCTCGACTTTATACGCGAAAACGGGCTTCCCGTAAGCCCGTACTGCGAAACCGCAAGGGGACTTGGCGAGATTACGGCGCATATTCGAGAAATCGGCAAAGCCCGCCCGACGCTTGATTATCTGATTGACGGCGCGGTTGTAAAGCTGAGAAGCTACGACGAGCGCAAGAGGCTCGGCTTTACCGAAAAGTTCCCGAAGTGGGCTGTCGCCTTCAAGTTTGAAGCCGAGGAAACCACGACAATTCTTACCGACGTTACATGGGAGCTTGGGCGCACGGGCAAGCTTACGCCGCTTGCTCACCTTGAACCTGTTGATTTTGCAGGCGTTACCGTTCGCAAGGCGACGCTCAACAACGAGGGCGACATAGCGCGCAAGGGCGTAATGCTCGGCAGCCGTGTGTGGATACGCCGAAGCAACGACGTTATTCCCGAAATCACGGGCAGAGTGCCGGACAGGGACGCTGTTGAAACGCCGATTCCCGTTCCCGAATTCTGCCCCGAATGCGGCGAACGGCTCGAAAAGCGCGGCGCTCATCTTTTCTGTGTGAACCGCGTTTCCTGCAAGCAGCAGGCGGTAATGCGCCTTAAGCATTTCGCCTCGCGCGACGCGATGGATATAGACAATCTTTCCGAAAAAACGGCGGAGCTGCTTTACGATAACGGAATGGTGCGCGACGTGAGCGACATATACCGCATAACAAAGGAACAGCTGCTCACCCTGCCCGGCTTTAAGGAAAAGCGCGCGCAGAACGTTATGGACGCAATAGAAAAAAGCCGGAAGTGCGAGCTTGACGCATTCCTTTACGCAATCGGAATACCGAACGTGGGGCGCAAGACGGCGCGCGATATTGCAAAGCGCTTCAAGTCCCTTCAAAACGTCGAAAAGGCGAGCGAGGACGAGCTGACGGCGATTGACGATGTTGGCGGCGCAGTTGCGCAGAGCGTTACGGAGTTCTTTTCCTTCCCTGAAAACATAGAGATGATTGACCGCCTTATCGCAAGCGGCGTAACGCCCAAGGAAGCGGAAAGCGCCGCGGAAAGCGGAGCGCTCGAAAACAAAACCGTTGTTGTTACGGGAACGCTCAAATACATGACGCGCGAGGAAGCCGAAGAAGCCATAAGGCGCGCGGGCGGCAAAGCCTCGTCCTCCGTGAGCAAAAATACCTTCATGCTGCTTGCGGGCGAAAAGGCGGGGAGCAAGCTTTCAAAGGCTCAGTCGCTCGGAGTAACGATAGTAACCGAGGACGAATTCAGAAGCATTCTCGGATTGGAGTAAATATGCAAAGCGGGATTACGATACGCGCTATGGAGGCGGCGGACGCAAAGCGATTCTCGGACGCCTTCGCCGCGCAGGGCTGGCAAAAGCCCGAAAAGCAGTTCCTTGCATACCTTTCAGAGCAGGAAAGCGGCTCAAGATACTGCCTGAGCGCTGAAAAGGACGGCGAAATCGCCGGATATGTAACCGTGCTTCCAAGGGCGGCAGCCGGACCCTTCGCGCAGCTTTCCCTGCCGGAAATATCCGATTTCAACGTGCTTATCCGCTTCCGCCGCCTCGGAATCGGCTCCGCGCTTCTCAGCGCCGCCGAGGAAATCGCGTTTCGCTTTTCGGATACGGTAACGCTCGGCGTGGGGCTGCATTCGGGCTACGGAGCGGCGCAGAGGATGTATATAAAGCGCGGCTATGTTCCGGACGGAAGCGGAGTATGGTACGAGGATAAGCCGCTTCTTCAAAATGCAATATGCCGCAACGACGACGACCTTGTATTATACCTGAGCCGCCAAAGATAGAGCGGATTGCATTTTTTCTCAATAGGTGATATGCTTTCGGGACGTGGGGAGGAATACTTAATGGTAACGGCAATCTGCATGAATCCCTCGGCGGATAAAACCGTCTATCTCGATAAATTCGAGCTTTCCGCAACCAACATCATCAAGCGCGAAACGCGCGATGTGGGCGGCAAGGGAATCAACGTGGCAATCGCGCTGCGCCGCCTCGGAGTTCCCTCGAGCTGCATGGGCATCGTGGGCGACAAAAGCCTTTCGGAGGTCATCGCTCACCTTGAAAAAAGCGGAGTTGAAGCGCGGTTTATGACCGTATCGGGTCAGATGCGCACCAATCTCAAGGTTGTGGACGAGTCAAGCCATCAGGTTACGGAGCTTAACGAGCGCGGGCCTGAGGCGGACGCCGAAATGCTGACCCTGTTCAAAACCCTTGTCGGAGAAAGGGCGAAAAAGAGCCGCTATATCGTATTCACCGGCGCAATGCCCCCCGGAACGCCCGCGGATTATTACCGCGAGCTTATGAGCGTTTGCCCCTGCCGCGCCGTGCTCGACACTCACGGCGAAATGCTCACGAGCGCGCTTTCCGCAAAGCCGTTCCTCATCAAGCCGAACATCAAGGAGCTTGAAAAAACCGTCGGAAGAACGCTTTCGACGATGCGCTCAATTCTTGAGGCGGCAAGGGAAATGACGGCGCTCGGCGCGCAGAACGTGCTGGTTTCAATGGGCGCGATGGGCGCTATGCTCTGCACGGAGGATACCGCGCTGTACTCGCCTGCGATAAGCGTGCCGGTAAGAAGCACGGTGGGCGCGGGCGACTGCATGGTTGCGGGATTTTTGAGCGGAATCATACAAAACGGGGATATTAAGGAAGCGTTCCGCTTCGGTTGCGCGGCGGGCGCGGCAAGCGTTATGACCGAGGGAACGCGGCTTTTGGATAAAAGCGATTTTGACGAGCTGCTTTGCAGGGTTTCTCTGCAAAGCGTGCAATAACGGAGGCGGCTATGTCCTTTTGGAAGGCGTTTTTTTCAAAAGAAAAGCGGTATACGGACGGCGAAATCGACGTATACCTGCTTGACGTATATCCATCTCAGCCCAAGGATAATATTGACCAGACCTTCTATTTCCGCATAACCCTTCACGGCAAGCGGCAGGAAATAGGCTACGTTTCCGTCAGGGACGGCGAGGGCGGGCTGATGTATTACGCGGGTCATATCGGCTACCACATAACGGAAAAAGAGCGCGGAAAGCACTATGCCCTGCGCGCCTGCCGCCTGATAGCCCCTGCCCTGTGCGAGCTTGGCTTCCTTGACGCCGTGATAACCTGCAATCCGGACAACGAGGCGAGCATTCACACGATAGAAAATCTCAAAACGCTCCGCGAGGCGCGCGTTCCCGTTCCCGAAAAGTACAGGAAGGCGCTGGACGGCTCAACCGAAAAGCTGAGATATATATGGGATATCAAGGCGGAAGCGCAAAGCCGAAAGGAAAATGCCGATGCAGCTGACGCTTAACGGGCAGAACGTGTATTACGAAACGGCAGGCAGCGGAAGCGACGTGCTTCTGCTGCACGGCTGGGGCTGCTCCACCGAGCTGTGGAGGGCGTATATTGACGACCTTTCCCGCGATTTCCGCGTAACGGCGCTCGACTTCCCCGCTTTCGGCAAAAGCGAGGAGCCGAAAGGCGAATGGGGCGTTCCCGAATATGCGGAATGCGTAAGGGCGCTTATCGGCGCGCTTGAGCTTCAGAAGCCTTCGGTAATATGCCACTCGTTCGGCGCGCGCGTAGGAATATATCTTGCCGCGATTTACCCCGAGCTTTTTGACAAAATCGTTCTAACGGGCGCGGCGGGAATACGCGAAAAGCAAAGCGGCGAAAAAACGGCGCGGCAAAAAAGATATCAGCGCCTGAAAAAGCTTGTTGCGGCGGCTGAAAAGCTGCCGATTCTGAAAGCCAAATGCGCAAAATGGCGCGAAAGCCTTATTCAGCGCTTCGGAAGCGCCGATTATAAGGCGCTCAGCCCGCATATGCGCGCAGTTTTCAACAAGGTAATCCTTCTAGACCTCTCCCCCGAGCTTTCCAAGATAAAAAGACCCGTGCTGCTGCTCTGGGGCGACAAGGATACGGAAACCCCTATATGGATGGGCGAAAAAATGGAAAAGGAAATACCGGACTGCGGGCTTGTACGTCTTGCGGGCGCGGGGCATTTCGCTTATCTGGACAGGGCCGCGTATTGCCTTACGGTAATACGCTCATTCTTTCTTGACGGAGGAAACAAGGCATGACGGCTGCCTCAATCATTCTGGCGCTCTCCCCTGCCGCTGCGTGCGTTCTTGCTTCGCGCGGACATATACATTATTTTCAGCTTGAGAGCTACCAGTTCCCGGGCTATTTCAAGACGCTTAAGCGCAACCGCCTCAAGGCGTATCTTCCCGGAGCGCTGATTGCGATTTGGCTGCTCTGCCTGATGATGCTCGAAAACACGGCTGCAAGGGCGATGAGTCAGACGGTCGACGTAATCGCTTCAATCGTCGTTTTCATCCTGTCCGCGCTGGGCGGGCTTGTGCTGCCCAAATGGTTCAGGAAATCCAACAAAAAGCCGCTTCGCTATACCGCGAGAGTTAAGCGGCTTTATGCTGTTTACTCCGTTATGATGACGGCAATCTGCCTTGCGCTTTCGGCTCTTTTGCCCGTTGCGCCGCTGCTCGCCGCGCTTCCGCTTTTCATTCCGTGGCTCACCGCGCTTGCGGGGCTTATTGCATGGCCAATCGAAAAGCTGATAAGCGAAATGTATTTCCGTGACGCGCGGCGCAAGCTGCTTTCAATGCCCGGGCTTATCCGAATCGGAATAACCGGCTCTTACGGCAAAACAAGCGTCAAATTCATCTTGGGAACGCTGCTTTCGGAAAAATACAACACGCTCGTAACGCCCTCCAGCTACAACACGCCGATGGGCGTAACGCGCGTAATCAGAACTCAGCTCGACCCGTCCTTTCAGGTTTTCGTAGCGGAAATGGGCGCGCGCCATGTAGGCGATATAAAGGAAATGTGCCGCCTTGTGCGCCCGCAGTACGGAATACTTACCTCCGTAGGCCCGCAGCATTTGGACACGTTCAAGACAATCGAGCGAATCCGCGATACCAAATATGAGCTTATAAACGCCCTGCCGCAGGACACGCTTGCCGTATTCCCCGACGATAACGGAATATGCAGCGAGCTTTACGGAAAAACGGGCAAGGGCAAAGCGCTCGCGGGGCTGAATACCGCCGACGACGTTTACGCCGACGAGCTGTTTGTGAGCGCGGAAGGCTCCGAATTCACGCTCCATACTCCGGCAGGAAGCATCCGCTGCAAAACGAAGCTTCTGGGCGAGCATAACATAATGAACATAGCCCTCGCCTGCGCGATGTGCGATAAGCTTGGGCTTTCCCTTGCGCAGATGCAGCGCGGGATTGGAAAGCTCACCCCCGTTGAGCACAGATTGCAGATGCTTTCTTCCGGCGGACTGTTCACGGTTATCGACGACGCCTTCAACTCCAACCCGCACGGCGCGCATATGGCGCTGAAAACGCTCAGGCAGTTCACCGGCGGGCGAAAGATTATCATCACCCCCGGAATGGTTGAGCTTGGCGACAGGGAAGCGGAGTTCAACAGGGCGTTCGGCGTAGAAATGGCGGACAGCGCCGATATAGCGATTCTCGTCGGTAAACGCCATTCCGAGCCGATTCGGGACGGGCTGCTTTCGGCGGGCTTCCCGAAGGAAAACCTGCATATAGTTCAGAGCCTTGAGGAAAGCACGCTATTGCTGCAATCGCTCATTCAGAAGGGCGACGTTGTGCTTTATGAAAACGATTTGCCGGATAATTATTCCGAAGCGTAATCACAGGAGGATTAAGTATGATTAAGAAGCTTTCACTTGCCGTAATCTTCGGCAGCCGCACCTGCGAGCACGAGGTGTCAATCATCTCCGCAATACAGCTCATGGAGGCTGTTGACAGGGAGAAGTATGACCTGACGCCAATCTACATTTCGCAGAAAGGCGTGTGGTATACCGGTCAGAAGCTGACCGACATCCGCACCTTCCAGCCCTTCCATGAGGACGACCCCGACCTTACCCGCTGCTGGCTCGACATGACCGCCGGAAGCGGAATACTTTACGGGCATTCCTCCTCAAAGAAGCTGTTCGCGCACGACCAGTCGCGTGTGCTTTACCGCGTTGAGGTCGTTCTGCCCGTCATGCACGGAATGCACGGCGAGGACGGAACGCTTCAAGGAATGCTGGAGCTTGCCAATATTCCTTACACCAGCGTCGGCGTTGCCGGAAGCGCAATCGGCATGGACAAAATAATCATGCACCAGATGTTCAAATCCTACGGTCTGCCCGTTCTGCCCGCCGAATTCGCAACGCGGACGCAATGGAAGAACGACAAGGACGGAACGATTGCGCGCATTGAGGCTTCGCTCCCCTACCCCGTATTCGTAAAGCCCGCAAACCTCGGCTCGTCAATAGGCGTTTCCTGCGCCCACGACCGCGCGGGGCTTGAAAAGGCGATGGCTCTCGCCTTCTCCTATGACAGGCGGGCGCTCATCGAAAAGGGGCTTAACAAGCCGATAGAGCTTAACTGCGGCGTTCTTGGCTACGGCGACGACGTTACAACCTCCGTGCTGGAAATGCCGCTGACGAGCGAGGAGCTGCTCGATTTTTCCGAAAAGTATCTCAAGGGCGCAAAGCAGGCGTCGGAGGGAATGGCGTCGCTCAAGCGCAATATACCCGCGCCGGTTTCGGACGAGGTAACAAAGCGCGTTCAGAGCATTGCGGTTGACGTTTTCAAGGCGCTCGACTGCAAGGGCGTTGTGAGAATCGACTTCATGCAGGACAGGGAAAGCGGCGAAATCTACATAACGGAAATCAACTGCATTCCCGGCTCAATGGCTTACTACCTCTTTGAGGAAAGCGGAATATCCTTCTCAAACCTCATCGACAGGATGGTCGGCTATGCCCTGCTCGCCTTCAACGATAAGAACGACAACAATTACGCCTTCCAGTCCGCAATCCTTCAGGGCAGCGGCGGCGCGAAGGGCGGAAAGCTCGGCGGAGCAAAAATGCGCAAATAACTGAAAGCATAAAGCGCGGCGGCTATCCTGCAATAAGGATAGCCGCCGCTTTTTTATGGCAGGTTACGATGACGCGCTCTCGTAGCGCCTGAGTCCGCGCTTCCACACGAATACGGCAAGCGCCGTGAACAACGCGGTCATCAGCGCAGCCCAGCCCCAAAGCGCAAGGGGCGCAGTGCCGAACATACACATCGCGGGAAAATTGGCGACAATTCCGTACGGAAGGGCGAAAAGCAGAACCCAGCGCGCCGCGCCCTTTATTGCGGGCATCGGCAGCTTTGTCGCCGCGTCAATCAGCGCGTTTTCGGTGCTTTCGCTCGCCTTTGTGGAGGTCGTCCAGAAGGCTATGCAGCGCAGTAGCAGCGAAAGCGAATAGATGAGAACGTACATCATAGCAAGCGCGAGAAACCAAAGCAGCACGTTCTCTGCGCTTAGAAAGCCGCCCTGCGCCGCCGAAACGAATGTAATCACCATTCCGGTTATCACAACCGGAAGCGAGCCGATGTCAATCTTGGAAAACGTAACGTAAAGAAGCGGGCTGAGAGGGCGAACGAGCCACAAATCCAGCTCGCCGGAGCGAATCTGCGCCGGAAGCCCGACAACGCCGAAAAACCACGTCGTCATGTACAGCCCGTCGAGAGTCATGAACGAGCCGACGAATACCCTGTACATTTCAGGCGTCCACGCGGTATTTGTTCCCGCAGAAATCAGGCTGAGAAATGCAAGCTGAACGGCAAAGAACGAGCAGTCCACGACAAAGGCTGTAAAGAAGGACGCACGATAGATTGCCGCGCCGGAGAACTTTACGCGCATCAAAGCGAGTATTGAGCGCAAGGTGGTATTTTTCATGCGCCCACCCCCTCGTACAGTCGTCGGCTTGATGATGAAATCTTGCCTGAAATAAGCGCGAGAGCGAGCGTATAGCCGCCGATGACCAAAACAGCGGTAAGCGGCGGAACGGGCGCTTTGCCCATAATGCACATCGCCGGATAGTCCGCTAAGTAATACAGCGGCGACCATGTCGGGGATGAGCCGAACAGCACCTCCAGCGGCGCGAGCGCGCCGGAAAAGAAGGAAATCAGCGTTCCGCGAATCAGTATTACCCCCGTAAGGTCGGTAAAACGGAAGGCAAGGCAGCTGAGCAGATAGTTGAGCAGCACGATGAACGCCAAGGAAACGAGCAGCACGGGCAGAGCCGTCAGAATGCCCGTTACGCTTACCGGCGACATGATTCCGCCGAGCAGAAGCCCCCAAACAAGGCAGCAGACGACGGTTGAAGCTGCCTGCGGAAGCGTTTTCCCCAAGGAGCAGGCAGTAAATGCGCCGAGCGGACTTACGGGCGTATACATATACTTTGAAAACTTGCCGCTGCGTATTTCATCCGAAAATACCCACATTGCCTCGGACGACTGAGCGACTGGCGCAAACATCTGGCAAAGCAGCGTATAGGTCATCATTTCAGGCAGAGTAAAGCCGTGAAGCGTGCCGCCGTCCGGAATCAGGAGCGACCAGAGGAAATAGAAGGCGAGCACGGTGAAAAGCGAGAAAGCGGCTGTGAGCCACGCGTCCGCGCGATATACGAGCGCAGATTTCAGGTGCGAGGAAAACATCGTCAGATACTTTTTCATTTTCCCGCGCCTCCCAGATACAGGCGCTCAACAAGCTCCGTAACATCCTCGTCCTCTACCGTCAAATCCGCGACAACGCCCTGCGAGAAAAGCGCCGCAAGCACATCCTTTACATCAGACTGCGGAATGCGGAGCGAAAGCTTGTTCTCTGCCCGCTCGATAATCATGTCGTCCGGAAACGCAATTTCAGGTTTGCCCGACAGCGATACATTTACGAGCCTGCACCTGCTCATTCCATGCAGAAGCGACGCCAAATCGCCGTCGTACAGCTTTTCGCCGCCGCGGATAACCATAACGCGCGGAGTTAAGTCGAGCAAATCCTGTGTGTAATGGCTCGTCAGAAGCAGGGAAACATGGCGTTCCCTTCCCGCTGCCTTGAGCAAACGGCGTATTTGCAGCTGTGCGGAGGCGTCAAGCCCGATTGTCGGCTCGTCCAGAAAGATTAGCTTCGGCGAGTGCAGAAGGGCGCAGATAAGCTCAAACTTCATTCTTTCTCCTAGGGAAAGATTGCGCACCGGCACGTTGAGCAGCTTTGTAACATCGAACAGTTCGGTAAGCTCCCCGACATTTTTGCGATATTCGCCTTCCTCGATTCCGTAAATGCTTTTCTGCATAAGCAGCGTGTCGCTCGCGGGCAAATCCCACCACAACTGGCTTTTCTGCCCCATCACAACGGCAATCTGCCGTTTGAAATCGTTATCCGTGCCGAACGGCTGCCGATCGAGAACGGTAAGCTCGCCGCCGGATTTGTCAATTATTCCGGTAAGCACCTTGACTAAGGTGGACTTGCCCGCCCCGTTCGGGCCCATAAGTCCGATAAATTCGCCCTCATCCATCGTGAAGGAAAAATCCTTCACCGCTTGGCGCATAAGGGTTTTGCGAAAGAAAAGAGATTTGACTGAGGCTTTGAAGCCCTCGTTTTTCTCAAAGTACCTGTATGACTTGCTGATATTTGAGCAATTAATTACCATTGTTCATTCCCCTTTATTGTATTGTGGATTTCGAGCATCCTTGCGAAAAGGGTGATAAGCCTCCGTTTATAAGCGGCGATTATAAACGCGATTCGTGATTTAGTGCTGTATAGACGAAGCTTCTTATATTGCGCCGCGCGGAGCAATAATCGGTTGAGCGAAGAAGGACAACGACGACACAGGGCTACGCGTGCAGCAGCTTTTCGTCTGTATATCAATGTCGGACGTACAATTGTAAAGCTACATAAATATTCATGACCGCACTATAGTTCTATACAGTTCGCGCAAACTCACGGCTATTAAGCCGAATCCCCCATAAAAACGCAAAAACACCGCGCTGAGCGCGGCGAAAACAAACCCATACACAAATACTTGTATTTGTATTGAGGATTCAATTCCGCCTTAAGCTCGCTTTTCTTCGCCGCAGACATCGCGCGTAAACCGACGCATATCCATAGCCAAAGACAAAAGCAAACAAAGCCTGCGGCAAATCGCCGTAAGCAAGCTGACATAAAAACGTCAGCTTAAGCAAGAATCGACATCCACACACATCCTTTCGTTTTGCGGAAAACATGAGCGTCAGCCCCGTTTTCCACGATAAACGTATATTAACACCCGAAATTCCAAAGCGCAATACTTCCGCAGCATATTGCGAAAATTTCCAGAGTTGTGATTGATTACTATAAATTGCCAGAGCTAATTTGCGCCGACATTTCCTTAAAATTCGCTTCTGAATACGAGCTTCAACTCGGTGCATTCTCACACTAAATTCCACTTCAAATTCCACAGTGTAGGGGATGTGGAATTTACCTTGAGAAATAAGCGGAAGTTAGTATGGGAAAACAACAAAAAGAGATAAAAAAGCGCAAGGAAATGGCGAGAAAGCGGGAAGAAGTGTATTGCAAACAAGCCCTAAGAAGCAATTTCCCAGACTAAATTCCACTGTGCAAAGGATGCGGAATTTACTTTGGGAATTCACTGGAATTCACTCTTAGCTTCAACGCGTTCCATAGAGGCGCAGTTTGATATTGACATCAAACCGGAACTATGATAAACTCATATGCGTTGCAAAGCTTTTGCCGCTTTTCGTCATAAGCTTCTGCATAAAACAACGGTCTGTTGGCTCAGTTGGTAGGACACGCTGGTCAAGTTACCAAACTACACACGGTCGCATGGCTCAGTTGGTAGGACACGCTGGTCAAGTTACCAAACTACTCAAGGTCGCATGGCTCAGTTGGTAGGACACGCTGGTCAAGTTACCAAACTACTCACGGTCGCATGGCTCAGTTGGTAGGACACGCTGGTCAAGTTACCAAACTACTCACGGTCGCATGGCTCAGTTGGTAGGACGCACTGGTAAAGTTACCAGAATGGTTATGGTCTGTTGGCTCAGTTGGTAGAGCACATCGTTCACATCGATGGGGTCACTGGTTCGAGTCCAGTACAGACCACCAAGCGAAAACCCTTGAAAATCAAGGGTTTTTTCATTTTCACTTTTGCCGTTTTCGATGTACACAGTACGGTATATCCGAAGCGTTCACATCGAAAATCGTGTATCATCATTGGCAGGCACTTCGTTAAGGTTCAAAAAAGTCGATGTGAACGGCATGATGGAAAGTGATCTTTTTCGTCCATACCGGTAGAGATTTAGCTGTGATCTTCTTACCAGAATAATAAAAAAGCCGTACTGTATTACCAGCACGACTCCTTCAGTCCCGAGTTCTATCAGGCAGCAACCCCAAGGAACTGTTCATATGTGATTTTGAACTTCACCATGATCTTGTACCCGGCACCAACCTCGACGCGTTCGACCAGCCGCGCGAGGATCATGTGCCGGGTTTCTTTGTTCGCGCCGTCGAACTGGTCTGCCCATTTGATCACATCGCTCACCTGTGTGACGGCGGCACGGTTCGTCGCTTCCTCCCTTTCCATATTGTCTTTGGCTTCCTTCATTCGCTTCTGTGCCGCATCACGCTTCTCACGGTATTTGGGCATCATGGTGTTGATGATGGAAACGTCGATACTGTTTTCCCCGGTCAGTGCTTTGATCGCCTGCTCTTCCAGCGCAGAAATTTCCTTTTGTGCTTGCTGGAAATCAGCCTCCGCTTGCCTGAACGCCACCTGGTACATGCTGATGTTGCGCTGCAAGGACGCATTCAGCAGTTCTTCACTCGGCGTTGCTTTGATATGTTTGAAAAACTCCTGCACCACCATGACGACTGCGTCAATCACCACATCAGCGTTATAAACGTTCATCCCATCGCAGGTTGTCGGCGCGTTGGTTTTTCGGTAACAGCGGTACATAATCCTGCGATACTCTCTGTTGCTTCCATCCGCCAGTTTTCGCCGGGTCACGTTCGGATAGAAGGCGAGCCTGTTGCCGCAGTGCGCGCAGTAGATGAACCCTGACAGAAGATTATCGGATTTAGTCTGCTGAGGAAAGCGCATCTCACTGCGCAATGAAGGCGCGCGCCCCTTCACTGTGTCAAGGCAGCGCTCATACATTTCATCATCGATGATCCGGTACTTTTCAAATGGCTCCGATTTGGCACTGTTTGAACGCATGATGCCGATGTAGATCGGATTATCAATCAGTGCCCGGATGGAAGTCCCACGCCAGAGCGACGTTCCACGCTTCGTCTTGATTCCGCGTTCGTTGAGCAGGTTGGCCACACGTACCGTTCCATAACCTTCATCGGTCAGCAGGCGGAATATCTCACGTACAACTGCCGCTTCCTCCTCGTCGATCACCAGATCGCGAACCGGCTGGTTCTTTTTATTTGTACGACCGAGATACTCCAATCTGTAGCCGTAGGGCACAAGACCGCCGCTATACTGCCCATCCTGAGTCATCTGCGCAAGCTTGGTCTTGACGCGGATGGAAGTCTTTTCGCTTTCGCCTGATGCCTGCCAGAAGCGGATATAGTTGAGCAGTTTATCAACATGGTTGTCAAACCGCTGCTCGCCTTCCTTTACGCTCCAGACCTCGATTCCCTGCTGGACGAACCACTGCACGACGAAAGGCGTCTCATCTTCGCGTCTTCCAAGCCGGTCAAACATGAAAACAAGCAAAACGTCAAACTCGCGCAGCATGGCGCGCCTTTTAATTTCAACGATAGCGTCTCGGGCATTGGTGCTGATCTTGTAGCCTGAAACCCCTTTTTCAGAAATCTCATCAATGATCTGCCAGTCTGGATGAGCCGCTGTGTATTCACGGCATGCAGTCTTTTGCATGGGAATGTCATCATGATCGACTTGCCCGACGGTAGAGACTCGGTAAAGGCAGATAACTCTCTTCATTCGATTACCTCATTTCTCTCATATTCTTTCTCGCATCAACATTCCCAGAACATCATGAACAGCTTGCTCATCAGGCTGCTCGGCGAAGATAACTGTGATCTCCGGGACTATCGATGCTTTGGATTTGCCAGATAAATCAAGGCTTTCCGGCGCTTCCGCAGTGGTATTAATCACTCTGTTTCCGCTGAATAGCAACTTATTTCTACCAGTACGACCGCTGATATTTTCCGTCCCGGTAACGTCAAAAACTGTACCCTGCGAATTTTTGATCGCCCTCTCACCACCAAGCCCGTTTCGTTTGCAGTATGTCTTTATTGTGTTGGCAGGAAGCGAAAGTGCCTGAGCGATTGCCGTATAACCGGTTCCCGCTTCCCGAAGCCTTTTGATCTCGCTGCGCTGTACATCATTCATTATGATATCCTCCCATCAAGGTCACGGAGGTTGAAATGGCAGCCTCCTACCTTGTTTGGAAAGTCGCGGCACGCTTTGAACGAAAGCAAAATAAAAAAGCCGCGACTCGGCGCTAAGCCAAATCGCGGTTATAAAATGAGAGTCAGTTCTTTGCATCAGACGGCTTGAGAATGGTCTCCTACCACCCAGCCAACCTGTCCGCTCACCACAATTGCATGCCAACCGTTATCTGCCGTGGCGATAAAAGGAAAAGTCACCCCGGTGTTCACGGTAGTAATGAGCGTGTACTGTGTACCATTGCCATTCATTACAGGAACGTTGTCACCTTTGATTTGCAGCCATTTGTCGGGGATTGTCTCGGGGTTGTTTTGCTCCTCGTCATCCTGATCAGAAAGCGTGGCCATCAGTGCAACATGGCTTTGACTGCCGTACAGGCCGTCCTGTTTGAGGTTCAGGGTCTTCTGGAAAGCAAGTACTGCTTTTTCTGTTTCTTCTCCATACTTCCCGTCAGCGCCATACCTGGGCAGCGTATAACCCAACTTGAGCAGAGCTTCCTGCAAAGCAACCACGTCTGTACCATTGACGCCCTTTTTCAGCAGCCGATCGCCCAGCGCAATGGATGCATTATCCACTGCAGGTGCAGGAATGATCACATCATTTTCGCTATAGTTGATGAAGGGCAGCTTGTACCAGTGTGTCCATCCACGCCCGGCAACTTTGGTCTTACAACAGCCATAGGAAAAGCCTTTCCATTCAATGGCATAACCGTTACCAGCGTAGTATCCTGCGTGGCCGGATTTATACAGCGCCAGCCCGACGATCTCCGGCAGCGTGCTGATTACACCCCAGTCCACGCCCTTGGATTTCGCATAAGTAAACATGGAATTTGCGCCTTTGTCCGGGCAGCCGTTGGAGCCGTACTTGCTGGTATAGGTGTTATCATTTCCTATGCTTTCGAGCACACCCAGCCCGCCACCAGTCCACGCATATCCTTTGCAAGCGCCGATACAATCTGCCGCGACTTTCTTTTGAGCGATGTCCTGCTGGTAACGGCTTTGCCGGGAAGATGTATAGGAGTCAGGGTATTGGCTGCTCTTGCTACTCAACAGCGAAGCACGGCACTTGTACAGGCATGTCCCATACCAATAGGGTTGCCCCAGCATCTTTTCACAGAAAGCGATGAAATGCTCATTAGTAAACGGAGTATTGATTCTTTCAGCCATATGGCTCCCTCCCTCAAAGAAGGCGACGGTTATTCGCCGTCGCCTGATGTGTCAGTTTCTTTGCCTTCGCGGTCATGAAGCTGAGCCAGGATGTCTTTCAGCTTTTCCGGGATGGGCAGGCCCAGATGAGAAGCGTTCTCGAGCATCGATACGCCCTCATTGCTCATGTAGAAGCAGACGACTGCGCTGCGCAACGCGCTGCCTGCGCCTACCACATGAACGTCCACAATATTGGCGACACCCACCAGCATCAGGACAAGCACCTTTTTGCAGATGCCCTTGAAACCGACGGCGCTGGACAGCTTTTTGTCGACAATGGCGCACATGACGCCCGTGACATAGTCCAGCGTCATCAGCACAATGAGCGCGATCATCATACCGTCCACACCTCCAAGAAAATAACCAAGCCATCCCCCGATGGCCGCGACCGCGATCTGGATCTTTGCCCAGATGAGATCAATGGAAAAATTACGCATAGGATTGTCCTCCAATCGTTAATATGGAAAAACCCGCTCCTGTGAAGGAACGGGCAGGTCCCGAGGTAAAGTCAGGTGCCGACTGCGATCCAGTTCACGGTTCGCGTACCGGAGCCAGAGGAACCGGCCATACAAACCTGAAAACCGGTGGTGTTTTCAGATTGGGTCTTCAATACGGCAATACCAGAGGTGGCCGCATTGCCCGCATAAGAAACCACGACGATTGGTTTACTCGTAAACGCTGAACCAAAGGAGACAGACTGCCATGACACGCCGGTGATGGTTGTGGAACCATACTGAACAATGAAAGGCAGACGCGCCGCTGGAATCGTACCGGAGGTGATGTTGGCACCGGAGTGATTATGGCTGCTGGCCGCGGCACCCAGGTTCGCCAGCGTAATCCCGAGGTTCGTCCGCGCTGTGGCGGCATCCGCCGCGCCTGTACCCCCATTGGCGACAGGTACCGCACCGCTTGTGTTACCAAGCCCGAGGGCGTTCCGAGCCGCAGCGGCAGTCGTCGCACCGGTGCCGCCGTTGGCAACAGGCAGCGCACCATTCGTATTACCGAGGCCGAGCGCATTCCGGGCTGCAGCAACGGTTGTCGCACCGGTACCACCGCGGGATACAGGCACCGTTCCCGCCAGGTTGTCGTCACCGTGGTACAAGCCCCAGTCCGAATTGATCTCCAATGCGTTCTCGCGTTCGGAGACCTTGCCAAAGGCCACACCGTTGCCACCCTGACGGAAGAAAACGGTGTACGCGGCGGTGCCCAGATTCACGACCTTCTCAACCGTCGAAAAGGTATCCGTCAGGGTGAACCGGATCTTGTAGGAGGCGTTGATGTCAATTGTGCCGCCGCCAATGACTGCCGTCGTGTTGTCTTGCAGCGCGGTCGCTGACGAGTAAGCGGAACCGGTGCTCAGCCCATACTGTACAGCCAACGCGCAGGTATTCTTACCGCTGATAGAAGTGAATGTCCCGCTGGCTTTTACGGAAGCGTAGGTACCCGTTTCAGAGGCAACGCCGCCGGAAGTACAGCGGAACGCCTGTGAGGAAGCAAACGAAGGCGGCGCATAAGCTTCAACGGAGATCGTTGTGTTTACGGATGCGGTTCTGCCACGGGAATCCGTCACCTTGATTGTGTACGTGATGCTTCCGCTTGCGGAGATGGTGCTGATGATAAACACATTGGACGTCTGGGTGTATGACGCGCCGCCGCTGATGGTGTACTGGGAGATCGTGCTGCCCTGCGCACCGGATGCGGTGGCCGTCAGCGTGATACCGCTCTTACCCTGAACGTAAACGCCCCAGGCAGACGGTACGCCGTTATCGATTCGGCTGGCTGATATGCTCAGGATCGGTACAACCGAGGGTGAAGCCGTGATGGTGAAGCTGTAGGTATCCGAGCCAAGATTCGTGCCATCAGTGGCGTAGGTCGTAACAGACACAGAAGCGGTGCCGTATGTGGCGTTTGGAATATTCGTTAGCCAGCTGACCGGGATCGTGTAGGACGCGGAAGACGCGCCAGTTGAAGTAGGGACGGTATAGCTGCTTGACCCGAATGTCCATGTGACCTTGTGATAGACGTTGGCAAGGTTGCTGTTGGTAAAAGTCACCTGAGAGGCAGAACCTGCCTCCACATTGGATGTGACCGACGCAGATGACTTGGAGTAGTTTTGAACACAGGTCGCTGTAATCGTCAGCACAGCGTTTATGCTGGAATAGGTACATACGTTGCCGCTGGTGCTCTTGTAGGCGTAGATACCGATTGCCGTATCGGATGTTCCTACAGACAATAGATTTGCCAGGCTGAACCCGGAAGGCGTAGTCAGCGAAATCGAGGTCTTGTCCGTGACAGAAGTAGATACAAAAGCGCGGCCATAATTGTGAAAGTCCAGGTACGGATTGTTGCCCGCGCTGCTCCAGAAGGTCGTACCGGACATATTGATCTTCGCGGAAGATACCGATACCCCTACGGTATTCAGCGTGGTTGGGCTTGTCCGGCGGATATACGCATCGACCGTTTCATAATTGGCATGATCCTTATTGGTGGCGTTCAGTGTGATTTGATAGGTTACGGTAAAGGTATTCGCCATCCTTCATCCCCCTTACGAAGATTCCCCGGTGCGCCATTTCAGGGCCATGCCGCCGGGGAGCGTTACAAAGTCGAAGTATCCGTTGTTGGTGGTGCCGACGGATAAGGTATCCGTGACGCGGGCACGGGTTATATACATGTCACTGTTACTGATATATGCGACCTTTTCGTTATTGTCCGTGAAGGCCATTTCCGTGTTCGTGATCGCTGTTTTGAAACTGCTGCCCGTCACTCCGATAGACAGGGAGTCTCCATTGAAATCCATGTAGCCGCTGACGGTTTCCCTAAAATCTGCAACCTCGCTGGTCAGGTCGCTGACCTCTCCGGCAACCGTTGCCACCCTTGCGGCGACCTCCTGCGTGATCTCCACTCTGAAGTCAGAAGCGGTTTGCTCTACCGCGGAGAAGCGCTGCGCGATGACGTTCTTGTCACTGTCATAACTGGTTTGGGAAACCTTGATGGAGATCTGATCTTGCAGCGTGTTGATAGACGCGGCATTTTCCATCGCTGCCTCGGACGCGTCATTAGCGATGACCTGCGCATTATAGGCAACTTCATTCAGGTTTTTTAGTACGCCATCAACGATCATATACAGCGGATGCTCAGGATAGAGATAAATGCCGGTAGAACTATACAGCAAACCGAGAGAAAGGAAAGTAAGAGTCCCTGTTTCATCTGCAGGCGATGACGTGATCCAGTGGCTATTCGCTACAGTAAAAGAATTACCGGAAAGAGTACCTACAAGATACACAGTTGCCTTTGCAGTTCCGGTCCATGCAGCATCCCCGGTAATCGTGCGCACTGATAGTGATGGATAGCAGAGGTAGTTGGTAGATGCGGTGCTGCTGGCACCGATGGAAGAATCTGCATACAGAATCGGTTTGTCGATATTGAAAACAACAGATGCAGCCAACGGAAAATACCCTTCAGCATCGCTTACAATGAGCTTGCCCGCAGGCACTGTAGCTTTGGCAGTGATGAGATTGTAAAAGCGTATACGGTCGTAAGTGTCGGTGTTATAGTTTGCGTCAGCCCACCACCCAGAGTACTGAGAGCCATTCACGACTGCATTTACCCGATAGGTCAGATGAATAGTGTTACCAGCGTCGTAATGTGTTGAAAGTCTGGTGATACCACTGTAGTAGCAGGGAATGCCGCCCGTCGTTGTGCCGTCAGACAAAGTTAGATTCAATGTAGCTGTTCCAGTGCTGTTACATGGCAGCCAGTATAGGATTTGCTGACCGTCATTGAGAGATGCAAACGATGCTGTGCCAGTCCATGCATCAGTAGCTATGGTTTGTGTCCCAACAATGACTTCGTTTTTGCTTGCCGCACTGGAGGCGAGTTCATGAGCAGTTTCCGCTTTCTCCAATGCATCTGCCGCATTCTCTTCAATCTGCTGCACACGCAGGTTAATGCCTGTGTTGCTGGTTAAATCTAGATTCTGACCAAAGTCTGCGGATACATGACTGGTAGTAATCACTCCGGCCTTGATGTTCGCGCCGGTAATCGTTCCAGCTGCGATCTCTGCCGAAGTGATTGTTCCGGCGAGGATTTCGTTGGCGGTGATGGTCTTGGCTGCGATCTCATCTGCGGTAATGGCGTGCGCTACGATCTTGTCCGCCGAGATGGTTCGCTCCGTCAGCACATACCCGTCAAGGGTGTCCACCTGGGTGGATACCAACTCACCCATATTATTGATGGCATAGATCAGGCTCTGATCAGTGCCGCGAATGATCAGCCGCTCCACGGAGAGTACACCTGTTGTGATTCGGTTCGCTGATAACTCTACGATCTTGGCATCCGTAATACTCGCGTCCGCGATCTGGGCCGTGCCCACAGAACCTTGCGCAATCAAGGCAGCGGTGATCGCTCCAAGGGCAATCTTTGCTGTGTCAATGGCGGCATTATCGATCTGTGCATTGGTGATAGCCGCTTGCGCAATCTTCGCAGTGGTGACGGCCAGATCGGCAATCTTCGCCGAATCAACCGCCAGATCCGCAATCTTGGCATTGGTGATCGTGCCGTCGAGTATTTTCACATTGACGATGGCGGCGTCCTGAATGTTTGCCGTTCCGATGGCCGCACCAGCTACCTTGGCGTTGGTAATGGCCGCGTCTCGTATCTGTGCGGAATCGACAGCCGCACTCTGGATATTTGCCGTTCCTACCGCAGCTTCAGCGATCTTTGCGTGGACGATAGCTCCATCCTGAATGTGAGCGCTCAGAATTTCAGCGTTGCCAATATGCGCAGAGGTGATGACGCCATCCTCGATCTGAGCTGTGCCAATCGCTCCCTCTTTGATCTTGGCGCGTTCAATGGCGGCATCCTCGATCTGCGCCGTGCCGATCGCACCGTTTTCAATCTTCGCCTGCGTGATTGCCGCGGTCTGGATCTGCGCGGAACCGATCGCAGCCTCGCCAATTTTGGCTTGGGTAATGGCGGCGTCCTGAATGTGCGCGGTTTCGATGGCTGCCATCTTGATCTGCACGGCACCGACTGAGCCGCCCTGCAGAGCACCTGTACCAACAGAGTTGATGGCCAGCTTGCTTCCGGTGATGATCCCTGAAGGAAGCTGCCGGGAGGAGATGATGTTGCCCTCCACCGTATCCATCACGGTACCCAGCGTCATGTTGGTGTATTTTTCCACCAGGCAGTCGTAGGTGTACTGCGTTAGCCGCAAGGAAACCCAGACACCGATGCGAGGAGCAATGACCCGAACGGCATCACCCAGGTAAATATTCTGGAGAAAGCCATATTCCCTGTACTCTTCTGTGTCAGCGCAGTTGATAAAACTGACGTTCAGGGTGACAGTTGGTGTATCGCAACCGGCATCGAACTGTGCCTGCACAGCCGTTCGCATGTCCGTATAGCACTGGGCTTTCGTCTTCTGTTCATCGCTGTCCGTCTGCTCTTTTGCTTCTGATACTTCCAGGTTGATCCATTTGGGGTGCGGATAAGAGTTGATGAGCGGACTGTCGACGAAGAGTTCCGGCAAGTACAGCACATTACCGTCCGCGTCCTCACCGGTCGGCATGATGCGAGTAACGACATCTGTCAGGTCGACATCATAGGAGATGCCTAGCAGGTTCTTAGCCTGCCTTATCTGCACGTTGCTGTCCCGACCGACGCGGCGAACAACGAAAACGTCCCACCAGTCACGGGTTAGTTCCCCGACATACTTTTCTACGACGCCGCCTTCACCGAGCAGCGCCTCCACCGGATTTACATTTTGGAACTCCACGTCTTCGGCTTTGGTGTTCAGATCTGAATAGAAGGTGAAGTCGTGTGCTGACAGGCAGGAAGTAGAAATCGTCTGTACAACAGAAGCCCCCACCGCGGAGGATGAGGGCTTGTAGGACTGAATCATATTGTCGAGCAGGTCATAGAATATGTGTCGGGCATAGACTGTGATTTTGTCGAGTTCCGGTACGATTCGGTAAATACGGAAGGGCTGATCCCGCAACTGGCGCGCTTGAACGACAGAGGATACCGCGGCAGATGCGGAACTTTCCTGGTGATCGAAGGTCAGGTAAGTCGTTGACATGTAACCGCGCTTCCCGTCAGGGGCAATGACTTCATACCAGCTGCTGTTGGTCTTGGCGATCACCTGCACGAGGGAGCCGTGCTTATAGGCAGCCAGCACCTTATAGTTTGTGCCCGTGCCTGAGCGGAGGTTGAGCGTGCCTTTCCGAGTCTGAGCACCGGCAATATCAGTGTTGATGCGGTAGATCTCCCTACCACTGTCATCACCCGGAGCAGAGAAGTTCACCCGAGGAGTGGCAGCGGCGGGTACTGGTGCCCTGATGATACAGCCTTCTACCAGCCGCTGCCACTTCCCGGCGTCATCGATGGGATGTTCCAATTGGAGTTCGTATTCGCCGTTCAAGGTTTCTGTCACGGTCGCGGACAGTGGATTTAGCGAACCGTTGCCGTTCGTAGAGAAGTCGGTGCAGTCGGCTGGATAAACACAGAGCATAATTGTTCGCCTCCCTCGGGGCAAAATGAAAACGCCGCCCAGATGGACGACGCTACTGCAAAAATTTGATTACTACTTTTCTTTCCTATGCATTAACCAAGCTCCTTGCCCAGTTGCATAGTTCGTCGCTTTCGTTGTAGACAAACTCCTGTCCGGTTTTATCGGCTATCACGATTCCGCCGTCTGAAGGGTTATATCTTCGTACGCTTTTACATAAATGTTCTTGCGTTAGGAAAGGTAACTTGTTCTCATCCCATACATACCATTTGTTGTTTTCCTTTGTTAATACTTGGTCTTCTCGATAATCCAACACGCCTGCGCCAGGTAGATCAGGATTGAGAGATAGTCGATTTGCCGCTATATAAATTGTGTTATTTACAATACCTGTCATGTCAGCGTGTGGATGCCAGGAATATTCTTTAATTGCAGAGGGATCAATGACAACATCAGCAATTTCTAAGTAACCAAAGATGATGTGCTTTGGTATTGTGTTTGGCTGATACCGAAACATAGAGTCTACTTCTTGAAAGCATCCGAAAAACAAGAAAAGGTCCCCAACCCCTACATTTCGATTCCGAAGAACACCTTGAGAAGAAGATACTTGGCCTAAGAGAGGTTTCCATGATTTGATTTTGGAGGACATTACATTAGGGCGAATATCGGGGTCGAGATGCCCGGTCACCATGTTTCCTCTGTATCCCAAGGAAGAGAGAATATGGGCGTAGTTAATCCCGTTATGATACATCTCTGAATATGGCCTGCCATATGGAGATGGGATAGGCATGGAGAGAAGAGTACCATCAGGAAGAATTGGGCTTGGAAGACCACCATTACTTGTATCGAATCCCTTTCGGGACATGATTATTTTCATCTTTTGCATTTACTCCTGCAGTTTGTAGGAGATGCCTCATCTACATTTTCATCACTTATGCTGTAATTCAAGTCACCAGACATTAGCTGATCAATGATGTTTTTTGCATCATGATAAGCATCCTCGTAGCCTTCTTTTCCTTCATAAAGAATTACGTGTCGGGGAAGCCTTGCTGGATGTAGAGATGGCGGAGCCAAAGGACCGTTCTCATCATACAAAGAAAACTTCTCAAAGATAACAATAGGGTTACGATCTCCATCCAACATGCTCAACTTTGTTGGGCCGATGCCTATCCATGTGACCTTGCCCGCTATATCAATGCCCTTCCATGGATGCATTGCGCCGATTCCGATCACTGCGTTATAGTTGTTTGCACGAACCTGTCCCATACAGTTATGACATCCAAATTGCCCTTGTTTATTTGGATCACCAATATGGGTTCTCTTGTACACCAGTATACGCAAAGTCAGACGATCTCCTCTCCCTATATTTTTATCATGAGTCTGTCGCTATTTCTGTATTCGTTTATCTGTCAAAATTGCGAAGACATATGAAGGCCCTCTAACCAAATTCCTGATCTGCCCCGGGCCCTCAAGTAATTCAAGCTCCGCAGCCTTCTGAAAGTTGGCTTTAGAAAGAGGATAATTCGTCCGATCCGGTACTACACAATCATTAACTATTTTATACCTGAATGATATATTTGTCTTTGTAAAGAATTCTTCTCCGGCATGGTTGACGATTTGATTCCACTTATCTTCAAACCTCATATTATTGCCCCCTGATTACGCTTATCATCAAGTCAATTAATTAATTCACAAGAATAGGTTAAGCAACCATGATTGTTGTTCGTGTTAAGGCGATTATATCATATTGCAGCGTATTTTAATAGGAAAGCCATTATAGATACCGCCAGCTCGGTTGGATGACCACTTTCGTCACTGTACCGCTCCAGCTAATCGCGTTCATGCCTGGCTTCAGCACCGGAAAGTCTCCGGTCATACGCTCGTTCATCAGGGTAGTGTCTTTGTAAGCTTCCTTCAGAACACTGTCCAGCACAATACTGCCAGAGACCCCGGTTAGTTCAATGACGGTCATTCCGACCATCAGCGTGATGTCACCGGAGCCGTATACCGTCATGAGAGGCTCCGAACACACGCTGCCGGGGTTATTCACCAACGCTCCTGATGCCGTTACGACAATATCCGATACGTTTTGCGCGTGCCAGAATGGCTTGCAGCGAAAATTGACCGCGAAAGAGCGATGTGGATTTCCACGCAGAATTTTCTCGAAGTCGATTTGATTCACGATCCGAGCCTGATAGTACCCGCCCGGTCGGTTAGCAAAAGTGACCCTCCCGCTGCCTTTGAGCCACGCTGCAATTTCAGCAATCCTGGTCGCGTCCTGAATGAAGCAGGTTGCGGTCATGACCATATCGTCGTAAACATCTTCACCTTGCAGCGTCGTCAGGCTGCCGGAGCGACCGGGAACATTCGTGAATGTCGCTCGTTCGGCAGGTATCGATATCGGCGGTTGCTCAGAAACACGGATTCCGTGAGCTGTGCAACGCACGCCATTCCATTCGAACCAGTCGTTTATTGGTATCACCTCCACAGAAAAGCACCGCCCTCATCGAGCGGTGCATGTGCTGCTGTTCATGTCACTTATCGGTCTTCTTGATTTTGTCGAACCCGTGGATCGCCGCCAATGTGGAACCATTGTCCCAGTTGATATGGATACCGCCAGCGTCGTCGACCATCTGAACGGTACCCTTTAGTCCCGGCGGCATCTCGCGGTAAGGGTCGTTCATCTCAATCAGTTCCACACGGGTGCCCTCGGGATACTCCTCCCGCAGACGCGCGAGGACTTCCGGGCGTATGTGCATCGCAAACATAATAAACCTCCTTTCCGTTAAGGTAGGGTATCTATCCCTCCGAAGCCCGGAAAAGTCAAGATAATTATGCCATCCGCAGCCCTTTTCCGCGTTGCTGTCTTTTCGTCAGGTTGGCGATCTCTACAGCCAGCGCGTAAGCATCTTGATTATCACTGATGTAAAAGTTGCTTCCCGCAAACGAGATCGTATTTTGGCTGTTGTAGGTGCGGCGATTATCGTTACTGGTTGTGGTAATACTCCCAACCTTTGCTTCACCAGTCAGGTAGCGCGTAGCATTCTGAATGATCTTCGCTTGTGTTTTGCTTTCCTTGAGTACACCTTCGCCGAAACCGCGCATGGCCATCGCGCCTACTTCATCACGGAAGACACGCGACGGCGATTTGATCTTGAGTTCACTCTTTGCGGCGGCCACAGCGGCACGGGCGGCGGAGCGCATTGCGGCGATCACGCCACTGCGTCCCGCGTTGATGCCCGCTGTCAGACCGCTCATAGCGTTTACGCCTGCGGAGCGTAGTGTGGTTGATGTCAACACGGCAGCCAGCGAGGTTTGGATGTTTTGCGCGACGTTGGAAGCGTCTGAAGAAAAGCTGTACGCTGTCATGCCGATGCCAACGCCTGCGGCAACATTGTCGCCTACAGGCTTCACACGCGTAGATGGAGATTGAATACCCAGCGCAAGATTGAGCGCATCTTCCAGATTCCCGGCGACGGTTTCCGCGTCGCTGCCCCAGCCTGCTTCGGTCATGCCCTGTGCGATGCCCTCCCGGACATGCGCGCCGGTGCTGGTCACATCCAATCCGTTCAGGAAGGTTACAATGGTCTGCAGGTTATTGAGATCGGCCTCAGACACTTCCTGCCCTTGCTGGATTGCAGAAACCATCTCGGCGACATAAGCCGAGAGCTCCGCGACCGTTTCTTGGTTGAAGTCCAGCTTCATGCTGGTGTCGAGCACACCGAGATCAGTGGATTCCCCGAACAATGTCGCCCAGAACTTATCCCAAGCGTTATAATCCAGCGTTTTTTGGTAGGAGTCCAAGCGCCCGATGGCGCTGTTCATCAGATCGATGGATGTGGTGGGCATGATGCCCGTCCATGCCGCCTGCCATGTGCCGCCCAGTTTGTAGACCTCATCGACCGCCTGACTGGTGCTGTCGATGGCTTCCTGCGTGCCGGTGACTTCGGGCGTGATGAGTACATGCAGTGTTCCGTCTTGATCCAGCGCGGCGATGGTATCGGCGGTTATAGTTCCGTTGGGTACGGCAGTGATGGGAACCTCCACGCCGTCTTTCCAAAACTTTACTTTGCCGTTGGCGAGAAGTTGATCCAGGTTCCCTTGCTCAAGTTCGCCCAGCCGCACAGGCACCTCAAGCTGGAGGTCGGGGTTATCCTTCAAACTCTGATATGCCAGATAATCATAACCGGTAATCACAACACGCGTCTGGGGCTTAGGTATCGTTACGCCCTCGGCCTCGCGGTATTCCGTGATATACGCCGTCAGGGATGGAAGCAGCTTCGATTTATCGCAGCCTGTGGCTTCGGCGTAGCTGCTCACGATGGCTTCGATTTGGCTCGGTGTCAGCGCCGTAATATCGACGCCCTCCGCCTGCAGGTATTTGACGACCATCGCCGTGACATTGTCCGGTGTCAGAGCGGTGGTGAGCGCGCCGCCCGTCGCTTCTTCATAAGCGAGGACGAACGCGGTGACGGCGGAGGGGCTCAACGCGGAAGTATCCACGCCTTCTTTTTCGAGATACTTCATGATATAAGCGGTGATCTCGTCAGGCTTGAGTGTGGAAATATCCGCCCCGGCGGCAAGTTCCTTATACCCCGCAACCATTGCGGTGACGTTGGTGGGATTGAGCGCGGATACGTCCGTGCCGCTGGTCGCCTCAGCGTAGGTCGAAACATACGCGATCAGGCCTTGCGGGGTAAGGGATGCCTTGTTTGCACCTTCAGGTACTTCTGTGTACGCTGATATGAACGCTTCAACCTTGGGCTGCTGGGCAGCAGCACTTTCGCCTTCAATAAATCCGGTAATGATCGCTTCCGTGGTGATCGCGCCGGGGTTGGCGGCAAACGCATCCCAGCGTGCCTGCGCGCCGGTCATGTCAAGATCGGTTGTGATCTTGAGTACTTCTTTCGGAAGCGCTTCATTGAACATGCCGTATAAGCCGGGCAGATCTGTCTTGATGAGGTCAATGTAGCCCGCGATCCCAGCAAACTGATCCATCTGGGCTGTGAAGTCGATATCGGGGAACAGTTGGGCGACTTCGCCTTCTGTCAAGCCGCTGTCCATCAGGGCTTGGATCTGCGTCATCATTGAAAGGTACTCAGTGAGCGCACCCTCATCCATGCGGGATGAAAGCTGTTGAAGCTCGGTCAACAGCGCAGGCTTTTCCGACTCGCTTGCGAGGCTGTACGCACGCAGCCTGGTCAGGAGCTCATCCACCTGCGTGCTGGCTTCCTGTATATCCCCCTGCTCCCATACAGGCATGACCACCTGAGAAAGCGCTTGGGCGTACTCCAGCGCGGCAGCGCGCCGTTCGTCACGATACTTCTCGTTCAGTCCCTCCAGCGCTGTGCGACGTTCGTCCTCATCCTTGATCAACTGAATGACGGCATACTCTTTATCGTACTGCTCGTCCAGCTTTCCGTTGACAGCAGCCATACCCTCGGAAAGTCCCAGCACCGCGTTCTCGTAAACGGAAATGTCCGCGTCCGAACGCCCCCGTGCCTGAGCCCGTGCGATCTCAGCATTCACCTTCTGCAGCACAGTATCGAAGCCGTCAGTGTCTGCCGGTGTGAGCTTATACTTGATTTCGATGGCTTCCCGCGCATCGATGAGTTCCTGAAGGCGAACCTTATCCTTTGCAGAAAAGTTGCCGTTTTGGCGTCTCTTCAGCAGTTTTCCGATCTCGGCGTCCAAAGAGTCCAGCGTTTTGATATCCGCCGCCAACTGACTGGAGACGGAATTGTATCCGGCTTCGTCTGCCGTGGCCTTAAGTCCCTGAAGCTCCTCGCGAGTGGAAGCGGTCAGCACTTTGAAGGATTCCGTCCACGAGGTGACGATCTCATCCGTTTCTTTCTGCCCGTCCGACCAGACGGCGAGCAGACCGGAAAGCCAGTCCTGCCCGGTCTGTGTTTCTCTGGCAAAGTCTCCTTCTGTCATGCCGAAGAAAGACAGCCCCTCCCTGGAGCCGTAGAAGGTTTCAGCAGCGGTTTCTTTCCATTTGTCGGCGGTCTCCTGCATTCCCTTAAGCGCCTCGCGCGCTTCCTTCGCGCCGGAGACGTAATCCGCCAGAGCAATCGTACCGGCAATGACCGCCGCTGCGACCGCGAACCACACGGAGGGCGACTTGCCCAATACAGACAGAAACCCAGAAAACCCGCCTCCCGCCTTGCCGACGGCTGTAGCAAACTTCCCGATACCGCCGGTCACAACGCCCAGCCCTTTGGTGAGCTTGCCCAAGATCAAGATAACCGGGCCGATAGACGCAGCGATAGCGGCGAACTTGATGAGCTGCGCGCGCTGGTTATCGTCAAGGTTCATGAACCGTTCCAGTAGTTCCGACGCACCGTCGATGAGTTTCTGGATGGTGGGGTTCAGGTCATTGCCGATCTGCCGAGCGAACATCATGGCTGTATTCTTCAGATTGGCGAGCTTGCTCTCTGTAGTGGCGTATCGTTTCCCGGCTTCCTCCGTCAGCGCAGTGTTTTCGCCCCACGCGGCAGTTGCCGTGACCTGTGTGCTGGCGAAAAGCTCCGTGGCGTTTGTAGCACGCAGCAGTGTGTCCCGAAGGCGGATCTCACTGATGCCGATCTCCTCGAGCACGGCGATGGCGCTTTCGCCCTCGTCGTCCAGCTGAGAAAGACCGACGATGAAAGCCTGAAACGCGGCAGCAGGATCGGCATCCCATAACGCCTTGAATTGCGCGGCGCTCATCCCGGCAACCTTGCCAAAGTCCTCCAGAGCCTGTCCGCCTGTAGCGGAAGCAACCTCCATTTTGACCAGTGCCTTTGAAAACGCGGAGCCACCCATCTGCGCCTCGATGCCAACGGAAGAAAGCGCAGTGGCGAAGCCCAGAATCTGCGCTTCCGACAGTCCCACTTGCTGACCGGCACCCGCAAGGCGCATGGACATCTCCATGATCGCAGATTCTGTCGTGGCATAGTTATTGCCCAATTCGACCAGTGTCGATCCGAGGTTCTGGAACAGAGACTGATCCATGTTCATGATGTTGGCGAACTTGGCCAGCGTGGAAGCCGCGTCAGATGCGACGATATTCGTGGAGTTGCCCAAATCGATCATTGTCCGAGCGAACTCCATCAGGTGCTCATTCTGAATGCCCAACTGCCCTGCGACCGCGACGACCTCGGCGATATCATCTGCGGAGGACGCCACTTGTGTTGACATCTCCTCAATATCGTCAGAAAGCTGAGCAAATTCGGCATCTGTGGCATCCACGGTCTTGCGAACGGATGCGAATGCAGATTCGTAGCTAATGCTGGCCTTGATCGCGGAAGCTCCCAGAGCGATGATGGGCGTGGTGACCGTTGTTGAGAGCGTCCTGCCGATCTTGGTCATCGTCTTGCTGACGGTGTCGCACTTTTTGCTGAACTCTTCCAGCGATTTCCCGGCGGCAGTCCACTCGGATTTCGCGGTTTTAAGTTCCTTATTGCAGGCAGCGATATCTGCTTGCGTCTGGCGGACAGATGCGCGAGCATTGTTGAGAGCGGCTTCCGCATCCTGCACCGCATCTGTCGCTTCGCGGATTTTATCGTTATCGCCCACAGCCTGCGCGGCAGCCAGCTGCTCCCGCGCGCCTTCCAGCGCGTGCTCATACTGCTGGACGGCTTGCTGTTGAAATGTCAGTTTCTCCTGAAGGAGTGTGAGCTTCGCTGTCAATCCCTCAGCCGATTTGTCGAAGTCCTTCACACCGGCAGCCGCCAGTCTAAAGCGGCTTTCGGCGTTCTTCATCTGTTTGCCGATGCTGGCAATGGCCTGTTCGCTGCGGACGATGGTTTGCCCGGCGGCGTCCCACTGGGTCTGCGATAGGGCAAGTTGACGGTTGCACTGATCGATCTCGCTGGCAGTCTCCCGCACAGCCGCCTTCGCTCCGTTGAGTTTGGCCTGCGCGGAGGAAAAAGCGTCAGCGGCATTCTGTGTGGATTTCTGAAGCGCAACATTCTGTCCCTGCAGCTTACGGATTTCCGTACACTGATCCCGGTATTCCACCTTAACCGCGTCCAGATTCTCCTTGGCGGCAATGGTCGCGGAGTCGGTTTCTCCAAGTGTGGTTTTATAATGCGTATATGCCGTCGCGGCATTCGAGACTTCCTGCTTCAGCTGTGCCTGACGGGTCTTCGCGTCTGTGAGTCGCTGGTTGTAATCGTTCTGGCGGTCGTAACACTCCTGCAGCTTGCCGCTTGTCTGAGTGAGCGCGCGCTCGTACTGTGTAACCGCGTCCTTTTGCAGGGAGAGCTTGCGTTCCAGCGTCGATAGCTTCGCAGCCAGCCCGGCGGTGGTGGACTCGAACTTGTCCACTCCGGCGCTTGCCAGCTTAAACGCCGACTCCGCTTCCTGTATCTGCTTTTGGATGGATTTGATGTTGCGGGTAAAGTTATCGCTGTTCAAAGATAACGACACGACCAGATCGCGGAGCGTTTCACTCAAGATTTCTCACCTGCCTATCTATGCACAAATGAAAAAAGCACCCTTGCCGGATGCTTTCATCAGGGTTCTAGATTACCCCAAACTTCATCAATGAACCGTACCTTGGGCGCTTTCTGGGCTTTCTCCCGGTTTGCACTCCACGCGCGAATACGCAGGAAACCGGGCATGTCCATTTCGTCAATTTCCTTCATGCGCCACCCATCCTCCAGAAGAGAATTGTAGGTGGAATAGATAAAGTCATGCAGCGTCAGGCGGGAGTCGTCGTCACTGCCGTCTCCATTGCCTTCGCTGCCTTCGTAGGGAATTCGTCCAGAATCTCCGTTGTCTGAGTTTGCACCGCCATGAGCGCCAGCGCGATGTCATGCATCAGGCGATCCACAGGATAGCCGTCGAGCACGTCGTCCGGGGTAAACTGGTTCCCGAACAACAGACAGAACCAATGGATCATTACGTCCATCGCTTCCGGGATAGCGACCTGCTGATCTTCCGGGATGGTCTCACCTTTCACAGCGGCGTTGGACAGCGCAACAATGCGACCGTACATTTTGGCGGCAGGCTCCATCTCACGCAGAGTGCGACCGGGAATATAATCGACCGTATACTTCTTATCTTTCAGGTTACAGGTAATCACGCGAACCCTCCTTTCGGGCATGAAAAAGCCTCACGGCGTTTGGCCATGAGGCATTAAGTATTTACAGTCGGGCATGGAGTATTACAGTAAGAATCCGTCCTTTAGGGCTTCCTGATACTGGCGTTCCCGCTCTTCGTCTTCCTCGTGCACCATATCAATGAGCCATTGCGGCGTGCCTTCCTTGAAAGTGTTCTTGTCGAAGTCAAACCATTTCTGGAAGTCCTCGTTGCTGTAGTAGTTTGGCGCAGGTCTTGACATTATCGAAGCCTCCTTAATATCTTGTCCAGTTCAGCCATGAACTCTTTGGCCATTCGACGAGGGGTGTCGGAGTGCATGCCCTCCGCGAAGGACTCCGCGAACCACTCTACACTTTTCGTTGCGCCGTAGCGGGAAACCTCTCGAGCGATGCTTGCGCTGTCCGTCGAAACGCCAAGCTTCGCCGCAATCTTCCCGCGCAGCGTCTTCGAGTTGAAATCCCAATCGCTGTAGCTTGCGTCCGATAAACGCATGCGCTGTGTGATATACCCGTCAATGGCATGCCCGATCTCATGCGTAACGATGGCCGACCAATCCGTGCCGACAGGATGCCAGTTCGAACGAATGTCGGAAGCATACTGTTGGCGAAGCGTGGTCACGCTTCGGTACATGGAATCACTGACACGAATGGTGCCGGACGACAGTTTACAGTCAGCGTATGTCCCGGAACCGAGCGAGAAGGAAACGACGCCGTTGAAAAAGCCCTTCAGCTGCGGGTATCGGTCGAACACCTGCTTGTATGCTTCTGCGATGCCTCGCGCGGCAGCGATGTCAATGCCGTTCAGAGATACACGGCTGTAAGGCGCGAACCAGTTTTGATTCCGAAGCCATTGATTAACCTGATCGACCGTGGTCAGGTTTTGCAGATTCCCTCCGCCGCCGGTTGCCCGGTGGCTTGATCCGCCTCGTCCACCCATAGCTTACCTCTGCGGGCCGGGAGAATCAACCGCTGTGCGACGAGCGTTGACGGCTTTATAGAAAGCGTCGTATCGCTCGATATTCCCATCGCATCCGTCAGGCACATCGCCAAAAAAGAGCACCTTCTCAGGCTTCAGGCGAACGAGCGCCTCGCGGTAGCCGTCCATGAACAGTTGCCTGGCTTCTTTGCTCTTCTGCGTACCCACGGAGGAAACAGCGATCACGCCACCGACCGGCTCTCCATCGAAGCACCAGTCGTAGCTGTCATGGTCGCTCCAACAAATAGAGGGATACACCCGAACCCCGAGGCTCTGCCAATACGCGCCAAGCTGGTGTTTGCGCCAATGGTTGTAGATCTGTACTGCCTTCGGGTAATCAGTAAACATCGAGAAATCGGCGGTTAGCACGGCAGGATACGCTCGCAGGAGCGCCGCGTACCGCTTCGGATCGTTCCACGTACGCTCGAACAGGTAATCGTCAATGAAGAAATGCACACCATGCGCGCCCCGATTGGAGTCTGTCAGAACGCTGTTGAAACCGATCCAGATCAACCGTTCCGGAGGGCGTTCCGGCTTGAGAACGGAAATATCGTGTTTCCCGGTCGTTTCGCAGTCGATCAGGCCAAGGTGATGCCCGTTACGCTGCAGGGCTTCCAGTGACAAGCGCGTCGCCTCCTTCAAACGCAAACAGGCACACTCCGCGAAAGAGTGTGCCTGTGGCGTAGATTATCCTTTTAGGTTCCGGTCGTTTCGGGGGTGAAGGTCGGCTCGTAGACCGACTGCAGAAAGGTTTCGCCCATCGCGGTGGTGAAGCCGTTCTCGCCAACATCAGCGACCGCTTGATACTGGCCGTCGTGGGTGCGCTTGATGGCCTTCCACTCGATCTCGCCCGTCTGGCGATTGATGGTCTTGCCTTCCTTGGTGGCGTAGCTCTCCGTCACCGGCTTGGCGCGTACCTTGTAGAGCCAGACGTAACGGTAGTTGTGATTCGACTTCTCCGACTTGAAACCCACAGCGAAATAGCTGGGGGTATCGGAAGCGTTGCGAATCAGAACACCGTTGTCGTCGATGGTATTGCCAAAGACCATCTCTTGGATCGTCAGCGGCACGTCCGCCATCTTGGTTTTGAAGGATAGTTCAGGGTCCGGGTACAGCACCGAGAATTCCACATCATCGGCATATTGCACATCCGGGTCGGTATTATCCGGGGTGATGGACGCTTCAATCGCGCCAGCCACCATCTGAAGATCGCCGTAGGTGTGTATGGACTCAGTGTCCGCCGTCAGCGGAGCGATCACCATGTTTTTGAGACCTACGGTCGAAGAGATCGTAGGAGAGGCGGTAGGAGTAGGCATATCAGAATACCTCCAATCGTTATTTGAAAAGTTCATCACGAAGGATGCCCTTCATGATGTTGTAGGCCTCGTCCACACGCGTATCGAAGGCCGGTCGGACAAAGGGATGTGCAGGCGCGGGAGCCGGGCCGCCGTGCCCTGCCTCCACAGCGTTCGCGTAATAAGCGCCCTTTTCTTTGTGATGCACACCGATGGTGATGGCTTTACCACCCATGCGGCGTTTTTTCACCTTTCCAGTGTGGATGCTGTCATGAAGCGCGCCAGTAATGATCTTTGGGTCGCTGGCAGCGTTCGCTATCATCTGCTGTTCGATAGGCACAGCGCCCGCTTCCAGTGCACGGTTAACGCCTGCGCCGAACTCAAGATTCGCAGCCATATTCGTCAGGTCATCGCGCAGATCGTCCGCGCCCTGCATTTCAAGCGGCATATCAGTTCACATCCTCTCGCAGGCACCATGTCCATTGAACGGTGTATTGTTTGGTGGCGGT